>JAUVVB010000014.1 GCA_030604825.1 Chloroflexota bacterium | reverse complement strand
CCGACACCTCGAAGGCATGCTCCCTCACCACCCTGAGGGCAGGATCCAGGAGCAAATTTCCCATCTGGGATAACCCGCCCCCGATGAGGATGAGCTGGGGGTTGAAGATATTGACCAGGTTGACCAGACCCACCCCCAGATAATAGCCGGTTTGAGAGATGAGCTCTTTGGCCAGCCTATCGCCCTCCTGGGCCGCCAGGAAGACGGTTTCGGCGCTGACATTGGCCAGTTCGCCCTGGGCAAGGCTGAGGATGGCAGTCTGGGCGCCGGCCTCGATCTGCCTTACCGCCTCCCCGGCCAAGGCTGTCCCCGAGGCAAAGGCCTCCCAGCAGCCAATGTTGCCACAGTTGCAGCGGGGCCCATGGACATCGATGGTCATGTGACCTATTTCGCCAGCGGTGCCCAAAGCCCCCCGATAAGGCTTGCCATCGATTATTATCCCGCCACCGATCCCGGTGCTCACCGTGACATAGATGAGATTTGCCACGCCTACCCCTGCCCCAAAGCGATGCTCCCCCAGGGCAGCGACGGTGGCATCATTGTCCAGGTAGGTGGGAATGCCAAATTCCCGGTGGATGATGTCCCTCAGCGGCACATTGCGCCATCGTGGCAGGTTTGGCGAGGCGGTGATAACGCCAGTTGAGAAATCACAGGCACCGGCGGCGCCAATCCCGATGCCGGCGATGTCCACTCCTGGGGTGACAACCTCCTTGACGGCCTTGATGATCCGGTTTATGACCGCCTCAGGCCCCTGCGCAGCGTCGGTATCCCTATAGTCTCGCCCCTTAATGTTGCCGTCGGCATCGGCAAGGATGACATTTATCTTGCTCCCCCCCAGATCAACTCCCACAATAAGCTGGTTGAACTTGCTCATGGCACTCCTAAAAGTCGAGCATCTGGTTGGCGCCGCCAAAACCCCTAGAATACACTGGGGAATATACTATATTATGTGGGCATACTACCCCCTTTGTCAAAGGTATTCAAGGGCAAACCTCACCTCGAGAGGCTGTTGAAAAGGCGGTAGTACAATAGTACAATTTTCCCAGCACAATGTTGGGGAGGTGGTGAAATGAGCGATTGGCTTAAAGACCATTTGGTGTATTTTGCTGAGGGCGAACGGTCATATAAGAGGCCCAAAGGACTAGATGACGACCAGTATTGGCTTTGGCAACGCTTTCACTTCGCAACCAGGCTCAACCTGGAGGCGGGGGCATATTTTTGCAGGCAGGTGCTGGGTGCGGCTAAAGTGCCAGACGAGCTTGGCTTCCCTGGCCTTGCATGGAGACAGTTGAAGTGGTATTTGGATGCCTTCTTCTTCGAGTTGGTCTCAGCACATGACACACTTTTGCAGGAACTCAACCTAGTCTATGGCCCACGACTGGCCATCGACAAAGTACGCTGGTGGAAGATAAAGAGGAAACAGCCGAAGAAGCTGCGTCAACATATTGACAGGAACTTGCAAACTGACTGGTTTGGTAGGGTGGTCTGGTATCGGAACACGGCCGCTCACCGCATGTATGTGCCCACTGATACTATGCGGGCTGGCTCTGGAGAGGGAGAGCACCCTTGGGAATATGACATGCATAAAGTGAATCTATGGTATCGAGACGGTGACCAGCGATGGCAATGGGAAGAAATACAGGCGTGTGAGGATTATCTCAAGAAAGTAATTAAGCATGTTTGCGAAGCATGGTCAATTATGGAGTCCGATTTCGAAGACCAAGGCAAGGGCTCATGATAGAGGAGTAACGGTGGTAATGCCGGTGGGGATAGCAAGCGCGGTGATGGTCAATCTGCCTTTGGAGTAAAGCTAAGTGGAAGAGAAGCTGAAGCTACTCGCCATCGCTGGCAGCCCGCGACGGGGCGGCAACACCGATCTATTGCTCCAGGGGGTGATGGCGGGGGCAAAGAGCGGGGGCGCCGAGGTGAAGCACCTCGTCCTCAGTGAGCTGTGTATTGCCCCCTGTCGCCACTGCGACAAGTGTATTGAGACGGGCAGGTGCGTCGTCGAGGATGACATGCAGTGGGTTCACGCCGAGCTGAGGGAAGCGGATCGCCTCGCCCTAGCCTCCCCCATCTTTTTCATGGGGCTTACCGCCCAGACCAAGATGATGATCGACCGCTGTCAAGCGCTATGGGTGGTGAAACATGTGCTCAAGCTTCCCCTCCCCACCAACAGGGGAAGGGGGCGAAAGGGGCTTTTCATCTCCGTGGGTGGAACAAGGGGGCCTAAGCTATTTGAGCCGGCCAAGGCTACGGTGAAGATATTCTTCAAAACCCTCGATTTCACCTACTCCGATGAGCTTTTCTTCCGCGGCATCGATGAAAAGGGGGCCATCGCCCACCATCCCACAGCACTGAGGGAGGCTTTTTGGGCCGGGCAGAGGCTGGCCCAGGACTAGAACATCTCCTCCTCGCTTATCTCAATTGCCCGCTGGATCTGGGCCTCCAGCTGGTGTGGCAGCCCCTCGATGTCAACGCTCAAGAATCCCCTGACGATGGCTGCTATCGCCTCGGCCCGGGAGAGGCCACGAGCCATGAGATACTCCACCTCCTCCTCAGCGATCTTCCCCACCGCAGCCTCATGGGAGAGGTCCACGCCATCCACCAAACCCTCAAGCTCAGGGATGGCATGAATCTTGCCTTCTGGGGAGAGCATAAGCCCGCGGCACTCCAGGTGCCCCCTGACCTCGGCAACCTGACCCACCAGGTGACCACGGGCGATGATGGTACCCCCGGTGGTAATCACCCGCGAAACGATCTCTGCCCTCGCCCCCCTGGCGCCGAGGATAACCCTGGCGCCCACATCCATATTGGTTCCTGAGGGAGCAACGAGAACGCTGTTGAAGCGAGCCACGGCATTCTCCCCCACGCATTGCACCGTAGGGTACATCTGCAAGGTGCGCACCGGATTGAGGCAGATATAATTGCTTAAGAACATGCCCCCCTCTTCAACGATTATCCCGCTTCGGGGGCGCACCGCCATCTGGGGCACCCAATTGTGGATCATGGTGAAGGTAAGCTTGGCCCCCCTTTTGACATAGAACTCCGAAATCCCGATGTGAAGGCCTTCTCTCTCCATCGGCGCCGTAGCACAGCCAGTAATTATGTGTAGCTCCGAGCCCTCCTCGGCGATGATCAGGTTATGCACATTCTGGGCTAAGCCATGCTGGGTGAGGTAGAGGCAGGCCTGAACCGGCTGGATGGCTTTTACTCCTGGAAGCGCCCGTATGAAATAGCCATGATTCTGGTAGAGCTCCGCCTGGGCGGTGAACTTATCGGCGTCAACAGCTACCGCTCGCCACCAGTAATCCCCGAGCCAGGGATATTCCTCCAGCGCCTCCACGCTGCTCATCACCTCCACCCCCTCCTGCCCTGCTTTGCTATGGACCACTGAGTGGTCTATCTGGAGGAAGGTACCCGAACGCTGAGAAGGGTCATCCAGCATTACCCCTGTCTCCAGCATGCGCTCCTTGGCTTGAGGCTGAAGGCGAGAGGGGTCCTCTTCATAGTTATGCTCCTCCGCCGCCTGGGAATAGGCAGCTAGATCGACATCATCCCCCAGGGGAGCTGGTTTTCCCCGTGCCCTTTCCGCCCTTTCCCTGGCTGCTTTAGATCGTGTCATCTCTGACATACTTCGCATCCCTCATAGCCATGAGCCTTTATGCTGTCCAAAATCTCCCTCGGATTGCCGCGACACCAGATCCGACCATTGAGCAGGACACAGGCCCGGTCGGCGTTTACATAATCGAGGATATGTCCGGTATGGGTGATGAGCAGGCCGGAGCTGGTTCTGGTGCGCATCCGGTCCTTCTGCAAAAGCTCGTTGATCATCTCTCCCACCAGGGAGATATTGACCAGATCAACCCCCGAATCGGGCTCGTCGAGAAGGACGAACTCCGGGCTCTGGGCCATCAGCTGCAGAAGCTCGGAACGCTTGACCTCGCCGCCGGAAAACCCATAATTCACCTCCCGATCCAAGAGGTCAACCATGTTTAACCTCTGAGCCAGCTGATCGATAACGTAACCGTCTTCCCTGCCACCCAAGCAAGCCTTCACCACATCCCTCGTCTTCACGCCGCGCACCACCGGGGGACGCTGAAACAGAATGCCTATGCCCATTCTGGCCCGTTCATCCACGGGCAAATGGGTTATATCCTGTCCCTTGAAGATGATCATGCCCTTGGTTATCTCATAGCGGGGGAGGCCCATTATCGCCATCAGCAACGTGGTCTTGCCGCTGGCGTTGGGGCCGAAGAGAACAAGGGTCTCACCAATGTCGACGTTCAGGCTAATGTCGTGAATTATCTCCTTCCCCCCCACCTTCACCTTCAGACCTTCCACCTGTAACATCTTTCTACCTCCCCAAGACTTCGCAATGCAATTTTATTCCCTTTTCCGTCTTTGCGCAAGGACAGCCCTTGGCAAAGTTGCCATTCTATGATATTTTGGCTAGAATGATTAAGTTGTAATTCTATCATTTTGACGAGGGAAGGGAATGGCAGGGATTGCTAGGGATATTGCCGAGTTGATAGGGAATACCCCCCTGCTCCGGCTGAACCGGGTGACCCAGGGCCTAAAAGCAGAGGTGGTAGCCAAGCTGGAGTTCTTTAACCCCTGCGCTAGCGTGAAGGACAGGATCGGCGTCTCCATGATCAAGGCCGGGGAAAGGATGGGGGCCATCGGGAAGGGCACGGTGATCATCGAGCCCACCAGCGGCAATACCGGGGTAGCCCTGGCCTTTGTCTGCGCTGCCAGGGGTTATCCATTGATCCTCACCATGCCTGAGACCATGTCGCTGGAGAGGAGGAGGCTGCTCACCGCCTTCGGGGCTCAGCTTATCTTAACCCCGGGCTCAGAGGGGATGATGGGGGCAGTGAGAAAGGCGGAGGAGCTGGTGGCCGACAATCCCAATTTTTTCATGCCGCAGCAGTTCACAAACCCGGCCAACCCCCAGATACACCGCGAGACCACTGCCGAGGAGATCTGGAGGGACACCGAGGGAAGGGTGGACATCCTAATTTGCGGCGTGGGCACCGGGGGAACGATCACCGGCGTGGCCGAGGTTATCAAGAAGAGGAAGCCAACCTTCAAGGCCATCGCCGTAGAGCCAGCGGGATCGCCGGTCCTCTCCGGGGGCGAGGCTGGACACCATGAAATCCAAGGCATCGGCGCCGGATTTATTCCCCAGGTGCTGAGGATGGAGCTGGTGGATGAGGTCATCGCCGTCAGCAACCAAGATGCGGCAGAGATGACCCGGAGACTGGCCAGAGAGGAGGGAATACTGGCGGGCATATCCTCAGGAGCAGCAGCATGGGCCGCCCTGGAGGTAGCCAAAAGGCCCCAAAACGAGGGCAGGCTCATCGTGGTGGTCCTGCCCGATACCGGGGAGCGCTATCTGAGCACCGGGCTTTTCGATTCACCAGGAGGTAAGGACAGTGGTTAACCCCTTTTCCATCCTCAAGGAAGACGTTAAGACCGCCTTTGCCAGGGACCCAGCGGCAAGAAACACCCTGGAGGTCCTCTTCTGCTATCCGGGGTTACATGCCCTTTGGCTTCACCGCCTGGCCCATTTCCTGTGGCGACATAAGCTGCGCCTCTCAGGCCGTCTCCTCTCTCACCTAAACCGCTTTCTGACCGGGGTCGAGATCCATCCCGGGGCAAGCATTGGCCGGCGTTTCTTCATCGACCACGGGATGGGGGTGGTAATTGGGGAAACGACGGAGATCGGGGATGATGTGCTCCTCTATCAGGGGGTGGTGCTGGGAGGCACATCGCTAGTGAAGGCGAAGCGCCACCCCACCATCGGCGACAACGTGGTTATCGGGGCGGGGGCCACGCTCCTTGGCCCCATTACCGTAGGCGATGGGGCCCGGATTGGCGCTGGCTCGGTGGTGGTGCAGTCGGTCTCCCCCGGGGCTACCGTGGTCGGGGTTCCGGGGCGAGCTGTGGAGGAGGAGCGGAGGCCGGTGCTGGACCTGGAACATGGAAGATTGCCCGATCCGGTGAGTGAGGCCATCAGGCACGTCCTGGCAGAGCAGGAGAATTTAGCCCAGCGCCTGAAGCGGCTTGAGGAATCCCTCAAGGTTCACCAGGATGAACCCCAGCAAGAAAAGCCTGATGGCATGGCTCATGGATAGCCGAAAAGGATGAAAATCTGTGGAGGTGGAAAGAGTTGACAAGGACCATCGCCGAAATCAATGAAAAGATCCGTAAGGGGCAGGCAGTGGTGGTGACCGCCGAGGAGGTGATCGACCTTGTGGAAAAGGAGGGTGTGGAGAAGGCTGCCCAACGGGTGGACGTGGTGACCACCGGAACCTTTGGTCCCATGTGCTCTTCAGGCGCCTACTTCAACCTGGGGCACTCAAAGCCAAGGATAAAGATCGGCGGGGGTAGGGCCTATCTCAACGACGTCCCCGCCTATACCGGGATTGCCGCAGTGGACATCTTCCTTGGCGCCACTGCCCTTCCCGACGATGACCCCAGGAACAGGATTCATCCTGGAGCCTTCAATTATGGGGGAGGGCATGTCATCGAGGAGCTGGTGGCAGGTAAAGATGTGAGGTTAGCAGTATCTGCCTACGGCACAGATTGCTACCCCAGGAAGAGAATGGAAACCTGGACCAACATAAAAGACATGAATGAGGCGGTGCTGTTCAACATCAGGAATGCCTACCAGAACTACAATGTGGCGGTGAACCTCTCCGACAAGACCCTCTATACCTATATGGGGGTGCTGAAACCAAACCTGGGCAGTGCCAATTACTCCAGTGCGGGACAGCTCTCCCCCCTGCTTAACGACCCCTACTATAGGACCATCGGCATCGGAACCAGGATATTTCTGGGCGGAGGGATTGGTTATGTAGCCTGGCATGGCACCCAGCATAACCCCAACGTGCCGCGCTCAGATAAGGGGGTGCCCACAAGAGGGGCGGGAACGCTGACGGTCATCGGCGATCTGAAGCAGATGAAGCCCCAGTGGCTGGTGGGGGCCAGCATGGTTGGCTATGGCTGCACCTTGACCGTGGGAATCGGGATACCCATCCCCATCCTCTCCGAGGAGATACTGCGCTACACTGCGGTGAGGGATGAGGAGATCTTCGCCCCCATCGTGGATTATGCCGAGGCCTATCCCCAGCGAAGCCCAGAGATCCTGGGGGAAGCGAGCTATGGGGAGCTGAAGAGCGGGAGGATAATTGTCCAGGAGAAGGAGGTGCTCACCGCCTCCCTTTCCAGCTATCCCAAGGCGGTGGAGATCGCCAACACCCTGAAGGAGTGGATAGTGAGGGGGGATTTCCTGCTCACCGAGCCGGTGGCGTCGCTGCCCGGGGTGGAGGCGGGGATAACCTTCAAGCCGCTAAAGGAGCGCCCGATAGAGGAGTAACGGAGGTCGAAGATGGCTATTTCTAGAAGGGTAGTTCTACATTTCCCCCCGCGTCTGGTAGATCAGCCCATCATCTACCAGCTGGTTAAGGAGCACAACCTGGTGCTTAACATCCTAAAGGCCTCGGTGACCCCCAATGAGGAGGGACTTCTGATCCTGGAGCTGAGCGGCGCCCAAAAGGACTACGATCAGGGCATTAGGTATCTACAGGAGGTGGGGGTAAGGATTCAATCCCTGGGACAGAACATCGTTCGCAATGAGACGAGGTGCACCCACTGTGGAGCCTGCATCGCCATCTGCCCTACAGGTGCCCTAGCCCTCGATCCCAAAACCAGGCTGGTGAACTTCCTCGAGGATAGGTGCACCGCCTGCGAGATTTGTGTGCTAGCCTGCCCGCCACGGGCAATGGAGGTGCACTTCTAGTGTATCAGCCCAGGACCTATCGCCACTGGGTAAAGGATAATGACCTGGTTTCCTTCCAGATAACGGTTAAGGAAACGGATCTCTACCTTCGGGCGCAGCGAAACCTGCGCAGGGAGGCGAGGCGGGCGATCGAGGAATGCCGTGCCCCCCTGGAACGCTACATCGAGCGCCACCCCCAATTTCTCACCGCCCTGGAGCCCTTGCCGGTAGCCGAGGATGCCCCCGAAATGGTGAGGGAGATGGCAGAGGCGGCAAAAAAGGCGGGGGTCGGCCCCATGGCAGCGGTGGCCGGGGCAATTGCCCAGGCGGTGGGCAGGGAGCTGATGAGATTCTCAGCAGAGGTGATCGTGGAAAATGGGGGGGATATCTTCCTTGCCCTTCACCATGGGAGACGGGTGGGGGTCTATGCCGGGGAATCCCGCTTCACCGGGAGGATTTCCCTTGAGATCGAGCCCCAGGAAACGCCTCTGGGCATTTGCACCTCCTCGGGAACGGTGGGGCACTCCCTTAGCTTTGGCAGGGCCGATGCCGTCATCGTGCTCTCGCCATCCGCTGCCCTGGCCGATGCCGCCGCCACCGCCATCGGCAATAGGGTCAGGGAGGCTAGGGACATCCCCAAGGGGATAGACCTGGCCCAGCAAATCGATGGGCTTAGCGGGGCATTGATCATAAAGGATGACCAGATGGGGCTGTGGGGCAAGGTAAAAATCTGCCAGGTGGATGAGAGTTGAAGCCGGAATTCTTAGTGGTTCTGGTGACCACCCCCACCATGGAGGAGGGCGAAAGGATAGCCAATATCCTGGTTGGCGCCAGGAAGGCTGCCTGTGTCAACCTTGTCCCCAAGGTTCACTCCAAATTCTGGTGGCAGGGGAAAATGGATTCCGCCGATGAAGTCTTATTAATCGTCAAGACCAAGGCACTGCTACTAGATGAGCTTATCAGGTTAGTCAAAGAAAACCATAGCTATTCGGTCCCCGAGGTTATCGCCCTGCCGATCTTGGCGGGCAATGAGGACTACCTGCGATGGCTGGGTGAGGTAACCGAAGATATGTCCAGGAAGGACAGGTCAGGCTTAGAAAAGCCTTAAAAGGTTCAAAATTGCCCTTTTTACGCCACCGATGAAGATTAAATGATTTACGGGGATTGGCTTTCCGCTAAAATGCCCAAATTTGGGGCAAATCAAACTTTGCCCGCAGGGCGCTAATCGAACCTGCCCGGTATCAGGGTATCACAATAGCGACATCTCCCCTTCTTCAGGTTATACTCCAGGACATCGAAGACCTGCCTTTTAATAACGAGCCTTCCACAGTGGTGGCAATAGGTGTTCTCACCGGTATGGGCGGGAAGATTGCCCAAATATACATAGCCCAGTCCCTCTTCCCGGGCGATCTCGGCGGCCCTCTCCAGGGTGGCGAGGGGGGTTGGCTCCAGGTGGGATAGCTTGAGATGGGGGAAGAAGCGCGTTACATGCCATGGGGTGTAGGGGCCCAACTCCTCACATATCCAGTGGGCAATTCCCCTCAGTTCATCCTCGTCATCGTTGAATCCGGGGATGATGTTGGTCACCAGCTCCACATGCATCCCCCACCTCTCTTTCGCCCGTTTGGCCGCCTCTAAGATGGGAGCAAAGTCCGGTATGTGAGCAATGCTGGCGTAGGAAGCTCTTGAGAACCCCTTTATATCCACCCGGTATACATCGAGATAGCGCCCGATGGCATCCAGGGCCTCCTCGGTGATATAGCCGTTGGTGACGTAGTTGGTATAGAGGCCCTGCTCCTTTGCCAGTTTAGCTCCATCCAGGGTGTATTCCAGCCAGATGGTGGGTTCGTTAAAGGTCCAGGAAATGCCAAGGCAATGGTATCTTTTAGCTAGGGAGATCAACTCCTCTGGAGAGAGGTAGCGAGCAGATCCACCCCTAGAGTGCGAAAGTTCCCAGTTCTGGCAGCCGGGGCAGCGGAAGTTGCACCCCAGCGCCCCCAGAGAAAGCCAGCGGCTCCCCGGATAGAAGTGAAATACCGGCTTCTTCTCTATGGGGTTTATGGACAGGGAGGCAACCTCCCCATAGATCAGGCTGAAGAGCCTGCCCCCCTGATTCTGGCGGGTGAAGCAATAGCCCCACTTCCCCTCCCCAAGCAGGCAGTGGCGAGGGCAGGTATTGCATCTCACCTTTTCGCCCTTCAACTTCTCATATAAGAGCGCCTCACGAATCATAGAAACCCATCTCTGTTAAGAAATTCAGCCAATTCGGGAAAAAGGATTTAGAGCGAAAAAGCCCTCTTGATCTGCTCCACCCCCTTCTCGGCAAAGAGACGAGCCTGCTCCTTGAACCTGTCATCGATGGCGAGCTCGGCATCATTCCTCAGCTTCTTCAGCCCGTAGCGCTGCTCAAATTCCGGGGGGATTTCATCGGGAAAGTCCCGACCCATCATCACCTCATAGGCCAGGGTCCAAGCCCTGGCCACCACCCCCATCTCGTAGCCACCGCCCCCCAGGGCAACCCACCGGGGGGCAAGGGCTGCTATCTCCTTTATCACCTCGGTATAGCCCTCGGTGGTGAGGACGAAATGGGTCAACGGGTCAAGGTAATGGGTATCGCAGCCAAGCTGGGTGACCACGATGTCCGGCTCAAACCTCTCTATCAAGGGGGGAACCACCTCCCTGAAGGCCCAGAGGTAAAGCTGGTCATCGGTATAGGGGAAAAGGGGCAGGTTCACCGAGTAGCTGGTGCCCGGTCCGCTGCCCATCTCATCAACCATGCCCGTCCCCGGAAAGAGGTACCTTCCCCATTCGTGAAGGGATATGTTGAGCACCCGATCGCTATTGTAGAAGGCGTACTGAACCCCGTCGCCATGATGGGCATCGATGTCGATATAGGCGATCCGGAGTCCCTTTTTCACCAGAGACGTAAGTATGATGACCACATCGTTAAATATACAAAAGCCGGAGGCATAATTTGGGGCAGCGTGGTGCAGCCCCCCCGAGATGTTGAAGGCGACATCTACCTCGCCGCTCTCCACCAGCTCAGCGGCAAGCAGGGATGCTCCCACCGCCAGCGCCGATGCCTCATACATCCCCTCATAGGGGGGATTATCGCCCTGGGCACTGAAGTTATAGGCCAGGGCATCGGAGCGCTCCTCCCCCGAACTCAGGCTCTTCACCATAGCCACATAATCCTGGGTGTGAAAGGAGAGGATGTCCCCCTCCTCAGCCTGCCTGGGGACTATCCACCGGGAGGAAGGCTGGGCAAAGGCCCCATAGGACTGGAGAAGCTCAAAGGTCAACTGGAGGCGGGTGGGGGTGAGCACATGGTCCTCCCTGAGGAAATGGGTCGCCTGCGCTGGCTCATATATAAAGGCTGCCTTCCTCATCCTCCATCAGCCGCCTGAGCTCCCCCTTCATCCGCTGCCAGTGAGTGCCCCGCCAGTAGATGCGGTGGCATGAAGGGCATTCCACATACTGGCTTTGGGTCTGGAAGACATAGGGGGGCACCAGGTCCTTTACCTCCTCCTTCGCCCTGCGGACCAGGGGCTGGTTGCACTCCAGGCAAAGGGTGAACTGCCACTTCTCTGGATCCAGGTTCATCGCCTTCACCACCTGGCGCAATTGATCCTTGACATCATCGCCCTGGATGAGGAGAGCTTTCAGCTTTCCGCTGTTGACCACCCTTCTCCTCATGATCTGGGTGTCCTTGGTCAACACCACCCTCCTCTCCCTGAGGCCAATGGCGATGAGCTCCCCATCATCGGCCCCATTGAAGAAAAGGGTATCGTAGCCCATCATCCTCAGCCACCGCGCCAGCCTCCCCACATTGGCATCAACGATAAATCTAGTTCTCATCACCACCCGCTACAGGACGACCTTCATCCCCTCATGGCCTAAACAGATCTCCGCCCCCAGCTCCCGGGAAATGCTTTCCACCTCCTCCCCGATCCTGGCCTCCAGTGAAGGATTCATATGAACGATGATGATGCGCGGCAGGTAGCCCTTCAATCTTTTGAACTCCAAAAGCTCCTCCTTGAGCAATCCAGGGGTGAGATGACCGGCGGAGATGGCCTGGGCCTCAAACTCATCGGGCAGGGTCACCTCGGTGATCAGAAGCTGGGGCGAGACCGTTTCCCAAAGCGTGGGGGGATTTCTTCCGGTATCGCCGGTATAGAAAAGGCACTTTCCCTGGGAACCGACCTGATAGCCCACCGTGGGCACGCTATGGTTTACCGGCAGGGGCAGAACGGCATAACCATGAATTACCGCCTCCTTATAGGGCTCAACGGGGTGTAATCTGAAGGTGGGCCGTTGGGGGCTGGGCCTTTTGCTGAAATCGATATAGATCTCATCGCTGAAGAGATAGGAGGAGAGCACGCCGAAAACCCGCTCCGGGGCATAGAGCTCGATGCTGCCCCACCCGTAGAGGTTCATGCCCAGGGTGGCCAGGTCCCTGATGTGGTCGAAGTGATGATGGGTGATGAGCACCGCCTTCAGCCCGCGCTGGGCAGGGAGGGAAAGGGAGGAGGTGATACTGCCTGCATCTATGGCTATGGTCCCATCGATGAGCAGGGATACCAGCCTAGCGTCAGCGGATTCGCAGTTATGGGCCCCCAGGATCTTGATCTCCATGTTATGCCAGCCTTTCCGGTTCCATTCTCAGCGGCCTTGCCCGCACCAGATATATCAGCGGTATGCTCACCACGGTGATCCCCATCTTCACCAAATACTGCCCCCCGATCAAGCCTGGAACATCATAGCCAGAAACGCCGCCAAAGGCAATGGTGATAAAGATGACGCTATCCACCAGGGTGGAGACGGAATTGCTGGCCAGAACCCTGGCCCACCTATACCTTCCTATCCTCCGCCGCCACCAGGCGAAGACCTCCACATCGATGAGGGAGGCCACCAGGTAGGCGGTGAGGCTGGCAATGACGATGCGCCAAGTAGAGCCCAATACCCCACTGAAGGCCTGCTGCCCCTGATAAAAGGGGGCGGGAGGAAGGGCGATGGCAAACTGGCAGTAGATGGCGAGCAGAAAGTTGGCGGCAAAGGCAGCATATATCACCTGCCTGGCCCTCACCTTTCCCAATCTCTCGTTGATCAGGTCGATCAGGGTGAAGGTAAAGGCGTAGATGAAGACGGCGGCGGGCACCACAATGCCGCCCATCGCTACAGGCTTGGAGGCGGTAACATTGGCAATTAGCTCACAGGCTATGTAGATCCCGATAAGCAGGATGAGCACCGGTCTTTCCCCAGCTCAAAGGGTGGGGGCTTTCTATATCCACCGCCTGAAGCGGAAGTAGGCAAGCATTGCCGCGGAGACGCATAACGTTATCAGAATGATGAGGGGGAAGGCGAAGGAGCTGTTCTGGAAGGGAAGGGGGACGTTCATGCCATAAAGGCTCGAGAGCAGCAGAAGGGGGAGCAGAACGGTGCCCAGGATGGTGAGCATCTTCATTATCTCGGTGGCATGGTGGGAAAAGAGGGAATCGCTGCTGGCACTGAGCCCCTCCACCACCTCTTTATATTCGTCCAGGGTCTCGGTGATCTTGACGATGTGGTCGCCGATGTCCCCAAAGTAAACGTCCAGGTCCTCCTTGAGAAAGGGGTAATCCTCTTCCTCAAGGGACTTAAAGATGCTAGGCTGGGGGCGGATGATGCGGCGATAGGCCATGATGTCCCGCCGCAGAAGGGAGATCTCCCGCACCACGTCCCGAGCATGGTCGCTGAAGAGCCTATCCTCAGTGGCCTCCACATTGGCGATGATCTTGTTCATGATGGGGAAGCAGTAGTCCACCAGCCGGTCCAGGACGCGGTAGAGGAGATAGCCCGAGCTTCGCCCCATGTTCTCCCGGCGCGCCTCCTCATTTTGCTGGCAGTCCTTAAAAAGCTTCACCAGCGGCTTCAGGTCACCGGCATGAACTGTAACCACGTAGTCCTCACTGATGAAGACGGAGACCTGGCTGGGGGTGGTTACCCGAGCCTGCTTATTGAATACGGGGAAGTGGAGCACCAAGAAGAGATAGTTCTCATAGTCATCGATCTTGGGGCGCTCGATCCTGGAGAGGCAGTCCTCAAGGTCAAAGGGGTTGAAGGGGTAGTTCTTGGCCAGATAATCCATCTCCTGGGCGGTTGGCTTTTCCACGTTCACCCAGGTGATCCTGCCCCACTTGATCCACTCTACGTTTAGCTGCTTCTCTTTCTTGGTCACCGCGCCTGCCATCTCACCCCACCCCTTTTGGAAGTTGTCCCAGGATATTCTACCATAATCTCAGAAAGTGGCAAGCAGGCTGCGCAGGATGAGCTCTGCCGCCCTCTTGTCCAAAGGCTCATTGTTATTGCCGCACTTGGGCGACTGAACGCAACTGGGGCAGCCAGCCTCGCAGCGGCATTCCGAGAGCGCCTTTAGCGTTGCCTGTCAAAGCTCGACCACCAGCTCAAATCCCTTCTGGGCGATGCCGATGCCACCAGGATAGGCATCGTAGATGAATATCTGGGCCTTCCCGGTGTCGGCATGAAGGGGGGTAGAAAGACCCCCGATATCGATTCTATCGCAGAGGGCAAAGAGGGGGAGCAGCGCTATTGAGGCGTGCTCTGCGGCATGGAGTCCCCCGGCGAAATCAAGCCCCCTCACCCCAAGCTCATCGTCAATCCGCTGCGGAATGTCGAACCAGAAGGCCACGGTAGGAAAGGAGTGGGGCGGCAGGTCCAGGGGCTCTTCCCCGATGACCTCCTCGGTGAACTGCCTCTTCTTCCTGAAGCCCACCACCGTGGTGGTAACCTCCACCTCCCCCAGATAGACCTTTACCTGCCCCACCTCCTTCGCCTGATCGAGCTTAAGAACTCTTACATCGGTGATATCCTTTGTCTGGGTATAATAATCGGCATCTACAGGCACCACGGAGGCAGTGCGCGCTCCAAGGTCAAGCTCAGTAACCAGGTAGGCTTCGCCCTGATGAAGGTAGATGGCGCCAGGATGGATGTGAAAAAAGGCAACTGCCGCTTCCACCGTCTCCAGCTCCCTATAGCCCGGGGAGAGATCGATGATGGTGTAGCGCTGCGCAGAGATGGAGCGAATGTTCACCTCCTCGGCGGGATAGGAGACGCTGGGGGTGGGGGAAGGATACCACCGACCATCGCGATTCCTAAGTAATCCTTCCTCTTCCAGCTCCCCCCTGGCCTCATCGAAGCCGGGACCAAAAAGCTCCCCATCCCGTTCATCCAGGGGGCGCTCCCAGGCCGCACAGAACAGGTGGGGCTTAAGGATGTGGCGGTTATGGGGGTTGGTTAGGGCGTTCTCAAAGCTCTCGCCGAAGAAGGCCTGGGGATGGCACATGAAATACTGATCCAGGGGGTTATCCAGGCCGATGAGAAAGGTGAGCGACCTTTCCCCTCTTCTGCCACTTCTTCCCGCCTGCTGCCAGGTGCTGGTGATGCTCCCCGGGTAGCCGGTGAGCACCGTGGCATTGAGGTGACCGATATCAACCCCCAGCTCCAGGGCAGTGGTTGCCACCGCCCCCAGAAGCTCACCCCCAAAAAGCTCCCGCTCGATCTGGCGCCTCTCCTCTGCGAGATAGCCAGCGCGATAGGGCTTTATCCTCAGGGCAAGCCCTGGATTTTCCTTGGCCAGCTGGTCTCTGGTGTAGATGTAGATGAGCTCGGTGAGCTTTCTCGACCTGGCGAAGGTGAGGGTGCGTAGCCCCCCCTCTATCAGCTCGGCGAAGAGAAGGGTGGCCTCGGTATTGGCGCTGCGCCTGGTGGACCTGGCCTGGTCGATAATGGGCGGATTCCAGAAAACGAAATCCTTCCCCCCATAGGGGGAGCCATCCTCATCGATGAGCTCAAAGGGCAGGCCAACCAGCCTCTCGATATGCTCCTCGGGGTTGGCAATGGTGGCCGAGGAGCAAAGGAACTGGGGGTTTGCCCCATAGAGGCCACACAGACGCCTTAGCCGGCGAAACACATTGGCAACGTGGGAGCCGAAGATTCCGCGGTAAACATGAACCTCGTCCACCACCACATAATTGAGCTGGCGCAGGAACCTAGACCAGGAATTATGATGGGGGAGGATGCCCAGGTGGAGCATATCGGGATTGGTCAGCACTATCTGGGCGGACCTCCTTATCTCGCCTCGCTCCTGGGGTGGGGTATCGCCATCGAAGGTGGCACAATTTATCCCCAGCGGCGAGGCCAGCTCCATCAGACACCTTAGCTGATCCTGTGCCAGCGCCTTGGTGGGGAAAATGTAGAGCGCCCGACTCCGCCTCTGCCGCAGCATCCTATCCAGCACCGGTATGTTGTAACAAAGGGTCTTCCCGCTGGCAGCAGGGGTGACCACGAAGACGTTCTCTCCGCTCAGGGCAGCGCTTATCGCCCTTGCCTGGTGGCTATAAAGGGGGAATAGCCCCAGCGCCTCAAGCCTCTCCTTGAGGGCGGGATGAAGCGGTTCCCCGAGCTCCCCGTATCTGGGATCCCGACCGGGGATGTGCTCCACATGGACCATCTGGCCCTTATAGGAGGGGAGGCTTTTCAAATGGTTAAGGAAGGCCAAGGTATCCATGATGCTCTAAAGGGCATGGAGGATTTCCATCTCGTAATCCAGCATCTCCACGTCAAGCCTAGTCTTCTCGATGAAATCCACCACCCTGGACAGAACCTCGTTGGCGTGCTGAGGGCTGGTGCTGACGCAGGTTATCCCCAGGGTGATTATCTGCCAAAGTTCCTGGTCATCCACTTCAGCTATGGCGACATTATACCTGTTTTTCACCCGCTCAGTGATCGACTTTACCACCTGCCGCTTGCCCTTTAGGCTTTGATTCTCCGGCAGGCGGAGCCTCAGTTTACATGCGCCGATGTTCATCACACCCCCTAAGAAAAAGCCGAGACGCTCTCAGAAAGACGCCTCGGCTTTTTCCATTGAGAATCTTAACGGCGTTCTCTCAACTTGGCAAAGCATTCTTGGCAGTATACCGGCCGTCCACTTCTGGGCTCAAAGGGGACCTCAGTCTCCTTGCCGCATGCAGCACAAATTGCCGGGTGCATTTCCCGCGGTGAGCCGTAGCCACCTCCACTTCGCCTAGCACCCCGACATTCGGGACAGCGACTGGGTTCCCTCTCCAGCCCGCGAGAGCGGTAAAATTCCTGCTCACCTACGGAGAAGATGAACTCCTGACCGCAATCCCGACACACCAAAGTCTTGTCCGCCAAGGCCATCATCAGACCTCCCTACTCGATTCGGTGGTCGTCCCTAGCCGATCGACCTTGCGCCTCAAGACCCTTTCTATCGGATTGCTAGAGCCTCTCCGCAAACCACTGAGCCACTTTTTAGGGCCGCGATCCTGAAACACGGCCAAGTTCGGACACCACCTCCGACTCAGTATACACCACTGGGGTGTCAAATGCAAATGCCGTCATATTGCGAAACCCCTTTATCACCCTTGTTTGGCTTCTCATCTGGTGATAAAATAGAATGTTACCAATAAGCAGGGGAACAGATAATGCCTTTAGATGCCATATATATTAAGGGGGCAAGGGAGCACAACCTGAAGAACATCGATGTGGTCATCCCCCGGGACAAGCTGGTGGTGATCACCGGGGTTTCGGGCTCGGGGAAGAGCTCCCTGGCCTTTGATACCATCTATGCCGAGGGCCAACGTCGCTATGTGGAGTCGCGATCCGCTTATGCCCGCCAGTTCCTGGGGAGGCTGGAGAAGCCCAATGTGGACTATATCGAGGGGCTGAGCCCCGCCATCTCCATCGATCAGAGGGGGCCGGGGAGAAATCCCCGCTCCACGGTGGGCACGGTAACCGAGATCTATGATTATCTGAGGCTTCTCTTCGCCCGGGTGGGACACCCTCATTGCCCCAATTGCGGGCGGAGGATCGCGCGGCAAACGGTGCAGCAGATCGTGGACTCCCTCCTCCAGCTAACCCAGGGGACCAGGATCATGATAATGGCCCCCCTGATCAGGGACCGAAAGGGGGAGCATCAGGGAGTTTTCGAGGACCTGAGGAAGGCAGGATATGTCAGGGTCAGGGCCGATGGGCGAATCCACGACCTCTCCGAGGACTTCAACCTGGACAAGAATAAGAAGCATACCATCGAGGCGGTGGTCGATAGGCTAATCATCGAGGGGGGGGAACAGCAGAGCCGCCTCGCCGATTCGGTGGAAACCTCCCTGAAATTGGGCGGCGGGGTGGTGCTGGTCTCCATTGTCGATGGGGAGGAGCTCCTCTTCTCCGAGCACTTCGCCTGCGTGCACTGCGGCATAAGCCTGGGGGAGATCGAACCCCGAACCTTCAGCTTCAATAGCCCTCATGGAGCCTGCCGCGCCTGCACCGGCCTGGGGGTGAAGATGGAGATCGACCCCGACCTAGTGATCCCCAATAAAGAGCTCTCCCTTGCCGAGGGGGCGATCCAGCCCTGGGCCAGGGCCGGCTCCATGAGCTACTGGCACCTGAGCCAGCTGGAATCCCTGGCACGGCGTTATGGCTTTTCCGTTCACGTGGCGGTGCGGGAGCTGAGCCAGCGCCACCTTCAGCTCATCCTCTATGGCGAAGAGGGGGAGCTGGTTCGATATCGAAACCGCTTTGGCCGAATTCGCGAGTACTACACCTCCTATGAGGGGGTGATCCCCTATCTGGAGCGGCGCTACCGGGAGACCGAATCCGACTATATGAAATCGGAGATCGAGCGCTATATGTCCACCCACCCCTGCACCGCCTGCAACGGGCAGCGACTGAAGCCCGAATCCCTGGCGGTGACCATCGCCGGCAAAAACATCGCCCAGGTGACGGCGATGGCTGTGGATCAAGCGCTGGATTGGCTAAGGCGTCTTTCCGGCGATGGGAGGGCTAGGCCCTTATTGAGCCAGCGCGAGCTGCTCATCGCCAGCCAGATCCTCAAGGAGATTCAGGCAAGGCTTGGTTTCCTCAAGGACGTGGGACTGGATTATCTCACCATTGACCGCCCCTCGAGCACCCTCTCCGGCGGCGAGGCGCAGCGAATTCGCCTGGCCACCCAGATCGGCAGCGGCCTCATGGGGGTGCTCTATATCTGCGATGAGCCCACGGTGGGACTCCATGCCGCCGATTGTCATCGCCTCATCAGAACCCTGAAGAAGCTCAGGGATCTGGGGAATACCATCCTGATAGTGGAGCACGATGAGGCGATGATGAGGGCTGCTGACCACATCATCGATATGGGGCCCGGCGCCGGGGATGACGGTGGGGAGATCGTGGTCGCCGGCACCATCGAGGATATCATGAACTGCCCCCACTCCCTAACCGGTCAGTATCTAAGCGGACAGAAACAAATCCCCCTTCCCCAAGAGCGCCGCCCCGGCTCGGGGAAGGAGCTGGTGATCAGGGGAGCTCGCCAGAACAACCTGAAGAATATCGATGTCCATATCCCCTTGGGGAGATTCGTTTGCATCACCGGCGTCTCCGGGAGCGGCAAGAGCACCCTCATCGATGAGATCCTGTATAAGAAGCTGGCCCAGGTCTTCTACAAGGCCAAGGAGCGCCCCGGGGATTGCGATGGCATCGAGGGGCTGGGGAACATCGATAAGGTGGTAAATATCGACCAGTCGCCCATCGGGCGCACCCCGCGCTCAAACCCGGCAACCTACACCGGGACCTTCACCCCCATCCGCGAGTTCTTCGCCACCGTGCCTGACGCCCGCATGCGGGGCTACTCCCCAGGGCGCTTCTCCTTCAACGTTAAGGGGGGGCGCTGCGAGGCCTGCGGCGGCGCTGGCTACATCCAGATCGAGATGCAGTTTCTCCCCGATGTCACCGTTCCCTGCGAGGTGTGCAAGGGAAAGCGCTACAACCGGGAGGCGCTGGAGATCAGATTTAAGGGCAAGAACATCGCCGAGGTCCTGGAGATGAGCGTGGACGAGGCCTTTTCCTTCTTTGAGCACTTCCCCAGGGTGAAAAGCAAGCTGGAAACGCTCAAGGACGTTGGTCTGGGCTATATCAAGCTGGGGCAGCCGGCCACAACCCTATCCGGGGGCGAGGCACAGCGGGTGAAGCTCTCCACCGAGCTCTCCAAGAGGGCAACGGGCAAGACCCTCTACATCCTGGATGAGCCCACCACCGGGCTATCCTTTGAGGATGCGGTGGCGTTGCTCGGGGTGCTCCATCGCCTGGTGGATACGGGCAATACCGTGATCCTCATCGAGCACCATCTGGACCTGATCAAGAATACCGACTACATCATCGACCTGGGTCCTGGTGCCGGCGATGAGGGGGGATATGTCATCGCCACCGGAACGCCCGAGGAGGTGGCCAAGATCGAGGGCTCCTTCACCGGGCAGTATCTCAAGGTGAAGCTGGCCGAGCACGAGCCGGAAGTAACTATCTCCAGGAAGATAAGCTATAATACGCCGAGGACATCCGAGGATGAGAGGCGATGACCCGGGATGAAGCCCTAGCCTCCATCAGGGCCAACGTGGAAAACCAGAACCTCATCAACCACATGCTGGCCACCGAGGCCATCATGAGGGCGCTGGCAAGGAGGTTTGGCCAGGATGAGGAGGAGTGGGGGCTTACCGGGCTCCTCCATGACATAGATGTGGAACTCACCGAGGACGCCCCCTCAACCCATAGCAAGCTGGGGGCGGACATCGCCCGGGAGCTGGGGGCCAGCGATAGGATGGCGCAGGCCATCCTGTGCCATAACGAAGCCCATGGCATCCCCTGCCAGACCCTGCTCGATAAGGCCCTTTTCTGCGCCGACCCCTTGACCGGCCTCATCGTCGCCGCAGCCCTGGTTCGCCCCGACAAAAAGCTCGCCGAGCTCAGTGCGGACTCCGTGATGAAGCGCTTCGGCGAGAAGAGATTTGCCGCCGGGGCCAACCGGGAGCAGATCGCCCAGTGCAGCGAGCTTGGCCTTGAGCTTGAGGATTTCATCGCCCTGGGGCTTGAGGCGATGCAAGGAATCGCTGAGGATATAGGGCTGTAAAAGTGCTACAATAGGCACAGGGAAGACTGAGCGGATCGGGCGAAACGCAGCTTCCAACGTAAAGGGGGTAATAAAATGGCATGGCAAAAACCGGAAGGCATGGATGAATATCTAATGCCAACGAAGTTATGTGACTGTGATAACGTAAAGCTGAAGGAAAAAGCAAAGGAGATTATCAGGGGTGCCGAAACTCCGAAAGAGGCAGCGTTGAAAATATTCTATTTTGTAAGGGAACAAATACCCTTTGGCATGGATTACCCAGACGCAAAAGCATCGCACACGCTTAAGAAAGGGATAGGATTCTGTTTTACTAAAACCAATCTTCAGATTGCTTTATTGCGGGTGGTTGGAATTCCGGCAAGATGCTATTATGTTCATCTGCGCAAGGAACTCCTCGAGTACATTGCTCCTAGATTTATGTATGATAGGATGCCGTTTATAACACACCCTTGGTGTGAGTGCTATCTTGCTGAGGGGTGGATAGCTTGTGAGGGGCTAATGGATGAAGCATGGTATAAGACAGGCCTTAGAATGGGGTCCTTTACGAAAGAGCAGATCCCTACGATTGATTGGGACGGAGAGACAAACCTCATCTTGTTCAAACCATGGATTGTTAAGGATGTTGGTACTTTTGCTTCCCTAGATGATGCAATGACGGAGGCCAGAAAGAGAGGCGAACCTATGCCACCGAGTAATAGGCTTTTCGGATGGTTTATGTTCTTTCTTATCAATCGGCGTGTAAAGGAGATTCGTAAGCGATGAACGGGCGCTTCCACTTATTGGGATGTGCTTGGAGGAAATAATAGCCTGGCTTTGCCTAACACAGGCTTCGCGGCTTCGCTACGCTTCGCCCAAATGCCTTCGGCACTTCGCAAAGCCCGCAAAACGTTGCCCCAAATTCTGAACCCCGCCCGAAAATGGCAAAGCCCAAGCCCTCTACCTCTTCCGCACCGCGAACCTGACCTCGGTTAAGAGCTCCTCCAGGGGCGTCTTTTCCGACTCGCTGAGGAGCTGGAGCTATAGTTTGACGGAGGAGAAGTGCTACAATAGGCACAGGGCAGGACACAGCGGATCGGGCGAAACGCATCCTAAACTGAGGACATGAACACTATGAAGCTTGACGATGATGCAATTAGAGCATCATACGATAGGTCTGTTAAGATTCCCCTGTTCTGGTACTTGGACACATTGTTTAGCCGCAGTACGGAAAATTCTATTTATCGAAAAAAAGCCATAGCCTCTTTGAACTTAACCGGCAACTCTATTGTCCTCGATGTAGCTTGTGGCACAGGATTGAATTTCAAGATTATTGAAAGTTATTTACGTAACGACGGAAGGCTTGTCGGGGTTGACCTTTCGCCAGGTGTGTTGAAGGCAGCAGAGAGGCAAATCATAAAACGCAAATGGACAAACATAGAGCTGGTGAATATGAGCATTACAGATTATGAACCAGGAATTCTCTTCGATGCAGCACTTTGCACGTTTGCCATGGAAATAATGCCTGACTATGGGGCTGCGGTTGATAAGATATTTCATCTGCTGAAGCCAGAAGGTAAATTTGCGGTGATAGGAATGAGACTTAGTTCCCGAATGCCATACAAGCTCGGGAACCCCTTCATGGAATGGTTTAGTAGAAAATTTGGAGCAATTGACTTGCACCAAGACGTGGCCGCTTACATTAAATCAAAATGCAACGAAGTTGATTATGAGGAATGTTTCGGAGGCTTTTACTATATTTTGAGTACATCCAAATCTTGAATCCCGCCTCGAAAATGGCAAAGTGCCAGCCTCCTACCTCTTCCGCACCGGGAACCTGACCTCGGTGAGAAGCTCCTCCGGGGGCGTCTTCTGCGGCTCGCTGAGGTAGATTTCCTCCCCCGGCCCAGCGATCTCATAGCCATTCGCCATAATCCAGACAGTCAGGGCAGCATAGGTCTTGCCCACCTCGTGGAAAGGCCCCTTGTGCATGGTGGCGGCGACCTCTGCCCCCTCCACCCTCTTGACACCCAGGCCCCGCTCATCAGGCCCGATAGGAACAATGTCCCCACCTATTGGGCACTGGAGCTCCCAGAGTAACTCCTCATCGGGCACCTGCCCCGGGACATTGAGGTAAACCCCCGTGGGGGGCCCAGCTATGGGGTAGCCCTTCTCTGCAACCCAGCCAAAGAGCCTGGGAAAAGCCTCCCCCATCTGGGTGTAAGATCCCTTCATCGATATGAAGGCTACCGTCCTTGGCTCCGTCCTCTTGACCGTTACCTCGATTGCCATCTTAACCTCCTCAGAGCAGTGTAGGGAAGAAAAATCGGCCGCGTCAGCTGCCCGTAATTTCTATGAAGTTGCCTCCAATGATTCGTTCCTTGTCTGCATCGGGTAGAGGCCACTGAAGAATCTCATTCAATATCTTGCCGTGGTCGTATAAGCCGTCAGTGTCGGGGTAGCCATAGGGGCCGTCGGTACCGTAAAGGCACTTTTCAGCTCCGAGGGCTTTGACGGCGCTGAGCCGCAACGGCTCGTCGAGGTAGGGGCTTGACAGGTCCACGAAAACGCTGTCCTTCTTTTTGACGTAATCCCAGAGCTCTCTATAGAAAGGCACGCCAGCGTGGGCGTACAGGACCTTCAGGTTCGGGTGTCGCTCAGGCAGGTACCGGTAGTCGCCACGTTCCCGGTCTCCCCCCAGGTGCAAAAGTATAGGCAAGCCCTTGTCGCCGCAGGAAGCGGCGACGTCGTCGAGCATCGCCACGGGGTAGCGATGCATAAAGGGATGAGTCTTCACCCCGATCCAGCCGGGTTTTCCCACCCATTTCTCCACCTCTGCCATCGGGTCGGCTACTCTGGGATTGACGAATATCCAGCCGCAGAACCTATCCGGGTGAGCTTGCATAACCCGCGCCACGCTTTCATTGTCGGGCTCATCGTAGATGGGGTAGCGCTCGTTCATGACCAAGAACTTCCCATCGGCGGTCACCAATGACCTGTACATGCGTAATCCCGCGCTACGCAATCTGCCTGTTAGCGCCTTCCGCATCACTGCCGACGACTTCTCGGCGATTCTTCCGAAATGGAAGGGGTCCTGCATTGTTGGGATGAGGGCGATGCAACTTATGCCGTGTCGGTTCATCTGATCGAGCATCCGATCCACCGTTTCCATCCGCTCTTCGAGATGATAGTGGGCATCAATGATCATTTTCAACCTACTCGGAGCAGTGTAGCAAATATTAAGCGCAGAACCGCCCTCTGTCAATTACTAGCCCGCCTCGATGACCTCGAAAAACGAACCTTCCTCTCCCTTGCTCACCTCGATGCGCACCGGGAAGGCATCCTTGAGCTCCTCAATGTGGGTGATGACGATGATCTTATCAAAGTCTTCCTGAATGGAGTTTATCGCCTCCACCAGCTTATCCCTGCCGCTGCTGTCCTGGGTGCCAAATCCCTCATCGATGAAAAGGGTGGGCAGCGGGGCTCCGGCTCGCCGTGCCAGAAGCTTGGAGAGGGCGATGCGCAGCGCAAAGTTGATGCGAAACGCCTCCCCACCGCTATACATCTCATAGCGGCGCGTGCCCAGTTCATCCGATATGTTTATGTCAAGGGTTTCCACTGGTTCACCCTTCCCGGTTTTGAGAGGGCGCTGCGTTTCCAGCTTCACATGCATCCTGCCATCGGTCATCCGGGAAAGAAGCCGGTTGGCCTCCTCCTCGATCTCGGGAAGGGCCGTTTCGATGATGAGGGCCTGAATCCCCCTCTTGCCAAAGGCAAGGGCGAGCTCATCGTAGATCGCCTTTTCTTTGGATGCGTTTAGCAATGCCTCGTTCTTCTCCATCCTGCTTCGCTCCAGCGAGGCGAGGCGCTTCAACTCCGTTTGCAGCTCTACCAGTTTGTCGCGCCCCGCTCGCTGTCGCTGGGTTAGTTCCTCAAGGGCTTGCTCAGCGCTTGCCAGGCTGCTTTCAAGCTGGGGAAGGGCAGCGATCTCCGCCGCCATTGATTCCCGTCTCTGGATATCAGCCATAAGGGCAGCTTTCCGCCCGTGGAGGGCATCGCTGGCCTGCGCCACGGCCTCCCTCTCCCCAGGCAGGGAACTCTCCGCCTCGGCGTGGTCCCTCTCCAGGGCCTCCCGCTGCCTCTCCCACTGAGCCCGCCCCGAGGTTATCCTGCTCTCCAGCTCGCCTATCTCCCGCGTTAGTGCCTTTCTCTCCACCTCCAACTGCCTTACCTCCCCCTCATTGATCCGATAAGAGTCGGCCTTCTCCTTCCCCTGCGCCTGGTAGCTGGCCATGATCCTCTCCCTCCCCTCTACCCCCAATTCCGTCCCACATAAGGGGCAATTTTCCTCCCCCTTAGATAGGAGGTCAAGCTTCTCTTTGAGCTCGTTCATCTCCTCCTTCAGCCGGGCATTGGTGGATGTGAGATGATGGATTCGATTTGAAGCCTCCTCAGCCCTCCCCCTCTTTTCCACCAGCCCTTCTTCTAACCTCATCAGCTCAGCCAGCCCATAGTGGACCTTAGCTAGCTCCTCCTGGTAGCTGGCAAGCACCCTCTCATATCCCTCTATCTTCTGGCGGTGGGCTGCAACCTGGTGCTCAAAATAAGCTAGCTCTGCCTCCACCTGTTTGATACGACTATCTATTTCCTCCCCTTGCTGCTTCTTCAGGTCAAGCCCCCTCTTCTGCTCCCTGAGGGCATCCACCACGCCCTGCTGTCTTTGCAAATCCCTTTCCAATTCCGCAATCGCTTCCCCCACCTCACGGAGCTGGGCTTCATACTCCCCCTTATGCGCCAGCTCATGATCCATAGCCTCTATCTCCGTCTTCAGAACCGTCATCTCCCTTTCCCGTTCCCTGGCGCGGCTTTTTGCCCGCTCCTCCAGCTCATCGTAGAGGGAGAGGTCAAGGATATTGGCCAGGATCTCCTTGCGTTCCCTGGGATCCGCTATGGTGAACTTGTCGGCGCGCCCCTGGAGCAAAAAGGCGCTATTGATGAAGGTCTCATAGTCCATGCGCAGGATCTGAATGATTTTTTTCTGCGTCTCGTCCATGGTGTTGCCCGTTATGGGCCTAAATTCGCCATCCGTGGCAAGCTGCAATTCCAGACTACCGCCTCCCTTGCGCCTTGGAGCAGATTTAGTCCACTTGCGAAGGATGCGGTATCTATCCTGACCAGCGAGAAACTCAAACTCGACTTCCATCTCCGCCTTGCCTAAATGCACCAGATTGTCAGCACCCCTCCGCTCAACCCCTCTCGCCTTTCCCCAGAGGGCCCAGGTCATAGCATCCAGGAGCGCTGACTTCCCGTTTCCGTTATCGCCGCAAAGGCAGGCCAGGTGAATGCCCTGGAGGGAAAGGGAGGGCACGTTTTCTCGATAGCACATGAAGTTCCTCAGCGCCAGCTTGATGGGAATCATATTGCCCCTCCTCTAAAAAGCTCGCGTCAATTGTGGCACCAAGGAGGCGGGTTGGTCAATATCTTCCTTGACCTCCGCTACCAGCGATGATAAAATCCAGGACGAGAACCGGGAGGCAAAAATGAAACCATGGCAAGAAGAATATGAAAGGAAGCTGGTAACCGCCGAGGAGGCAGTGAACCACATCAAGTCCGGGGGCCATGTTTTCTTCACCGCAGGCAGGCAAACCCAAGCCTTGGGATTGGCCCTTGCCGCCAGAAAGGAAGAGCTAAGGGGGGTCAAGGTGCTGGTGCCTACCCCTGACCGGGACTTTGGCTGGTATGACCGGGGCTGGGAGGAGTCCTTCGACATAATCGTAGGATTTGGCATGCCCATCGTTTGGGATATGATGGCTGAGCAGAGGTGTGATATGGCCGTTGGCGGCCTTCGCGGGCTTGAGGCCGCCGAAATCGCTATAGACGTTGTCCTGGTGGAGGTATCGCCCCCCGATGAACACGGCTTTTGTAGCTTTGGTCAGTCAGTTTGGAATAAGAAAGAGCAGGTAGAACGAGCCAAGTTGGTTCTGGCAGAGGTGAATAGCCGCCTCATCAGGACCTACGGCACAAACTATGTCCACGTCTCGGAGATAGACTACTTCGTGGAGCATACCCCCTCGGAAAAGCTCCCCGGTCGTGCCGACCTGCGAGGGAAGGCAGTTAGTGGCGTCAGGGAAGAGGTTAAGGGCATCGCCGAGCACCTTGCCACCCTGATCAAGGACGGCGATACCCTGGAGATCGGTGTGGGCACCACCACAGAGCCCCTGCCTCAGCTAGGCATATTCGATAACAGGCAAGACCTTGGCTGGCACTCGGAGCACACCCCGGGAAAGGTGGTAGAACTGATCCGCGAGGGGGTGTTCACCGGGAAACATAAGACCATCAACAAGGGAAAGGCAGTCGCCACCGCTGTGGGTGGCAGCCTGGAGGATTTGCAGTATGTGCATATGAACCCCAAGTTTGAACTCCACAGTGTAAACTATGTCAATGACGTAAGGACTATCTCCGCCCACGATAACATGGTGGCCATCAATAACGCCCTCTCCATCGACCTCACCGGACAGATAACCGCTGAGTCCCTAGGAACGCGGATGTTGGGCGGCACCGGAGGCCAGCTCGCCTTTGCCATCGGATCCGCCTTCTCCAAAGGTGGTCGCTGTATTACCATCCTGCCCTCAACGGCAAGGGATGGCACCATATCCCGCATCGTGCCCACTCACGAACCGGGCACCGCCATCACCGTGCCTCGAACCCTTGCCGACTTCATAGTTACCGAACGGGGCATCGCCTGCCTTCGCGGCAAGACCCAGAGACAGAGGACTGAAGAGATGATCGCCCTGGCCCACCCCGATTTCAGGGCAGAGCTGAGGAAGGAGGCAAAGAAGCTTTACTGGCCTTGAATTATTTGCTGAAAGGAGAGGCTCACCATGGCCTATGAGAACGTCATCTATGAGAAGGAGCCGCCCATTGCCACCATCACCCTCAACCGCCCCCAGAAGCTGAACGCCATAAACGACCTCATGTTGGGGGAGATAGAGGAGGCGCTGGGAGAGGCGGAGGCGGATGGAGAGATAAGATATGTGGTGATCAAGGGGGCAGGGCGCTGTTTTTCCGTGGGGCAGGACCTGAGCGGGGAGGGAACCTCGGCGATAATGCCCCCCGACCCCAGGCTGAGGTCTCCGCTAGCCTCTATCTTCAGGGCCGACGTACGCCTCATGGAGAGGTGGCGGCGCATCTTCAACTACCCCAAGCACACCGTTGCCCAGGTTCATGGCTATTGCCTGGCCATGGGCTGTGACCTGATGATGATGTGCCGCACCGCCATCGCCGCCGAGGATGCCATCTTCGGCGACCCATCGCTGCGGATGGGATATGCCACCATCAATCCCCTGTGGACCTGGCGGGTGGGCCCCAAGAGGGCAAAGGAACTCCTGCTCACCACCAGGTACATCGATGGCAAAGAGGCGGAGCGAATCGGCCTGGTGAACCGGGCTGTCCCCCCTGATAGGCTAGAGGAGGAGGTGGAGCTGGCCATAGAGGCCATAGACCTCAGCGCAGGGGGGATCGCTGGGGCCGATGGTGAGGCACCGCACGTTACCTTTGGGCGGGCAGCCTTCGACATATCAGGGCTCTCCGCCGCCTGGGCCTTTGCCGCCGGGCTTCATTCCATAAGCTCGGTACAGCGAAGAGGCTTTCAACCCGACGAATTCAACTTCTGGGAGACAAGGGATAGCCTGGGTTTGAAGGGCGCCATTAGGGAAAGGGATGCTCCCTTTGACGGGCTCTTCCCCACCCCAGCCCACCCTGAAGGAGGCTCAACATGACTACCTTTCGTCAAATCACCAAATGGGTTACCCAGTACCAGAAGAGGCAGTGGGAGTTCACCCCTTATGAGGGGAGGGAATATACCGCCGCCCTCTACGAGAAGCAGGGCAGGATCGCCCGAATCACCCTCAACCGGCCGGAGAAGAGGAATGCCATCAACGATAAGATGTTCGAGGACATGCTTGCCGGCCTGCACCAGGCTAACGACGACCCCGAGGTGAGGGTGGTGATCATAAGGGGGGCGGGGAGCACCTTCTCCGCCGGCCATGACCTCTCCAGCCCCATAGGGGAGGAGTCACCACCGGTACACCCCGATCTTACCCCCACGGTTAGGGATTTTTACAACATTGAAAGGCGGCGTTGCAACAAACATGAGGACCTGTTCAATTTCCCCAAGCCCACCATTGCCCAGGTTCATGGATACTGCATCGGCGCTGGGGGAGAGATCCAGGCCGCCTGCGACATAACCATCGCCGCCGAGGATGCCCAGTTCGGCGTTCGCGGCTTTGGGGTTGCCCCCATTGGAGTCTACGGCGCCAACCTGGGCCCATGGCCCAGCGGCTCTCGCAGAATGATGGCAGGAAACATGTTTCCCGAGCTCTCGGGAAAGGAGATGGAAGCCACCGGCGCCATAAATAAGGCAGTGCCCCGGGATAAGCTGGAGGAGGAGGTGATGAAGTGGGCCGAGGCCCTGGCCACCATCCCCCCCGATGCCTTGGCGGTGACCAAGGAGTTTGTGAACGGGCTGCTGGACATAACCGGATATGGCGCGCACTGGAGAGCCCATTATGAAGGTCATGTCAGCATTCAATGGGTGAGATTCCGCCCTGATGAGGTTAGCTTCTATAGGGCCAAGAAATACGGAGGGCTCAAGGGCTTTCTGAAGGACAGGGCAGCTCACGCCACCCCCAAAAGAAAGCGTGGCTCCTAAAAAGGGGAAGGAAATGCAGTACCAGACCATCATCTACCAGCAAGAGAGCGGGATCGGCAAGATAACGCTAAATAGGCCTGAGAAGCTGAACGCCATAAATGACCTCATGCTCGAGGAGCTGGACAACCTGCTGCGAGAGAAGGAAACGGACATAGAGGTGAGGGTGATGGTGATCGAGGGGGCAGGGCGTTGCTTCTCCGTGGGGCAGGACCTCAGCGGGGTGGATACCGCCGAGGTGATGCCCAACCGGCGAGGTCGTCGCTCGGCAAAAGAGCTCATCGGATGGGGCACCCGCTGGAATAGAAGGCTGGAGTACATCTTCAACTACCTGAAGCCCACCATTGCCCAGGTCCATGGACATTGCCTCGGCCTCGGCTGCTACAACGCCATGGCGTCGGACATCACCATCGCCAGCGAGGATGCCGTCTTTGGCGACCCATCGCTGAGGATGGGGCTCCTGACCGGGACCCCCCTCTGGACATGGCTCATCGGGGTGAAGAAGACCAAGGAGCTTCTCTACCTGGGAAGGTATATAGATGCCAGGGAGGCGGAGCAGATCTGCCTGATAAACAGGGTTGTTCCCCGGGATAGGCTGGAGGAGGAGGTAGATAGATACGCTCAGGCGCTGAGCCTCAGCCCGGGCGATGGCATGGTGGCCGCCAAGGAGAGCATAAACGCTCAGATGGAGGCCAGAGGGGTGGGATCGGCTTGGAGATTCCTCACCGAGATGCAGGCCTTAAACTGGATGCAGCAGCGGGATATCCCACCAGGGGAATTCGATTTCTGGGAGGCAAGGGAAAAGAAGGGGCTCAAGGAGGCCCTGAAGGAGAGAGACGCTAAAGTAGAGGAATTCTTCCCCAAACCCTTTTCGCCCTAAGCGCCAGCGATAAAGGAAAACTCCCTTCAGATCGTATACTTCTTACCCGCTTCGGGGATAACCACCCTCATCCCACCAGGGACGATATCTATGAATCGCTCCGGGTTTTCCGTGTGAACCGGGAAGACCACCTTCGGACCTATCTCCGCTATCAGCCTCTTGATCTCAAGCCCTGAGGCATGACCTGAGGCGTGGATCTGGTGGTAGGGGTAAAGCCCAAAATGTTTCAGCCAGTTTTCCGCCCTCTCGAGTTCGATCTCCGCTTCCTCATCCAGCGGCTCGGTCACCGATCGGATATAGCACGAGCCCTCCGCCGGCCTGATGTCGATGAGGTCGGTGAGGTCGAAGAAATCGATCCTGACCATGAAGTCCCCCTGATCTCGGTGGATATCCTCGCAGGTGACCGCATTGGGGTAGCCGAGGAATTCCCGCTCCCAAGCCTCATAATCCTGCTCCACGATATCCCTAGGATAACCGGGCTTGGTGATCAGCCCCCAGTCCTTTCTATCGATGTAAATGGCTACATGGTCGTCATCGAGAGAGGGGGCGCCGGCGTCGGTGCCCTCCAGAAGTTTGAGCAGATATGCCTGCTTCAGGCTGAGCGCCAGCCTGCGCCCACTTGTCCTTGCCACCTCGTAAAAGCTCCTCATCCGCTCGATGTCCTTCCACGGATAATTGGCAATGACCAGGTTCCTCGTCCGTTGCACCACATCCCCCACCCTATCCTGGACATCCTGTTCGCTGAGTCCCGCCTCTTCATCAATACGCGTCCCCTCGCAGATGAGGGCGATGGGCTGGGCCTCGGCTGCCTTCCGGGCAAATCTTGCCGTTAGATCACCCCCATAGCCATGAAACCTCAGGTCGCCGGTGTAAACCACCGCCCCCGCCGAGGTATGGACGATGAAGCCCATTGCCCCGGGAAGGGAGTGATTTACTGCCAGTGCCTCGATGGCTATGTCGCCAATGAATACCTTTTCGCCCTCCTGGATAACCCTGAAGTCGCGCTCCAGCTTGGATTCTTCGCCCCGAACCCTCATCAATCCCTCACCCGCTTTCTTGGGCCTTAGCTTGAAGGTCTCCTTGAAATTCAAAAAATCGGCAAACCCCGAGGAGGAGGTAGTTTCAATGGCCGCCATGATCTGCCTCGAAACCTCAGAGGCATAGATGGGTATCTCCCTCCTCAGGAAGTGGATATAGAAGGAATGATCGGCATGGGCATGGCTCAGAAAAACGCCGTCATATGCCGCCCCATCCCAGGTCTCCATGCCCGAGTGGGCCAGATAATCCTGCCGATAAAAGCCGCCCATATCCGGTAGCCTGGGGAGCAGCCCTACCTCCAGGAAATCGAGCACGCCGTTATATTTTTTGGGCTGAAGGAATTCGGCAAAATACCTACCTGACTGGCTAAAACTCATGCCAAAGTCAAGCCACACCCTTCTGCCACCATCCTCCACCAGGATCTTATTACCACCGATTTCCCTCACCCCGCCATAAAAGGTTAGTGAAGACATGATCGCCCCCTTAAGAATAGCCTCCCCCTATTCTACCACGCCCGCCCTTGACCGTGATGACTGGGCCAGCTAAAATAGGCCCGGGTGGCCTATGTTTGAGGTTCTATCGGAAAGGCTGGGGGGCATTTTTGAAAGGCTGAGCCGAAAGGGCAGGCTTAGCGAGGGGGATGTGGATGAGGCGCTGCGGCAGGTGAGGCTTGCCCTCCTCGAGGCCGATGTCAACTTCAGGGTGGTGAGGGATTTCATCGCCACGCTGCGGGAGCGCTCCCTGGGCACCGAGGTTCTGGAGAGCCTGACCCCAGCCCAGCAGGTAGTAAAGATCGTCAATGAGGAGCTTATCCAGATTTTAGGAGGGGGTCCCGTTCACCTGGCGTCGTCCAGCCACCCCCCGACGCTGGCGATGCTGGTTGGGCTCCAGGGCTCGGGAAAAACGACCACCGCAGCAAAGCTAGCGCTCCACCTCAAGAGCTCGGGACAGCGCCCGTTGCTGGTTGCTGCTGACCTTCGCCGACCCGCCGCCATAGAGCAGCTGGTGGTGCTTGGAGAGCAGCTGGAAATCCCCGTCTATAGGGAGGATATCTCCTCAAAGCCGGTTTCCATCTGTGCCCATGCCATGAAGCGGGCCAAGGAGCTGGGTGCTTCCTGGGTTATTGCCGACACCGGGGGGCGGCTGCACATCGATGAGGCGATGATGGAGGAGGTGGCAGCGATGAAGCGGGAGCTAAACCCCGCCGAGGTGCTACTGGTGGTGGATGCGATGACGGGGCAGGACGCAGTGCGCGCTGCCGAGGAGTTCCACGCCAGGGTGGGGCTCAGTGGGCTGATCCTCACCAAGATGGATGGCGATGCCAGGGGTGGGGCCGCCCTCTCCATCAAATCGGTTACCGGGGTGCCCGTCAAGTTCATCGGCACCGGGGAGAAGTCGGATGCCTTTGAAACCTTCCATCCCGACCGCCTGGCCTCGCGCATCCTGGGCATGGGGGATATGCTTACCCTCATCGAAAGGGCGGAGAAGACCTTGGATGAGGAGCGGACAAGGGCTCTGGAGAAGAAGTTGCGCCATGCCACCCTTGACCTGGAGGACTTCCTGGAGCAACTACGGCAGATGCAGAAGATGGGGCCCATAAATCAGCTGGTGGAGATGATCCCCGGGCTTTCCGCCATCGCCCGCCGCGCCCCCGCGGAGATGGATGAAGGGAAATTAAAAAAGGTTGAGGCCATCATCCTCTCCATGACCCCCGAGGAGCGGCGCAACCCTGAGGTCATCGATGGCAGCAGAAAGCGGCGCATCGCCCGTGGCAGCGGCACCACCCCCCAGGATATCAATCAGCTCCTCAATCAGTTCCGCCAAACCCAGAAACTGGTGAAGCAGATGGCCTCGGCACGGGGGAAAAAGCTGTGGGATATGCTTCGTTAATGGTCACCTGGTCACCGCGGTGATGCGGATCGCCCCGTTCTGGATAGCCACGTTCTCCAGGTCTATATTCAGATCTTCCCACCTTCCCTCCATCTGCCTGATAAGGGCCCTCATCACTTGAGCGATCAGCGTTTTGGGGATAGGGAGCCTACCTATGTTAAGGCTCTCGATCCCTGTATCGGGCATTCCGCCTTCAACCCCTATCTCGGCCTCGACGGAAACCTGCATATCGATGCCCAGATCCACTATGGCAAAGCCATAGACTTTGTCATCCTCGAGATGGACCTCCACGTAATCTACATCCACGGGCAGCTCGTTGGCATCGGCAAGCTCAGCCAGTTTGGAGGTGATCTCCTCCTCGGTGAGGAAAAGGACCACCTCCCTTCTCTCCCCCATAGCCGAGGCCTCGTCTATCTCCTGCTCCAAGGCCTCGATCTTTTGATCGAAGCGCTGTGCCGCTTCCTGGCTCACCGGTATGGAGGCAGTATCCCCCTGCCGCGGCGCTGGACCGGTGACCAGATAGCCAAGGATGCCGGCAGCGATGAGGAGCAGGGCAAAGACAGCGCCCAAAAAGAGGAAAACGGTGCTTACTACCTTCAAATTCGACCTATTCTAGATAATCTTTGAGCTTCTTGGAGCGGCTGGGGTGGCGTAGCTTCCTCAGCGCCTTGGCCTCGATCTGGCGGATGCGCTCCCGGGTGACCCCAAACTCCCTGCCTACCTCCTCAAGGGTGCGGCTGCGCCCATCCTCAAGGCCAAATCTGAGTTGAAGCACCCTCCGCTCCCTGGGATTGATGGAGGAAAGCACATCATCGATCTGCTCTTTGAGAAGCTGATGAGAGGCTACCTCAGGAGGGGCCATGGCCGAGCGGTCCTCGATGAAGTCACCGAGATGGCTGTCCTCCTCCTCACCAACAGGGGTCTCCAGGGATACCGGCTCCTGAGAAACCTTGATGATCTCCCTCACCTTCTCCGGGGGGATATCCATCCCCTTACCGATCTCCTCGCTGGTGGGCTCCCGCCCATACTCCTGAACCAGGCGTCTGCTGATGCGTAGCAGTTTGTTGATGGTCTCCACCATGTGAACCGGGACGCGAATGGTGCGCGCCTGGTCGGCAATGGCCCTGGTGATGGCCTGCCTGATCCACCAGGTAGCGTAGGTGCTGAACTTGTATCCCCTGCGATAGTCGAACTTCTCCACTGCCCTGATCAACCCGATGTTGCCCTCTTGGATCAGGTCGAGAAGGGACATTCCCCTGCCAATATACTTCTTGGCCACACTGACCACCAGGCGCAGGTTTGCCTCGGTGAGGTGCCTTTCCGCCTTGGCCGCCTCCCGATCGATCGTGTCTAGAAATGCCTCTGCCTCCCTCTCCTTGAGGGCGAGGTGAGCACGGAAGGGGGATTCCTCCAGCAGGGCACCTATCTCATCGAGGGTTTTATTGCCCACTATGTCCAGGATAAAGGGGGGCAGCAGGTGGCTATCCAGGGAAAGCCTCACCAGAGCCCTTTCCACCTCGGCTGGGGTTTCCCCCCTCCTCTGGGCGATGGCGCTCACCAGTTCCTGGTTCATTGCCCTATCAATGGCAGCGCGAAACCCAGGGTGGGAAATCAGCCCCCCCAGGGAGCCATCGGGGGGCAACCCCAGCTCTTCCCTCAGCACATCGATGAGGGGGGGGAATTGACAAAGCTCTTCCAAAACGGCGGTCACGATGTCAGTCGCTGTTGGAGGCCTGCCAAATTTAGCAGCCCAACTCTCCTCCATCTTCCTCACATGTCTATCCAGCTCCATCTTGCTTGCCAGGAGCTTCTCATCCTCAGCCCTCAAAAGGCGTACCTTCCCGATCTCCCTGAGGTACATGCGCACCGGGTCATCGATGATCTCCTGATCCAGTTCCAGCGCCGTTTCCACATCCGCCTCAGGTTCAATCTCGGGCTTTACCTCCTCCTCCGACTCCTCAACTTCAGCACTTGGCTCCAGCCATACATCAGCCGAGCGCTTCACATCCTCGATCACTATGTCGCTACCGGACAGAGCGCGGTAGATTTCCACCAGCTGATTCAAATCCACTTCCGGCTCAAGATGGGAGAGGTTTTCCCCTTTTTCAGCGCCCTCCCCCCCGTCGCCAAGGAGGTCCTTAAGATCTTCGTTCTTTCCCAAGCTCATCGCTCCACTCCACCTCGCTTTTTTCCTTTTCGAAAAGGCGTTTCAGCTGGGCAGTTACCTCTAATCCGCTTTGCAATAGCGTTTCCACCTGCTCCTTTATTACGTTTTTATCGCCCTCTGACTCCGCCTCCGAAATGAGCACCCCCTCCACCACCTTCAACCTTCTCAATCTTTCCTCCCTCAAGCGCCGCAGGTGATCGACAAGGGCGGTCTCCAATTCCCTTTCACTGGCAGGGGGAAGCTCCCTGTTCATCAACGACTCAAAATGCTCTCGGAGGTTGACATCGAGGATTTGCCGCAGCGTCTCCTCATCTGGCGAATCGCGCCAGGCGAGGAAGAGCTCACGGTTTTCCGTGCCCTCGAAATCCTCAGCGGAAAACTGCTCGCCGATAGCCCTCAGCTGAGGGTGCTGGAGCAGCAGGGAGAGGCAGTATTCCTCCACGGGATGTCGCAGCAGCTGAGACGGGGGAAGAGATACCACCCTTTTTGCCCTTTCCCCCTTTGTAGGTCGAAGCTCAGCTGCCCTGGTTTGCAGGGTTTTTTCATCCACCCCTACCAAGCCAGCCAGCCTTTTGAGATAGAGCTCCCGCTCCACACCATCTTCCATCTCCGATATGAAGGGCAAAAGTCGCTCCGCAGCCAATGCCCGGTCCTCTTCCCGGGTCAGGTCCAACCTGGAGGTGACAGCCTCAAAGAAGTAATCCGCCAAGGGCAAGGCCTCCTCCACCAGCCTCTGCCATTCCTCCGGGCTCTCCCTGAGCACCTCATCGGGATCCTTTCCCCTGGGGAGCAGCGTGATCTTCAGCCCGCCCCTGAGCTTAGATGTTCCCCCTAGCCAGTCAGACATGGAGGTGAGCCTCTGGCTAAAGGCCTTCCTGGCAATCTCAAGGCCGCGAAGGGTTGCCCCATCTCCGGCAGCATCGGCATCCAGCGCCAGGGTCAGGTTTGCGGCAAGCCTCCTAATGAGGTCTATCTGTCTGGGGGTGACGGAGGTACCCATGGAGGCAACCACGTTGGTCATGCCAAATTGGTGGGCGGCGATCACATCCATATAGCCTTCCACGATTATGGCCAAACCCTGCCCCCTGATGGCCCCCTTGGCGCGGTCCAGTCCGTAGAGGACGCCGCTTTTGTCGAAGACCGCTGTTTGCGGGGAGTTAAGATATTTCAGAAGGGTTTCATCCAGGGCACGGCCACCAAAGCCAACAACCCTCCCCTGCTCATTCCTTATGGGAAATATGAGACGATTTCGAAAAAGGTCACGCCTGCCCCCACCCTCCCTTTCCATCACCAGGCCCGCCGCCAAAAGCTCATCCTCCCCATAGCCCCCATTTACTAGGTGCTTAAGCAAGGCATCCCAGCTATCGGGGCTGAACCCCAGCTGAAAGACTTGCACCATCTCGGCGGAGACGCCCCTCCTCTCCAGATGGCTCCTCGCTATCTCAGCACCCTTGGCTTTCAACAGGAGATTATGGTAATAGAGCGCGGCAGCCTCGTTTATGTGATAAAACCTCTCCCCCTCCTCAGCCCTTTCCTTCCCCTTCGGGGCCAGGGTTACCCCTGCCCGCTGAGCCAGAAGCCTGAGCGCCTCGCCGAAGTCGATGCCCTCCTTCTTCATCACGAAGGCGAAGATGTCGCCGCCGCTGGCGCAACTGCCGAAGCAGCGCCAGCTCTGCCGCTCGGGGAAGACGAAAAAGGAGGGGGTCTTCTCGGTGTGAAACGGGCAGAGGGCCTTGAAGTTACGCCCCGACTTGTGGAGGGTGACGTAATCCGAGACCACATCCACTATATCCAGCCTCTGTTTTACCTCATCGATGACGCCCATCGATCTCCTCCACCATGCGAAGGGCGTAGTTATCGGTCATCCCCGCAATATAGTCTACCACCTTTAGCTCCAGATCGTCATCGCGCAGCGCATACTCTGGGGGAAGCCTTTCCTCATGTTGGATGAGATATTGGTAAAGCAGGCGAACCACCTCCCTGACCCGCTCCGCCTCATCCCTGGCCATGCTATATACCCTTTCGAAGAGAAACTGGCGCAGGACGTTCGCCACCTCCACCACCCCCGGGCTCATGGTGATCACCGGCCTCTCTCCCCCATTCTCCCCAGTTGCTGCCCATGAGGAGTCGATGACATCCAAGACCAGCGTATTTATCCTCTTCGAATGGGATCGGCCTAAAAGGGCAACTGCCGGCGGGGGAAGGTCCTCCCCGGCGATGATGCCCGCCCTCACCGCATCCCCGATATCGTGGTTTATATAAGCGATGATATCCGCTATCTTGCACACCTGACCTTCCAGGGTTTCCACCACCCCCCATTCCTCGCCCAGGATGTCTGCCCCCGTCTTTGAGTGCTTCAGGATTCCCTCCCTCACCTCCCAGGTGAGGTTCAGCCCGTTTCCATCCTTCTCCAGAAGGTCAACCACCCTCAGGCTCTGCTCGTTGTGCCTGAAGCCCCCAGGATAAAGGCTATTTAGCACCTCCTCGCCCACGTGGCCAAAGGGGGTATGGCCCAGGTCGTGGCCCAGGGAGATGGCCTCGGCCAGGTCCTCATTGAGGTTCAGGGCGCGCACTATAGAGCGGGCGATCTGAGAAACCTCCAGGGTATGGGTGAGCCTGGTCACATAGTGATCCCCCAAAGGGGCGATGAAAACCTGGGTCTTGTGCTTCAAGCGACGAAAAGCCTTACAATGGATGATTCGATCGCGGTCCCGCTGAAAGGCGGTGCGCATGGGGCAGGGCTCCTCAGGCCTCAACCTCCCCCGGGAGAGCCTGCTCCTCATGGCGTAGGGCGAAAGCCTCTCCTCCCTTTCCTCCAGGCGATAGCGTATATCATGATGAACCATCTTTAGCTCAATATACGAGCCATCCTCCTCCACAGCGAAGGGCTGGAAAGCCTCCCTTCAACGCGAGCGATTATCTCCCTGGTCTGCTCGATGACATCGGGGCTCACCGAGACAGACGTTATCCCCCATTCCACCAGCCTTTCGGTCAGCTCGGGATAGAAGGAGGGTGCCTGGCCACAGATGGAAGAGGTAACCCCCCGGCTAACACAGGTCTTGATGGCCTTCTCCAGGGCCACCATCACCGCCTCATTCCGCTCATCGAATTCCTCCGCCAGCCTTGGGTTGTCCCGGTCTATCCCCAGGATGAGCTGGGTGAGGTCGTTGGAGCCTATGGAGATGCCATCGATTCCCAGATCGATGAAGTCATCGAGCAAGAAGATATTGGAGGGCACCTCCACCATCATCCAGATATTTAAATCCTCCGCCGAGCGCAATCCCTCATCCTTGAGCATCCTCATCACCCGGGCAAGCTCGGGCACCGTCCTCACGAAGGGGATCATCACCCAGAGGTTGTTATACTTCTGCCTCACCCTCTTTATCATCTTCGTTTCCAGCCTGAAGACATCCAGCTCCCTTACGTATCGGGAACAGCCCCGGTAGCCAAGCATGGGGTTCTCCTCAAGCTCCTCGAACTCCTCTCCCCCCTTGAGATTTCGGTATTCGTTGGTCTTGAAGTCCGTGGTGCGATAGACCACCGGTCGGGGATAGAAGGCCTTGGCAAAGGTGGTAACCCCCTGGGCCAGCCTTTCCACAAACTCATCGCCCTTTTTTCGCTTGAGCACGTAGCGGGGGTGCTCCCCAATTTGGGCCATCATGAACTCGGCGCGAAGCAGCCCCACCCCATCCACATCACGGGCAGCCACCCTTTCCGCCAGCTCGGGCTCAGCCAGATTTACATAGACCTTGGTGGTGGTTTTGATTTTGGCTTTAGGGGAAATGGTGGGGGCATAAATCTCTTCTCTGACCACAGAGCCCTCAAAAACCTTCCCCTGTGAGCCATCCACGGTGATCACCTGCTCCGGCTGCAAAACCTGGGTTGCCTTCCCCGTGCCCACCACACAGGGAATCCCCAGCTCCCTGCTGACAATGGCGGCATGGGAGGTCCTGCCTCCCTTATCGGTTACGATGGCCACCGCCCGCTTCATCGCGGGCACGAAATCAGGGTCGGTCATCTCGGCCACCAGAACATCCCCCTCCAACACCCCATTGATCTCGGAGGCGTGAGCCACTATCTTCACCAGCCCAGAAGCCATGCCCGGGCTGGCCGGGGAGCCGGTGAGGAGGACGTTGGCCCCCGTTTCCTTGACCTCTACTGCTGCCTCCGGGGGCTTTATCGTGGTCACAGGGCGGGTCTGCACGATAAAGAGCGAATCCTTCGCTTTGGCCCATTCGATATCCTGGGGAAAGGCGTACAGCTCCTCGAGCTGCATGCCAATTTGGGCCAGGGCAATGATGTCCTCGTCGGGTAGTTTCTGCTTCCACTGTTCCGCCAAGGGAATGGGCATCTTGATGTTGGTTTCCCTAAGCTCCTTGCCCTTAGCGTTGCGCACCAGCTGCCATTCCTGGCGCGCCATCTTCTTATCCAGGATGTTGAGCCCTTCCTTTTCCACCACATAGAGGTCAGGGGTTATCTCCCCGGAGACGATGGTTTCCCCCAGGCCATAGACCGCCTCGAGAATCACCTTGCCTTTATCGCTGGTAACCGGCTCTACGGTGAACAGAACGCCGGAGCATTCCGACTGAACCATCCGCTGCACCGGAACGGCAATGCCGACCTTCAGATGGTCAAAGCCATGCTGCGCCCGGTAGAAGATGGCACGAGGCTCGAAAAGGGAGGCCCAGCAGCCCTGTACCGCACGGGTGACATCCCTTTCGCCCTCCACGTTGAGGAATGTCCGCTGCTGACCGGCGAAGGAGGCTTCGGGCAAGTCCTCGGCGGTGGCTGAGGAACGCACTGCCACCAGGCCAGCACCCATTTTGCGGTAGGCTTTCTTTATCTCCTCAGCTATCTCCTTGGGCATCGGGGCAGCATCGATCATACCCTTGATCTCGGAGGCCACCCTGTTTAGCTCCTCACCATCATTGGGATCAAGGGTGGAGAGAAGACGGCGGATTTCAGCGACGAGGTTGCCCTTTTCCAGAAAATAAAAATAGCTTTGAGCGCTAACGATGAAGCCCGGCGGAACCAGAATACCAGCCCTTGTCATCTCCCCCAGGTTTGCCCCCTTCCCCCCCACCAGGGCGATATCCTCCCTGCCCACCTCTTCAAACCAGAAGATCTTCTTGTCCTTATCCATAGCGGCAGTTCTCCCGGTAATCAGTGATTATACCACAGAAAGGCCCTGTTTCAAAGCCTCTGGCCTACATCCAGACGATCTTTTCGGGATCGTCAACCAGCTTCTTCTTCCTGGCCAGTTCACGGATTTTGAGCAGGGTAATATTGACCTCAGGGGTAAGGAATACCCAATCAGGACCCGAAGGGATCCCGTAGGGGGAATTGATCCGCACCACCTTTAGCTCCTTGGTGTTCAGATAGATACCGAACTTCTCCTGGGTCATAATTTCCTCCTTTCTAAAGCTGCCTTAGCCTGGCAATGACCTCCTCCACCACCTCGTCCGGGGTAGACGCCCCCGCAGTGACGCCAACCCGGCGACGACCCCGAAGCCAAAGGGGATCGACCTCCCCAGACCGCTCAATGTGGTAGGTCTCAACGCCAGCGGCGGTGCATATTTCGGCGAGGCGATGGGTGTTGGCGCTGTCATGCCCGCCCACCACCACCATCAGGTCCACCCTGCTTGCCAGCTCCATGGTTGCCTGTTGACGCTTCTTGGTGGCATCGCAGATGGTGTTGATGATGCGCAGCTCCGAGAGATGGGTAAGGTGGGATAGGGTGAACTCGGCTATGAAGTGGCCAAGGCCGGAAAAGCTCTGCGTGGTCTGGGAGAGGATGCCAATCCGCCGCGGCAGCCTATCAAACCAGGGGACGTCGAGGGTAGCAACGCCTTTACCCCCTGCCCACCCCAATACCCCCTGCACCTCTGGGTGACCTTCCTCGCCAAAAATGATCACCCAGAAACCCTGATCGGCGAGCCTCTTTGCCACCATCTGGGCGCGGCGAACGAAGGGGCAGGTGGTGTCCACCATCTTTAGCCCCCTGTCCCTTATCTGCTCCAGCACCTGAGGGCTTACCCCATGGGAGCTGATGGCCACGGTATTCCCCTGAAGCTGCTCCAAGCTATCCACCACCCCAATGCCAGACTGGGCAAGGCTCTCCATTACCTGCCGGTTATGCACCACCGGGCCCAGCGTCTGCAGCGGGCCAAACTCATGGGCTGCCCTCTCCAGGATATCGATGGCCCTTCGCACCCCGGTGCAAAATCCTATTTCAGCCGCCTTTTCAACCTCCAATACGGCTCTCCTCCCCGACGCTGACCCTCTTGTTTTCTCCTGCGTAGACGCCGCGATAGCTCTCAGGAAGGAGCTCAGCGATGCGCTCCATGATGAGGTCGGTGCCCCAGTCCAGCTTGTCCCTGGTTAACCTGCCCGCAACGGGGGGCAGTTTGAAGCACTTTCCGAATCTCACCTTTACCTTGGGGCGGCGCAGAATGGAGAGACCCTTGAGCTCCTCCGTACCTACGATGCCAACGGGGAGGATGGGGGCACCACTGCGGAAGGCGAGCAGAGAGGTGCCCGCATAGCCCTGCTGCAACTTGGCGTTTCGGCTCCTCGTTCCCTCGGGAAACATCCCCAATGCCAGCCCTCCCCCCAGCACCTGCTCTGCCTGCCGCAATGCCTTCCTGTCCAGTTGCCAGCGGCGCACCGCAAAGGCCCCATAGTAACGCACCAGCAAGCCATAGGGCAAGGCGCGAAAGGCCTCCTCCTTAGCCATATAGACGACCCTGCGCCGGATGCAGATGCTGAGCAATGGGGGATCGGTGAAGTTAATATGGTTGGCCACGATGATCAAAGGACCATGGGAGGGGACGTTTTCCCTTCCCTCGACCTGCCGTCGGGTAAAAAGGAGTAACAAGAACCTTGCAATCGCCCTTAACACATAGTAGGAGAGAGCCATCAGCTTTCCCCCATCATTTCAAGGATCTGGGATAGCACCTGAGCCGGGCTAAGACCATCGGTGTTGACCATCCTCGCATCGGGAGCTGGCCTGAGCGGGGAGATGGAGCGCTGGCTATCGATCTCATCCCGCTTCACCAGCTCGGAAAGGATTGCCCCATAGTCCGCTGCTTCGCCGCGCTCGATTACCTCCAGATAGCGCCGTCGCGCCCTCTCCTCCACCGAAGCGCCAAGATATATCTTCAGTTCGGCCTGGGGTAAGACCGTGGTGCCGATGTCCCGCCCTGCCATGACGATTTTGCCCCCTTCAGCCATCCCCCACTGCAGCTCCACCATCGCCTTTCGCACCCCAGCTACCTTTGACACCAGGGAAACGCCTGCATCTATGACCAGATTTTGAATCTCTGTGGTTACGTCATGGCCATCGACAAATACGGAGCAGCAACCTTCTTCATACCCGATAGCGGGCACAAACTCAATCTTGGTGCTGGAGGCAAGACGGCTAAGCCCCTCCTCGTCCTGGAGATCGATGCCGAGCCTCATCCCCTTCCAGGTCAAAGCCCGATACATCGCTCCCGTATCGACCAAGCGATATCCCAGCCTCTGGGCCAGAAGCCTGCCAATGGTAGTTTTCCCTGCTGCAACCGGCCCATCTATGGCGATGAACGATGGCTTCGGCATTGCTCCCCAGATTATAACCGAGCAAGGGACGTAAGGCAATTATTTATCAAGGGCGCCTTCTCCTTGCCATCCAGAAAACGATTCCAAAGAAGGCTATCGCCAAGACGATTAGGATGGCGCGCACGCCCGGTCCGGAGAAGGCAGAGGCCTCTGCCGGCTCAGAGTCAGCGCCCCCGGGAGGGGTTATAATGGGCGTCTCAGCAGGGGTGGGGGTTGCTGTCTCAACCGGGGTCTCTGCCGGTGTCGGGGTGGCAGCGGGAGAAAGGCCATATCCCGGTGTAGGATTCGGGTTATCCACGAATTCGCCTCCAGCCGGCGAGCGCTCCAGGGAGTGACCTTCAGCCACGCCTCTACAATGCGGGGTTCTCGAATTATCGCTACCATAGGAAAGCTCATCGATAACCTTGCCTTCGCTGTCCTCAAGGATTATGCAGTCTCCATCGTTGCTTAACCCATTGCCGATGGAGCCGTCGAGGAAAACTATATTGCCATCGAAGTTGGGAAAGTTTGCCCCAAAGCCTTCCTCTCTCGCCGCAATCACGGCAAAGCTATGAGGGGACAGGGTTATGGAAGGAATCAAGTCGCTATCCTGGTTGTCCCTTATCCGCCAGCCCTCAAGGTGAATGGTCTCATTCGCGCGGTTAAAGAGCTCCACCCACTCATAGTCGGCGTCAGGACCCGTTTGAGGGGGATTATATAGGAGCTCGTTGATTAAGACATCGCCCCTATCTGCTGTGGTGCCGGTAGGGGTTGGGGTGGGAGTGGCAGTTAGAGTGGTGCTGGGCATCGGGGTGGGAGTAGGAGTGGCGGTGAGCGTGGGTGTTGGCGATGAGATGGGAGCAGGAGTAGGCGTTGAAGTGAGCGGCGGTGGGCCGGTGAAGCTCATGTCGTCCAAATAGGCGGTGGCAGGGCCAATAGCAGTAGTGCATCGCTCTAACCAAGCCTCGACCCTCGCCGAATCGGCTTCAGGAGGAGCAGTGGCAGAAAGGCTGATGGGGCGGTATTTAGCAGTATTACCTTCCAGCGAGGGAGAAGCGTATGAACCCAGCGGCACGCCACCACGTAGAAATGAAATTTGCAGGAAGATGGCACTGATATTCTCGTCATTTCTTATCACATAGCCAGTGAAAGCATAGGCCTCTTCAGGCTGTACCTGCACAACTTGCCACATCCAGCCCTTGTACCCTTCAGTTGAGAGGACAGCAGCGAAATTGCCATTATTTACCAAGTCAGGATCGCCAGTTCGACCGATAGTGCAACCAGAAGCGCGCCAGGGGTCGATACCCTCCTCGAAGCCCCCGTTAACCAGCAGTTCATCCGGAGCGGCAAAGGTGGGGAGGCTCAACAGTGCCAGCAAAGCCAAAACCGCAAGCAGAACGAAAAAGACCGCCGCTTTTGAAGCCTTCATTTTCGGGAAGCGCTCACGCAATCCCCTTCATCCCAACCCCTTTATCCCCACAAGGGGGCTGCTGCTAAGGATAAAAGCCAGGTAAATCTTAGCGCCCCAGTGCCAAAAGTCAAGCTTCAAAAGCGCGGCCCTGCTACAAGATGAGGTTCAACAGGCTTCCGACAATTATCGCCGCGGCCAGCATTATCCCGGTGGCTCGGAGCATGTCCTTAAGCCCGAGCTCCCTGAAGAGGACTACAAAGGCAGCGATGCAGGGGAAGAACATGGCCAGCACCACGCAACCCACCACCAGTTGCCCCGCGGTCAGCCCCAGCGGGGCGAGCAAACCTATGGCCACATCCTTGCGCAAAAAACCCACCACTATGGCGATGACCGCCTCCTTAGGAAGCCCAAAGAGCCCGCTCACCACCGGGGCGGCGATATTGGCGATGAAATCGAAAACCCCCAGGGCATAGAGGATGCTTATGACAAGAATAGCCACGAGGACTATGGGGATAGCCTCGCGGAGGAAGCTATATACCCGCATCCAGAGCTTGGTGAGCAGGGCTCGCCAGGAGGGCAAACGATAAGGGGGGATCTCTATGAGGAGCTCGGGGCTAAATCCCCTGAGCGTCCGATTAAGGATGAGACCGAAGAGGACCCAAACCACAAATAGGGTGCCATAGACCATGGCTACATACTGCCCTCCCCGCGCCCCCACCAAGCCAAAGATCATCGCCTGGGAGGCAGCACAGGGGATGGCAATGGAGATTAGCGTGGCGGCGATAAACCGCTCCCTCTTGCTCTCCAGGATGCGGGTGGCCATGATTGCCGGCACACAGCAGCCCAGTCCCAGCATGGTGGGAATGATGGCGTAGCCGTGCAGGCCCATGCGGTGCATGAGGTTGTCGAGGAGCACCGCCAGCCGGGGTAGATAGCCCACATCCTCGAGGACTCCCAATATAAGGTAAAAGGCAAGGATGTATGGCAATACGGCGCCAAGCGGGATGAAGAGGCCCGTGGTCAGGACCCCCATGGACT
>JAUVVB010000016.1 GCA_030604825.1 Chloroflexota bacterium | reverse complement strand
TAAAGGACGGCTCGATGTGAGCCGCCCCCTACATCGGCCTCATAAAATTGCTATTCGACTCTTACCGCTTCCCTGCCATATCCAAATAACTATCTTATCACTTGATCTGCTGCCTGTCAATACCTGGAGCTGAGGGGATTCGAACCCCTAACCTCCTCCGTGCAAGGGAGGCGCTCTCCCATCTGAGCTACAGCCCCACGTTTCGCCCTAAAGGCTACTTAACCCTCGCTATATTATAAAGGCTGTCCTGGGCAAAGGCAATAGCCCCTCACGGCGTCATCTCCTCTTCGCTTACCGGCTCCCAGGGGTCAGGCTGGGCAACTGGGGGCACCCCTGCTTGATCCCAGGGCAGGGTGAAAAGATAGAACCTGCGGATGGCCTTCCCCCGCTTTGGCAGCTCATCCCAGGGTATGTGGCCCCAGCCAGCAGCATAGGCCAGGCCGTAGCTCGTCGGGTTTATCAGGGTGGGATCGACGATGACATTGACCACCGCCGTCTTCCCCTCCTGAGCAGCCCGCAGCGCCCGCTCAAAGGCAGGGCGAAACTCCCCAGGCTCCCTTACATACTCGCCATGAACGCCAAAGACCTGGGAAAGGTTTTCATACCTGATGTCGGGCAGAAAGGCCTGGCCCAAGGGACGATCCTGTTGTCCCAGGGCCTCCCAGTCCTTCCCATAGTATTGGTATTTCATCCCGGTGAGCCAGCCGTCATTATTGGTGACCACATAGACGATGGGGAGCTGGAACCTGAGGGCGGTTTCAATGTCAAACCCTGAATTGCCCATGCCGGCATCCCCCATCAGGGAGATAACAGGGTGTTTGCTGGTTTCGGCGTCGCCCAGGGCGGCACCGATGGCCATGCCAATGCCATGGCCTACCCCTGCCTGCTCTGAGGCATCCATGATCTGCCCCGAATAGCGAGCCTTGAGGAAGGGGGGCACGAAACCGGAGATGGTGAAGCCATCGATGATGATGCGGTTCATCCCTCGGTAAAGCTGCTCACAGGTATCCCAGATCGCTTTACATAGCCAGCCATGATGAACGGGCTTATGGTCCTTGTATTTCAGCGCCCGGGCATGAAGCCCGGCATCAGCTTCCCGCTGCGCCTGCTGGACCTTGGCCACCCATTCACCTCGATCGGGGGGTGGGGCGAGCCCGCTTGCCTTCATGCACTCCATCATCTGTTTCAGAACCACCTTTGGGCCGCCCAGCAGGATGGTGTCGGTATCCAGGTATTCCCAGATATGCTCCGGGGACTCGTTGATCTGGATGCATTTAGGCCACCCGGCTCCGAAGGTGGAATCGAAGATCCCCACCTTCATGCCAATTAGCACCATCAGGTCGCATTCCGGTATCACCTGGCGGTGAAGGCGGGAACTGAAGTGCAGGGGATGGGTCTCGGGCATCGCTCCCCGCCCCAATCTCCTTCCGCTAACCGGCACCTGCGCCATCTGGGCAAACTCCACCAGCTCCGCCGAGGCTCCAGACCAGTGAACGCCATCGCCGGCGAACATCACTGGCCTTTTTGCCTGGCAGAGCATCCTCACCACCCTCTCCACCAGCTCGGGGTCACCGCCAGGAGAAGGAAGCGGCTTTCCCGTCTCCTCGGCACGCCAACGGGGGCGATAAAGCCTGCTTGCCGCCAGCGAAGCGAAGCTGGGTGGAGAAGGCGGTCCCGTCATTGCAGCCAAGGGGAACTCGATCACGCAGGGACCCTTGGGGTAGGATTGGGCATCCTTGAAGGCCTTGGCCACGAAGTGCTTGACCTCGAAATCGGCAAAAATTCGCTGCGTCCATTTGGTGATCCTGCTGAACATGGGCTCGGCATAGGAGGGCTGAATGGTGAAGGCGCGTTCATGGCCGATTATGGTGCCGCCACAGATGCCCAGCGCCGGAGAGCAGCTGAGGTAGCACTGTTGCAAGGCGCTGGTGATATTGCCGGTGCCGGGACCGGTGTCGGTGTAGAACACCCCCACCTTTCCGGTCACCTTGGAGTAGGCCTCGGCAGCATACACCGCAGACTGCTCGTGGTGCACCGTAATCAGCTTGATCCCCATCCTGCTTATGGGGTCAACGATCTTCCACAGGTCGCCACCATGAACGCCAAAGGCCATCTCGGTGCCGTTTTCCAGGAGCGCCTCGGCAAAAACATCGGCGGCATTGGGGTAATACTCCCTCATCCCCAAGGGAACCTCTTTTTTCTCCTCAACGGTCATTTCCCATACCTCCTTCCCTTGACTTCTGACGGCATTCTAGGAACTGCCCCCATCGATGTCAATCCCTCTGATTCCAACCAAGGTGGGGCAGCTTGACAACCATTTAGGGGTCTAGTAGCATGGCTTAACTACTTCCAAAATCAAAAGCGGTAATCAAATGACCAACGAAGCGCTCTCCGGGCTCAGGGTTCTGGAATATGGTAATCTCATCTCCGCCCCCTACTGCACAAAGCTGTTCGCCGATCTGGGCGCCGAGGTGATCAAGATCGAGGACCCTGAGCGAGGCGATGAGGCCAGGGGCCTGGGGCCCTTCGCCGAGGATACCCCCCACCCCGAGATGAGCGGCCTCTTCCTCTACCTCAACACCAACAAGCTGGGCATCACCCTGAACCTGAGGAGCACCACAGGGAGGGATATCTTCAAGGAGCTGGTAAAGCAGGCAGACGCCTTTGTGGAGAATAACCCTCCAAAGGTCATGGAGGAGCTGGGGCTGGACTATGAGAGTCTAAGCCAGCTAAATCCCCGGCTGGTGATGACCTCCATCACCCCCTTCGGGCTAACCGGACCCTACCGGGACTACAAGGCCCATGACCTCCATATCTGGCAGATGGGGGGCATCGGTTATCTGAGCACCCTGATCTATCCCACCGTGGTATTTACCCACCGTCATCGGAGCAGGCCGCTGCGTGCCGGGGGCAGGCAGGCGGACTTCACCGCGGCGATGCATGCAGCGGTGGCCACCATGACCGCCCTGCTGGCTGGTGATGCCATTGGCTCTGGGCAGCAGGTGGACCTTTCGGCCCAGGAGGCGGTGGCCTCGGTGGGCTCCGAGGCGCATGTCCCCCGCTGGACATATGCCGGGGACCTTGAGGTTGGGGAGAGGGGGTGGATAGTTTACCCGATAGGGCTCTTCCCCTGCCGGGATGGCTATGTCAACCTCTTCTGTGTGGACGACTGGCACTGGGATAACCTGATGAAGCTCATGGGGAACCCAGAGTGGGCCAGCCAGGAGATATTCAAGGATCGATTTATCCGTGGCGAGAACTGGCAGGTTCTGGAGGTGTTACTTGCCGACTGGTTCAAGGAGCGAAGCGTGGCGGAGGTTTATCAGGCGGCAAGAAGGGAAAGGGTGCCCCTGTTTCCCGCCAATACCGTGGCGGATGTATTGGCTTCAGTTCACCTGGCGGAACGGGGGTTCTTCGAGGAGATAGAACATCCCGTGGCGGGGAGAGCCAAGTATCCTGGAGCACCCTATAAGCTGTCAAGGACGCCGTGGCGAGTGGTGCGCCCCGCTCCCCTTCTTGGCGAGCACAACGAGGAGGTCTACTTAAAGCGCCTGGGTTTCACCAGGCAGGACCTGGTGAAGCTGAGGGAATCGGGGGTTATCTAAGATGGAGAAATTCGCCCTAAAAGGGATAAGGGTTGCCGATTTCAGCCTGATATGGGCTGGCCCCTATCTCACCATGCTGCTGGCATACATGGGGGCCGAGGTGATCAAGGTTGAAAGCATGGCGCATCTGGATATCGTCAGGAGAAGCCCTCCATGGGCTGATAACATCTTCGGGATCGATCGCGCCGGCTACTTCAACACCTATAACCGCAATAAGCTGAGCATAAGCCTTGACCTGCACCATGCCAAGGGGGTTGAGATAGCGAAGAGGCTCATCGCCATCAGCGATATCCTGGTGGAGAATTTCACCCCCCGGGTGATGCCCAGCCTGGGCCTGGGATACGAGGATGCAAAGGAGTTACGGCCAGACATCATCTATATCTCCCTCTCAGGCTATGGGGCCACCGGGCCGCTCAGGAATGATATCTGCTACGGCGGGCCCCAGATGTATCAGAGCGGGCTTGCCTCCATCACCGGCTACCCCGACGGCGACCCAGCAGCACTCCCCGTCTTCTACGGCGACCCCGTGGGCGGCCTTCACGGCGCCTTTGCCGTTCTGGCGGCGCTTCGTCACCGCTCAACGACGGGGGAAGGGCAATACATCGACCTCTCCCAGTGGGAGACACTGCTTGCGGTGATGCCAGAGGCCATCATGGAGTATACGTTGAACGGGAGGCTTCGCCCCCGCATGGGGGCTGGCGATGACATCATGGCCCCCCATGGCTGCTACCGATGTAAAGGGGAGATCAAGTTCGTTGCCATTGCGGTGGCCAGCGATGAGGAGTGGCGGGCGCTATGTCAGGCCATGGGGATGCCGGAGCTGGCCGCGGACGACAGGTTCAGCGACCGCTTCCGCCGCTGGAAGAACCAGGATGAGCTGGACGAGATATTGGAGGAGTGGACCCAGAACCATACCCCCTACGAGGTCATGGAGAGGCTGCAAAGGGTGGGGGTGGCGGCGACCCCCTCCCTGAATGTGCAGGAGTTCGTGGAGGAGCCCCACCTCATCGCCCGGGGCTTCTGGGTGGAGGATGACCACCCTGAGGCGGGAAAGCGAATCCTCCCCGGACTCCCCTTCAAGCTGAGCAAAACCCCGGGTCAGATATGCCGCCATGCCCCCTTGCTGGGCGGCGATAACGATTATGTGTATGGCGAGCTCCTGGGCATGGCTCCACAGGAGATCCAGGGTCTGGTGGAGGAGAAGGTCTTCTATTAGGGAGGAGGCTAAAATGGCGGTAAAGATCCTCATGGAGCGCACCGTAGCGGCAGATAAGCAGGACCAGCTACTGGAGCTGCTGAAGGAACTCAGGGCCAGGGCAGTTCTCCAGCCGGGCTATATCTCAGGGGAAACGCTGACCTCGGTCGATAAGCCGGGCATGCACCTGGTTATCAGCACGTGGCACAGTCTGCGGGACTGGAAGGCTTGGGAGAATCACCCCCAGCGCCTGGAGTTCCTAAACAAGATCGAGAGGCTTCTCACCGAGCCTTCTAAAACGAGCATCTTCATAGAGCCGTGGGCCTCACTGCCCGAGGGTATCTGAGCCCCCCTTCAGAGATATGTATCTAGGCCGATCTGGGGGGTATTGACAGCAGAGGGTAATCTCCCTAGAATTGGAATTGAAAAGAATTTTCATTTACCTATTGCGATGAGACTTACAGAGAAGAAGATAACAGCTATGCTGAGGCAGCGAGGTTACAAGCTCACGCCGCAGCGACAGGCGGTGTTGAATGTAATCGCCCTTAGCCATGACCACCTTACCCCCGCCTCTCTATATGAGAGGGTGCATCAAGAACACCCCGGAATCGGGCTGGTTACCATATATCGCACGCTGGCGATACTCGCCGAGCTGGGGCTCATCTGTGAGATGCACGCCGGAGGTAACTGCCGGAGCTATTTGCTCAGAAGACCTTCAGGGCATCACCATCATCTGATTTGCTCTCAATGTGGGGGAGTGGTGGACTTCACCGATTGTGACCTTGGTGAACTGGAGAAAAGGTTATCCGCAGAGACAGGTTTTGACATCGAGGGCCATCTTCTTGAGTTCTCCGGCCTTTGCCCGAGTTGCCAGCGGACAGCTTCGGCGTAGACGGTTCCCGGAAACCGCTCTCGCCATGTTCGTTCTTACTTGGCAAATTGGATTAACACCATTTCCAACTAATCCTAGAAGGCCAGGCGATTGATGATCCACATAGGAATCGACCCTGTGGTGTTCACTATTGGCTCCCTGTCAATAAGATGGTATGGGATAATCGTTATCCTCGCCATTGTTACTTTGATCCTGTGGGTGCGCCACTTTAGCAAGAAAGCGGGAATCAGCCAAGAATTTATAATTGGCGGCGCCCTTGTGGCTATCCCTGCAGGCCTAATTGTGTCCAGGCTATTACATATTATTGACAAGTGGCAGTACTATGTTTCTCACCCCGGAGAACTTGTAGGGTTTGAAGGGCTGACTATTTTTGGGGCCATCCTCGGGGCTATCCTCGGAGTGTGGATATACTGCAGGCTGCGAAGAGTGCCCTTTGCGCCGCTGGCCGACCTTGGGGCGCCAGGCATCATCTTGGCTCAAGCGGTAGGTAGGATCGGCTGCATCATTAATGGCTGCTGCCATGGAATCGCCACGTCCCTACCTTGGGGCTTTGTATATACTCATCCCAATAGCTATGCTCCTCTGGACATCGCAATTCACCCAACGCAGGTATATGAGCTACTTTGGGACCTGATCGTCTTCGCCGTTCTCTTCTGGGTGCTACGGGGTCGCCTCAAGCCAGAAGGATCGCTTCTGGCAGCATACCTGGCCCTGTATTCTGCCGGCACCTTCGGCATCAGGTTTCTGCGGGGAGATGTGACGCCCTTTGTCGGCGGTCTCCAAGAGGCCCAACTCATAGCTCTGATCATTCTACTGGCCACAGGATTGTTTCTCAGCATTAGAACACGTTGGGTGATGAGGAAGGCTGCCACCGCTACCTGATTTGCCGAAGTTGCGGGGCACTTAAGGTAAAGATGCCCAAAGTGAAGAGGCTGGGACAAGGCAAGCTAATCGCCAGAGAGCTGGCCAGGCATGCTCCGTTTACCGCGTTTGGGGCCATCACCGGCATCGTTATGATGGTCATCATAGTCTTTGGGAACGTTTCCGGCGGGATTTCCCACACCCTTTTTTACACCTTACACCCCATCCACGTTGTATTGAGCGCGCTGGTGACCACAGCTATTTACAAGCTACATGGCAGCGGTAAAGCATGGGCAGTGATCTTGGTTGGTTATACCGGAGCGATCGGCATAGCTACGCTAAGCGATTCAATAATCCCCTACCTGGGGGGAGCCCTGCTTAACATCGAAATCGGATTTCACGTAGGTTTTATCGAAAAGTGGTGGCTGGTAAACCCGTTGGCGTTTTTGGGCATTGCAATTGGCTATTTGAGGCCGACCACCAAATTCCCCCACGCGGGACATGTGCTGCTGAGCACGTGGGCATCGTTATTCTACTTCACAGCTTTCGGGGTAGCGGAGTGGATTCCCCTGCTTCCGCTCATCTTCCTGTTCTTATTCCTTGCGGTGTTGATTCCTTGCTGCATAAGCGATATAGTCTATCCGCTTCTATTCGTAAGAGGGGATTCTCCGCACCTGCATCTATCGTGTCAGAAATGAGGAGGGCGCGATGAATATAGGGAAGTGGGCAGCCCTTTTACTGCTGGTTGGCGTTCTCGCCAGCTGCGCCCCCAAAAGCCAGATCGATCTGGTGGTAACCGATATAAAAGCTCGCCCCTCCTCGCCGGCGGTGGGGGAGAGCGTTCAGGTTAAGGTGACCATCGCAAACCAGGGGGATGAGGCATCACCCGCCTGCCACTGGCAGCTAAGGCCCTACCCCGGTGCCGAGGTGGAGGGGGCATTGCCCCCCCTGGGTCCGGGAGAAGAGGTCACCGTGGAGGGCTACTTCAGCCTGAATGAATCGGGCACCGTCACCACCACCGCGGTGGCCGATTCCAGGAACGAGGTCCGCGAGTTCAACGAGGAGAACAACGAACTCGGTGAAGCTCTCAATGTAGGGGAGGGTTCTCCAGGCCTTTCCTATGTGGCCCTCGACTTCGGGGTTGGCGATGGCCCCTATGGAATCTGCTTTGATGGCGAAAACATATGGGTGACAAACCGGGAGGAAAACAGCGTCACCAAGCTGAGGGCCAGCGATGGACAGGTCCTGGGAACCTACAGGGTGGGCAATGCCCCCCGCTACCTCTGCTTCGATGGGGAGAATATATGGGTGGAAAACTATGAGAGCGGCACCGTCACCAAGCTGCGGGCCAGCGATGGAGAGGTTCTGGCTACCTTCGCGGTAGATGCTGGTCTCCGGGGAATCTGCTGCGATGGGGAGAATATATGGCTTGCCAGTCACGGGGGGAACCGGGTAACCAAGCTGAGGGCCAGCGATGGCCAGGTCCTGGGCAGATTCGTCGTGGGGGAATATCCCCAGGGGCTCTTCTTCGATGGGGAGAATATATGGGTAGCAAACGTGGGGGGCAAAAGCATCACCAAGCTGCGGGCCAGCGATGGACAGCTCCTGGCCACCTTCCCCGCCGGCCAGAGCCCGCGGCAGATCTGCTCCGATGGGGAGAATATATGGGTCACCGACACCGATAGCGATAGCGTCATCAAGATGAGGCCCAGCGATGGGAAGATCCTGGGAACCTTTGGCGTGGGAGACGGCCCTATTGGCATCTGCTTCGACGGGGAAAACATATGGGTGGCAAACGTCGCCACCCCCTGCGGCGTCACGAAGCTCAGGCCCAGCGATGGCCAGCTCCTGGGAACCATCACCGTGGGGCTTTATCCCCGGGATATCTGCTTTGACGGCCAAAACATATGGATCGCAAACTATGCCGGCGACACCGTCACCAAGATCATGCTCAAAGATTGACCCCCGGGTGGTTAGCCCCCCAGATAACCGAAGAGACCTAGCGCCTCTTCCGCAACAGGGAGATAAACAGCATTGCGCCAACTACGATGAAGAACGGCGACACCATCGAAAGGGTATTTACACCACCCCTGGTGACCGCAGGTTCAGCCCCGCTTGGTGGCTCTGAAACGGCTATTGGCTCTGCGGATATCTCATAAGCTGCCAGCTCCGCTGTGACAAATTGTTCGGGAAACCAGCCAAAAGGGTTGTTCCTGCCCGTAGCCTCAGCCCATATCCATCCCGACTCCCCATTTAAGGTCAGCACCGTGTTTGCCTTCTGATAGTCGGGCAGGTAGACGATGGCGGCGGCATGGCCGGGGTCAACGGACAACACGACCGCTGAGCGATAGCCTGCCCCCTTATACATCACCGACAGCAGGACTGCGCTATCCTCGCAATCGCCCCAGGCAAACCCCTTCTGCTCAATGGCGTTGGCCAGCTCATCGGCATTCTGGGCGAACTCGCTGAAGCCAAACTGGTCGCTGTCAGGGAGGTATCGCACCCTATCCCTTACAGAGTAGAAGATCTGCTCTGCCCTCTGGTGCGGGTCAGGGTACTTGTCAACGAACTCCCCGCCCAGGCTATAGGCGGTCTCAGCGTACTGGCCCAGGCTTTCAAAGGCTATCACCGGCCGAAAGCCAGCTTCGGTTAGCTGGAAGAAACCATCCTCCCCCTGGGCACTGGTTCTGCATATATGCCAGTCGTCAAAAACGCCGCCATCCTCCCGGTAGAAGTCACTCGATGGGTCAGCGAGGCAGAGGGGGATGACCATCAGCTGAACCAGCACCGCTATGCAGAGGATGAGCAGGATCTTTTGCCTCATCATGGCCAAACTCACAGAGAGGTGGTCAAAGCGGCATGGACTATCAGGCCAAAGAAGACCAGGTATCCGAACACATATATCCCAACGGCCACCGGGTTTTCCCTTATGCCGCGGAATGGTATCCGGGGCGTCAGCCAGTCGAGGATGTTAAACAGGGCGACCCCCACCAGCAGGCTTATTAAGAAGCTCACCCCCAACAGCCCCAGCCTAACCGGGCTGAACACGCTTTCCACCGCAGAGGCGCCAACCACTACCGGGCAGGTGGCTATCCCATGGATCACCAGCCCGATGAAGATGAAGAAGCCGCCGATGAACAGACCGATGGAGACAGGGCTTTCTCCTATCTTCTGTCGCTCATGGATACGGGGGGTGAGGATGTCAAGCACCCTGATGCCCAGCCAAACCAGGAAAGCAGAGACAAAGGCGAAGAATACGATCCGTGCCATCCATAGCAGCACGGTAATATAGAAGGGGGTTGCGGGACCTAGCTCATTCATAATACACCTCAACGGGCTGAAACTGAGGCCTTTTCAGCCACCATTGCCCCATAAATCAGAATTGCTCCATGAACCCGGAGATCTGCTCAAAGGTGAAAACGGGGCCGTCTTTGCAGATATACTTATCGCCGATGTTGCAGCGGGCACATTTGCCCAGCCCGCACTTCATCTTGCTCTCGAGGGTGGTGACGATTTGATTATCGGCAAAGCCCAGCTCCTTTAGCCGCTGCAGGACGAAGCGGATCATGATCGGCGGGCCACAGGTAATGGCGATGGCATTCTGCGGCGATGGCGCAAGTTCCTTGACCACATCGGGAACGAGGGCTACCCTTCCCTCCCACTCCTCATCACCCCTATCGACGGTGAGCTCTAAGGTGGTCCCAGGAGCCCCTCGCCAAAGGTTGAACTCAGGGGCAAAGACCAGGTCTTGGGGGGTGCGTGCTCCATTGATGATCAACACCTCGCCGTAATCGGGGCGATGGTGGAGGATGGTGTTGATCACCGGGCGCAGCGGGGCCATGCCGATTCCGCCGCCGATGATGATCATGTTTTTGCCCCGGTATTCCTCCAGGGGGAAATAGTTGCCGAAGGGTCCGCGAACCCCAGTGCTTGCCCCTGGCTCAAGCTCGTGGAGGGCCCGGGTGACGGTGCCGATTCGCCTCACCGCAAACTCTAAACCCTGCTTGCGATATGGAACGGAGACGATTCCAAAGGGCGCCTCGCCCACCCCGAAGGCGGAGAGAAAGGCGAACTGCCCCGGCCGATAATCGAAGTTATCCCGAAGCCCGGGATCATCAAGCTCCAGGGTGAGGAGCTTGATGTCCGGGGTTAGATCGAGCTTACCTTTTAAGGTGGCAAGATAAGGGATAAAGGGATTATGTTCCAATTTTTGCCCCCAGCTTCTGAACATCGCTGATGACCTCTCGAATATCTATGTTCACCGGGCAGGCCCTGATGCAGCGACCACAGCCCACGCATCCCAGGGCTCCAAACTCCTGCGGGAAGTAGCGCAACTTATGATAGAAGCGTTGCCTCAGCCTGGCCCCCTTGCTGGAGCGCGGGTCATAACCCCCGGCGATGCGGGTGAACCCGGGGGACTGACAGCTTTCCCAGCTGCGCACCCGCTCAATCCTCCCCCCATTGGCGTAATCACGCACATCAAAGCAATAGCAGGTGGGGCAGACATAGGCGCATATGTTGCAGTGGATACAGCGGTCGGCCAAGCGGCTCCAGTAAGGGGCCTCAAAAACCCTCTCCATCACCTCCGAAATCCCCGCAGCGGGAACGGGCTCCACGGAGGGCGGAGGCGGTGACACAATTTCCCGCTCCACCACCGACGAGGGCAGGATTTCCTCCCCTTTCCCGGTAACGGCCTGAACGATGTAGCCATCCTCGGCCTCGGTGAGCAATACGTCGAGATGGGTGGGGTCATGGGGACCACCCCCCATGCTGGTGCAGAAGCACTCCGTTGTGGGTTTGGAGCAGGGGAGCCCGATGAGAGTGGTTCGGGCCCTGTGTTGCCCATATAGGGTGTCCGCTGGCTCGGCGAGGAAGGGTTTATCGTTTATGGCCATGCCCATGGCATCGCAGGGGTGCAAGCCAAAGAGCACCGTATCCCGGTCCACCGTTGCCGGCACCAGCTCGGTGCGCCCATCTTCCCTCTTCACGGCAAAAAGGGTCTCTGTGGCAGAGAAAAAACACTCCTTTGGTGAGAGCTCGGTATTCTGGAAATCGAGGACGATATCCTCAACCTCGGAGACCGGTTGAAACAGGAGCAGCCCGTTTTTTGTGGTGGGCGCGATGAGGATGCGTTCCTGGATCAGTTTCTCCAGCCAGGTGATCAAATCCTTCTTTGATATAAACCTTGTCATTCGCCGATTCCCAGCTTTTCCTCTTTTTCAAAGGTGGCAAAGGGAGGTACAGCCTCGGCGCTCATCCCCGCCTGGAATCCAAAGAGCTCCCAGACCTCCTTCTCCAGCTTGCGGTTGAGCAAGCTGAGGGGGATATTTAGCGGACAGACCCTTTCACATTCGTTACAGCCAATACAGCGCCCGACGAGGTGGAAGGCCCGTATTGTGTTCCAAATCTGATTCTCAGCGGGGGCGATCCTGATGCCCACCCACAAGGGGTCCAGTTGCTCCACGAAGCACTCGCTGCAATAACAGCCAGGGCAAACCTGGCGACAGGCATAGCAGCGGATGCAACGATCAAACTGCTCTTGCCAGAAGGCCTCCCTCTCTGCTGCCGATCTGGCCTCCATCTCAAGAACGTCGGCATAGGCCTCGGGGGGTGGTTGCTCTGGCGGCGCTTCCCCCACCAGGAAATCATAAACCACCGGCGTGTGCTGAGAGCAGAGCTGACACCGTGCTTGCAATGTCTCCCCAGCTTGGTTCCACCTCGTCTCTACCACGCCCTGGCAAGCTACCCCAATAATGAAAACCTTTTCCCGCTCGATCTGCTTCTCATTGAGCAGCAGATTAATCGCCCTGGAGTCGCAGGGCTTAGCCACCACGGCGGTGTTCTTGTCCCGCCTGTTGAGCAGATACCTGGTCAGGTTATGGATGCAGGTATCATCGAAGATGAGCCGATCTACATCCTCCACCCCATAGACAAACAGGGGACGAGCGGTAACCCCATCAGTGGCCCTTTCGTAGCCGATGACGCACTCCACAACCCCGCTGCTGAGCAGCTCCCTTGCCTTTTCACCAATCTGCTGACCCAGTTCCTGTCTCAAGGTGAGACCTCGCTTCTCGGCCCTAGCCTTTGGAGCTCCTCGGTGAAGGAGGAAACCAGCTCCTTAAATCTCCCCCCCTCGGAGGCGGAAACCCATTCCACGCGCAACCTCTCCTTTTCGATGCCCAGAAAATCCAGCAAAGAACGAAGCAAGGCAAAGCGCCGACGGGCATGATAATTACCTTCGGTATAGTGGCAATCGCCGGGGTGGCAGCCAGAGACCAAAACGCCATCGGCGCCCTGCTCAAAGCTCTTCATCACCAGCAGGGGGTCGACCCGCCCCGAGCAGGGCACGCGGATGATGCGGATATTAGGCGGATAGGTCATTCGGCTGGTGCCTGCCATATCGGCACCAGCATAGCTACACCAGTTGCACAAAAAGCCCACCATCCTCGGTTGATACTCTACTGCCAAAGCGATTTCACCTCCGCCAGCAATTGCTGGTCGCTGAAGCCACGCAGGTTGACCGCCCCAGGGCGACAGGCGGCGACGCAAAGGCCGCATCCCTTGCACAGGGTCTCGTTGATCGCCGCTATAGTTCGCCCATCCCTGGTGAGCTCGGGATCGATGGCGCTAAAGGGACATACCTGGGTGCACAAGAGGCAGCCAATACACCTCAAGGCGTCCACCATTGCGGTGGTGGGCTCGGTGGTAATGGTGTCATGACCGAAAAGGCTGAGCACCTTTGCCGCTGCGCCACCGCCCTGGGCCACACACTCAGGGATGTCAAAGGGGGCCACGGCAGCGCCTGCCAAAAAGATACCATCGGTGTTGGTCTCCACCGGGCGCAGCTTGGGGTGTGCCTCGAGCATGAAGTTCTTCACGTCATAGCTGATGTTGAGGGTTCGGGCCAATTCTGCCGCCCCATCGCTGGGCATCAGCCCCGTTGCCAGCACCACCAGGTCGGCGGCGATCTCCACCGGCTCATTCCTCTCCTGATCCTCCCCCGATACCATAAGCCTGCCATCCTTTTGGTAGACATCGGAGATTCGCCCCCTGAGGTAGATGGCCCCTGCCTTCCTTTCGGCGCGCCACATGAACTGTTCAAACATCTTGCCCCCAGGTCCGCGAAGGTCGGTGTAGAAGATATAGCTCTGCGTCTCGGGGTCGTGCTCCTTGAGCAGGATGGCATGTTTCGCCATGTACATGCAGCAAACCCGGCTGCAGTAGTCCTTCCCGGTGCGCTCATCTCGCGAGCCAACGCAGCTGATAAACACCACCGTCTTGGGGTGGGCACCATTTGAGGGTCGGAGCACCTCGCCACCGGTGGGGCCGGCGGCGCTCATCATCCTCTCCAGTTGCAAAGCGCCGATGACATCGGCATACTTCCCCCCGCCATACTCGGGGAAGAGGGTGTGATCCAGGGGCTTAACGCCGGAGGCAACGATGATGGCGCCCACCTCCTCCTCTATAAGCTCCTCCCCCCTCTCGTGGTAGATGGCCTCTGCCTCACATACCTTTTCACATTCCCTGCAATCGGAGCAAACGGCACAGCTTAAGCAGCGGTTGGCCTCCTCGATGGCCGTTTTTTCGTCGAAGCCAAGCTCAACCTCAGCCAAGGAGCCTCCTCGCTTACCCACATCGAGAAGCGGCATGGACTTCCTCGGCTTCGTCTCAACGCCCTCCTTAGATACCTTTTCCACCTTTTTGAGCGCCTGTGGTCTCCCCTCGGCGAGGTCAAGCCCCCTAAGATAGCGGTCGATGGAGATGGCGGCCTCCTTCCCTGCGGCGATGGCCTCGATGACCCCCGCCGGTCCGGAGACGGCATCGCCACCGGCGAAAACACCATCGATATTTGTTTGCAGCGTGGTTTGTTCCACCTGGAGGGTTCCCCAGGCGGTGTAGGCGAGGTCTTTGGGCAGTGCTTCCTTATCCAGCGCCTGCCCGACGGCGATGATGACGTTATCCACATCCATGGTGAACTCGGAGCCCTTTACGGGTATGGGGCGACGACGGCCGCTGGCATCGGGCTCCCCCAGCTCCATCCTGATGCACTCGATGCCGGTGAGCTTGCCGTCTCTGGTGAGTACCTTGGTGGGGGCAGCCAGCAGGTTGATCTTCACCCCCTCCCTCTCCGCCTCCTCGATCTCCGTCTTTTGGGCGGGCATCTCTGCCCGGGAGCGGCGATAGACGATGAAGACCTCCTTGGCGCCGAGGCGCAGCGCCACCCGGGAGGCATCGATGGCGGCATTGCCACCGCCGATGACCGCCACCCTATCCCCCACGGTTACCTTTTCGCCCGCGTTGACCCTCCTCAGGAAATCGAGGGCGTGCCTCACCCCAGGGGCATCCTCTCCGGGTATCCCCATTTTCTGGCTGGTGGGGGCACCGGTTCCCAAGAAGATGGCACCATATCCCTGATTGAAGATCTGCCCCAGGTCCTTTACCGGCGAATTGGTCCTGATCTCCACCCCCATCTCCTGGATGTATTTGATCTCGTCGTCCAGGACCTCCTGGGGCAGGCGATACTCGGGGATGCCATAGCGAAGCAGCCCGCCGGGCTGGGGGAGGGCCTCGAAGACGGTGACCGGGTATCCCTCCCTCACCAGGTCATAGGCGCAGGCGAGGCCCGCCGGGCCGGAGCCGATGATGGCAACCTTCTCCTCCTTCGTCCTGGAAGGTGGGGTTGGCTTTTCCCTCCCCGCCTTAAGCTCATAGTCGGCGATGAAGCGCTTCAGGGCGCGGATGGCGATGGGCTCATCCACCGTGCCCCGCTCGCAGTCCAGCTCGCAGGGGTGGTTGCAAACCCGGCCGCAGACCGCGGGGAAGGGCATGGTTCGCCTTACCACCTCAAGGGCTTCCTTGAACTTGCCCTGAGAGATGAGGGCCACATAGCCCTGGGCATTGACCCCTGCGGGGCAGGCGACGCGGCAGGGGGGATAGCCCCGCTTATCGATGACGTACTTATTGGGAACGGCCTGGGGGAAGGGGATATAGGCCGCCTTTCTCTTCCCCAGGCCCTCGTTGAACTCGCTCTCAACCTCCACGGGGCAAACCGTGGCGCACTCGCCGCACCCGGTGCACTTGGTCTCATCGATGTAGCGCGCCTTCCTCCTGATCTTGACCTTGAAGTTGCCCACATACCCCGAGACCTCATCCAGCTCGCTGTAACTGAGGAGCTTGATGTTGGGATGTTGCCCCACCTGGGTCATCCTGGGGGTGAGGATGCAGGCAGAGCAATCAAGGGTGGGGAAGGTCTTATCCAGCTGGGCCATTCTTCCCCCGATGCTTGGCTCTCGCTCCACCAGCACCACCTCATAGCCGGCATCGGCAATATCGAGGGATGCCTGGATGCCGGCGATCCCGCCACCGATAACCAGGGCTCGCTTGGTGAGGCCGGTCTGCCTGGGGAAAAGGGGTTCGTGCCAGGCAACCCTGGCTACCGCCATCTTGAGGAGGTCTATGGCCTTCTCGGTGGCTGCCCCTTTGTCGGTGTGGGCCCAGGAGCAGTGCTCCCGAATGTTGCCCATCTCCAGCAGGTAAGGGTTGAGGCCAGCCTCGGCCAGGGTGCGGCGGAAGGTGCTTTCATGCATTCGCGGTGAGCAGGCACCAATGACTACCCGGTTGAGCTGATACTCCTTTATCGCCTCGCGGATGGAGGCCTGCCCTGGCTCGCTGCAGGTGAACCTGTTATCCTCGGCATAGACTACCTGAGGCATCTTCTTCGCTGCCTCAACCACCTCGGGGATGTTCACCGTGCCGGCGATATTGGTGCCACAGTGACAGATGAAAACTCCGATCCTAGCCATATCTTTCCCTTTCTATGCCAATCCCCCCCACCCAACATCGGCATAGGCTTTAGCGCGGTTCCCCCGGGGGGGAGGGGATGATAATGGCAGCTCTGATCACCGCTCAAGCCGGCAACAGCCTATACCAGCACCCCCTCGATCTCGGCCATGATCTGCTCGGTGGTGAAGTGCCTTGCAGTGATGGCAGCGCTGGGACAGGCAGCCGCACATACGCCACAGCCCTTGCACAGGGCCTCATTGATCCGGGAGACCTTCTTCTCCTCATCGAAGGAGATAGCGCTATAGGGGCAGAGGAGGATGCAGGTCTTACAGCCGGAGCATTTCTCCTCGTCGGCAACCGCGATGGCAGCCTCGATCTCGATCTTTCCCTTGCTGATCACCGCCAGAACCCGCGCCGCTGCCGCCGAAGCCTGGGCTACGGTATCGGGAATATCCTTTGACCCCTGGCAACAGCCTACCACGTAGATGCCATCGGTCATGGTGGCCACCGGGTCCAGCTTGGGATGCCTCTCCAGGAAGAAGCCATCGGCGCTCAGGCTCAGGGAGAAAAGCCTGGCCACCTGCTCCGCATCGGAGCGGGCCTCGATGGCGGTGCACAGGATGACCATGTCCACCGGAACCCTGATCACCGAGCCAAGCAGTGTATCCTCAACCACCAGGATCAGCTTCCCCTTCTCCTCCTCTTCTATCACCTGGTCGGTGACCTGGCTCACCTTACCGCGAACGAACTTAACCCCTTCCTCAGTGAGGCGGTGGTAGAATTCCTCATATCCCTTGCCAAAGCAGCGCATATCTATATACATCTGGTATACTTCGGCATCGGTCTTTTCCTTTATCAGGTGAGAGAACTTCAGGGCATACATACAGCACACCCGCGAGCAGTACTCGTGGTAGTTCTCATCGCGGCTGCCCACACAGTGGATGATGGCGATGCTCTCGGGGGTTGAGCCATCCTTGAGCTGGATGTTGCCCCCCGTGGGACCAGCGGCGTTAGACATCCGCTCAAACTGGATGCCGGTGAGCACATTATCGTAACGTCCATAGCCATATTCGGCAATGGGGGAGGGATCCATGACATCGTAGCCCGTGGCCACGATGACGTTGCCCACCTCCACCTCTTCGAAGCGGTCCGTCTGCTCGAAATCGATGGCTCCAACCTCGCAGAACTTTTCGCAGGCGCGGCAGGTGCCTTTCTTGAAGTAGACGCAGTTTTCCCTGTCGATGACGGGGATATTGGGAACCGCCTGGGGGAAGGGGGTGTAGATCACCTTCCTTTGACCCACCCCCACATCGAACTCGCTGGGCACCTTCCACGGGCACTTCTCCTGGCAGATGCCACAGCCGGTGCACTTCTCCTCATCTACGTATCTGGCCTTCCTCCTGATCTTCACCTTAAAATTGCCCACATAGCCGGAGATCTCCTCCACCTCGCTATAGGCAATGAGCTCGATGTTGGGGTGAGAGCCCACATCGCTCATCTTAGGGGTGAGGATACAGGCGGAGCAATCGAGGGTGGGGAAGGTCTTGTCCAGCTGTATCATGTGCCCCCCAATACTGGGCTCCCTCTCCACGAGATAAACCCTGCTCCCTGAATCGGCGATCTCCAGTGCCGCCTGGATGCCGGCAATGCCGCCACCGACAATGAGGGTGTTGGGGTTGACGGGGACCTCCTTGATCTCCAGCGGTTCCTGGTAGAATATCCTCCTCACCGCGGCACTTATCAATGCCTTTGCCTTTTCGGTAGCCTCTCCCTTATCCTCCGTCACCCAGGAAGCGTGCTCCCGAATATTGGCCATCTGGAATAGATAGCGGTTAACCCCCGTCTCCTCGCAAACCCTTCTGAAGGTGGGTTCGTGCATCAACGGGGAGCAGGAGGCAACCACAACCCGGTTGAGCCCCAGCTCCTTGATATCCTGCCGAATAAGCTCCTGGCCGGGGTCAGAGCACATAAACCTATAGTCCTTGGCCACCACCACGGAGTCCAAGCTGCGGGCATAGGAAGTCACCGCATCGATATCAACGGTGCCTGCAATATTGGTGCCACAGTGACAGATGTAAACCCCGATCCTTTTTTCATCCATGCTCATGTTGTCCCCTTAGCTTCCTAAATTGCTTGCTCCACCAGTTCCGCCACGTCCTTGACCTCGATAATCTCGCCCTTATCCGAGGTGAGCACGCTATCGTCAAAATTGGCGATGCAATAGGGACAGGCGGTAGCCAAAACGCTGGCTCCCACCTCTATGGCCTGGTCTACCCTGAGGTCGGAGAACCTCTCCCCCTTTTTGGTTTCCATCCAGATCCTTCCCCCACCGCCGCCACAGCAGAGGCTATTTTGCCCAGAATTGGGCATCTCCACCAGTTCCAAACCGGGAATGCTCTCCAGAATCAGGCGCGGCTCATCGTATATGCCATTATGCCTTCCCAAATAGCAGGGATCGTGATAGGTGACCCTCTTATTGATCTCCTTGGTGAACTTCAACCTCCCCTCCCTGATCAGCCCCGCCAGATATTGAGTATAGTGTATCACCTCGAAATTGCCGCCCAGCTCGGGATATTCGTTTTTGAAGGTGTGATAGCAGTGGGGGGAGGTGGTGATGATCTTGGTGACGCCATTTTCAGCAAAAAGGTGGATGTTGCCCTGGGCTAAGCTTTCACACAGGGACTCATTCCCCGCCTTGCGCACGCTCTCACCACAGCAGCTCTGCTCGGCGCCCAGAATTCCAAAATCCATCCCCGCCTTTTTGAGGATGCCCACCATGGCACGAGCTATCTTCTGACCCCTTGGGTCGTAGGCCTGGACACAGCAGGGGAAATAGAGGAACTCCGTTCCCGAGGCAAAGGGCTTCACATCCAGCCCCTCAGCCCAAGCCGCCCTTGCCTCCCTCGCCTCCCCCAGGGGATTGCCCAGGGCGGAGATGTTCTTCATGGTGATGCGCAGCGAGTCGGGAACATATCCCACACCCAGTCCCACTATGGTGCGGCGCAATGCCCGCATGACATCTATTATGGGTACCTCCCGAGGGCAGCGATCAACACAGGCACGGCAGGTAGCACAGAGCCATGTGTCTTCAGCCTCAAAGTCAACTAAACCCAATTGCGACTCATGAAGCATGCGGCGCACCAGGAAACTTCGAACCGTGTTCCAGGGACAGATGCCAGTACAGAGGCCACACTGATAACATAATTTGAGGGCTTCACCCCCTGCCTCTTCTACAGCCTCTACCGCTTCTCGATATGGCGTCAATACTGCCATAAAGGTTATCCTCCTTTTTTAGCTCTCACTGGTCCCAGTTCCCGTGAAAATCGCAAAAAAAAACATTTCAACCATAAATCCACAATACGTGACGTGAAAATCCCCCGGACTCCATTCTAACCATACGTCTAATATTAGATTATCACGTATCAAACCAGGCTGTCAAGGCTGGGAGGGGGAAATAATTGCTTTCCCGTTCTTTTATTGATATAATTGGCGCAGCATGAGAGCCTATCCATCGTGCTTTGGTTCCCCAGGCTGAAGTTGGTGGCGGGTTCCTTTTTTGTTACACCCCTTATGAGACAGGAGGTGAGACGGTGAATCAAAGGGTGGCCATTGTAGGCGTGGCCCAGACAAGGTACCAGAGTAGCCGGGATGATGCCAGGGTCTTTGAGCTTACCTTTGAGGTGGTGGAGAGGCTGCTGGATGAGACAGGGCTCTCCATCTGGAAGGACATAAACGCCGTGGTGAGCTCGGGGGATGATTACGTCGATGGCAAGGGAATCTCCAATGACCAGATCACCGAGGTGGTGGGGGCCCAGTATCGGGCGGAGCACAAGGTGGCAGCGGATGGCGCCTTTGCCGTGCGCTACGCCCTATTGCAGGTCCTTTCCGGACACCACGATGCCGTGATGGTGACCGCTCACTGCAAGGAATCGATGATCGACCAGAACCTGATAAACAACCTGGCCTTCGACCCCCTTTATCAGCGCTATCTGGGCTTCGATCTTGTCTCCGCCGCCGCCCTTCAGGCGCAGCGCTATATGCATAAATATGGCATAACCCCAGAGCAATGCGCCAAGGTGGTGGTTAAGAGCCTGAAGAATGCCAAGAACAACCCCTATGCCCAGGTGGCCCAGGACATCACCATTGAGGAGGTTTTGCGTTCCCCCCTCCTCGCCGACCCGATACGGACTTTAGACTGTAAGCCCGTATCCGATGGTGCCTGTGCCCTCATCCTGGCCAGCGAGCAGAAGGCAAAGAGGATCACCGATAAGCCAGTGTGGATCAAGGGAATAGGGAGCTGCTATGATGCCTTCTATCTGGGCGACCGTGACCTCGCCGACTGCGACTCCCTGGTAGTGGCAGCACAGCGAGCCTATAAGATGGCAGGAATCAACAACCCCCGAAACGAGATCGACGTCGCCGAGATATCGGGGGAGTTCTCCTACCAGGAGCTGCTGTGGTATGAGGGGCTTGGCCTCTGTGGCCGTGGGGAGGGGGGAAAGCTCATCGACCAGGGGGTGACCAAGATGGGCGGTGAGCTGCCGGTAAACCCCTCCGGGGGGCTGCTTTCGGGTTGCCCTCACCATGTCGCCGGGGTGGCAAGGGTGGCGGAGGTGGCGCTCCAGATGAGGGGGGAGGCAGGGGCCAGACAGGTGCCGGGGGCCAAAACTGGCCTCGCCCACGGCATCACCGGGCCATGCGGGCAGTTACAGTGCGTAATCATCCTGGGAAGCTAAAACGAGGAGGCGAAAATGGCCGGAAGAGCTGCTATCGTTGGAGTGGGGCAGACCTATCATCGAAGCAAGAGGCCGGACGTTAACCAGATAGAGATGATCAACGAAGCGGTGAGGGCTGCCTTGGAGGACGCCCAGCTTACCCCCAAGGAAATCGACTGCGTCCTCTTCGGCAATATGGAGCAGGCCGAGGGAAGTTACCTCATGGACTGCTGGGCTACCGAGGGAACCGGAGCCTACCTGAAGGAGGGGTGCAAGGTCCATACCGGAGGCACCACCGGGGCATCGGTTGCCGAGGCTGCGGCCCATCATGCGGCCTCAGGCCTGTTTGATACCGTGCTCGCGGTGACCTACGAAAAACAGGACGAGACCCCCGCCGGCATGGGGCCGCTGGCGCTGGTCCAGGACTACCTCTGGGCGATACACACTGGCGCCTTCGGCTGGTTTGCCCGGATGGGAAGGAAATACATGCTGGAAACGGGCTGCCAGGAGGAGCACGCCGCCATCACCCGGCTCAAGTCCGATCGCTGCGCCTGCAAGAACCCCCATGCCCACCTCAGGCTCAACCTCACCATGCAGGACGTGCTCAACTCCAGGATGCTCCTCTACCCGCTGAGGCTGCTTTACATGTGCCCCACCACCGCCGGCGCTTGCGCCCTAGTGTTCGCCTCAGAGGAGAGGGCACCCAAGATCACCAAAAAGCCGGTGTGGGTGAAGGACTGGGAGACCGTTCATTACGAGATGGTGGGCTATGAGGCCTACTTTACCTCGAGGATGACCAGCATGGAAACGGCAGCCAACAGGATTTACCACAGGAATGGGATAACCAACGTCCGTCGCGACATCCAGTGCGCCGAGATATACGAGCCATCCACCTGGTCAGAGCTTCAGTTCTCGGAGTGGTTCCATTTCTGCGAAAAGGGAGAGGCGTGGAGGATGGCCGAGAAGGGAGTCTCGGACCTGGAGGGGGAATTCCCCATCAACCCCTCGGGAGGGGTGGTCTGCACCAACCCCATCGGCTGCACCGCCATGGTTAGGGTTGCTGAGGCCGCCCTTCAGATTCGGGGGGATGCCGGGGAGCACCAGGTGACCCGGGATGTGAAGCGGGCGGTAGCCACCGGCTTTGGTGGCTCCTTCTGGACGGAGATGCTACTGCTGCAGCGGTCCTGGGACTAGAAGGAGGAAAGGATGACGGAAAAGGCTGAGTTCATGAGGCTGCCAGCGACGGTAAACCTGGAGTACAAATACTCCACCGGCCGCTATCTGGGCAGGTTCTACAAGGAGCTCAGGGATAACAAGAGGCTGGTGGCCAATAAGTGCGGCAAGTGCGGGCGGGTGCTCTTCCCGCCGCGCATCGCCTGCCCCGACTGCATGGTCAGGGCTTCAGACGAGTGGGTGGAAGTAGGCCCTCAAGCCACCCTCATCTTCTTCTATGAACTACAGATACCAGGGCTGGCAGAGCGGCACGCGGCCAACTACCTCGGCGTTTTGGCCCTCGATGGCACCGAGGCTGAACTGAGCTGCTTTGAGCACCGCTTAATGGTCGACGACCCCGGCAAGCTGAGGGAAGGTATGAGGATGGAGCCGGTGTTCAATGAGGAAGGGCGCACCGGCAGGATACGCGACGATATCCTCGGTTTCAAACCCATTGAAGGATAAGGGGGAAAAGATGAAGCGTGAGGAAACAGAGGCCTTCGTGCTTGCCCAGCCATATTCGGCCCCCTACGAGCACGCCACGGGGCCGGTGGGCACCAGGTTCTTCACCGAGCTCAGGGATAACCAGAAGATCCTGGGCATGAAATGCTCAGGATGCAACATCGTCTACATGCCCCCCCGCTCCACCTGCCCCCGCTGCTTCGCCAAGCTGGAGGAATGGGTAGAGCTGGGAGATGAGGGCACCCTTCTTACCTACACCGTGGTGCGCTATCATGAGCCCACCCACCCCACGGATGCCCCCTTTGCCTATGGCATCATAAAGCTCGATGGGGCAGACACGGGCATCGGGCACCTATTGGGCGAGGTGGACCTGAAGAACATAAGCATCGGCATGCGGGTGAAGGCGGTCTTCAAGGAGGAGCGGGAGGGAAATCTGCTCGATATCAAGTATTTCAAGCCCATCTAGAGAGCTCAAAGGTTGCAGAAGCGCTCCTCAATATGATAGTATTTTGTAATTCTTTGGCGCAAAAATGAGATACTTCCTGGGTGTAGACATCGGCTCGGTCAACGTCAAGCTGGCTCTCATCGATGAGCACTGTGGCGTAGCCGAGCTTGATCGTGAGAAGATAACCTCCGGTCCCAACGCCGCGGTGGCCTCGCTTATCTCAAGGCTGGGCCAAAAGTTCAACCTTGAGGAGATCGCCGCCGCTGGCGTATCCGGCTCCGGCAGGACGGTGATACCCAAGAAGCTGAACTGGTCAGAATACAGTAGCTCCCTCTCCATCGCTTCCGGGCTTCTACATTGCCATCCAGAGGCAAAAACCATCATACAGATTGGCGGCCAGAGCTCCCTCATCATAGAGCTGGAGGATGGGCTGAGAAAGCCGTGGAAGATGGCATCAAACCCTCTTTGTGCGGCGGGCACTGGAAGGTTCCTGGAGCAACAGGCATACCGGCTTGGCATCAGCATGGACGATTTTGCCCGCCTGGCACAGGGGGCACAGGGCACCCCACCCCGGATAGCCGCCCGATGCAGCGTTTTTGCCAAGACCGACCTCATTCATCTTCAGCAGAAGGGCGTCCCGCTGGCAGCAATGCTTTGTGGGCTCTGCGGCAGCATAGGTCGAGGGGTCGCCTCTCTCAAGAGAGGGGTTCTTGAGGAGCCGATCTATTTTGTTGGTGGCGTTGCTGCCAACAGTGCCATAGTGGAGTCCCTCAATGAGGTGCTCTCGGTAAGGAATAGGCATCAAGTACGCGTGGTCGTTCCCCAAAATTACCTTCATATTGAGGCTTTGGGCTCAGCCTTGCTTTCCCGGGAATCGGGGAAGAGCGCAACGGTGATGGTGCTGCCGGAGGTAGATGTCAAGCAGCGCTATTTTGAAATGCCCAGGCTTGAAAAAATCGCCCAGCATGATGGCTGGGAAAGCCCCAAGATCGATGAGCCGTTTACCGGCTATCTGGGGGTGGACGTGGGCTCTGTCAGCACCAAGGCGGTCATCCTTGACGAGACCGGCACCAGGGTCATGGCAAAGCACTACCTGATGACGGCAGGCAGGCCGGTGGATGCGGTCAAGGAGGTTTTTCGGAATCTGCTCCCAGATGTGGGGGACAAAGCGAGGATAGCCGGGGTAGGCGTTACCGGCTCGGGGAGATACTTGGTGGGCAGCTTTATCGGCGCCGACCTGATAAAGAACGAGATTACGGCACAGACAAGGGCTGCCGCAGATATAGACCATGAGGCAGATATCATCGAGATCGGTGGCCAGGACTCGAAGCTGGTTATCAAGCGAAACGGCATCGTCGTTGATTACCAGATGAACAAGGCATGCGCTGCTGGAACGGGAAGCTTCATCGACGAGCTGGCGGAGCAACTTGGCATTTCGGTCAAGAACGGCGATTTCGCCCGTCTCGCATTCAAGGCACCCCACACCATCGATCTGGGGTCGAGATGCGCTGCCTTCATGGGACAGGCAGTGGCTTCAGCCCAACAGGAGGGGGTGCCCCTGGAGGTGATAACGGCCAGCCTTTCCAACTCCATTGCCCGCAATTATCTTTCCAAAGTGGTGGGCACCAGGAAACTGGGCGACAAGATAATACTGACCGGGGCAGTGTTCTACAACGAGGCCGTCGTCTCTGCCTTCAAACAGGCACTCCAGGGAAAGGCCACCATCGTGGCAGAACACAAGGAGGTCAGTGGCGCCATAGGTGCAGCACTGCTGGCAAAGGAGGAGATGTGGGGCAAAGGCTCCAAGTTTAAGGAGTTCCAAAAGGTCATTGACAGCGATTACAAGCTTACAACCTTCACCTGCAAGCGATGCGAGAATAACTGCACCATAAGCCGAATGCAGGTACCCAACGAACCGCCCACATACTACGGCAGCCGGTGCGACCGTTATGACAGCCGCCTTAGCCAGGAGAGGAGGGAAACCCTCTTCGATGAACGCGAGAAACTGCTATTTGGAGAATACCAGGAGGGGACGGGTACCGGGCCCGCAGTGGGGATTCCTCGGGCGCTCATGGTATATGACTACGCGCCATTGCTTATCGCTTTCCTCAATGCCCTGGGGGCAAGGGTTGTCCTTTCCAGCAAGACCACCAAGCAAATCATGGAGCAGGCCGTTGAGTTGAGCTATGCCGACAGTTGTTTCCCGCTCAAGCTGCTACACGGTCATGCGGCAAGCCTCAACGATGTGGACTACATTCTGTATCCCTGTGTCATCCGCATGGGCACCAAAGACGGGGACGAGAACCAAAAATACTCCTGCCCCCTGGTTCAGGCATCCCCGTATATCATCCGCCAGTCGCTGGACCTCGAAGAAAGGCTGCTGATACCGGTAATCGACCTCAGCCGGGGCGATGCCGACACCATAAATAGCCTCGCCGATTGTGCGGTGAAGATGGGGTTCAGCCGGAGAAAGGGAAAGAGGGCTGCCCTTGCCGGTATTAGAGCGCAACAGGAATTTGAAGCAGCACAAAGGGAGCTGGGGAAGAAGGTATTCGCGCAACTTCGCCAGAATGACCAATTGGGCGTGGTGTTCTTTTCCCGGTCCTATATGTCGCAGGATTCAGGGGCAAACCTGGGCATTGCCGAAAAACTTGCTCAGCTTGGCGTGGTGCCCATCCCACTAGAATGCCTGCCGCTTGCCTCGGTAAACGTCAAAGAATATTCCGACCGCCCCTATTGGTTCTCCGAGAGCAAGCACATAGCCAGCGCTGCCCTAACTGCACCAGACCCACAGCTATATGGGCTGGTACTGACCAATTTTGGATGCGGTCCCAACTCCTTCATAATCAATATCGTTGAAGATATCATGGGGGGCAAGCCTTTGGGTCAGCTGGAAATCGACGAGGATGCAGCGGAGGCGGGCATCGTTACCCGCCTCGAGGCCTTCGTTGATACCATCAAGGCATTCGCCCGCTCCACAAACCAGGTCAAGGGCTGGGACAAGAATGCCTACCGGGCAGCGCCTACGATGATGAACTCGCAAAAGACGCTGCTCATACCGAGAATGGTCTCCCACGCCGAGATATTAGGAGCTGCGATGGAAGCCTTTGGGGTTAGGGCAATGGTGCTTCCCGAGCAGGATGAGCGGAACCTGCTCTACAGCAACAAGGTAACATCGGGCAGGGAATGCCTGCCGTATCGGGTAACCCTTGGCGATTTTATGAGGTTCTTCTATGAAAACGGTGGCCATGAGCTGAAACATGTCGAGGGATTTATGCCCAGCGCCTTCGGGCCATGCCGCTTTGGGAAGTACGCCGTAGAGCAAATCAGGATACTCAAGGAGATCGGTTTTGACCTTTCAATACGAACCACCGTGTCGAACAACGCCTATCGTGACTTGGGCCTTGGACCAGCATTTGAGCGCCTGGCCTGGAGAGGCATCGTGGCCATGGATTATCTGGAAAAGCTCCTGTGGCGCACCCGTCCCTACGAAAGGTCGCCAGGGAAAACGGACGAACTGTTCAGCGAATCCACAGCTAGGATTGCCGATCGCGTTCGCCACAGGGAGGCCATTGATGATGTGCTGAGGGATGCAATTTCTGCATTCGGATCTTTGATCGACCTCGAAAAGCCCAGAAGGCCCCTGGTCGGGATTAATGGCGAGATCTTCTTACGCTCCAATGAGTTTAGCAATAGCAATCTGGTGAGAGAGTGCGAGAAGGCAGGGCTTGAAGCTATCGTCTCGCCCATTGGGGAATGGATTAAGTATATCCAACACCGGCATATTGAGGACGGTGTTTGGGACCGGAATCTCAAGAAGGTCGTTGCCGCTTATATAAGGAAGCTCTTGCTAAAGTCCGATGAAGAATCAGTAATCACCGTTTTCGAGGGCTTTCCCGATATGAGGGAGCCTTCAACGAAAGAAATACTGGCTTTCTCGAGCCGATATCTCTCTCCAAGGTGTGGCAGCGAGGCGGTTCTCAGCATAGGAACCGGGATTGAATGGATGGAGAACCCCCGGTTTGCCGGTGTGATATCGGTAATGCCGCATGGTTGTATGCCCGGAGGAATTGTGGCTGCCATGTCTGAGAGGTTCAGCGCAATATCCGGCAAGCCCTGGATTAACCTCACCTATGATGGCTTCCTCGAGACCACTAATCTGGAAAGGATCAACAACTTTGCCGAGATCATAAGATTCTGCAAAGGCAGCGACAGCTCCTAGAACAACCGGAAAGGACGGCTGAAATACCCCCCTTCATTCCCTCTCGATTCGAAGCGCAGTAGTCAAAGCCCTTCGAATATAGGCTTCCCCACATCGTCTCCATGGAGGGTGACCAGCTACCTCTGGGGCTCGATGATCACCTTGATGCAATCCCGGGCGTCGGCCACGAGCTGGAAGCCCAGGCCCGTCTCCGCCAGGCTAAGCCGGTGGGTAATCATGTCGCCCACCTGTACGCTGCGAGCGCGGATGAGCGCCAGCGCTGTGGCGACGTCAGCAGGGCTGCCAGCGTAGGAGGTGGTGAGCGTTATCTCGTTGCGAAAGAAAAGGTCATTCACCGAGATGGGAATGGTGACGCCCGGCTCTGTGGGGGCGAAGAGGAGAACAGTGCCCCCGCGCTCCACTGAGTTTAGTGCCTGGAGGATGGCTGGCGTGGCCCCGGTGCATACTATCACCAGGTCGGCGAGCCGACCGTCGTTGAGCTGGCGAAGGCGCACCGGCACGTCCTCTTCGGCATGGATGGCAGCATCGGCCCCAAACCGTCGCGCTGCCTCCATGCGGTAGTGAAGGATGTCCGTTGCCACCACCCGACCTGCCCCCAGCGCGCGCGCCAGTTGCACGTGGAGCAGCCCGGCGATGCCGCTACCGATAACCAGCACACTATGGCCCGGTTGCATGCCCGCCAGCCTCTGCCCACGCACCACGCAGGAAAGAGGCTCGACGAACGTTGCCTCTTCGAAAGACACCTCGTCAGGCAGCGGATACACCCCACGGTCAACGTTGATAGCAGGCACGCGGATGTACTCTGCGAAGCCACCGGGATCAAAATTAGTCTGGCGCAGGGTGTCGCACACGGTGTGATGACCGCTCAGGCAGTAATGACACGTGTTGCACGGGACATGATGGATCACGCAGACCCGATCACCCTCCCGGTAGCGCTCCACCCCCTCCCCCACCGCCACAATATCGCCGGCGACCTCATGGCCCAGCACCAGGGGTGCCTTGTGGATGCGATAACATTCCATCACAACGCGGCCGCAGATGCCCCAGGCCTCAACGCGC
>JAUVVB010000019.1 GCA_030604825.1 Chloroflexota bacterium | reverse complement strand
TCGCCCTTCTGTTTGTGCTCAAGTGCCCGTTCGACTAAATCTCTCTTTCTCTCCTCTACAAGGAGGTCATCAAGATAGTCGGTAGCTCTGCCGGGTGCAAATACCGACCCTGCCGGAGATATTTCAAACCGGCGAAGTCTGCGTTTTCGGATTTCTCGCACCAATGTCGCAGTGATTACACCAAGCCCGCCTGCTACCAACGCTACAACTATGATGCTAATTATTTCAATACCAGTCATAATGCGTGGCCTCGGCTTTCTTCATCTTTGGCTTCAGCGGAAGACTCGCTTGGGTTGGGCACCGCCTTTTCCAATTTGGCAATGCGCTTCCGGAGCCGGCGCTGTTCTTTGCCCATGGAATCGACTTCTATGCGTAGTTTGTCCACATTTCGAGCAAGCTCTCGAATGCCAAGCGCTGTCGCAAGCGGAAAAAACATCTTCCTTGTGACAGAGGCCATAAATCTGGGCACCCTGCGTAGCCATGCCCAGATTTGTCTGTGATAGTAGAGGAGCAGGCCTACTATGAAAGGAGCGATGATGAACTTTAAGACGAACCAAATTACGTCTTCCATTACATCTCACTTGGCCTCGTTATTGCCCTATTTATACCTCCGCACCTCAAACCCGCAGAGCTTCACCGGCTCGTCGGGGTGCTCAAAATAGCTCGTTCACACCTTCATAGGTGTGCTTGGAGCGCCTTGCCACCTTGCCTACGATCACCAGTTGGTCTCTGTCGAAAACAGCGTAGACAACTCGCCAGTTGCCAACTCTAATTCGATAGATAAGTCCTCCGAGCTTTCTGGCACCTCGCGGTCTGGGGTTCTCCCCTAAGCCGCGGATGACAGCTACCACCCGCTCAAGGTCATCACTGCGAAGCTTGTCTAACTCACGCTGCGCTCGCCTGGTTAGCTCAAGCTGATACACGCGCCTCCCTCTGGCGCAGGTACTCCTCCAGCGTTATCGCCGAGCCGCGATCGGCACGGTATTTGGCCAGCTCCTCCTCCAAGTCCCTGATGTCTTCGATGTCCTCGCCATAAACGACACCGATGGCCCGTCGAATCAGCTCGGCGACAGAGGTGCTGGCTTCAAAGGCGAGCCTTTTAAGCCCCTCATGGGTCTCTTCCGGCAAGTAAATCATAGTCTTCTTCATTGCCTGCTCCTATTTTTGTATACCATAACATATATATGTCAGTATGTCAATCACCCATAACGCTTAACCTCAAACCTGTACAGCTTCACCGGCTCATCGGGCATTATGCCCGCCTTACTGCGGCAGATCTCCACCTGGTCCTCCACCGTGTTTACCCCCTCAAGGTCGGGAAGGAGTAGCCCCTTCCGTCCGCCGCTCTCCACGATGACGCCATACCTCTTGGCATCGAGGTCTGCCGCGCTCTCCACCGGCTCGGGACTGGTGAGCACGTCAACGCTGTATTCCAGCTCGGCAAGCTCGGCGGGGGTCACCGGGGGGAAGCGGGGGTCTCGGGTGGCCGAGCTTATGGCGTTGGCGATTACCTCCTGGGCGATATTGGCCTTTGTCGGCTCGAAGGTGCCGATGCAGCCGCGGAGCATCCCCCCTATCTTCAGCGAGACGAAGACGCCGGCGCTTTCCTTCATCTCAGGGGTGAGCTCTGAAGGCTGAGGAACCTTTCCCTCCCGCACATAGCTCTCCACCGTCTCCTTGGCCAGCCTCACCAGGGGCTGCATCGGGCCGGGATTGCCCTCCTTCACCGCAAAAGAGGCAACGAGGTAGCCCACGCCGAAGGGCCCCTCGTAGGAGAAAACCTGAGATTTCACCGCAAGCCCGTCAAGGGCCCCCAGCAGGATGACGATGGAGCGAAGCCCGCATTCCCCGGCGTGTTCGATTAGGTCTTCATCCATGGTCATGATGGCCTTCACATCGTAGTCCTCGATGGCCTTCACCAGATTCTCATCGAAGGCCTTGCCATCGGGGTGGTAGCCGGCGGGGGCGCCGGGGATGAGGCGGTGGGACAGGTCGCCGCTGGCAACGATGGCAACCCGCTTGCCGCCCCTCTCCGCCGCCTGTCTGATGGCCCTGCCGAAGGCGAAATGGGCATCCAGGGGGAGCCAGGAGAAGGTCAGCGGCACCATTTTCGCCCCCTCCATGCCCTTAACCAGGAAATAGATGGGCACCAAAACGCCGTGGTCCAGCTCATAGGCCCTTTCGCCGATGGAGCGCAGCGGGATGTCTGCCTTCTCGGCCTCCTCCTCAAGGGCGCGAACCAGCTCCAGGTCGTTGTCGAAATGGTAATCGGGGCCCCTCGCCCCCCAGCTACGCATATTCCCCTGAGAGGACCTGGCCGTTGCCACCCCCATAGCGTCGTGATGGTAGACGCCGTGAGGGCTGATGACCAAAACGGTCTCCGCGCGATGGCGAGCCAGCTCTTGGGTGAGCTTCTCCATAGCCTCAATTGTTGCCGAGATCTCCCGCTCCCTGCCGCCGCCAACATCGGGAACGAGGAGCGGGGGGTGGGGCACGATGCATCCGAAAACGATTCCTGCCATTTGACACCTCCAGACTACCGCCTCATATTAAGATCAGCGCCACAAAACCGGCACCGGGAATCCTCAACGCCCACGATATCGATATGATAGCCCATCCTGCCTATGAGCAGGTTGCCACAGGAATAGCAGATGGTGTTTTCCCTCTCGTGCCCGGGAACATTTCCCGCATAGACGAAGCGAAGCCCAACCCGCTTGCCGATCTCATAGGCATGCTCCAGGGTTTCTATCGGCGTTGGCGGCAGGTGAAGCAATTGGTGCTGAGGATAGAAGCGGGTTACGTGCCATGGGGTGAGCTCGCCCAGGTTGTCGCGAATCCAGATGGCGATGCCTTCAAGCTGCTCGTCGTCATCGTTCATGGTGGGGATGATGTTGGTCACCACCTCCACATGCATCCCCCATTTTTCCTTAGCCCTCTTGGTTACCTCCAGGATTCCCCGCCAGCGCGGCACCTTGGCCAGCTCCTGGTAAAAGCGGTCGCTGAACCCCTTTACGTCGACGCAATAGCCGTCAAGGTAGAGCCCAATCATGTCCAACCCCTCGGGGGTGATGTAGCCGTTGGTTACATACACGGTGTAGAGGCCGTTCTCCTTGGCCAGCTTCGCCCCATCAAGGGTATATTCCAGCCAGATGTTGGGCTCGTTATAGGTCCAGGCGATTCCCTGGCAATGCTCCCCCTTGGTGAGCTCGATGGAGGCCTCAGCAGAAAGGGTTCTTGAACCGCCCTCCGTCTCCGGGAGGTCAGCACACGATATCTGCCAGTTCTGGCAGTGCATGCAGTGAAAGTTGCAGCCCCAGGAGCCCAGGGAGAAGACCCGGCTTCCGGGGAAGAAGTGGAACAGGGGCTTCTTCTCAATGGGGTCCACCGCCACCGAGGATACCTGGGCATAGTTCAGCGCGTAGAGGACGCCATCGATGTTGCGGCGCACCCGGCACACCCCCAGCTTGCCCGGGCCAATATTACATCGCCACTGGCAGACGTGGCACCTCACCCTGCCCTGGGGGAGCTTCTCATAGAGCAAAGCCTCCCGCATCCCCGCCTCCACGTCGGCAATCTACTGGTATTCTAACACATTAACGTCAAGGCGCAACCCCAGATTGCTTGACTACCCTCCCCCAAGTTGCTAGACTGGGAAAGGATAAGATACTGCGGAAGCCAAAGGAGAAACGGTGGATTTCCAGCTCACCGAAGAACAGAAGATGCTAAAGCGGACCGCCCGCGAGTTCATGGAGAAGGAGATAATCCCCATCGCCGACGAGTATGATAGAAGGGGCCCCCTCTCCAAGGAAGATGCAACCTGGCTGATCAGGAAATTAATTCCCCTGGGCTACCTGTCAGGCTCACTGCCCGAGGAGTACGGGGGGCTGAATCTGGATCACATCTCAGGCGCCATCCTAAGCGAGGAGCTATGCCGAGCCTGGGCAGGCCTCTCGGGCGTGGTGGGGATAGCCGCCGGCCTGCCCCGGGCACTGGTGGAGGCAGGGACGGATGAACAGCGGAAAAGCTATCTTTCCGCAGCCCTCTCGGCGGACATCATAGGCTGTGCCGCCATAACGGAGCCCGATGCCGGCTCCGATGCCAGAAGCATCCAGACCACAGCGGTTCTGGATGGCGATGAATGGATACTAAACGGCACAAAGACCTGGATATCCAACGGAACCATCGCCGATATTGCCCACGTCATCTGTGTAACCGATAGGGGCAAGGGGGCGCTGGGAATGTCCGCTCTCCTGGTAGAAAAGAAGGTCTCCCCCTTCACCGCCAGGGAACTGCATAAGCTGGGGCTTCGCGCCTTCCCCACCGCAGAGCTATCCTTCGTCGACTGCCGGGTGCCCAAGGGAAATCAAATTGGACACCTCGGCGATGCCTATCAAAGGACCATGTACACCTTTGAACGTGCCCGCACTGGCCTTTGCATCATGGGCGTGGGCATTGCCCAGGCTGCCATCGATGCCTCGATAAAATATGCCCAGGAGAGGAAGCAATTCGGCAGACCCATAGGCAGCTTCCAGATGATCCAGGAGATGATCTGTGACATGGTCACCGAGACCGAGGCAGCGCGGCTGCTTGCCTATTGGGCCTACGACCTGATTGAAAGGGGCGAGCGGTGTCGAAAGGAGTCCTCCATAGCCAAGGCCTATGGCACGGAGATGGCGGTCAGGGTTACATCCAAGGCCATTCAGATTCACGGTGCTATGGGCCTTTCCGATGAGTTACCCGTGGAGCGATACTTCAGGGATGCCAGGACCATCACCATCCCCGATGGCACCACCCAGATTCAGAAGCTGATCGTGGGGCGTGAGACCTTGGGGATAAGGGCTTTCACCTAATGGTAAAGGAGGCAAGATGAGCCTTAAGGACAAGTATGCAATTATGGGGGTGGGCTATACCCCTCAGGGGAAGCTTCCCGATTGGACGGTGAGGGGCCTGTTCTTGGAGGCGTCGAAGAACGCCATCGAGGATGCCGGCCTCACCGCAAAGGACATCGATGGCATTCTGGTCGAGCTTTGCTGGACTGACCCCAGCACTCAGTGCTGGAGCCTGCAGGCAGACCTGGGCATCGAACACACCGGGCTCTGTGCCAACTACGATTCCATGGGGGCCAGTGGCTGCGCCAAAGTCCAGCTAGCTGCTATGGCCATCGATGCCGGCCTCTGCAATGCCGTGCTCTGTGCCTTCGTGGAGAAGTCAGCCACCGCCCCAGCGGTCCCCTACCGCGCCTCCCTGGGTGCTGGTCTGGCCTATGGGTTCTTTGGCGCCATGCCCGGCATCTCCATGGCGGCGCGGGCGCACATGAACAAATACGGCACCACCAGCAGGCAGCTGGGGGAGATAGCCATCACCCAGAGAAGGCATGCCTGCCTCAATCCCATTGCTCAGATGCGCACCCCGATAACCATAGAGGACCACCAGAATTCGAGGATGATCGCCGCACCCTTACACCTCCTCGATTGCTGCCTCGTCTCCGACGGTGGCCGGGCGCTGGTGGTGACCTCGGCGGAGCGAGCGAAATCCCTGAGACACCCGCCCGTCTACATCATGGGCATGGGTCAGGGTCACGTCATCATCGACCTCCCGGAGAGGGTGGATATGCTGGATACCGGCGCCGGACGGTCGGGGGAGTCAGCCTTCAGGATGGCGGGGATCACCCCCAAGGATGTGGATGTTCTGGGGCTCTATGATGCTACCACCTATAACGTGATCACTCAGCTGGAGGAGCTCGGCTTCTGCAAGCGGGGCGAGGCCGGGCCTTTCGTGGAGGGAGGGAGGCTGACCATCGATGGCGAGCTCCCCACCAATACCTCGGGGGGGATGCTCTCCGAGGTCTATCTCCAGGGCTGGACGGGGCTTATCGAGGTGGTACGCCAGCTAAGGGGCGACTGCGGCGAGCGCCAGGTGAAGGATGCTGAGATCGCACTGGTCACCAACCAGGGAGGCTTCATCGGCTTCCACTCCACCCTTATACTGAGGAGGTAATGATGGCTCAAATACAGAAACCACTTCCGGCGATAACCGAGACCACAAAGCCCTACTGGGAGGCTGCCAGGAGGCATGAGCTGCTGCTACTGAAGTGCGTTGACTGCGGCCATTACCGCCATCCGCTCGCCCCTGGACAGAGTTTCATGTGCCCCAACTGCACCTCCGTCAAGCAGCCGCAATGGGCCAAGGCCAGCGGCAGGGGGAAGATAGCGACGTGGACGGTGGTGCACAAGGTTTTCCATCCCGCCTTCGCCGATGAGGCCCCGTATGTTGTGGCCATCGTCCAGCTGGAGGAGGGGCCAAGGATGATAGCTAACGTTCGCGGCATAAAGCCCGAGGATATAAGAGCTGATATGGAGGTGGAGGTCTTTTTTGAGGACCTCACCGAGGAGATCACCCTGCCCCAGTTCAGGCCAGCGGGGAAATGAGCGATGATCGTCATCGGGCTCACCGGAGGGATACTTAGCGGAAAGACCACCGTTTCCCAGACGCTTGCCCAAAGGGGGGCGGTTATCATCGATGCCGATAAGATAGGACATGAGGCGTATAAGCCCGATACAAAGACATGGCAGCAGGTGGTCGCTGCCTTTGGCAGGGATATCCTAGAGGAGAACGGGGAAATAGATCGAAAAAAGCTGGGGGAGATCGTCTTCAACGACCCCCAAGCCCTGTCTCGGCTCAACCAGATAGTGCACCCGGTGATGCACTCCATGATGAAGCAGGAGATCGAGAGGCTGCGCCGGGAGGGGGCTCAGGTGGTGGTTCTGGAGGCTGCCGTCCTCATCGAGGCAAACTGGACTGACCTGGTGAACGAGGTCTGGGTTACGGTAGCCCCTGAGGAAACGGTGGTAAAGCGCCTTAAAAATAGGGGCGGGCTCAGCGAGGAGGAGGCGAGGGCGCGCATCCGCTCCCAGATATCATCCGAGGAGAGGGCAAAGCACGCCGATGTAATCATCGATACCGATTGCGAATTAGCTGAGGTCGAGGCCAAGGTGGAGGAGCTTTGGCAAGGGCTTCAATGGAAACAGGGGGTAGCTCGGGATGAGTGCTGAGGGTTTGAGGACGCTGTATAAGGAGCACATGATCGAGGAGTATGTGGTCAGGGAGGAGCCTTACTATTTGCCCCTGGGCGATGAGGTCGAGGTATTTGAGGCTGCCTATGCCCAGAAGATACCGGTGCTGCTCAAGGGACCAACCGGAAGTGGCAAGACCAGATTTGTGGAGTACATGGCCTACCGGCTGGGAAGACCCCTTACCATAGTCAAGACCAGGAGCAAGGAGGAGAAAGGGGGCATCCCCCTGGTCACCGTTGCCTGCCATGAGGACCTGAGCGCCACCGACCTGGTGGGGAGATACCTCTTGGAGGGGGAGTCCACCAAGTGGATCGATGGCCCCCTGACCAGGGCGGTGAAATCAGGGGCTATCTGCTACCTCGATGAGATCGTGGAGGCCAGAAAGGATACCACCGTTCTCATCCACCCCCTTACCGACCATCGCCGCATCCTGCCCGTGGAGAAGAAGGGACAGGTTATCGAGGCCAGCGGCAATTTCCTGCTGGTGATCTCCTATAACCCTGGCTACCAGAGTGCGCTAAAGGACCTGAAGCACTCTACCCGCCAGAGGTTCATTGCCATAGAGTTTGGCTATCCTTCACGGGAGGCGGAGAAGGAGATCATAGCGCATGAGAGCGGGATCTCCCCGGAGCTATCCTGGGAGCTGGCAAAGCTGGGGGAGAAGGTGAGGAACCTCAAGGAGCACGGCCTGGAGGAGGGGGTCTCCACCCGCCTGTTGATCTATGCCGGCAGGCTGATCCAGGAGGGTATCCCGCCAAGGAGGGCGTGTCAGGTGGCCATAGTTTGGTCGCTGACCGATGATGCTGAGGTGCAGCGAAGCATTGAGGAGGTCGTTTCCACCATCTTTGAATAGCATACCCTCTTCCCCACCCTGGAGCGGGCAATAAGGGCCCTTTCCCAGCTTAATGCTTACTGGGATTACCTGTCAACAGATGAAGGAAAAGATTAGAAACATCCTCTCCCAGCGGGAGAGGCAGACCATCGCCTTCAGCGACGCCCGATTAACCGCGGCTGCCGTTATCGTCCCCCTTTATGAGAAGGGAGGAGAATACCACATCCTTTTCACCAAGAGAACGGAGAAGGTGGAGTCCCATAAGGGGCAGATCTCCTTCCCTGGAGGGGCAAGGCAGCCGGAGGACCCTTCCCTGGAGGATACCGCCCTCAGGGAGACCTTCGAGGAAGTCGGGGTTCACCCCCAGGATGTGGAGATATTGGGGGAACTGGACAAGATGGGCACCATCTCCAGCAATTTCCTCATCACCCCCTTTGTGGCCATCATCCCCTATCCCTATGAATTTGCCGTAAATCGGGATGAAATAGAGGAGTTGGTGGAGGTGCCCCTATCGGCCCTTCTGGACAAGGGTAACTACCGTGAGGAGTTTCAGGTTTATGAGGGCAGACCCTATCAGGCAAGCTTCTATCACTATAAGGATAAGGTGATCTGGGGAGCCACCGCCAGGATCCTGAAGCAGTTTCTGGATCTGGTCTTTGCTGAGGAACGGTGAAACTAGGGATCATCTCCGATATCCATTGCAATGTTAGTGCCCTGAAGGAGGCGCTGGAGGACATGGGGCAGGTGGATGCAATTCTCTGCGCTGGCGATGCCGTCTATCAGTATCGCTTCTGCAACGATGTTTTTGACGTAATCCGCCAAAGGGGCATCCTCACCGTGCTGGGGAATCATGAGAGCGTGATCCTCTCCCCGCAGGGGGAGAGGGTGCGCACCTCGGGGCAGATCAGCGCAGAGAACTTCGATTTCCTGGAGAGCCTCCCCATTAATCTGGAAATGAATGTCGATGGCATGAGGATATTCATGACCCACGGCAGCCCCTGGGAGCCCCATAAGGAGTATCTGTTTCCCGGCAGCCACAAATTCAGGAGGCTCCCCGAGCTGGGCGCCGACGTGATCATCCTGGGTCATACCCACTATCCAATGGTCACCACGGAGAAGGGGGTTCTGGTGGTCAACCCTGGCTCCTGTGGCGAGCCCCGGGAATATTCCCGCCTTGGTCATACCTACGCAATTCTGGACACCAAGAGCGGCGAGGTGGTGATCAAATCCCTAAAAGGGGAATGGCGATGAGAGGCCTTTCAGCGATGGAGGGGGAGCTCAGGCAGTTCTCCCCAGCCATCCTGGCACAATTTCAAAAGGCGCTCCCCGCAGCCATGGAGCATCTTTCCCCCGATGAGCTTGAGCAGTGGGCTGAGCGGGGGCTTGCCATTGCCCGCCTTTCCTCCCGCGCCTGGGAGGCAGCCCTGGAATATTTCAAGGCCAGCCCCAAGGTTCTGCAAAAGCTCCCCTTCGCCGATTTCCTCTGCTGGGCCCAGATAGGGGAAGGGCTTTCCCAGCAGTCCTCCGCCCTTTCCTCAGCCTATTTCAGGGCAAGCCCAGCAACCCTCCCCTTTCTTTCCCCGGCTCAAATTGGCGATTGGGCCAGGATCGGGAAGATGCTTTATCGGGAGACCTGGCGCTCCAGCTCCCTTTGCTCCCAGCTTTTCGAGTCCAGTCCCAAGCTCCTTCGCTACCTCAGCCTGGAAGAGGCAGAGCGATTTGTCTGCTTCCTCCAGTCGATCAACGAGAAATCCTACGACTTCGCCGTTGAGTGCCTGGCTTTGACTGATGAGGTCTTCCCCGCAATGGAGAAGGGGGATAGGAAGCCCTTCCTGGAGCTGGCCCTGCTTCTCACCGAAACCAACCCCCGGGATGCCAAGGCCTACTTCGCTTCAGGGGCGAAGATCCTATCCCGCATCGGCTCAGGGCAGAGGGGGAGATTTCTCTCCCTTGCCCAGGCCATCGCCAGCCTTGATGGAAGCCATACCCCCTCCTTCCTGTTCGAAGGTTCCCAGGCACTGGGCAAGGTAGACGAGGGGTTCCACGGTCGCCTTCTCGACCTCTTTGAGCAGCTCATGCCCCTGTCCATGGTGGCTGCCATCGAATTTCTGAAGAGCTCCCCTACGCTGATGGCCAGGATTGGCATCTCAGGCACCGAGAGCTGGTTTGAAGAGGGCAAGAGGACGCTGAGAAGAAGGGAGGAGGCGGGGAAAGCCTTCTTCCGCCTCGAGTCCAGCAAAGGCGAGGAGGTCTTAGAGCGCCTTTCCTCCAGGGTGGAGCTGGATCAGGTGAGGGAGGTGTTGCGCATGTACTCAAGGGCGCTCACCGGGAGGAATGCCCATATCCTCTCCACGGAGAACTTGAAGCAGAAGGGGATAGGATGGACCTCCGTGGAAAGGCCATCCACCGAGGGAAGCAGCGTCTATCTCCCCCCTCTCATTGATAGATACCATACCAAGGAACAGAATTTCACCTGGTACAAGGTGATGGCCACCCATCAGGCAGGGCATCTGGAGTTTGGCAGCTTTGACTTCTGCTTCCAAAAGGGGGCAACCCTGTTTCCCAACCTTCGCTTTGAGCTTGCCGGGCAAGGGGGGGATAGCATCACCGATGTGGAGAGGTTCTTCGACCTGTTTCACGATCGCAGGCTTGCTGCCGATATCTTCACCGCGGTGGAGGACGCCAGGGTTGACCATCTGCTCAAGGGAGAATATGCCGGAATCAGGGCTGCCTATGAGCGTATTCAGCGCGAGGCCCTGGAAAGGAGACCACCCCTCCCCACCCTGCCGCTAAGGGAGGCGTTCGTCGAGTTCCTGGTGCAGCTGAGCCTCAACGACATCGACCAGATTTCATTCCCCGCTCTGCTTGAGGAGGAGCTTCGCTATGTGGCGGGCATTATGAGCATGGTCAAATCGCCCCAGGCCACCGTGGAGGATTCCGCCGAGGCCACCATCAGGCTCTACGCCGTCCTTTCCCATATCGACAACCAGATCCATGACGGGGACTGGCAAACCGTCCGCCTTGGCCCACCCTCCCCCGATGAACTCAGGCTCTCCCTGGAGGGGGATGGTCGCGGAGATATGCCCCAGGGCGAGGAGCTTCCCTACAGCAGCCCGGAGCCGGTGGAATTTCGGGGCGATTTCAAGCCAGAGCTGGTTCAATTGCTGATGAAACTGAGGGAGGACTACTCCCAGAAGGGCGGCCCGGCATCACCCCTCTCCCCAGAAGCCCTGAAGGAGCTCATCGAGAAGAGCGCTGAGATCGAGATCACCGACCTCGGCGTAGGTGACCTATCCGCCATGGGCCTCTTCCTGAGCAATCTTCTGGACGAGGCCCAAAAGCCCTTGCCTGCAACTGCGGATCAAGAAAGAAAAAGAGACACATCGGGAAAATCGAAATTGTACGAAACACCGCTGGAGGAGGAAGAGCGAAGCTTTCTCTACGATGAGTGGGACTTCCGTGCCAACGACTATAAGCCCCGGTGGTGCCGTGTCAGGGAGAAAGCCCTGGCTGAGGGTACCCCCGATTTCTTCGAAAACACCCTCAAGGAGCATTCCCGCCTTGCCGCCCGGATCAAGAGGCAATTTGAGACGCTCATCCCTGAGCTGTTCAAGAAGATAAAGAGGCTTCACGATGGGGAGGACTTCGACATCGACGCCGTCATCGAGAGCATGGTGGAGAAGAAGGCAGGGGTTACCCCCAGCGAGAAGATATACTGGAGAAGGAATAAGATAGAGAGGGATGTTTCCGTGGTGTTTCTGCTGGACATGAGCGCCTCCACCTCTGAAGCCATTGAGGAGGTGAGGAGAAGCCCTGAGCCCTGGGAGCTTTATGGCGACCTCAGGGGCTACATATCATGGCTCAGGACACAGCACGATGAGGTGAGCAAGGCAAAGCAGATCATCGATGTGGAAAAGGAAAGCCTGGTGCTGCTCATCGGAGCCCTGGAGACCATCGGGGACAGATATGGAATCTACGGCTTCTCGGGCTATGGCCGGGATAACGTGGAGTTCTACGTCATCAAGGACGTCGCCGAGGATTTTTCGGAGAGGGTGAAGAGGAGGATCGACAAGGTAACGCCACTTCACGCTACCAGGATGGGCCCTGCCATCAGGCATGCCACCTCAAAGCTTGACGCCCAGGACTCCAAGACCAAGATCCTCATCCTGATCAGCGATGGTCGCCCCCAGGATCATGGCTACGGCAGGGACAGCATGGAGAAGGATTATGCCATCAACGATACCAAGATGGCCCTGCTGGAGGCGAAGCGCAAGGACATCATCCCCTTCTGCCTCACCGTGGACAAGGCGGGCCATGACTACCTGAAGAAGATGTGCCACGACATTGGCTATGAGGTGGTTTGGAACATCCAGTCCCTCCCCCAACGCCTCCCCTCCCTGTACCGCAGGCTAACGGCTTAGCCTGGGCCGCCTCGCTGCCAGAATAGCGGGGATGGCGGCGAGGCTAACCACGGCAAGGAGCAGGAAGGCAGGGCGGTAGCTCCCCGTCACATCGCATATCCACCCCGCAACTACAGGTCCCAGCATGCTGCCCACCAGGGTGAGGGCAAACACTATCCCCTGGATGGTACCAAAGGCCTTGCGACCGAAATACTCCCCTAAAATTGCTGGCCTCACCGGTATTGAGCCACCGTAGCCAGGGCCAAAGAAAAGAAGGAAGGGGATGATGAGCCAAGCGCTGGTCAGGTAAGCCAGGATGAGCACCCCGATGAACTGAAGCGCGGAGGCGATGGCCAGCAGATGCCTCTTGTCCCTGATATCGCCCAGCCAGCCGAAGCCCAGCCGGCCAATGAGGCTGAACAGGGTCATTCCCATAACCGCAAAGGCGCCGATCTCCCTGGAGATATCAAGGGTGCTGAGGTAGGTGATCAGGTGCACAAATGCTGCGCTGGTGACCATCACCTGAAGGGTATAGGTCAGGGTGATGAGCCAGAAGGCGCGAGTCCTCAGTGCCTCCTTGGTGGTGAAGTCTATCTCCGAGGGGCTCTCCTCCTCCATGGCCGCCGATGGCGAGGTCTCGCCATCGGGAAGATAGCCATACTGCTCCGGCCTGTGCCTCATCAGCAGGGAGAGGGGGATGCCGATGAGCCAGGCACCGATGCCAGCGAAGAAAAGGGTCTCCCGCCACCCATACTGGCTGATGGCCCATACCAGCACCGGCACCAGGGCACCGCTGGCACCAAAACCGGCAGCCATAAATCCCAGGGCTCTACTCCTCTTCTTGATAAACCAGTTTGCCACCGTGGCCGTAGCCACCGGGACAGAGGCAGCGCTGAAGCCCAGGGATAGAACGAGGAAGGTGAGGTAAAAGGCCCACAGGCTGTCGATGCGGCTGAGCAGTATGAATCCAAGCCCGATAACTGCGGTGCCAAAGAGCATCAGCCTTCTCGGCCCCACCCTATCGAAGATGACGCCCACCACCGGTGCGGCCACACCGCCCTGAAGCCTCTGCAGCGAGGTGGCAAAGCCCACCGTCGTCCTGTTCCAGCCAAAGGCGTTCCTGATGGGGTCAAAGAAGGCGCCAAAACCATAGAAGAAGGTCCCCCCGACATAAAAATTGAGGGTGGCTGAAGCGGAAACGATCCACCACCCGTAGAATATCCTTCTCTTCTTCACCCTTTTCCCTTCGCTATAACGAGGCCTTCCTCTGAAAATTAACGCTACCCATCATAAAGGATGGGTAGGGATGGGTCAAGGATTAAGAAGGGGGGCTTACTTCTTCTCGCCCTCGACCCCCTTCTTGGTCTCCACCTTGATGGTCTTGGGCTTCGCCTCCTCAGCCCGGGGGATGGTGAGGGTGAGCACCCCGTTCTCGAAGACCGCCTCCGCCTTGTCCGTCCTGAGGGCGGAGGGCAGGGTCAGCGAACGGGTGAAGGAGCCATAGCGGCGCTCCTGGTAGATGTAATCCTCCCGCTTCACCTCCTTCGCCTTATTTTCTATTTATAAATATAAGCTTATTTATAAGATTTTGTCAAGAGTTTTTCCACAAATTTTGAAGAAGACTTGACAAAGTTGTTGAAGACATCTATAATAAAGTTTGGAATCAGGGCGAAAAAGGTGAAAAAGGATGGCAGGGAAGGACTATTATGAGACCCTGGGCGTGAATCGGAATGCCAGCGAGAAGGAGATAAAGCAGGCCTATCGCCGGTTGGCCCGCAAGCATCATCCTGATGTCAATCCCGGCGATAAGTCCGCCGAGGCAAGGTTCAAGGAGATCAACGCTGCCTATGAGGTCCTTTCTGACCCCGAAAAGCGCCGCAAATACGACCAGTTTGGGGAAAACTGGCAGTACGCCGATCAATTTGCTCAGGCGGGATGGAGGGGGAGCCCCTTCGGGGACTTCGCCGGCAAGGGTCCGTTCACCGTCTTCGATTTTGGCGACATTGGCTCAGGGGATCTAGGCAGCATCTTCGACAGGATGTTTGCCGACCTTGGCACCAGAACCACCCGCCGGCCAAGGCGGGGTCAGGATGTGGAGTACCCCATCGAGGTCACCCTAGAGGAGGCCTATAACGGCAGCACCCGTACCATTGAGACCCAGGCAGAGAGCTCATGCCATGTTTGCGGGGGGAGGGGTTCTCTGGGGAATGCCCCCTGCTATACCTGCGGCGGCTCTGGAAGGGTGCTTCACCCCCAGCGCCTGGAGGTCAAGATACCGCCAGGGGTTGGTGACGGCTCAAGGATAAGAATGGCGGGGAAGGGGAGGCCGGGCTTTGGTGGCGGCCCCCCCGGCGACCTCTACCTGGTGGCCTCGCTAAGGCCCCACCCCGTCTTTCAGCGTAAGGATGGCGACCTTCATGTAGAGGTTGATGTTCTCCTCAGCGATGCCATGCTGGGGGGTGAGGTGGAGATTCCCACCCTCAAAGGCAAGCTTGCCTTAAAGATCCCCCCCGAGACCCAGAACGGGCGGGTATTTCGCCTGGCGGGGCAGGGAATGCCCCGCATGGGCGATACCAAAAGGGGCGACCTCTTTGCCAAGGTTAGGGTTGTCCTTCCCACTAAGCTGACGGAAAGGGAGAAGGAGTTGTTCCGCGAGCTGAGAAAGCTTCGCCGAGGTGAAAAATGAACTTCAACGATAACGAACCATGTTATGTGATCAGCGTTGCCGCCAGGATGCTTGGCGTCCATGCTCAAACATTGCGTTACTACGAAAGGTTAGGGGTAGTCATGCCCCTCCGTTCTCGGGGCAACGTTCGCCTCTACTCCCAGAGGGAGATCGAGAGGCTGCGCCAGATCAAGACGCTGATGAACGACCTGGGGGTCAACCTCGCCGGGGTGGAGGTCATCCTGCGCCTTGGAGAACGCATCGCTGAGATGGAAAGACAGATAGCGCAGATGGAGCAAGAGATCCAGCGCCTCAGGGAGGCTGGTCTCTAGAAGGAGAAAGCGATGAGACAGGATAGGTTTACCGAACAGGCTCAAGAGACCCTGTCCCTCTCCCAGGAGCTGGTGCGCAGCTACCGCCACAGCCAGTGGGATGTGGAGCACATCCTGCTCGCCCTGCTCCAGCAGGAGAGAGGGCTTACCGGCGAGATATTGAGAAGGCTGGGGGTAGATGAGGAGCAGGTGCGAAGGCGGGTGGAGGAGGTCTTGGAGAGAGCCCCCAAGGTGGCCTACGAGGGGGCGACCATCTATGCCACGCCGCGGACGGCGCGCCTGCTGGAAAACGCCGCCGCCGAGGCCGATAGGCTGAAGGATGAGTTCATCGGCATCGAGCACATCCTGATCGCCTTGGCCAGCGATCGCCAGGGCGAGGCGGCCAGTATCCTCCGCGACTCCGGCATCGACCAGGAGCGGATCTACCGTGCCCTTCAGGAGATCCGCGGCGTTCACCGCGTCACCGACCCCCGGGCGGAAAGCAAGTATGGCGCTCTGGAGAAATACAGCCGCGACCTCACCATGCTTGCCCGGGAGGGCAAAATTGACCCGGTTATCGGGCGGGAGGATGAGATCAAGAGGGTGATGCAGGTCCTCACCAGGCGCACCAAGAATAACCCGGTTATCATCGGTGAGGCGGGGGTGGGAAAGACCGCCATCGCTGAGGGTCTGGCGCAGAAGATCGTGGTTGAAGATGTACCCGACTCCCTGAAGGGGAAGCGGGTCATCGCCCTCGATATGGGGGCACTGGTGGCGGGAACCAAGTTCCGCGGCGAGTTTGAGGAGCGCCTCAAGGCGGTGATGGATGAGATCCGCCAGGCCAAGGGGGAGATCATCCTGTTCATCGATGAGATGCACACGGTGGTGGGGGCAGGAGCCGCCGAGGGGGCTATCGACGCCAGCAACATGCTCAAGCCAGCCCTGGCCCGGGGGGAGCTCCGCTGCGTGGGGGCAACTACCCTGGATGAGTACCGGCAGCATATCGAGAAGGATGCTGCCCTGGAGCGGAGGCTTCAGCCGGTCTATATCGATGAGCCCAGCGTGGAGGACACCATAGAGATGCTCCGCGGCCTTCGCCCACGCTATGAGGCACACCACAAGATCAAGATCACCGATGCCGCCCTGATTGCCGCCGCCAAGCTGAGCCATCGCTATATCTCCGATCGCTTCCTTCCCGACAAGGCGGTGGACCTCATCGATGAGGCAGCATCGAAGCTGCGCATCGATACCGAGAGCGCACCCCCGGAAGTGAAGGAGCTGGAGAAAAGGGTGCAGCAGCTTCTCCATGAGGAGGAGGCGGCATCACAGCGGCAGGATTACCAGGGCGCCGCCCAGGTCAAGACGGAACGACTCCGCCTCGAGGAGGAATACAACCAGGCAAAGAGCAAATGGCTCCAGGAGAAGAAGATCGACGGGGTGGTGGATGAGGAGGATATCGCCGAGCTGGTCTCCAAGTGGACGGGGATTCCCGTTTCCCGCATGCTGGAAGGGGAGGTGGAGAAGCTGCTTCACATGGAGGAGCGCCTGCACCAGCGCATCATCGGCCAGGATGATGCCGTCATGGTGGTCTCCGATGCCATCAGGCGCGCCCGGGCGGGGCTCAAGGACCCCAGGAGGCCCATTGGCAGCTTCATCTTCCTGGGGCCAACCGGCGTGGGCAAGACGGAGCTCGGTCGCGCCCTGGCCGAGTTCCTCTTCGACGATGAGGAGACCACGGTACGCCTCGATATGTCCGAGTATATGGAGAAGCATACCGTTTCCCGCCTCATCGGGGCACCCCCGGGATATATTGGCTATGAGGAAGGGGGGCAGCTCACCGAGGCGGTGAGGCGAAGGCCCTACAAGGTGATCCTCTTCGACGAGGTGGAGAAGGCTCACCCCGATGTTTTCAACATCCTGCTTCAGATCCTGGAGGATGGCAGGCTCACCGATGGCCACGGCAGGACCGTCGATTTTAAGAACACCGTGGTGATCATGACCAGCAACCTGGGGACCGAGGAGTTCCAGCGCCAGGCGCTGGGCTTCTCCAGGGAGACCCAGGGTGAGCAGGAAAGGCTGAAGGGCGCTGTGGAGGATGCGCTGAAGCGCACCTTCCGCCCCGAGTTTCTCAACCGCATCGACGAGATCGTCATCTTCCAGCCCCTCACCGAGGAGCAGATAAAGCAGATCGTGGACCTGATGATGCAGGATGTGCAGCGGCGGCTTGCCGAAAGGAAGATAACGGTAGAGCTCACCGAGGAGGCCAAGGCCCAGCTGGCTAAGGAGGGCTTCGACCCCGTTTTTGGAGCTCGCCCCCTGCGCCGCATCATTCAGCGCCAGGTGGAGAACCCCCTCTCCAAGAGGATCCTTGAGGGGCAGTTCAAGGAGGGGGATCGCATCCTTGTCGATGTGGGCGCTGATGGCTTCACCTTTGTCCCTTGACTTCCTCGGCCTTTACCTGTAGTCTTCGCCAAAGGAAGTGTAGCGGGGAAAATTGGAGATGGAGGAGCATGAGCCGCAATCTCGCCGGTGAAGAGGACGCCAAGCGGCGAAGGTGGCTTTTCTGGACCAGGCAGCACAGGGTAAGCGCTGCTATCATCGTAGCCCTAGTGGTTTTCGGCTTAGCTATCTTCTTCTCCCGGGAGCTAGTGGGGAATGCTGAAGCCTACGGTTATCTCGGCGTCTTCTTAATCAGCGCCATCGCCAGCGCCGTCATCATCATCCCCATACCAGCCATCGCGGTAGTTTTTGTCATGGGCGCCATACTGAATCCCTGGCTGGTGGGCCTGATGGTGGGTCTGGCCGAGCCCTGGGGAGAGCTCACCGCCTACATGGCAGGCTACAGCGGCAGATTGGCACTGGAGAACAGGAAGTTCTACGTTAAGCTAAAGCAGTGGATGGAGCGCAGGGGTTCTATAATTCTCTTTCTCTTCGCCTGCATCCCAAACTGGTTCTTCGACATCGTCGGCGTTGCCGCCGGTGCACTGCGTTATCCATTATGGAAGTACCTTTTGGTCCTCTTTTTGGGCAAAACGGCCAAAGGGCTGCTGGTAGCTTTCGCTGGCTATTGGACGCTCCGCTTGCTGCTCCGGTTCCTTCTGGGGTAAATCCCCTTTGACATGTTCCCCTTTTTGTGATAATCTATTAGGAGAAGGCGAAAAAACTTACCTCCCGGCAAAAAAGGCGAGGCTGTTTTTTAGTTATATCTGGAGAAAGTAGGCTTAGAAATCTTATCTAAGTGTACTTCGGTACGCTTTTTTGTTGCCTGGGGGGGGTGGAGGAGGTGAATACATATGGGGTCTCCATATCAATGGAGTCGTAATCCGCTGCAGCGGATTCCCACCTATGTCTTTCCCGCCGTCTTTGCAGGTCTAGTGGTTGCCTTATTCATCTCGGTGCTCCTGGCACTGCCCCTTTCCCTGCTACCCGGACTCTGGGGAAAGCTCACACCTATCGGCGTTAGCCTCTTTCTGTGCCTTCTGGCGGTGCCTATCATGGTGCTGCGGGGAAGGGAGCTTTTTCAGATGTTAGGCATCACCTTCCCCGAGATGGTGGGAGGCATTGGCCGGGTAGTGCCCAGAAACGGACAGGTGATCCTGGATACCAGCGCCATCATTGACGGGCGCATCGCCGACATCACTCAGACCGGCTTCATCCCCGGCTCCCTGATCATCCCCCGTTTTGTGCTTGATGAGCTGCAGCACATCGCCGATTCCTATGATTCGCTGCGCCGCAATCGGGGGCGAAGGGGTCTGGAAATCCTCAGCAAGTTGCAGAAGGAGTCCAGCGTCCCGGTAGAGGTCTCGGAGATGGACATCAAGGATGTCGCCGATGTTGACAGCAAGCTGGTGAGACTGGCCAAGATCTTCGGCTGCGCCATCGTCACCAACGATTTCAACCTCAATCGGGTGGCTGAGCTTCAAGGGGTGCAGGTGCTCAATGTCAACGAGCTGGCCAACGCGGTAAGGCCGGTGGTTCTGCCCGGCGAGGAGATGGAGATTCGCATCATCCAGGAGGGCAGGGAGACAGGACAGGGTATAGGCTTCCTCGATGATGGAACTATGGTGGTGGTGGAGGGTGGTCGGCGCTATATCAACAGCCGCCTTGAAGTGGTGGTCACCAGGGTGCTGCAAACGGCAGCGGGTAGGATGATCTTTGCCCATCCCAAGACGGAGTGAGGATGAAGCGGGGGAAGGTTGGCGCCATCATCGTTGCCGCCGGCGTGAGCAAGCGGATGGGCAGGGTGGATAAGATCTTCGCCCCCGTTGCCGGGAAGCCCCTCCTGGCCCATACCATCGACGTTTTCCAGAGATGTCCCTCCATCGACCAGGTAGTAGTGGTACTGAGCGAGGACAAGCTAGAGGAGGGGAAGAGGCTGGCCAAAGAGAATCGCTGGTCCAAGGTTACCCAGATATGCCCCGGGGGCGTGAGGCGACAGGATTCGGTAAGGAAGGGGCTGGAGGGGCTCACCGACTGCCAGTGGGTGGTAATTCACGATGGGGCGCGCCCCTGCCTCAGCATGGACCTGATCCAGAGGGGTCTTGAGGAGGCGTCCCAGTGCGGCGCTGCCATTGCTGCCGTCCCCGTGGAGGAAACCATAAAGGTCGTCTCCGCCGGTTCCTTCGTTGAGGAAACGCCAGAGCGCCAGCGCTTGTGGGCAGCTCAGACCCCCCAGGTTTTTCGATTTGACATAATAGATAAGGCCTACCGAAAGGCTCAGCGGGAGGTCACCGATGATGCCACCCTGGTGGAGCAACTAGGGTATGAGGTTAAGGTCTACCCCGGCTCTGATGCCAATATAAAGGTGACCACCCCAGAAGACCTGGCATTGGCAGAGGTAATCTTGAAAAGCAGGGAGCAAGGTGGCGGATGAAATGAGGGGGCAGAAAGAGGTGCTTCAGGTTCCCGCAACCTTGGAAGACATCAAGAAGAGCTATGGAAAAATAAGCAGGGTGTATGCCACTCTGGAGGGAAGGTTTGAGAAGGGAGCTAGACGGAAGGGGCTGGAACTTTTAGCTGTCAAAGATGGCGAGGTTGTCCTTGAGATTGGCATAGGAACGGGGTTTTCCCTGAAGGAAATCGCCAGCTCCGTGGGAGAGCACGGCAAGGCTCATGGCATTGATATAACCCCAGAAATGGTTAAGATAAGTAAACAGAGGATAGAAGAAGCGGGGCTTTCAGATCGGGTAGAGCTATACGAGGGGGATGCTAGAGAGATGCCCTACGAGGACGATAAGTTTGACGCCGTTTATATGGCTGCCACCTTAGAGCTTTTTGATACGCCTGACATTCCAAGGGTTCTTCATGAGATCAAGAGGGTGTTAAAACCTGAAGGAAGGTTTGTGGCTGTTAGCCTCTCCAAAGAAGGGCGCGAAGGCTCTAGATCCTTGAGATTCTATGAGCGGCTGCATCAGAGATTCCCTCAATATGCTAGTTGCCGACCGATCTATGTGGAGCAGTCAATAAGAGACGCAGGGTATGAAATCTTGCAACAAGACGAGCTGGTAATAGGGAGCTTGTTGCCAATGAAAATCGTCGTAGCTGCGCCAATATGAGGGTGGGAATTGGCTATGATGTTCATCCCCTGGTAGGGGGGCGACCTCTGGTTCTGGGGGGGGTTAGGGTGCCCTTTGAGCGAGGCCTCTCCGGGCATAGCGACGCCGATGTGCTGGTGCACGCCATTATCGATGCCCTGCTGGGCGCTGCCGCCCTGAGAGACATCGGCACCCATTTCCCCGATACCGACCCGAAGTATAAGGATATCTCAAGCATTTCGCTTCTAAAAAGGGTTGGCGTAATGCTTGGTGATGGAGGCTTCAGGACCGAAAACATCGATGCTACCGTCATCGCCGAGCAGCCCCATCTTGCTCATTACATCGATGAGATGCGCCGCAATATCGGCGACGCCCTGGGCATCGCCAAAGACCTTGTCTCAGTTAAGGCGAGCACCTCGGCAAACCTCGGCTTTTTGGGCCGTGGGGAGGGCATCGCTGCCCATGCTGTAGCGCTGGTCCAAAAATCCAAGTAGCCTGGACCTTTACATCCAGGGGGCGATGTAGAATAGCGTTTCAACCGAGGGGGCGAAATGAAGGTCTATAACACCCTTTCCGGGCGAAAGGAGGAGTTCACCCCCGGCGACCCGGTAAAGATGTATGTCTGCGGGGTCACCCCCTACAGCGAGTGCCACATCGGGCACGCCATGAGCTATATCATCTTCGACGCTATCAGGCGCTACCTGGAATTTCGCGGCTACCGGGTGAAGCACGTGCAGAACTTCACCGACGTTGACGATAAGATCATCGCCAGCGCCAACAACCTGGGAATCTCCACCAAGGAGCTTGCCGAGGGGCTGATCTCCCGCTACTTTGCCGATATGGATGCCTTGAACGTAAAGCGAGCTCATATCTACCCCAGGGCCACCGAGGAGATCCCCAAGATCATCGAGGTCATCGAGGGCCTTATCAACAAGGGATATGCCTATGAGGCAGCAGGAAATGTCTATTTCAGGGTGGCAAGCTTCCCCGACTACGGCAAGCTGAGCCACCGCGCCATCGATGAGATGGTCTCTAGCGAGGAGGCAGCGGGCAAGGAGCACCCTATGGATTTCGCCCTGTGGAAGACAGCCAAGCCCGGGGAGCCCTATTGGCAGAGCCCCTGGGGCGGGGGAAGGCCCGGCTGGCATATCGAGTGCAGCGCCATGTCGCTGAAATACCTCGGGGAGACCCTGGATATCCATGGCGGCGGGCAGGACCTCATCTTCCCCCACCATGAGAACGAGATTGCCCAATCGGAGGCGTTTAGCGGCGTTGCCCCCTTTGCCCGATACTGGCTGCACAATGGCCTGATGCAGCTGGGCGAGGAGAAGATGAGCAAATCCCTGGGCAATCTCATCACCGTCGGAGAGGCCCTGGAGCGCTATAGCACCGATGCCCTAAGGCTGTTTGTGCTCAGCTCCCATTACCGCAGCCCCCTCACCTACAGCGAGGAGGGATTAGAGGCCGCTCATAGAGGAGCGGTGAGGCTCCGCCTTGCAGCGCACCGTGAGGATAGGGGGGAGGGGACAGCGATCGATGTGGCCTCCTATCGCCAGAGGTTCATCCAGACAATGGACGATGACTTTAATACTGCCCAGGCCATCGCCGTTCTCTTCGACCTGGCAAGGGACGTAAATAGGGCTCCCCAGGGGTCATCCCTGGCTGAGGCTCAACACACCCTGGTAGAGCTGGCTACAGTGCTGGGCCTGACATTGGAGGAGAAGGTGATCTCCCTCGATGCTGAGCCTTTCATCAAATTGGCGGCGAAACATGGCCTCAGCTTAGAGGGCGAGATACCGGATGAAACCCAGCGAGCAATTTCGTGCATCGAGATACTGGTCAAGAAAAGGGATGAGCTCAGGGCTGCCAAGGAATGGGCCCTTGCCGACCGGATTCGTGCTGAGCTGGCAGAGCTGGGGATAATCCTTGAAGATACATCTCAAGGGACGATCTGGAGATATAGGAGGTGAGATGATGAAGGTGGTTGAGTATCTGGCTTTCATTCTCATCGGTTTGAGCGCCCTCGCCCTTATCGGCTACTTCGCCAGGGGCTTTTTCTCCAGCCCCGAAATCTCCTTGGGTATCAGAATTGTTTGCGGGGTAGCCGCTGTGGGCCTTGTGCTGCTCCTGGGATATGTGGGCTGGGACAGATATCATAGCGCTCGTAAGGAACCCCAGGATATTAAAGAGGTGAAGCATTGATCATCGTAACATCGGACCACATCGAGGGTAAGAGGACGGTCAAAACCCTGGGCCTGGTGAAGGGCAGCACCATAAGGGCAAGGCATATTGGCAGGGACATTACAGCTGCATTCCGGGGGATCGTTGGCGGGGAGATCAAGGAATACACCAAGCTGATGGCTGAGGCCAGGGAAGAGGCTATCCAGCGGATGATGGAGCAGGCGGAGAAGATGGGTGCCAATGCCATCCTGGATACCAGGTTTGTAACCTCAATGGTGATGTCGGGGGCCTCAGAGCTCCTGGTTTATGGTACTGCTGTGGTGGTGGAAACATAATCAAGCCCCACTGGCAGAATACCGTAAAGTTCCAGGCCGTCCCCCGTAACTATAACCCTGACCTGGAGAGCTTCTAGGGCGACGCGGCCATTATTCCTCCCATCGAACAAAAGGAGTTTGCCAATTGGCTACACCCGATATGGAAGCAGGCAGAACAAGCGCTCGAACAGGCTGATAGACTCCTCGTAGTGGGTTACAGTTTTC
>JAUVVB010000021.1 GCA_030604825.1 Chloroflexota bacterium | reverse complement strand
GCGGAGCAGACGGGGGCCAAGGTGGCAGGGCCTACCCCCCTGCCCACCAGGATCAAGAAGTTCTGCGTCATCCGCTCCCCGCATGTGGACAAGGACTCCAGGGAGCAGTTTGAGATTCGCACCCATAAGCGGATCATCGACATCCTGGAGCCTACCCCAAGGACGGTGGATGTCCTCACCCGGTTGAACCTGCCCGCAGGGGTGGATATAGAGATCAAGCTATAGAAAGGCCAGGAATGGTTGAAGGGATAGTGGGTCGAAAGATCGGCATGACCCATGTATTTGGGGAGGATGGCAAGGTGGAGCCGGTCACCGCCATCGAGGCGGGGCCTTGCTTTGTCACCCAGATAAAGAGACGCGACAAGGATGGCTATGATGCCGTCCAGCTTGGCTTTGGTGAGGCCAAGCGGCTGAACCTCCCCGAGAAGGGACATCTGAAGAAGGTGGGCATGCTCAAGCACCTGAGGGAGTTTGAGGCATCGGAGATCGACTCCCTAAAGCTAGGGCAGAGGGTGGATGTGGGCATGTTCAAGGAGGGCGACCGAGTGGATGTCAGCGGCACCTCCAAGGGGAAGGGCTTTGCCGGGGTGGTGAAGCGCCATCACTTTGCAGGCGGCCCCAAGACCCATGGTCAATCGGATCGCCATCGCGCCCCGGGCTCCATAGGGGCGACAACCACCCCGGGGAGGGTGCTTAAGGGGCTTCGCATGGCAGGGCATATGGGGAATGAGAGGGTCACGGTGAAAAACCTGAAGGTGGTAAAGGCTGACCCAGAGCGGAACCTACTGCTCCTTCGCGGGGCGGTTCCGGGGGCCAAGAATGGCCTCCTCATTATTATCAGGAAATCGAGGGCTAGCGGTGCTTAAATTTGCCAGCACCGATGAGGGGTGAGAAGTTGGCGGTGAAGGTTCCAGTTTATAACCTTTCAGGGGAGGTGGTAGATCACATCGAGCTTGTGGAGGAGATTTTTGGCATCACCCCTAACCAGGCGGTGGTTCATCAAGCGCTGGTGAGGCAGCTGGCCAATGCTCGTCAGGGGACGGCAAGCACCAAGACCAGGGCCCAGGTCTCCGGGGGAGGCAGGAAGCCCTTCCGCCAGAAGGGCACCGGCCGCGCCCGCCGCGGCAGTTCAAGGGCTCCGCTTTACCGGGGTGGTGGCGTTGCCTTCGGTCCCCATCCCCGGAGCTATGGTCAGGCAATGCCCAAGAAGATGCGTCGCCTTGCCCTGAGGTCTGTGCTCTCGGCAAAGGTTGCCGATGGCGAGATGGTGGTGGTGGACCAGCTCGCCTTTGATCAGCCGAGGACGAAGGAGATGGCTCGCATACTGGAGGCGTTGGGGATCAGTTCCCCGGCCCTTATCGTCACCGCGGAGCACGATGATAACCTATATCGCTCAGCGCGCAATCTGGAGAGGGTTAATACCCTTCCTGCCAATCTGCTCAATATCGCCGACCTCCTCTCCCATAAGATGTTGATGATCACCGTCGCTGGGGTGAGGAGGGTGGAGGAGATCTGGACGCCGAAACCGAGGAGGATAGCGGCAAAGACATGACGGCATTAAGGATGGAACGGGAAATAGCGCTGGTCATCGCAGCCAGCATCGAGGACGAAAAATGCATGTCCTAGAGGTACTTCGCCGTCCCATTATCACCGAGAAGAGCACTGCCCTTCAGGAGCAGGGTAAATATACCTTTGAGGTGGCAAGGGATGCCAACAAGCAGCAGATAAAGCAGGCGGTGGAGCAGGCGTTTAAGGTGGAGGTGGCCAAGGTGAACGTGATCGCCGTTCCCCCCAAGTGGCGCGGCCCGGGGAGGAGGCGGGGAAAGACCTCCCCGTCGAGGAAGGCGATAGTCACTTTGAAACCAGGCCATAAGATCGAATTCTTCGAGGGCGTATAGGAGGAATTTCTTGCCGCTTAAGGTACATAAACCCACATCGCCGGGGAGGAGGGGGATGACCGGGGCTACCTTCGAGGAGATCACCAAGAAGAAGCCCGAGAAGTCCCTGCTTATGCCCCTGAAGCGGAAGGCGGGCAGGAGCAATCAGGGGAGGATATCGGTGCGCCATCGGGGGGGTGGTGCCAAGCGGATGCTTAGGATCATCGACTTCAAGAGGGATAAGCTGGGCATTCGGGGAGAGGTGGCAGCCGTCGAATACGACCCCAATCGCTCGGCGAGGATTGCGCTGATAAATTACGTTGATGGGGAGAAGCGCTACATCCTGGTCCCACTGGGGCTCAAGGTAGGGGATGCGGTAATGGCGGGGGAGAAGGCCGAGATAAAGGTGGGCAATGCCCTCCCCTTGAGGCTCATCCCTACCGGAACGGCGATCCATAATATCGAGCTTCATCGCGGCAAGGGGGGACAGCTGGTGCGCAGCGCCGGCACCTCGGCTCAGCTGATGGCCAAAGAGGATAGCTATGCACTGGTTAGGATGCCCTCGGGGGAGATAAGGCGAATTCACATCGGGTGCTCCGCCACCATCGGTCAGGTGGGAAATGTCGACCATCAGCATATCAAGCTGGGGAAGGCAGGGAGGAAACGCCACCTGGGGAGGCGGCCATCGGTGCGCGGCTCGGCAATGAACCCCAGGGATCACCCCCATGGCGGGGGTGAGGGAAAGGCCCCGGTAGGCCTGCCCGGTCCCAAGACTCCCTGGGGTAAGCCGGCTATGGGCTATCGCACCCGCCGCCGAAAGGTCACCGATAGCATGATCGTGAAGAGGAGGAAGTGAGGGGGCAACTCATGACCAACTACATGAGGCGATCCTGCGCGGTAATGGTACGGGGATATTTCTCTACAGGCGCAGAAAACCTAAGAGGTCAGCAATGCAATCAACCCAGCTACTATCGATGTTTGCCCGCTTAGGGGGAACATAAGGGGTCGAAAAAATGTCGAGGTCATCTAAGAAGGGGCCCTTTGTGGATGCTAGACTTCTGAAAAAGGTAGAGGCGCTCAATCGCTCCGGTGAGAAGGCGGTGCTCAAGACCTGGTCGCGCGCCTCCACCATCGTTCCCGAGATGATCGGTTACACCATCGGGGTGCACGATGGCAGGAGGCATGTGCCCATCTTCATCACCGAGGACATGGTGGGGCATAAGCTGGGTGAGTTCGCCTTCACCAGGACTTTCAGGGGGCATGGCGCCAGGTCGGAGCGGATTGCCAGGATCAAGAAAAGGAAGTAGCCTATTGGGGCTTTGATGGTGGGGACATCATGGAGGTAAGCGCTACGGCAAAATATATAAGGACTTCGCCCAAGAAGCTGCGTCGCATTGTGAACTTGGTGCGGGGGAAGAAGGTGGATGAGGCGCTGGTCATCCTCAGATTCCTCCCCTCCCCTGCAGCGCGAACCGTGGCCAAGGTGGTGAAGTCGGCCTCTGCCAATGCGGAGAACAACTATGAGATGACCCCCGTTGACCTGAGGATCGTGAAGATCTTCGTCAATGAGGGGAACACCCTTAAGCGGCACCGGGCTGGACCCAGGGGGAGGGTGAAGCCCATCCTCAAGCGTTCCAGCCACATCACCGTAGTGGTTAAAGAGGAGGAATGATTGGGACAGAAGGTTCACCCTATAGGATTTAGGCTCGGCGTGATCAAGGATTGGCAGGCCAAGTGGTACGCCGATAAACACTATACCGAGCTCTTGCAGGAGGACCTGAAGATCAGAAAGGCCATCGCGTTCAAGTACGGCGAGGGCGATATCTCCCGCATCGAGATCGAGCGCGCTGCCAATCAGGTAACGGTGACCATCTATACGGCGAGGCCAGGGGTGGTTATCGGCAGAGGCGGGCAGCGGGTGGATGAGATGAGGAAACTTCTTGAGCAGGTCACCGGAAAGCGGGTTCGGCTCAATATTCAGGAGATCAGGCAACCTGAACTGGACGCCTTTTTGGTGGCCAAGAACATTGCCCAGCAGATTGAGCGGCGCATTTCTCACCGCCGTGCCATGAAGCAGGCCATCTCCCGGGCGATGCAAAGCGGTGCAGGGGGGATAAAGATCAACTGCGCGGGAAGGCTTGGCAGTTCCCAGTATGCCCGCAAGGAGACCCTGCATCAGGGGAGGGTGCCCCTGCATACCCTGCGCGCTGACATAGATTATGGCCTTGCCGAGGCGCATACCACCTTGGGTCTGATTGGGGTCAAGGTCTGGATCTATAAGGGGGATATCCTCCCTGAGGTTAGGATAACTCCAGAAGCGGCTGCGGCAGAGGAGGAGGCGGAAATGGCGGCCGTTGAGGGCACTGCTGAGCCAGCTATAGAGGAGGGAGAGGAGGCCGGCCAGTAGAGGGTCATGCTGCAGCCGAGGCGAGTTAAGCACCGAAAACAGCATCGGGGGCGGCGCAAGGGGATGGCGCAGGCGGGCAATGTGCTCTCCTTTGGCGAGTTCGGGCTTCAGGCTCTGGGGACCTCTTGGGTTACCAGCAGGCAGATCGAGGCGGCGCGGCGCGCCATCGTGCACCAGGTAAGGCGTGGGGGTAAGGTCTGGATTCGCGTCTTCCCCGACAAGCCGGTAACCTCAAAGCCGGCCGAGACCCGCATGGGCAGTGGTAAGGGCTCGGTGGATTACTGGGTGGCGGTGGTCAAGCCGGGCAGGATCCTCTTCGAGATCGCGGGGATCAAGGAGGAGACGGCCAGGGAGGCGATGCGACTTGCCTCCCACAAGCTGCCCATCGCTACCAGGTTTGTGAGTCGCGATGCCGAGGGGGGTGTGAGTTGAGAGTCCAGGAGATTCGTGCCCTTAGCTCGGAGGAGCTTAAAAGGCAGCTGGATGGGACTTATCAGGAGCTGTTCAACCTTCGCTTTCGGCTTGCCACCAGGCAATTGGTGAATTATCATGAGATTCGAAATGTGAGGAGGAGGATTGCCAGGATTAAGACCGTCCTCCGGGAGAGGGAGCTCTGGGGTGAGGAGTAAGGCCTTGGCTGAGGAGAAGAGAAGGAAAACAAAGCTGGGTCGTGTGGTGAGCGATAAGATGGACAAGACCGTGGTGGTGGCCGTGGAGTCCTATCGGCCTCACCCCATGTATAAGAAGGCGGTGAGGCGGATAAGGAAATTCAAGGCCCATGATGAGGAAAACGCCTGCCATGTAGGGGATGTGGTGAGGATCGAGGAGACTCGCCCCCTCTCCAAGGAAAAGCGATGGCGGGTGGTGCAGAGAGTGTCCAAGAGAGGAAAGTCATGATTCAGACCCAGACCTGGCTGAGGGTGGCGGATAATACCGGGGCGAAGAGCATTATGTGCATAAACGTTACCGGTGGGACGCGGAAGAGGTATGCCGGTGTGGGTGATATCATCGTGGCCTCGGTTAAGGAAGCGATCCCGGGAGGGGCGGTCAAAAAGGGTGACGTGGTGCGGGCGGTGGTGGTACGCACCGCCAAGCCCTATCGCCGCCCCGATGGCTCCTATATCAGGTTCGATGAGAATGCCGCCGTGATCCTCACCGATAAGAACAATCCCAAGGGGACTCGCATCTTCGGCCCTGTTGCCCGGGAGCTGAGGGAGAAGAACTTCATGAAGATCCTTTCCCTGGCACCGGAGGCATTGTAGGGGGGTGGCATGAAGATAAGGAAGGACGATATGGTGCTGGTCATTGCCGGCAAGGACAAGGGGAAGAAGGGGAAGGTGAGGCAGTCCTTTCCCAAGAGGGATCGGGTTGTGGTGGAGGGGATCAATGTAGCCAAGCGGCACATGAGGCCTCGGGGGCGGGCAAGGCAGGCAGGGATAATCGAGCGGGAAGTGCCCATCCAGGTTTCCAATGTTATGCTCCTTTGCACCAAGTGCGACCGCCCCACCAGGATCGGCTTTCGCTTCCTCGAGGATGGGAGCAAGGTTAGGTATTGCCACCGCTGTAAAGAGGTGATCTCATAAAGATGTCCCGACTGAAGGAAAGATACCAAAAGGAGATCCTCCCCGCCTTGATGGCGGAGTTTAATTACAACAATGTGATGCGAGTACCCCGCCTGGAGAAGATCGTGATCAATATTGGCCTGGGAGAAGCGATTCAAAATCCTCATGCCCTGGAGGCGGCAGAGAAGGACCTTGCCGCCATCTCGGGGCAGCACCCGGTGATCACTCGGGCAAAGAGGTCCATCTCAGGGTTTAAGGTTCGCGCCGGGATGCCCGTGGGAATGATGGTAACCCTGAGGGGCAACAGGATGTACCATTTCTTTGATAAGCTGGTAAACGCCACCCTACCTCGCATTCGCGACCTTCAGGGGGCGTCCAGGGATTCCTTCGATGGCAGGGGAAATTTCACCCTGGGGATTAAGGAGCAGGTGATCTTCCCCGAGATCGAGTATGACAAGATCGACAGGCTAAGGGGGCTTGAGGTCTGCATCATCACCACGGCGAGGACAGATGACGAGGGGAGGAGGCTTCTGGAGCTCCTGGGCCTGCCCTTCGAGCGGGGGTAGAGGTTGTGTCGGGGGAGGCGAGGGAAAATGGTGGTCCACGAAGAGGACTTATAGGTCGAGAAAATGGCGAAGGTTTCCAAGATCGTAAAGGCACAACGAACGCCGAAGTATAGAGTGCAAAAGAGGAATCGCTGCACCCTTTGTGGCAGGCCGCGGGCCTATATCCGCCAGTTCGGGCTGTGTCGCATCTGCTTCAGGCAGCTTGCCCTGGAGGGGAAGCTGCCCGGGGTGAAAAAGTCCAGCTGGTGAGCTTGGCTTGAACGGAGGATAAAAAGATTAACTGATGACAGAGCATGACAGTGGTTACTGACCCGATCGCTGATATGCTGACCCGAATACGGAACGCCCTCCTTGTCCGGCACGACTTCGTGCTGGTCCCCTCATCGCGGATGAAGCTCTCCATTGCCAAGATACTAAAGGAGGAGGGCTTCATAAAGGAGTACGAGGTTCTCAGGGGGAAGCCGCAGCGCATCATAAAGATGTATCTCAAATATATGGACAAGAATGAGCCTGCGATCACTGGCCTGCAGCGGATATCGAAGCCCGGCCTCAGGGTATATGCTCAGCGGACGGAGATCCCCCGTGTCTATGGGGGTCTGGGCATTGCCATCCTGTCTACGCCCAAGGGGGTGATGACGGGGCACCAGGCCTGGCGGCAGAAGGTCGGCGGCGAACTCCTTTGTTACATCTGGTGATCTGAGAGGAGGTTGATGTCCCGAATAGGAAAAGCGCCTATACCCTTGCCTGAAGGGGTTGAGGTGAGCATAAAGGGGAGCGAGGTGAAGGTGAAGGGCCCCAAAGGGGAGCTTTCCCGTTGCTTTCACCCCGAAATCTCCATCTCGCTGAAGGATGACAACATAACCGTCTCTCGACCCAACGATGATCGGGTTTATCGCTCCCTTCATGGGCTCACCAGGAGCCTTCTGGCCAACATGGTGGATGGGGTGAGCAAGGGTTTTCAGAAGGAGCTGGAGCTGGTAGGGGTGGGCTATCGGGCACAAAAGGTGGGCGAGAAGCTGGTACTTCAGGTGGGCTACTCCCACCCGGTGGAGCTGGTTCCACCGGATGGGATATCGATCGATGTTGTGGGCACAAACAGGATTGTGGTCCAGGGGATCGAAAAGGAGCTGGTGGGCGAGATGGCGGCACAGATTCGGCGGATAAGGCGTCCCGATCGCTACAAGGGGAAGGGTATAAGATATGCTGGTGAGATGGTTCGCCTCAAGCCAGGAAAATTGGGGAAGGTTGGTGCCAAGAGGTAAATGCCCTATCGAAAGGATGCCAGATATGCGCGCAAAAGGCGACATGCCCGGGTGAGGAAGAAGCTCTCGGGCACTTCGCAGAGGCCGCGCCTCTGTTTCTTCCGCAGCCTGAATCATACCTATGCTCAGGTGATCGACGATGGCCTGGGGCATACCCTTGTTTCGGCATCCACACTGGATGAGGGGGTAAGGTCGGAGGCTGATGGGAAAAGCAAGGTGGAGATGGCCAGGTTGGTGGGGGCGTTGGTGGCGGAGCGAGCGCTGAAGAAGGGAATCACCAGGGTGGTCTTCGACCGTGGCGGATACAAGTATCACGGCAGGGTAAAGACGGTGGCCGAGGCTGCCCGAGAAGCGGGCCTGGTTTTCTAGGAGGACTATGGAAGATACCCAATTGGAAGAGCTGGCGTTAACCGAGAAGCTGGTTCACATATGGCGAGTAGCCAAGGTGATGAAGGGAGGCAGACGCTTCAGCTTCAGTGCCTTGGTTGTTGTGGGCAATGGCAAGGGAAGTGTGGGTGCAGGGCTGGGGAAGGCAAGGGAGATACCAGAGGCCATCCGCAAGGCAGGTATCATTGCCCGCAAGACGATGACCAAGGTGCCGATGAAGGATGGCACCATCCCCTACACCGTAGTGAGCAAGTTTGGAGCAGCGAAGGTGCTGCTCAAGCCGGCATCCCCGGGAACTGGGGTGATCGCCGGTGGCGGGGTGAGAGCGGTGATGGAGGTGGTGGGAATCACCGATATCCTCACCAAGTCGCTGGGAAGTTCCAACCCCATAAATGTAGTCCGGGCGACAATACAGGCATTGAGCCAGCTAAAGGATCCCGAGGTGGAGGTGGCGAGGAGGAAGGGGAAGCTGGTTGAACCTGCTGAGGAGACACCTGGTGGCTAGATTGAGGATAACCTGGAAGAAGAGCGACATCGGCTATGCCGAAGACCAGAGGAGAACCCTGAAGGCGCTTGGCTTTCGCCGCCTGAACCAGACCATCGAGCACGATGATACCCCTTCCATTCGGGGGATGATAATGAAGGTGAGACATCTGGTCACCGTGGAGGAGGGCGTTGAGGCAGAATGAACTTGCCCCGCCCCAGAGGGCAAAGCGAAAGCGGAAAAGGATAGGGCGAGGCTTTGGCAGTGGTCGGGGCAGGACGGCGGGAAAGGGCACCAAGGGGCAGAAGGCGCGTTCTGGATATAAGGTGCGCTCTGGCTTTGAGGGAGGTCAGTTGCCCTTGATCAAGCGGCTGCCCCAGAAGAGGGGTTTCACCAACATCTTCAGGACGGAATATTCCATCGTCAAGGTAGAAAGGCTCAACCTGTTTGAGCCCCAGAGCGAGGTAACCCCCGAAAGGCTGGTGGAGGAAGGGCTGGTGAAGTCGCTAAAGAAGCCGATAAAGATCCTGGGCGACGGCGAGCTTGAGAAACCGCTTATGGTGAAGGCCAACAAGTTCACCGAGTCTGCCCGGAGGAAGATAGAGATGGCGGGGGGAAAGGCGGAGGAGGTCTGAAATGCGTCGCCCCGAGGCCAGGCCCAGGCTGCTTCAGGCAATGATCGATGCCTTTGGTCAAACGGACCTGAGGCGAAAGATCCTGCTCACCCTGGGTCTGCTGGTGGTTTTTCGCTTTGTGGCCCATGTCCCGGTACCGGGTGTCGACCTGGAGGCCATGCGCCAGCTGCTGGAATCGGGGCAGGGTATCGGTCCCCTTCTGGGGATGCTTGACCTCTTCAGCGGCGGGGCAATGAGGAACCTGAGCATTGCCGCCATGGGAGTCTACCCCTATATCACCGCGATGATCATCATGCAGTTACTGGTTCCGGTGATCCCTCGCCTCTCCAATCTTGCCCGGCAGGGGGAGGTGGGGAGGAATAAGATCAACCAGTATACCCACTGGCTGACCGTTCCCCTGGCAGCGCTTCAGGGTTATGGGCAGCTGGTTCTGCTGCAGGGGCAGGGAATCATTAGCGGCATCGGCCTCTCGGGGGAGGCATTGCTGCCCACCGCTGCCATGATAATAGTGATGACGGCAGGGACCATGTTCCTGGTGTGGCTGGGGGAGCTGATCACCGAGTATGGAATTGGAAACGGCATTTCCATAATCATCTTCGGCGGCATCGTCGCCGGGTTGCCCGATATGATCATGAGGGGCTATCTGGCCAAGGAAAATTTGTGGGGCCTATTGGTTTTCCTGTTTCTGGCTTTAGCCATCGTGGTCACCATCGTTATCTTTACCGAGGCTCACCGCCGCATTCCGGTGCAGTTTGCGCGCAGCGTGTTCCGCGGTGGGAGGATGTACCGCCAGTCGGGGGCCACCCATATCCCGCTGCGGGTCAACTCGGCGGGGATGATCCCCCTGATCTTCGCCATGTCGCTGATGATCCTCCCCGGGACGGTGGCCAGCTACTTTGCGGTGCCTGGGGAAGGGGGCATTGCCGGCTTCGTGAGCAATATGTTCGCCGCCACCCATTGGTTCTATTGGTCGGCGTACTTCTTTTTGGTGGTTGGCTTCACCTTCTTTTATACCATGATAATCTTTCAGCAGCAAAACCTTGCCGAGACATTGCAGCGCCAAGGGGCCTTCGTCCCTGGACTTCGCCCCGGTCGCCCCACCGGTGAATACCTGACCAGGGTGATCACCAGGATCACCTGGGGGGGTGCTATCTTCCTTGCCCTGATCGCGGTATCGCCCTTTATCATGCAGAACATAACCGGCATCCAGGTTTTGACCATCTCCAGCACAGCCCTTCTCATCATGGTGGGGGTAGCCCTGGATACCATGCGACAGCTTGAGGCCCAGCTACTGATGCGGCGCTACGAGGGCTTTCTGAAGTAAATGGAGGAGATCTGAATTGCATATCGTGCTTTTGGGTACCCCTGGCTCAGGAAAGGGGACCCAGGCGGGGATCATCTCGCAGCGGCTTGGCATTCCCCACATCGCCTCCGGGGATCTGTTCCGACAGGCGATGGAAAGGGGGGATGAGCTGGGGGAAAGGGTGAAATCTTACCTGGATAAGGGGCTTTTGGTCCCCGATGAGATAACCATCGGCATGATCCAGGAGCGCATCGCTGCCGCCGATTGCATCAACGGCTTCATCCTTGATGGCTTTCCCCGAACCCTGGAGCAGGCAAAGGCCCTGGACAGGGTGCTTGAGGAGAGGGGGCAGGTAATCGATAGGGTGATATATATAAAGGTTTCAGCAGAGGAGCTGGTGCGCCGGTTGGGGGGTCGTTTTATCTGCCGAAGTTGTCAGACGCCCTATCACCAGATAGCCTCCCCGCCCAGGGTGGAGGGAAGGTGTGACCGCTGTGGAGGCGAGCTTTATCAGCGCCCTGACGATTCCCCGGAGACGGTGAGGAAGCGAATCGAGGTCTACTTTGCTGAGACGGCGCCGCTCATTGACTACTATAAGGAGGTGGGGAAATTGGCGGGGATCGATGGCGAGCGGGGGATCGAGGAGATAGCGGAGGAGCTGGCCTCGGCGCTGAGCGGCAAAGGCTGACAAGTTTTGATATAATAATGGGGATAATCATAAAATCGTCGCCGGAAATCGAGGTGATGCGCCAGGCGGGGAGGATCGCTGCTGCCATCCTCGCTGTTCTGGTGGAGAGGATCGAGCCAGGAATGGTTACCGAGGAACTGGATAGGATAACGGTGCGGGAGCTGAGCCGGTATGGTGCCACCTCCTCGTTTAAGGGTTACCGTGGCTTTCCCGCTCACCTCTGCGTCTCCGTCAATGAGGAGCTGGTTCATGGCATCCCGGGCAATAGGGTGCTTGAGCCAGGGGATATCGTTTCCCTGGATGTGGGGGCAATCTTTGGTGGCTTTCACGGGGATGTGGCGGTAACGGTGGGGGTGGGGAAGATCAGCCCCCAGGCTGAGGCACTCCTTGGGGCAACCGAGGGAGCGCTGAGGGCAGGGATCGCCAGCGCCCGCCCTGGTGCCCATTTGAGCGATATCTCGGCGGCAATACAGTCCTTTGTGGAATCGAAGGGGTTCTCGGTGGTGCGGGAGTATGTCGGCCATGGCATTGGCAGGCAGATGCACGAGGAGCCGCAGATACCAAACTATGGGCCGCCGGGGCAAGGACCCCTACTGGAGAAGGGGATGACCCTTGCCCTGGAGCCAATGGTGAATGCCAGAGGATGGCGCACAAAGTTAGCTGGCGACCAGTGGACGGTTATCACTGCCGATGGTAGCCTCTCAGCCCACTTTGAGCATACCATCGCCATAACCGATGGCGAGGCTGAGATACTTACCAGGCTTGATTAAAGGTAGGGGATATGCCTAAGAAGGAAGTGATCGAGGTCGAGGGGACGGTGACCGAGCCCTTGCCCAACGCCATGTTCCGCGTTGAACTGGCTAACGGGCACAAGGTGCTGGCCCATATATCGGGGAGGATGAGGCTACGTTTCATCAAGGTCCTCCGTGGCGATAAGGTGCTGATCGAGCTCTCTCCCTATGACCTGACCCGGGGAAGGATCACCTACCGCTTCTAGCAGGGGGTTTGGCATGAAGGTGCGTGCTTCGGTGAAGCGCCGCTGTGAAAAGTGTAAGATAATAAGGCGAAAGGGCGTGGTTAGGGTTATCTGTGAGAACCCTAGGCACCGGCAGAGGCAAGGTTAATTTCGAGCTATGGGCTGTGCTTCTGATTCAAGGCTAGACTTGCCCACAGATCTCGACAGCATATACAGTTTTCATCGACCAAGGTAAGGAGTGCGAAAAAATGGCGAGGATAGCGGGGGTAGACCTCCCCAAGGATAAGCGGATCGAGGTGGGGCTGACCTATATTTATGGCATCGGCACGTCTTTGAGCCGGCAAATACTGTCTCAAGCGGGGGTTGACCTGGATACCAAGGTGAGGGAACTCAGCGAGGGGGAGGAGAGCCGCATTCGCGAGGTCATCGATCGGGGGCACAGGGTTGAGGGAGAGCTGAGGCGTGAGGTCAATCTCAACATAAAAAGGCTGATTGAGATTGGCTGCTACCGTGGCATCAGACATCGCCGCGGGCTGCCACTTCACGGGCAGCGCACCAGAACCAATGCCCGCACCAAAAAGGGTGCCAGAAAGACGGTGGCAGGACGCCGCCGCAGCGTAACCAGGAAGTAAGGAGAGAGGTATGGCAGCTAAGAAGAAGCCAGCAAGGGTCAAAAGAAGGGAGAGGAAGTCCATTCCCAAAGGCAAAGCCTATATCCAGTCAACCTTCAACAATACCATCATCACCCTTACCGATCCCGATGGCAATACCATTGCCTGGGGGAGTTCGGGAACCGTTGGTTTCAAGGGGTCGCGAAAGGGCACTCCCTATGCGGCAGGGATAGCTGCGGAGCAAGCAGCGAGGAGAGGAAAGGAGCATGGACTGAGGGAGGTTGAGGTCTTTGTCAGGGGGCCGGGAAGCGGGCGGGAGGCAGCGATTCGCTCCCTTCAATCCGCTGGACTTATCGTTACCGGCATCCGGGATGTGACCCCCATTCCTCACAACGGATGTCGACCTCCCAAGAAGAGAAGGGTATAGATGGCTCGATATACGGGTCCGGTTTGTCGGCTATGTCGGCGTCAGGGAGAGAAGCTGATGCTCAAGGGGGAGAGGTGCATCCTTAAGTGCACTTTGGACCGCCGCCACCTGCCCCCCGGTCAGCAACGTCCTCGGCGAAGGAAGATATCCGACCGCGGTCTCCAACTGAGGGAGAAGCAGAAGGTGAGACATAGCTATGGGGTTCTGGAAAGGCAATTCCGCAGGCATTTCGCCGAGGCGGAAAAGCGTCCCGGAATCACCGGGGAGAACCTGCTCCAGATCCTGGAGATGAGGCTGGATAACGTTGTCTATCGCCTTGGCTTTGCCGACTCGCGGCGCCAGGCGCGCCAATTGGTGCGCCATGGTCACATCACCCTTAATGGACTAAAGACGGACATCCCTTCCTGTGCGGTCAAACCAGGGGATGTCATTGCCTGGAGGCAGAGGAGCACCAATACGGAGTACTACCGGAGACTGGTGGAGCGGATCCAGGATAAAGTGGTTCCCCAGTGGCTGAGCCTGGATGCTGAAAACCTCTCCGGTCAAGTGCTCGCCCTTCCTGGCCGCAGCGACATCGATCTCAGGATCGATGAAAAGGCCGTTGTGGAGTATTATTCCCGATAGTTTGCAGGAGGTAGCGCCTTGTCTGAGATGGTGACGCCCCAGATAGAGTGTGAGGAATGCACCGATAAATATGGGCGCTTCGTGGCCGGGCCTTTGGAGAGGGGTTTTGGCATTACCCTGGGCAATGGGCTGAGGCGGGTGCTGCTGAACTCCCTTCCCGGTGCTGCGGTGACCTGGGTCCGGATCGAGGGGGTGATGCACGAGTTCTCCACCATCCCCCACATGAAGGAGGACATCATAGAGTTCCTGCTCAATGTCAAGGCGTTGCGGCTTCGCCCCCTGACCTCCAGGCCAGGCCGGTTAACCCTGGAGGTCAGCGGTGAACGTCGGGTGCTTGCCGGTGACATCGAGCCTTCGGCCGATTTCGAGGTGGTGAACCCTGAACTTCACCTGGCAACGCTGGACTCCCCAGAGGCGAGGCTGGTGGTGGAGTTCAACGTGGAGCACGGCACAGGATATATGCGTGTAGAGCAGCACAAGGGGGATGGGCTTCTCCTAGAGGTGATCCCGGTGGATGCCATCTTCACCCCCATCCGCAAGGTAAACTACAGGGTGGAGCCAACAAGGGTGGGGCAGGAGACCGTGGACGAGCAACTGGTCCTCGAGGTGTGGACCGATGGCACCATAGCGCCTATAGATGCGATGAGCAAGGCGGCCCAGATATTGATGGAGAGGTTACACTTCTTCTATGAGGTTGGCCGATTCCCCAAGCTGGTTGGTGAAAGGCAACCCCCCCTCCCCATCCCGCTGGAGCAATATGAGATGCCCATCGAGCAGCTTGGCCTTTCGGTGCGCACCTTTAACTGCCTGAAGCGGGCGGGGATCACCAAGGTGGGAGAGCTGGTGGAGAAGAGCGAGGAGGAGCTGCTTACCATAAGGAACTTCGGGGAAAAGGCCCTAAGCGAGGTAAGGGAGCAGCTCATGGCACTGGGGATTGTCCGCGAGGAAAAGGAGGAGGCTTAGGGGATGCGGCATCGGGTTGCCGGTCGAAGGCTGGGAAGGTCAACCTCCCATAGGATGGCCATGTATCGCAATCTGGTAACCGACCTTCTGCGCTACGAGAAGATCGTGACCACCGAGGCCAAGGCAAAGGAGGTTAGGGGCCTGGCGGAAAAGATCATCAGCTTGGGGAAGGATGGCAACCTTCATGCCCGTCGTCGGGCGCTGGCCTTTGTAACCGATAAAAAGGTGGTATCCAAGCTCTTTGATGAGATTGCCCCCAAGTATGCCGAGCGCCACGGTGGCTATACTCGCATCATCAAGCTGGAGCGCCGCGTCGGCGATGGGGCGCCGATGGCTCAGCTGGAGCTGGTGGAGTAGCATGGAGATGAGGAAAATTGCCCTTATCTTGGAGTATGAGGGCAGCCGATACCATGGATTTCAGATCCAAAAAGAGCTGCCCACCATTCAGGGCGAGGTGGAGAGGGCTTTGGGGAAGCTCACTGGAGAAAGGATTCGTATCGCCTGTGCCAGCAGAACAGACGTTGGGGTTCATGCCAGGGGACAGGTGGTATCCTTCACCACCACCACCCTCTCCCTAGACGACTTCACCCGCGGGCTGAATCATTACCTGCCGCCCGATGTCGCGGTGAGGAAGGCTTTTGAGATAGGGGATGACTTCGACGTTAGGAGAGGGGCTCTGAGCCGGGAATATTGCTACTACATATTGAACAGTTCCACCCCCTCACCGCTGCTGCGCCGAAGCGCCTGCTTTATACCCAAGCCGCTGGATATCGAGGCGATGAACGATGCCTGCCAGGTTCTCCTGGGCAGCCACGATTTTGCTCCCTTTGCCAGCTCCGTCGATGGAAAAAAGACCGTGCGCACCGTATTTAGGGCGGAGGTGGCCAGGGACGGGGAGATGGTGACCTTCCATATGGTGGCCAATTCCTTCTTGCCCCATCAGGTGCGCAATACCATTGGTGCCCTGGTAAAGGTGGGGCTGGGAAAGAGCGATGTGGCATCTTTCCGCCAGATAGCCCGTTCCCGGACCCCAGGCCTGGCGGGGCCGGCCCTGCCACCCCATGGCCTTTTTCTGGTGAGGGTCAATTATCCTGATGGCGCGTGGGGATGAAAACCTACAGCACCAAATCCTCGGACCTCAAGCCCATCTGGCATGTCATCGATGCCTCGGGGAAGACCCTGGGCCGGCTTGCCTCCGAGGTGGCCGTTCTTCTCATGGGAAAGCACAAGCCTATATATACCCCTCACCTGAACACCGGTGACTTCGTCATCGTGCTTAATGCCAGCAAGGTCAGGGTGACGGGCAAAAAGACAGAGCAGAAGCTCTACCATCGTCACTCTGGATATCCCGGTGGCCTTAAAACCATCACCTTTGCCAAGATGATGGATACCCACCCTACCAGGGCGATAGAATATGCGGTGAAGGGGATGCTGCCCCACAACCGGCTGGGGCGACAGATGATGAAGCGGCTTAAGGTCTATGCCGGGGACAAACATCCCCACCAGGCTCAGATGAGGGAAGGGGGAGACAGTTGAACGATAGGGCTTACTTTTACGCTACGGGGAGAAGGAAGTGTGCGGTGGCTCGGGTGAGGCTCTACCCGGGGAAGGGTCCCATCGTGGTCAATGGCAGGCCGTTGGAGGAGCTATTCCCCAGGGAGGGTTTGAGAAGGGCAATCGTCGAGCCGCTGATGGTGACCGATACCCTGGACAAGTTCAACGCCACGGTAAAGGTAGTCGGTGGTGGAGATTCGGGGCAGGCGGGAGCAATCCGCCATGGCATTGCCCGCGCCTTGATCCAGGTGGACGAGGCCCTAAGGCCCTTGCTGCGCAGTCATGGGCTGCTCACCCGCGACTCTCGGGTTAAGGAGCGCAAGAAGTACGGCCTGATTCGTGCCCGAAAGGCAAAGCAGTACACCAAGAGATAAAAAAGGGCCTGAAGCACTGCTCCAGGCCCCGTCGGTAGCGATGGTTTTTACCGGGGAAGCCCCAGCCCCCTGATGGCAATGATGTTGCGCTGAATCTCCGAGGTGCCGGCGGCGATGAGTGAGCCAACGGAGTTCAAATATGCGTTCTCAATCCTTCCCTGAAGGGGAGCCCACTTGGAATTCAGCTCCAGCTGCCCATAGAGGCCCATGATCTGCGTCCCCACCATGGCAATGCGCTGCATTGCTTCCGAGGCAAACACCTTTATCATAGATGCCTCATAGTTGGGGATCATACCTTGGCTCTGCATCCAGATGATCCTATAGGCCAACATGCGGCCAACCTCCACCTCGATAGCAAGCTCAGCCAGCTTTTGCCGAACTTGTGGGTCTTTTGACAGGGGCTGGCCGTTGACCTTTGTCTCCTTGGCGAAATTCAACAGATCCTCCAGGGTTCTGCGGCCGTGGGCCGCCATGATAACTCCAGCCGTCCTCTCAAAGTCCAGGGCGATGACCACGTGATACCAGCCGCGGTTCTCCTCCCCCACCAGATTAGCCTTGGGGACACGCACATCGTCGAAGAAGACTTCGTTGAAATGGTGATGGCCGGCCATGTTTATCACCGGGCGTACCGTGATGCCCGGGGTCTTCATATCCACCAGGAAAAGGCTGAGCCCCCGATGCTTTGGCTCCTCGGGACCGGTCCTGACAAGCAGCCAGCACCAATCGGCGATATGGGCACCGCTGGTCCATACCTTCTGCCCATTTATGATGTATTCATCTCCCTGAAGCACAGCGCGGCATTTGACCGCTGCCATGTCGGAGCCGGCCTCGGGCTCGCTATAGCCGGTGCACCACCATCTCTCCCCGGCAGCCAGCGGGGGGAGGTGCTCCTTCTTCTGCTCCTCGGTGCCCAGCAGCATCAGGGTTGGTCCAACCCAGCTTATGCCCCCCACGCCCATATCGGTGCCAGGAACGCGGTGATAGGTCATCTCTTCCTTGTAGATGAGCTGTTCTATGGGGGAGCGCCCCTGGCCACCATACTCCTTGGGCCAAGCCAGGGTGAGCCACCCTTTTGCCCCCAGCTTCTTCGCTATCTGCTTGGTGAACTCGAAACTCTTTGGGTCGTATTCACCTTCTAACCCCCCCAAATCCGGCGGCATTTCCTCCTTTATCCACTGGCGAATCTCCCGGCGAAAAGCCTCCTGTTCTGGAGTGAAGCTAAAGTCCATAACTCTACCCCTTTCTCCAAAGCTAGTTTCCGTTTTCCATCGGCTATTTTAGCATCACATCTCCATTTTGCCAAGCTGTTCCTTCAGATAGTCGATTACCTCCACCGGGGAAGGGTCAACATTGTTCAGTATCGCCAGATAATAGCTAACATGGTCGCCGATGAGGATGGTGCTCATCATCTGGCTCAGCGGGCCTTCCCCCTGGGCATCCACAACCTGGTATGCTACCCCGGCGTCGCTGAGGATCTTGGCGGTGACCTGGTAGCGCATCAGGATGCGGGGGTGAAGCGAGGGGGAACGCAGCATGACCACCATTGCCCTCTCGGCGAGCTCAGGGGGTAATCTATAGCCCACCACCGCATTGTGGTTCAGCTCGGGAAAGCACTCATGGAAGGCCCAGACCTTGCTATTTTCATTGAATTGGGTCTTCCAGCGGTAGGCCACCGTGGAGAGGATGCCCGCACCATAGATCACCACCAGATGCCCCAGAAGTCTGGTTGCCAGCTGTTTTGCCGGGTTAGCCTTAAGGGGAACGCCTGGGGCGAGCCTTGGTGCTAGTTCCTCAAGAACCTTTAATGCTTGCTCCATATCCTGGGGCTTGACATCGAGAAGCCCCAGCTTATTAAGCAACCCCAAGATCGAAAAGAGGCTGAAGCCCAGGGCGGCGCGGGGCTGCGCCTCATAGTCAAAGGTGAACCGGGGAACGCCCCCCTCCTCGGCGATGGCCTTAAGCCGGCCGCCGGTAGTGATGGCCAGCTTCTTTGCCGGGGTGTCAAGCGCCTGGGCGAAGGAGGAGAGGGTCTCCTCGGTGTTTCCCGAATAGCTGGAGGCGATGACCAACGTCCGATCATCTACTTGAGGTGGCAGGTGATAATCCCGATGCACCATGACCGGTGGTCCCCCTTCCTCTTTTGCCAGGGTGCTCACCAGGTCGCCACCGATGGCAGACCCCCCCATAGCGAGGATAATTACCTTATCCACGGCGGAGTAGTCAGGGGGCAACGGGAAGGCAGTGGCACATTGCCATGCCTGGCGACACTGCTGGGGCAATTCGCCAATTCGCCCTATCATATCGGCGGGGTCGATTTTCCTGTAGACTTCAGGGTCATCCAGGTCAGTCATCGCTAAACCCCTGCCAGCTTTCTCCCTGCGTCAAGGAGCCTGTTTACCCTTGCCGGACTATCGCTCTCGGCGTAGATGCGCAGGAGGGGCTCTGTTCCCGAGAAGCGAATCAGCAGCCAGGAGCCACTCTCAAGCAGAAAGCGAAAGCCATCCTTGGTATCCACCTCTTGTAGCTTCAGGTTGTCGATTTGGGCAGGTCTCTCTTCGGCAAGACGACGGGTGATGGTCTGGCGCTCCCCCGGGGGGAACTCGATATCGAGGCGCTGGTAGTGGTGGGGCCCCACCTTGCTATAGAGGTATTCCACCAGCTCAGTGGGGCGCTTTCCCTTCCTCACCATGAAGTCCAGGAAATAGAGCCCGGAGAGGATGCCATCGCGCTCCGGGACATGGCCGCGGAAGGCAAAGCCGGCGCTCTCCTCGCCGCCTATCAGGGCATCCTCTGCCATCATCCTGGGGGCGACATGCTTGAAGCCAACGGGGGTCTCATAGACGGGAACCCCAAAAAGCTGCCCCAGGCGGTAGAGCATGGCAGTTGAGGTTATGGTCTTCACGATGGCACCCCTCTGTCCGCAAACCTCCAGAAGGTACAGGGCGAGCAAGGCGAACACCTGAAGGGGGGTGAGGAAATTCCCCTCCTCATCTACGATGCCAATGCGGTCGGCGTCGCCATCGGTTGCCAGGCCAATGGCAGCTCCCCTTTCCCTCACCACTTTGGAGAGCTCCTTCAGGTTGAGGGCGATGGGTTCCGGCTGAATGCCGGGGAAAAGGGGATTTCGCTCCCCATGCAGCTCCACCACCTCGGTGGAGCCGCCGCCAAGCAGGGTGGCGAAATATCCCGCTCCTGCCCCATACATGGAGTCAACGATTACCTTCAGGCCGGAATGGCGTAGCCTTTCCAGGTCCACCAGCCTCTCGATATGACGAAAATAGGCCGGAGAGGGATCGAATATCTCTACCAGCCCCCCTTTTACTGCCTGCTCCAGGGGGATATGCTCAACCCTCCCTCCACTGAGGACGTTGGCGATGTTTCTTTCCAGCTCAGCGATGACCTCGGTGGAGGCACTTGAGGCCTGCTCCCCCTTATACTTGAAGCCATTCCAGTTTGCCGGGTTGTGGCTCGCCGTGATGATGATCGCCCCCGCTGCCTTCTTTTCCAGGATGGCATGGCTGATGATAGGGGTGGGGGCGGCCTGCTGACAGAGGTAAACCTTGATGTCGTTGCCTGCAACCACCTCGGCAGCGGCGGCAGCGAAGTCCTCGGAGGCAAACCGGGTATCGTAGCCCACGATCAGGCCATGGGGGGCAAGGCCCACCCCTTTAACGTAGTTGCTCACCCCCTGGGCGCAGAGGCGCACGTTGTCAAAGGTGAAGTCCTGGGCGATGATCCCCCGCCAGCCATCGGTGCCAAATCTAATGGTCAAGCGTTCCCTCCCACAAAAATCCAATGAAGTTGTATTTGCTCTCACCTGTGAGCTGGTAACATCAGGACAGCCCTAACAGGTGCATGTATTATAACCGATGGGAGCAAGTGAAAAAAGCCTCCTATGTGCGTTCATGATATAGTTACAAGGCTGGAAAGAGAGGTTGTATTAGCAAGGACGTAAATGGAGTGACTTTTGAGAAGGGATTTGCCTCTTGGCGAAGTCTACATCATTAAGGAGCAGCTACTTCTTCTCGACTGAAACCCAATAGGCACAATCCCGTGGCCAGATGGAGCGTCTCAACAGTGCTCCAATCTCCCAACCGTGGTTGATTCGGGGAAGTATTCCATTCGGCGAAGCAGCCTCCCATGACTGACACTATCAATGTTTTGGCGCTAGGCCGTTTGATATTCAGTTGGTGAGTCATAGGCTGTGTAGCCCTTCTTCGCTCGATGGTCAGCACAGTGCGGGCAGTGATCCTGCTCTTGACATTGTGCAAGAAATGCGCTTTAATATTGATCGCAAGGAAGGCGGTGGGTTCATCCCATCGCCTTTGTCTTTAGAAAAGGCTACAGCCTTAGAGCAAAAGGGGGTCGGATGCCTCCAATGTATGGGGGCCGACCCCCTTTTGCTTTGGGCCATCTGGGCCCCAAAGGAGCTTGGTGTCGAAGAGACAAGACCAGGACGAGTCTCAAACTCATGAATGCGCGAATCTAATCAGGCTCGAGGCAAGATGAGTGGTCCAAAAAAGGCACCTCCCAAAGTCGGGTGTGTGAAACTGACATGGGAAGGTGAGAGACATCGGCCGAGTCGCTTGAGCGGGTATTGAGAGGGACTTGGGGCAATAGCAAAACCAAGCGGCAAAGTCCAGCTCAGACAACTTACGAGTAGGCAGTATGAGTGGCAGGAACAGGCAGCGACCACGACTTCGGGTGGAGACAAAGTACACCGCAGTACCTGATGCTGAGGCCCTGGCCTATGTCTCAAACGCCAGCCTCTCCCAGCCCATAGCCTCTGAGTGGGTGCATATCTACCAGTATCTCATGACCAGGGTGATGGGCGAGAAGGTCCCCGAGGACATGAGGAAGGAGAGCCTGGGCGACTACCAGATGGGACTCCTGAGCCGGCTGAAGGAATGGATCTACCGCCAGCGGGTGAAGGACAGGAAGGAAAAGCGCAGGGTGGAAAGGGCGAGGGCCAGGGCTGAAGCTGAGGCAAAAGCCCCCAAGCAAATGAAGCTAGCGCTCTAAAAGAAGGGCCGGGTATCTTCTGATGCCCGGCCTCTTTTTGTGCCCGGTTGCACAGATTGGACAATCGTTCAATGAACGCTAGGGCGAGGCGCCTCCACTTCTGTGATGGCATGCCTATAGAACGATGCAAGAGGTGATTCGGGCGACAAACCGGTGGATGACCCATCGGCACCGGCTGGTAGTACTAAATTCCTATTGCCAAAGGCGTAGATGCGTAGGTTAGAATTGGAAAGAAAGTCAACAGTGAAAGCAAAGCTATGCTGCGCAAAATGTAAACCAGTTGGCGTACCCACGAGCTAGCCGTAAGGGTTAAAAAAATTTCACTGCCAGATTAAGAGGAGCTGCGACGTGTCAACCAAGGAAGAAAAGGCCCAACAGGATGAGGCGATGCGAGTCGCCGTAAGGCGCCAGGAGGACATAGATGACAAAGAAGGTGTGCTGAATATCTACGAGGACCTTTTCCAGACCATCTGGGGGAAGATTGTGCCTACCTTAGGAGCGGTAACCACAGCAGCGATTTTGAAGAGGGCCGTCCACTGCACCAAAAGTGAGTACGCCGTTTTGGACTACTTGCAGGTAACTGAGCAGGGCCTGGTTTTTGATGAGCTCAGGTCTCATCTGGGTGAAAAGGACAGGCAACTTGTGCTGAGTGCATTTAAGGAGCTCGTTGCGAACCTCTTTGACGTCCTTGCCAGGCTTACCGGCAATATTCTAGTTGATGAGCTTAACAAGCTGGTTGAAGGCAAGACATAGATTTAACTCTCTTTCCCGCCATGGGACATGGCAGGGCCAAGGGCAACAGGCAAAGAAACGGAGGTAGCATCCATGAAGGAACTTGAGAAGCTTAGCACAGGGATCCCCAATCTGGACTGGATCCTCAGGGGGGG
>JAUVVB010000004.1 GCA_030604825.1 Chloroflexota bacterium | reverse complement strand
CTCCGCTATTCTTGCCAAATCGCTGGCAGCCGGAGGCCGAGTCATGATACTCAATTGGGATGTTCACGCCTCCGATGGTACCAAGGACATTTTCTATTGTGACCCCATGGTTCTCACCATGTCGCTTCATCAGAACCCGACCAACTTCTTTCCTCGCCAGGGATGGACTCATGAAATAGGGGCCGAGGCCGGGGAGGGCTACACCGTCAACGTTCCCCTGCCTTCGGGTTCAGGAGATGCGGAGTATCTCATGATTTTCGATTCCATAGTAGCACCTATACACCGACAATTTGGCCCTCACTACCTGATCGTAGAGTGTGGCTTCGATGCTCATCACCAGGACCCCTTGGCAAATCAAAGACTAACCACCAACGGGTATTACGAACTGGCAAGGCGGCTTCTACTTTTGCGTAAAGGGGGGATCATACTTACTTTGGAAGGCGGATACAACTTCGAGACTATCGGTCAAATCGCTTGCGCCCTTTTTTCTGCTCTACTGGGAGAGCCCAATCCTTTCCCTGAAGAATTGCACGAGGGCCAAATGGGAGGTGAGGACCTGCTTTCATATTCGTTGATGAGTGGCTCTATCAAGAGCAAGGCCCAATCGCCAAGGCGAGCCGATTCGATTGAGGCGGTGATCAGGCAATTGCAGGGCTCGCTTGGAAAATACTGGGCTTTGCCACGCCTTACATGAGGAGGAGCTTGGGAATGAAAAACGAGAGACCGCTGACCACAGGTGAGGTTGCTAAATACTGCCACGTGAGCCGAGTCGCCGTGTTAGGGTGGATCAAGGCTGGCAGAGTGGACGCCTATTGCCTGCCTGGCGGTCACTACCGTATTCCGAAAGAAGCGTTCAGAGCCTTCCTGGAGAAGCACGAAATGCCCATCTATGAAGAGTTCTTCTCCGAACAAAACCGAGCAACGAGGAGTATCGGGTGTCGCAAGTAGGTAGGCGAAATAAACGCACACAGGCTGTGGACGAGCTGTCAGTCATCATTAGATTGCCTGTTCAGGGAGGTCAGGATGGCCAAAATCCTGGTCGTTGATGATGAGCAGCACGTGAGGGAGAGCCTCTCGGAGGTCTTGGTGGATGAGAGGTTTGAGGTGGATACCGCTGGCAGCGGGGAGGAGGCCCTGAAGAAGCTGGGAGAGGACGGGTTCGACGTTGTGCTGCTGCTGGATATCAAGATGCCGGGGATGAGCGGTGTCGAGCTTCTGGACAGGCTCAGGGAGGAACAGCCGAGCGTGGACGTGATAATGATGACCGGCTACGCCACCCTGGATATGGCGATTGAGAGCCTGAAGCTGGGGGCCTATGACTTCCTCCGCAAGCCCTTCGACAAAGACGTGCTTTTGGCTTCGATAGGGAGGTGCCTGGAGAAGCGGAAGCTCGAAGAGGAGCACAAGCAGGCGGATGAGGCGCTGTCAATCCTATATGGGTTATCCAAGGAGTTGGCCACCGTTGCTGATGGCCGTCATATGGCTGACATCACTCTGAGGTGGGTGAAGAAGGCCATAGACTGCCATGTAGCGGGCCTTCTTATACAGAAGGAGACGGAAAAAGAACAGCGTTGGCAGATGATGGTAGGGGTTCCCCCTTCCACCGGGGAAAGCCTTGTTGAGGAGGTAAAACAGAGGACTATAGCCGGCATGGAGACCCTCATCGACCATGCTATCGAATCGGATAGGATAGAGGTCAGCGCTGCGGAGATGGAGGGAATTGAAGGCGAGCTCCTTTCTCACAGCGGCTCGAAACTGCAATCCTTCGTTGCTTTGCCACTGGTTGCCGATGAACGAACAATAGGCATGCTCACCCTAGGAAGTTGGGATACCGACGCCTTTGATAAACAAGATTTGAAGATCCTATCCACTATCGCTCTCGCTAATGAAGTGGCCATCGCCATCTTGCGCATGCGGGTTGAGGAAGCGCTGGCTGCCGAAAGGGAACGCCTTGAGGCAATTATCGCCAGTATGACAGATGGCCTCGTCATGCTCGACAGAGACTACAGGGTGGTCACTATCAACCCCGCTTTGGAACGCATGTTGGGACTGAGAGCGGGGGACGTGATCGGCCGCCCCACCTTTGGAGAGAATCCTGATCCTCAGCTATCGCCCCTGATTACCCTGTGCCGCACGGACTCGCCCGGGGAGATAGTGCTGAGCGGATCACCCCGGCGTGTGCTAAACGTGTACGCTTCGAGAGTTAGCGACAGCGCTGGCAACTATCTGGGGGAGGTGAGGGTTATCCATGACGTAACGCGGGAGAAGGAGCTGGAGCAACTCAAGGATGATTTCATCGCCAGTGTCTCGCACGAGCTGCGCAGCCCCCTGCATTCAATTCGAGGTTTTGTCAGGCTGATGCTGGAGGGCAAAGTCCCTGACCCTGAAACGCAGCGAGAGTTTCTTACAGTTGTGGAGGAGCAAAGCCAGCATCTGAACAACCTCGTCGACGACCTTCTTGACACCTTTGCCATGGAGTCAGGGCGAAAGGCCCTCAAAAGGCAGCGGGTCTCGATGAAAGACGTGATCCTTGACGCGGCATTGAAACTGGGTAATAAGGCTGCTGAGAAAGGGGTCGTCATTGATACGGAGCTGGCTGACGGCTGCCCCGATGTGGAAGGCAATGAGGAAGCGCTGGAGCAAGTAGTCACCAATATCGTCGACAACGCCATTAAGTTCAGCCGCCAAGGTGGTCAAATAATCGTTAAAGCAAGTAGCGGGGACGGCAAGCTGCTGACGCAGGTCATCGACCACGGCATCGGCATTTCCAAGGAAACAATCCCCCGCCTCTTTGATAAATTCTATCAGGCCGATGGCTCGGCGACACGGGCTGCTGGGGGGACGGGTTTGGGTCTTTATATCTGCAAACAGATCGTTGAGGCCCATGGTGGCAAGATCTGGGTTGAAAGCGAACCGGGCAGGGGTAGCACTTTCAGCTTCACCATCACCTTGGCCAGTGCCACTATGCACCAGCCAGCCACGATGGAGTAAGGAGGTATTTCACATGCCGGCGAAGATTCTGATCATTGAGGATGACCCCAGTGCCCTGAGGTTTGCCCAGTATGCTCTGGAGCAGGAGGGCTATCAGGTGCTCACTGCTGCCAATGGCTTGGAGGGCCTAAGGAAGGCCCAAGAAGAGGAGCCCGACCTCATTATCCTGGATATCATGCTGCCCGGCATGGATGGCTTCCAGCTTTGCCGGCGCTTGAGGGCTGCGGAGGCGACGGCTAAGCTTCCTATTCTGATGCTCTCAGCGAAAGCGCGAGAGAGCGACAGGGACACAGGGCTTAAGCTCGGCGCTCATGAGTATCTTACCAAACCGGCAAGCCCAGCTCAATTAGTGGCTGGCGTTACGAGGTTACTCGCTCAAAGGGGTGTTGTCCCTTCACGCGAGGGGCGTCACATCCCGGCATACCTCACCTTTGGACCACTTGATAAACAACAAGAATAGTCGTCCTTATGAAAGGGGAGGCGAACGAAAGTGACCAATCCCCCGGATGCACCACAAAGGAAGGACCTGGCACAGGCGGTAACTGAGGCCGGCCTCATCAGCCAGGAGCAGCTAGAGGCCGCCCGCAAGTTACAGCAGAAAACCGGCGCGCCACTGGGCCAAGTTCTTGCCGAGCATGGTTTCACCACCGCAGAGGATCTGGTCAGGATAACGAGTGTTCAGCTAAATATGCCCCTTATTGACCTGACAGCACACAAGATCCCCCCCGAGACCCTCAGGCTAGTTCCAGAAAAACTGGCTCGAAAACACCAGATCGTGCCTTTGGATGTTGTTGGCGATGCCCTGGTCATAGTGATGGCAGATCCATATAATACCTTGGCCGTAGACGAAGTTGCCCGACATACTAATATGAAGGTATTACCCGCTATGGCTATTCCCGACCAGGTTCGGCAGGCTATCGACCTCAACTACAAGCTTAGCAGCGAAATCGAGGAGCAGGTCCGTCGTGTAATACCCAGTACCCTCAGGGAGCAACTGGAACAACAGGTCCCGTTAGATAGACTGGCGATAAGTGATGCCCCGGTCGTCCGAGTTGTCGATCTCCTCATCCGCGAGGGGGTCAAGAACCGCGCCTCGGACATTCACCTCCAGCCGCAAAGCACTGAGCTGCGGGTTCGCTTTCGCATAGACGGCATCCTGCACGATGCTGCATCTTTGCCCTTGAGCGTGCACCTGCCGCTGATTTCCCGGATCAAGGTGATGGCCAATATGGATATCGCAGAACACAGACGCCCTCAGGACGGGCAGATCACCTATGCGGTCGATGAAAAGGAGCTGGACATCCGCGTTGCCACCTTCAACACTCTCGAGGGGGAGGTGGTTGCGCTTCGGCTGCTGGATAAGACCTTACCCCTTTTCCAACTGTCGGAGCTTGGATTTCTTCCTGAAGCCCTTGATAAATACCTGCGTATGCTAAGGTCCCCCTTGGGAATGATTCTGGTCTCCGGTCCCACCGGGGCGGGCAAAACAACTACGCTCTACGCATCGCTCAACCAGCTGGACAAGGACGAGAAACACATCGTCACCATAGAGGATCCCGTAGAATTCCGATTCGGCAAGACCAGTGCCAGCGAGATCAACCCAAAGGCGGACATAACCTTTGCCAGTAGTTTGAGGAGTGTGGTCAGAATCGACCCTGATGTAATCCTAGTAGGTGAGATCAGGGATTCCGAGACGGCTGAGATGGCGGTCCAAGCAGCTCTCACCGGGCACCTGGTGCTTTCCTCCATTCACGCCAATGACTCTGTGAAAACCCTTTTCCGCTTAAGGCACCTGGGTGTGGAACCCTTTCTGGTGTCGTCAAGCCTTATCAGTGTTGTAGCGCAAAGAATGGTACGCCGAGTATGCCCCTATTGCCATGTGCTTGGCGAGCCCAAAGCCGAGGAGAAAATTGTCTACCAGCAGGAAATGGGCGAGGAGCCAGAGCATTTCCACTATGGTTCGGGCTGCAACTTTTGTGCCGAGACAGGCTACTTCGGCAGAACTGGCGTTTTCGAGGTTCTATTGATAACGGAGGGGATAAGGAACCTACTTCTAGAAAACGTCGACGCTGACACCATCCGCGCCCAGGCAATCAAGGAAGGCATGATGACCATGAGACATGACGGTATGATCAAGGTGAAACAGGGCATCACCACACCCTATGAGGTATTGCGTAGCGTCTACTCTATCAGCTAGACGCGAGGACAGTTTACATGCAGGTGGAAATGTCGGTTAGCGCAACCAAGTACCTTTGGTCGATTGATTCAAACATCGTGATGTAGTATAAGGAAAAGAGACGTAAAGCCGCCTGCAAATCGGATATTCTGTTCCGAGAAAGGCAAACCGCGAGAAATAGCGGGCCATCGCCTTGTTGCTGCTTAACAAGGTGACTGTGAATGGACAGAGCAGGGTCACCATCGAGTTTGCCATACCCGAGCTAGAGCATGAGCCTACCAAGGGCATTGGCGTATTGAGTGATGGATTGCCCATCTAAACCCTCTCTCGCCAGTAATCCAAGAGGTCCTTCATGGTTTTCTCGAAGGGGATCTGGGGCTCCCAGCCGGTGAGATCCCTGAACTTGGTGGCATCGGCAACCAGCACCTTGACATCGGAGGGGCGAAGCCGAGCTGGATCTACCCGGACCTCGATGTTGGCATCGGTCATGCTCAAAAGCATATCGATCATCTCGCTTACCTTCCTGGCCACACCGCTGCCAATGTTATAGACCTCCCCCGGGACTCCCCTTTCCAATACCAGCCAGTACGCCCGCACGAAGTCGCGCACGTCGCTCCAGTCCCTCATGCTGGACAGGTCCCCGGCATAGAGCACCGCAGGCTTGAGTCCCTTTTCGATCTCCGCGATCTGCTTTGCCATGTTTGAGGTGACGAACACCTCCCCCCTCCTCGGCCCCTCATGGTTAAAGCCCCTGGTGACGATGGTCTTCATGCCATAGCTCTTGAAGTATTGAAGGGCAAGCATCTCCTGAGCCACCTTGCTCACCCCGTAAGGGCTCATGGGGCGAAGGGGGTTGCTCTCCTTCACCGGGAGCTCCTCGGGGAGAACATAGCCATACTCCTCTGAGGAGCCAGCGATGTGGATCAGGGGGTCGAGCTCCGCCTCCCGCACGGCCTCCAGAAGGTTCACCTGCCCAATGATATTGCGGTGCAGGGTTTCCGCGGGGGCACTCCAAGAGCCTGGGACGTAGCTTTGGGCGGCAAGATGAAAGATGCGGTCCGGCTTCACTGCGGCGATAACCCGCTTCATGGAGAAGGCATCGGTTATGTCCCCCTCCACCAGGTGGAGGCTGGCTGGCTCGGTGCCTTGGTTCAGCAGGGACTCCAAAGCTCCTTTGCTGGCCACCGGGCTGTTATCCCCTATCACCCTCAATCTGCCCGCCCTTCTCAACCCCTCAAGGTTATCCATCCTGCTGCGCCAGCGATAGGTGCCAAAGACCTCTATACCCCCCATCTCAAGCAGATATTCCGCCAGGTGGCTGCCCGTCATGCCGGTAACACCAGTGATCAGCACACGCACCTTCACCTCCTTTTAGATGAGGAGGGGAGCTCTTCCCCAGGCAAGATATTGGTGCCCGGGGTAAGGCTTTGATCGCACCCCACCACCGCGTTGCCTCCCAGCACACAGCCCTCCGTGATCCGGCTTTGATCCCCTATGGAAACGCCCTCCGCCAGCACGCATTTTCGCAGTACCACCCCCTGGCCCAGACGGGCCTTTGGCCAAAGGATGGCCTGTTCGATGACGCTATCCTTTCCAATGCGACACCCCTCCCCGATGACGGAGGGACCTCTCACTCTCACCCCCGACTCGATGACGCAATCCCTGCCGATGACTACCGGCCCCTCCAGCTCCGCCTGGGGATGGATATCACATCCCTCCTCCACCCATATCCCCTGGCCAGTCCTTTCACCGGCAAAGCCCTTGGCCACCCCCCCCGAGAGCAGGTCGTGGTGAAGCTTTTGGTACTTCTCAGGGGTGCCGATGTCCATCCAATAGGCTTCAGCGGGATAAGCGTAAACGGGATCACCCCTCTCAAGCAGAAGCGGGAAGAGCTCTCGCTCAAAGGTGAAACGGGAGCCCGGTGGGATATGGCTTAGAACCTCGGGCTCCACAATATAGGTGCCGGCATTGATCATATTTGTGGTTATCGCCTCCGGGCTTGGCTTCTCGATGAAGCGCTCCACCCTCCCCGTGGCCTCGGTCTCCACCAATCCGTAGAGGGAGGGATCCTCAACCGGGGTCAGGGCAATGGTCGCCTTCGCCCCCCGCTCTCGGTGGTAGCGCATCATCTGGGTGAGGTCGAGGTCGGTGAAGACATCGCCATTCAAAACGAAGAAGGTTTCATCGAGGTGCGCTTCAACCTGTTTCACCGCCCCTGCCGTCCCCAGGGGGGAGCTTTCCATGGAATAGGTCAGCCTCACCCCGAACCTTTTGCCATCGCCCAAATAGCTCCGGATATGATGAGGCATAAAGCAAACGGCGAGGATGATATCCCGGATGGCATGTTCCCTCAGGTGGTCGATCACATGTTCCAGAAGGGGTCTATTGAGGATGGGCACCATGCACTTGGGCATATTACAGGTTAGTGGGCGCAACCTCGTCCCCTCACCGCCGGCAAGGATAACCGCTTTCATTCCCGCACCCTTTTCCGCCAGTATTCCAGGACCTCAAGCAGGGTCTGCTCTAGAGGGATCTCGGGCTGCCAACCCGTCTTGGCCTTGAACTTAGAGCAGTCACAAACGCTTTCGGTGATATCTCCAGGGCGAAGTCGGCTGGCGTCCTGCTCCACCGAGAGGGAAACCCGGGAGTGGTTGAGGAGGAAATCCACGATGGACCTCAGCGAGGTCATCGTGCCGGAACCTATGTTGTATACCTCTCCCGGCTCGCCGTGGAGGAGGGCGAGGTAGTAGCCTCGCACCATATCGCGCACATCGGTGAAGTCCCGCTTCACCTCTATGTTGCCCACATGGATTACTGGCTCCCTGAGCCCAGCCTCCGCTTCGGCCACCTGCTTGGCCAGGGAGGGGACGACAAATTCCTCCCTCTGTCTCGCCCCCAGGTGGTTGAAGGGGCGAACCCGCACACATCTAAGCCCATGGCTGCGGAAGTACTGATAGCCCATCATATCCTGGGTCACCTTGCTCACCCCATAAGGACTTGTCGGTCTAAGGGGATTCTCCTCCCTTATGGGAAGTTCCCCGGGGCAGGGGGTGCCGTACTCCTCATTGGAGCCGAGGATCAGGATCTTTGGGTCGATCTGGGCGGCGATTACCCCCTGGAGCACATTTAGCTGGGCTATGATATTGTTGCTCAACGTTCCCTGAGGGTCCTCCCAGGACCTGGCAACCGCTGCCTGAGCGGCAAGATGAAAGATAAGCTCCGGCATTATCTCCTTTATCGCCCTGGTCACCTCCTCTGCCTGGGTCAGCTCCACCTCATAAAGGGAAATGGCTTGACATGGGGAAGGGAAGTTGGCAGAACTGCTCCCCGGGCGAAGCATGCCAAACACCTCATCCCCCTGGGCGAGCAGATATTCAGCCAGGTGACTGCCAGCAAACCCGTTAACCCCAGTTACCACAGCCCTCAGCGCTCATCACCCCACAAGGCAGCATACAAGATTTTGGATCCCTAGATAGATAAATCCTTTAGAATACATTTCGACAGCTAGGGCAACGAGACTTATCCTTTCTCATGACCCAAAAAATTGTCCATACAAGTCCAGGCAATAAACCCAGCAAGTACAGCCAGCAACCAGGGTGAAATTTTGCCCCTGCCTGGAACTCGCGGGGCTCACCTTCGAAGCCACACTTTGGGCACTTTAGTTTCTGCATACTGACTACCCCCTTTCACGATATGGACGGCCCAGCCCCGCCTCAGCCCTGAGTATTTCTGCCTTATCCGTCCTCTCCCAGGGGAGGTCGATATCGGTGCGACCGAAGTGCCCGTAACAGGAGGTGGGTCTATAGATAGGGCGGCGCAGATCCAGGTCCTCGATGATGGCTCCTGGGCGCAGGTCGAAGTGTTTATCGATCAGGTCAAGGATGACCTCATCGGAAACCTTCCCCGTGCCAAAGGTCTCGATGGAGATGGAAAGGGGATGCGCTACCCCGATGGCATAGGAGATTTGAACCTCCAGCCGCCGGGCAAGCCCAGCGGCCACCAGGTTCTTGGCTACGTACCTTGCAGCATAGGCCCCGGAGCGATCCACCTTGGTGGGGTCCTTCCCCGAGAAGCACCCTCCGCCATGTCTGGCAACCCCACCATAGGTATCTACCAGGAGTTTGCGCCCGGTGAGGCCACAATCACCCATGGGCCCGCCGATGACAAAGCGCCCCGTTGGGTTGACATAATATTTCGTTCTCTTGTCCAGGAGTTCGGCGGGGAGCACCCCTTTTATCACCTGCTCGATGATGTCGCGCTCGATGACGTTGTGGCTCACCATGGGATCGTGCTGGGCGCCAATGACCACGCTATCCACCCTTTTGGGAACCCCCCTGGAGTACTCCACCGTTACCTGGGACTTGCCGTCGGGGCGGAGATAGGGCAGGGTTTTGTCCTTCCTCAACTCGGCAAGGCGCTTACATAGCTTATGGGCTAGGGAAATGGAAAGGGGCATCAACTCCGGGGTTTCGTCACAGGCAAAGCCCACCATCATCCCCTGGTCGCCAGCACCCAACAGCTCCCTCTCATTATTGAACGCTTCAGCAACCCTGGCCTCCAGCGATCGGTCCACCCCCATGGCGATATCCCTGGACTGCTCTTTGATGGCCACTATCACGCCACAGGTCTCGAAGTCAAATCCGTATTTGGCGCGGGTATAGCCCACATCCCGAACCACCTCCCGAACCACCTCCTGCATCTCCACATAGCAGTTGGTGGTGATCTCCCCCATGACCAGAACGAGCCCGGTGGTGGCTGCAGCCTCGCAGGCCACCCGGGCCATGGGGTCCTTTGCCAGGATGGCGTCCAGGATGGCATCGGAAATCTGGTCGCAGAGCTTGTCAGGGTGCCCCTCGGTAACCGACTCCGAGGTGATCATGAGCGAGGGTGCGGTCATAAAGGTGGTGGTCATTTTTCGTCCCCCTTCTTATTTGAACTAGGTTCCGCTCTCCCAGCTCTCCAGGTACTTTCGTTGCTCCGCGGTTAAGCTATCAATGGTTATCCCCATGGAAAAGAGCTTCAGCCTGCCCACCTCCCTATCGATCTCTTTGGGAACGGGATAAACCATGGGCTCGGCCCGCTTCCCCTTAGCCAGGTATTCTACGCATAGCGCCTGGTTGGCGAAGCTCATATCCATAACGCTTGCCGGGTGCCCCTCAGCGGCGGTGAGGTTGATGAGCCTGCCCTCGCCGAGAAGGAAGATATGCCTGCCATCGGGAAGGCTGTACTCATCGACGAAGGGGCGAAGGCGTCGCTTCGCCTTTGCCATTTCCTCCAGGGCAGGGATATTGATCTCCACGTTGAAGTGGCCGCTATTGGCCAGTATCGCCCCATCCTTCATGGAGGCAAAATGGGCCTTATCTATGGCATTTATCCCACCGGTGACGGTGATGAAGATGTCCCCCATCTTTGCCGCCTCGTCTACGGGCATCACCGAGTAGCCGTCCATCACCGCCTCCAGGGCGCGGATGGGCTCGACTTCGGTCACTATGATATGGGCACCTAGACCCCTCGCCCGCATCGCAACCCCCCTTCCACACCAGCCATAGCCGCAGACCACCACCTTCTTCCCCGCCCACAGGATGTTGGTGGCCCGGGTAATGCCATCGATGGTGCTCTGACCTGTTCCATAGCGATTGTCGAAGAATTGCTTTGACTCCGCCTCGTTAACGGCGATGATGGGGTACTTCAGCTTTCCCGCCCTCGCCATGCTCCTTAGCCGGACCAGCCCGGTGGTGGTCTCCTCGGTTCCCCCCAGGATATTGGAGGCCAGATCGCTGCGTTCCTTGTGGATGGTGCTCACCAGGTCGGCGCCATCGTCCAGGGTGATACGAGGATTATGTTCGATGGCGGCAATGATGTGCTTGTAGTAGGTCTCATTGTCCTCGCCCTTTATGGCATAGACCGGTATGCCATGTTCTGCCACCAGGGCAGCGGCGACATCATCCTGGGTAGAGAGCGGGTTTGAGGCACAGAGCGCCAGTTCAGCGCCGCCTTCCTTTAGCGTCAGGGCCAGGTTTGCCGTCTCGGTGGTGATATGAAGGCAGCCGGAGAGGCGAACCCCTTTAAGCGGCTTCTCCTTAGAGAAGCGCTCCCCGATCAGCCTGAGCACCGGCATCTCTCGGGAAGCCCACTCGATGCGCCGCATCCCCTCTGGCGCCAGGGAAGGGTCTTTGATGTCAGCCTTGCTTGCTATTCTCTCGCTCACGTCAATACTCCTTTGAAATTGCTGACATTCCCTGCCATCTTTGGACCGAACTGGTCTGCAACCCAGTGGGGTATATCCACGGTGCCGAGAAGGAGCGGTTTTTGATGACAATCGCTGCCCCCGGTCATGGTCAGGCCGTGCCTCTGGGCAAACTCGATGTAGTGGGCTGTGGTCTTGTCATCGTTTCTTGAATGCCAGCACTCGACACCATTGATGTACTCCAGCATATATTTCTCGATGATCTTCGTCTGCTCCTCCAAATCAGGGGCTATGCTCACCAAAGATGTCCCGTGCGGATCATTGGAGTGTGCATGTACCAGTATGCCACCGGCGTTCCTAACCAACCTTGAGGCCTCAGCGAGGGAAAGCGGATACTTAGGCACATCGCACCTGACCAGATATTTATCGAATGCTTCTTGGCCATTGCTGACAATCCCCTTTTCGATCAGGTAGTTCGCTATGTGGGGTCGACCGAATACACCGTCTACGCTATCCTGTATCTTCTTGATATCCTCCTCGGTGAACCTTTCGATATTCTCCTTATCGAACTCAGCATTCAGTTTCTCCAAGATTTGACGAGCTCTTGTCTCTCTATGTTCTCTTATCAATTGAAGTTTGTTTTTAAGCTCCTGATTGCCGATGTCATAGTGGTATCCCAGGAAGTCCAGTGAGATGGACTTGTTAAGATACTGGAATGTCACATTCAATTCAACTCCGGTGATATAAGATATGCCATAGTCCCTTGCCAGGGCGATTGCCCTTTCCTGGCAGTCTATAGAATCATGGTCAGTTATCGAGATTAAATCGATGTTTCTATTTCTTGCCTCCCGGAAAACCTCTTCGATAGAGAGATTACCATCTGAGCAGGTCTTGGTGTGGATGTGTAAATCTATCCTCATCTCTATCTCTTTTCCACACCAATAATATACCAATCCTCAGGCAGGTCGTGCCTGGTATCGACTGTTAGGTGAATGATGTCAAGGTTCGGGTTCGACTGCTTCAACTCATCCAGATCCACCTTCTCGAATTTCTTCTCGTTGTTGATATAGGCTTGTTCGGTCAGCGCGTTCGATTCATAGTCGTCTTTAGTCCGTCTCAGTATCCGGAAGATGGCCACCTCTCGCGGACAGTGGGTTTGAAGGATTACAAAGGGCCGATTATGTTTAGCTGCTATTTCAGCAGCACGCCTTCTCAATGCCTGTGTGATGAAGGTGGCATCTAGTATCACGCTATCGCCCCTCTCCAGAGTCTCCTCTGCCCGCCGGAAAGTCTCATCATAGACCATCATCCGTTTATCCATATTCGAGGCGACCTTTTCATCGAATATGTCCTCATCCTTCAGCACTTCCAACCTGATCAGGTCGGATCGAAGGATGGGATAGCCCTTTATCCTCGATATCTCCTCGCTCGTCTCCGTCTTCCATGTGCCGGGAAGGCCACAGGTGATAAGCAAAACCCCAGGCCCCAGCTCAGCCTCTATGAATTTGGCAAACTGCTCTCTCATCGTTATCACCATCTTACCACTTTGTGTCCTAATCGCCCTTCATTATATACGATTCTGCAAGGTCGAAGTAACTCTGGGCGACAGCCAGAACCCTTGCCCTCTCCTCTTTTGGGATGAGAGGGTCATCCAGCTTGAAGCTTTCCACCTTCCCCCGCACATAGGCGCGATAGCACTTATAGAAATCGAGAAGCAGCCCCAGTTCCCGGTCGCCGGAGAATTCCTCGTAGGACTTGACGAAGTGCCGCGACAGGTCAGGGCGCCCATGGTAGTCCAGGTCCATGGCCAGAAAGGCGATCTCGCTGGCCACATCGCAGTAGCGGAACCTTTCGTTGAATTCGATGCAGTCGAAGATGCAGATGCCATCGGTGAAGCAGACATGGGCGGCATGGAGGTCGCCATGGCAATCCCGCACCCTGCCCCTTTCCGCCCTTTGGCGAAATAGCGAGGCGTTCTTTTCGATGAAATTATCGGTGTACCTCTTTATGGCTTCATATTTCTCTTTGGCGATGGAAACCCCGATGTATTTCTCCGTCTGGGCGAAATTCTCCTCGGTATTGGTTACCACAATGGGCAGGTCACCGTAGCTTGCTATCTGAGGGCCTGTTTCCGCATGTTGATGAAAATCCGCTAGCCGCTGCGCCACCATGGCCACCATCTCCTTTGATACCTGGTTGCTTCTCAGCATTTGATCCATGGTTCGCTCTTGAGGTAGCTGGCGCATCTTCACCGCGTACTCGATGACCTCGCCTCCTCCTCCCACCGAGATTTTACCATTTTCCTCGGTTATCGCCACCACCTCCAGATAGACATCAGGGCAAAGCCTCCTATTCAGGATGAGCTCCTGATGGCAGAAGTGCTTCCTTCTTTCCAGGGTGGTGTAGTCCAGGTAGCCCAGGTCCACCGCCTTCTTCACCTTATAGACATAATCCCCAATGAGGAAGATGAAGGACATCTGGGTCTGAACCAGCTTTACTTCCCGGGGGCAATGGGGATAGGCTTCTGGGGTGAGCAGGGCCTGAACCAGTGCTGGCAGACGGGCCATAGAGTCACTCCCCTCCCTCAGCTTTCGATCTAAGCCACTCCTCAAGCTGTTTTAGCACCTGTTCTCGATTTTCCCTGGTTAACGGGATTACGGCCACATTGGGATGGCGCTTGACCTGGTTAGCCCAGGGATGGGAGGAGAGCATGATGGTGCCCAGAACCCTCTTTCCGCTATCGATGGCTTCTATGACAGCCTCCCTGAATGAGGGCGAAAAAAGCTCCATCTTCCCGATCTCATCGATGACCACCAGGGCACATCCCCGGGTGGCCTGCTTCAGGGCGGAGACGCCCACCCTTTCCAGGCCTTCGATGTCCACGCCGTACTTGCTCACCCGGTAGGGGCTGCTGATATCGATATGGGCCAGGATAGCACCCTCCCCCTCCAGGGTGACGATCCTGAAGCCCTGTCTTGCCCCGCCAATCCTTATCTCCTCGGTGTAGAAGCCGCCTGCCTTTCCCTCCAGGTTACAAAGCGCTTGCTTGATTATGGTGGTCTTGCCCACGCCGGGACCACCGGTGAGGAGGTAGGCCTTTTTCATGATTTGCCCTGTTCAAGCTGGGCCAGCGCCCTTCTCTTCAGCTTCAGCTTCTTCCTTCCCTTACGATGCTTTAATGCAGCAACCCTTTTCCTCTTGTTCATACCGGTTAAACCCTCTTGCTGAATACCTCTATAAATCTGGCGTAGGAGCGGTCATAGGTCCTTTCAATCTCCGGCGGGAAGAGACACCCCGGCAGCTCGCCCCGATCTTTGTGGTAGAGGATGCAATCGCAACACTTCCCCTTTCTGTCACAGGGTTCGTAGGTGCAGGTGCATCTTTTCAGGTTTTCATCGATCTTGCATTCCACAGCTATCCCTCTCTGATATATCGCTTTCTCAGCTCCGTTGACACCCCAGCCAGAAGCTCCAGGGCCCATACTGCCGCCTCTGGGGAGACAGAGCCCAGGCCGCAGGATGGGGTCAACAGGCAACGCTCCATCAGAAAGCGGAAATTGATCCCCTTCCGGTCAAGCGTCCCCATGGCCTCCTCCAGGCGCTCCAGCAGGCTTTTGGCCGTCTCCCCCTTTAGCTCCCGCTCGTCGCTGGGAACGATCCCCCAGGCGATAACCCCTCCCCTCTCCAGAAAGGCTTTCACCTCATCGGGGTAGAGGGCTATGGTGTAGTCATAATTATAGGCATCGATATTTAGGATGTCGAGGGAGGTCTTGAGCAACAGCGACCAATCTGTATTGCCGCAGCAATGCACCCCTTTGAGCCCGCCGATGCCGCCAAACACCTCCTCCAAAAGGGGGACCACCCTTTCCTGGGGGAGGGAGACGAAGGCAGAGCCCAGGGAGGCCATATAGGGCTCATCGACGAAGATGATGGTATTAGGGCAGATGACCTTGAGTTTCCTTTCCTGCCACGCAGCCTTCAGCCTCAGGTGCTTGGCCAGGGCATCGGCGAGGGTTTCATCGTAGATTATGGGGCGACGCTCCTGGTCGGTTACCGTAAGCCCCCAGCTTATGGGCCCTGTAATTTGACCCTTAACAGCGAGGGGCTCCCCTAGCTCCGCCTCGAGGAAGGCATAAAGACCTGCCGCATAATCGGGGGTCAGGGCATATTTCCCCAGCTCGTTCTCTACATAAGCAGTATAGAGCTGTTCCAGGAGCTGCTCCAGGTCTTTGGCCCGATCCACATAAATACGTTCCTCCTCGATGACTACCCCGGGGAATCCCTGGCTGAACTGGACATACATGTTCTCCAGGAAGGAACGCTGGGGCAGTTGGGGCCAGGCGGGGATTTGCGGCAGGAAAGTGGTTACCAGATGGCACGCCTCTTTGGGGTCAATATGAGGCATGCTTCCCACTGCGGTGGCAAGTCCGCTAAGCTCAAACCTCGACCCAGCCAACCTATTTCTCCTGCTTTATATCCTACATTTTACTTCGGGGGCGTCAAAAAACCGCCAGATATTGGCGGCACTCCCACCACGCTATGCGAATCACCGAGAGACCTCGATATGCCACAAGCAGCCCAAACTTAGCCGCATTACCCCATTGACAATTCGCTTTCTCAAGCGTAGCATAGTTAAATTTTAGGCCCTTGTCAACTATCAGAGGAATATGGTGAAACAGGCCATATTGGTCAAAAAAGTGGAAACAGGAGGGCATCACCATTGGACTATTTGGGTCTTGAGAACACTCCTGTATATGATGTAAGAACTCTTTACGGAAACTAGCGTAAAGCCGAAGGGCATGTCATGATGGAAAAGGACGGCTATATCCCCCAAAGCGCTGCGGCGTTGGCAGTCAATGAGCTCTTCGGCATCCTCGGTGGTAAATTGGAACTGGGGAACGGGATGGTTGAGGCCCTCATGGCCTCAAGGATTAGGGTGCTCAAAGCGGTGGACCAAAGCCCGGAGCTTCAACATCTCGTCGAGCAAATCGTTTTGAGAATAGCTGGCCATTTCACCGATCAGGATTAAGATAGCAAGTAAACGCTAAGAAATGTACTTCCCAATGAGAAGCCGAAGCTCCTTCTTCATCTGCTCAGGTATCCTCTCCGGGGCGGTGATAATGCCATCCTTCAGCGCCTGGGCACAGGGACACTCCCGCTTTTGGGGGATGCGGGATGCCGCCTTGCTTATCATCCTCTTGGCGGTGTCAACGTTTTGCCTCAGGTTCTGGAGGACCATCTCGATGGTTACCGATTCCTCAGCCTCGTGCCAGCAGTCGTAGTCGGTGACGCAGGCGAGGGTAGCGTAGCAGATCTCTGCCTCCCTGGCTAGCTTCGCCTCGGGGAGGGCAGTCATTCCGATAACGCTCGCCCCCCAGGAGCGGTAGAGGTTGGATTCCGCCCTGGTGGAGAACAGTGGCCCCTCCATCACCAAATAGGTTCCTCCTCGATGCACCCTCAGCCCCAGGTCTAGAGCTGACTGATACAGAATTTCCCTCAATACGGGGCAGAAGGGCTCGGCGAAGGTGACGTGGGCCACCAGCCCCCCGCCAAAGAAGGTGTTCACCCTGCTTCTGGTGCGGTCGATGAGCTGATCGGGGATAACCAGGTCCAGGGGACGAATCTCCTCCTTGAGACTGCCTACAGCGCTGATGGAGATGATCCACTCTACGCCCAGGGATTTCAGGGCATATATATTGGCGCGAACCGGTATCTCGGTGGGGCTGATGGCGTGCCCTTTGCCATGTCTGGGCAGAAAGGCGAGCCTCATCCCCTCGAGATCGCCCAAGGTGATGGCATCGCTGGGCTCGCCAAAGGGGGTCTTCACCCTGACCTCCTCCACCTCCCTCATCCCCTCTATCTCATAAAGGCCACTGCCGCCAATGACCCCGATCTTAGCTTCAGGCATCTTTCCTCCTTGACGTCCAGTCCTCTACATGAAGAGCCGCCTCAGCCTCATCTCATATGGCTCCCTTATTACGCCCTTCTCGGTAATTATAGCAGATACATAATAATGGGGGGTTATGTCAAAGGCGGGATTTGCTGCCTCCACCCCCAGCGGGGCAATGGCTATCCCCTCAATATGGGTGACCTCCTCCGCCCTTCTCTCCTCGATGGGGATCTCATCCCCCGATGACAGGGAAAGGTCGATGGTGCTTGATGGGGCAGCGACGTAGAAGGGGACGCCATTTTCCATGGCCAGAACCGCAATATTGTAGGTGCCGATCTTATTGGCAAAGTCGCCATTGGCGGCGATCCTGTCAGCACCTAGGATGACGCAATCGATTTTCCCCCTGGAGAGGAAATGACCGGTCATGGTGTCTGCTATCAGGGTGAAGGGGATGTTGTACTTTGCCAGCTCCCAGGTGGTGAGTCGCGCCCCCTGAAGCAGGGGACGGGTCTCGGTGACGAGGACGTGAAGCTTTTTCCCCTGCTCCTTTGCCGCCCTGATCACCCCCAGGGCTGTGCCATAGCCCGCGGTGGCCAGGGCTCCAGTGTTGCAATGGGTCATTATGGCGAAGCCATCCCTCACCAGTTCGGCACCATATTGGCTCAGCTTCGTATGTGCCTCTTCGTTCTCCTTTTCCATTCTTTGGGCCTCATGGAGGAGCGCTGACTTTATCTGGGTTACATCCTCACCCACCTCAGCCATCCGGTTCATCCTGTCTATAGCCCAGAAGAGATTGGCTGCCGTGGGCCTGGTGGCTCGCAGGGCCTGGGAAACGGTGCTCAGTTTGACCAGGAATTCCTCCCTGGATTTTGCCTCGATTGCCTGAGCCCCCAAGGCCATGGCATAGGCAGCGGCGATGCCGATAGCTGGTGCCCCCCTGATCCGCATCTCCTTGATCGCCGCCGCCACCTCTCGATAGTCCTCCAGCTCCAGGAAGACCTCCTCCCAGGGAAGCCTGCTCTGGTCAAGGAGCCTGATTTTCCCCGAGGCCCACTCAATGGCTCTGATCGTCATGGGCTATCTCTTCAAAAATGGTTGCCACTCGTGCCACCCTTTCACTCCCAGGAAATACAGGATGGGAAGAAACAGGATGGGTGCGATGATATGGCTCCAGGTCGGCGTGTCAATGGCGATGAGGATAAAGAGGGCTAGAATTGCCAGGCCATAGATCACGCTGTATACCGCCAGATACGCCATAACGGATGGCTCCTCAAATATCCATCGCCAGTTTATCTTTGATATCCAGGATATCCAGCGCCATTTCATCTTTCACCTCCTTTCCCTAATCTCTAGGGGGAAATTCCAGGCATCAATAGGCTCTGACTATTGCCAGCTTTCATTACCTCCTTAAGTTACGGTCTGCCCCTTTTGATCAAGCAGCTTGAAAGCCAATACATCCACCAGCCCCAGGTCGGTGAGCCTGAGCTCCGGGATCACGGGCAGGGCGAGGAAGGAGAGGGTGGCGAAGGGGTCATCGAGCTCGCTGCCCAGGTTCCTGGCGATTTGCTTGAGCCTTTCGAACTCATCCACCACCGCCTCCAGGGGTTCGGGTGAAAGAAGGCCGGCGATGGGCAACGCCAGTGAGGCGAGTAGCTTGCCATCGGCGGCAATCACCAGCCCCCCCTGAAGCCTCTCTATCTCCTTGATGGCGATATATATGTCCTCATCCGCAGTTCCCACGGCTATGATGTTATGAGAATCGTGGGCGATGGAGGAGGCCAATGCCCCTCTCTTCAGCCCAAAGCCTTTCACCAGCCCCAGCCCAATGGTCCCCGTCGCCCGGTGCCTTTCCACCACCACCAGCTTGAGGATGTCCCTCGCCACATCGGGAACCACAAATCCTTTTTCGACCTTTGCCCTCTTTTCGACCCTTTTGGTGACTATCTGATGGGGAACGATTTCTATTACGGGGGAGGCCCCTTTGGGGGCAGGCATTTTGAGCGCCTCGGCATCGAAGGGCTTAACCCTCACCGTATGGGTCATCTCTTCGTCCTCAATGATCGAGCGCGAGAAAAGGGCCTTGCCCTCCTTTGCCACCAGCTTTCCGCGGTAAAATACCATCTCCGCCTCAAAGGAGGAGAGGTCGCCCATCACCACCAGATTGGCCAGATAGCCCGGTGCTACCCCACCAAGGCCCTGTAGCCTGAAGTACTGGGCGCTATTTATGGTCGCCAACTGGATGGCACGAACCGGGTCAAGGCCAAGGGCGATGGCCTTTCTCACCACCGCATCGATATCTCCCTCCCTCAAAAGATCGCCGCAGCTTCGGTCATCGACGACGAAAAGACACCTATTATAGGTCTTATCGGTGACCAGGGGGAGCAGGGCCTCCAGGTTCTTCTCCGAGGAACCCTCCCTGATCATCACATACATGCCACGGCTCAGTTTCTCCCTGGCCTCCTCCAGGGAGGTGGATTCATGGTCGGAGAGGATGCCCGCAGCGAGATAGGCGTTGAGCTCCTTCCCCTTAAGCCCGGGGGCATGCCCGTCGATGACACGGCCTGCAGATGATGCGATCTTGGCCAACACCTCCTCATCGGCGCTGAGCACCCCGGGGAAGTTCATCACCTCCCCCAGCCCTAGGGTATTCTCCCAGGAGAGGGCAATCTTGACGTCCTCGCTGGTCAAGCGGGCACCAGAGGTCTCCAGAGGGGTGGCGGGCACACAGGAGGGAACCATGAAATATATGTCCAGGGGCAAATCTTGGGCGCACCTAAGCATGTATCTTACCCCACCTATTCCGCTGACATTGGCGATCTCATGAAAGTCGGTTACTATTGCCAATGTGCCCCGGGGAACTACTGCCTTGGCATACTGGGAGACATGGAGCATGGAGCTTTCTGGGTGAATATGGCCGTTGATCAGGCCGGGAAGGACATATTTGCCCCCCAGGTCAAGCACCTCGGTGGCCTGCTCATAGTCTCCCACCCCAGCGATCTGCCCCCCATATATGGCCACACTTGCCTCCTCTATCTCGCCATTAAAGGTGTTCACCACCCGGGCATTGGCTAGGATGAGGTCAGCGGGGCTCTCCCCCTTTGCCACCGAGATGAGTTCCTTGATGCCCATTTCAGTCCTCAATGACATAAAGCTCGGGCAGGTGGCGGAACCTCTCGTTGAAATCAAGCCCATAGCCCACCGCAAATTTATCAGGGAGGATAAAACCGCGGTAGTCGATGTCGACCGGCACCTCCCTTCGAGACGGCTTATCGAAGAGGGCGCATAGCTTTAGCGATGAGGGTTTTTTTCGGCGCAGGTAATCCATAAAATAGCCAACGGTGAGGCCGGTATCCACGATGTCCTCGATGACCAAAACGTCCCTCCCCTTTACCGCAGAGCGAAGCCCCTTAACCACCCTTATCTTCCCCGATGTTACCCTGGCTGAGCCGTAGCTAGCGAGGGTGACGAAATCTATTTCCACCGGCACTTCAAGGAGGCGAATCAGGTCAGCCATGAAGACGAAGGAGCCCTTGAGGATGCCCAAAAGGAGGGGATACTGCCCCTGATAATCCCTGTTGATTTCCTGGGCAAGCTTGGCAACTTGCCCCCTTATCTCCTCTTCAGTGAAAAGAAGCTTCAGTTGCTCAGCGGGCAAGAGAACTCTCCTAATATTGCTCGCAAGGTAGCTCCATCGTCTCGTAGGGGCTCTTCCGACACGCCATCTTCCCCTTGTTGCCATTATATTTGGAGAGGCTACCTTTGTCCAGTCTAGCTTCTGTCGGGGGTAATAACGATGTGAGGCGTCTTCACCGAAGGATGCTCGATCACCTGGACCGAGGCGGAGAATACCTCCTTTATGGTCTGCTCGGTGAGCACCATTGCCGGAGTGCCGTCACTGAAGATGCGCCCCTCCTTGAGCATAACCAGGCGCTCGAAGTATAGGGAGGCGATGTTGAGGTCATGCATGGCGCCGATAACGGTGATCCCCTGCTCTTTGTTGAGGCCCTTCACCAGCTCCATTATCTCCACCTGATGGCTGATGTCCAGATGGGCGGTGGGCTCATCGAGGAGGAGGAGCTTTGGCTGCTGTGCCAGTGCCAGGGCCAGGATCCCCTTCTGCCGCTCCCCCCCGCTGAGCTCATTGAAGAAACGCCCCTTTAGCTTTTCTATTCCCATCAGCTCCGTAACCCTATCCACTATCTGGCGGTCCCTTTCCCCTTCGTCGGAGAAGGCACTGAGGAAGGGGGTTCTGCCCAATAGCACCACCTCTCTAAGGGTGAAGGCAAAGGGCATATGGAACTGCTGGGGAACCACTGCCACCCTTTGCGCTATCTGCCTTCTCTTTAGCCCGCTGAGGCTTGAGCCATCGAGGTGGATCTCCCCCTCCCTGGGGCGAAGCACCCCGCTCAACAGCTTGATGAGGGTGGTCTTGCCCGAGCCATTGGGGCCCAGCAGGGCTACCATCTCGCCTTTTCCCACCGCTAGGTCGATGTGGTGCAGCACCGGGCTATCACCGTATGAAAAAGAGACCCCCTTAATCCCGATATCCACCATCAGAACGCATACTCCCTTCTAGTGCGCCTCAGCAGATAGATGAAGAAGGGGGCACCGATGAGGGCGGTGATAATGCCCACCGGGATCTCCCTAGGGGCAAGCAGGGTGCGAGCCAGAAGGTCGGCGAGGAGCAGGAAGGAAGCGCCGGAAAGCGCTGCCACCGGCAGTAGCAGGCGGTGGTCCGGTCCTAGAACCAACCTCACCGCATGGGGTACCACCAGGCCGACAAAGCCAACCAGTCCGCTTAGGGAAACGGCGGCACCGGTGAGCAACGAGCCCAGGGCGAAGATGGTGAGCTTGTCCCGCTCCACGTTGATCCCGAGGTATGCAGCGCCCTCCTCACCTAAGGAGAAGGCGTTGAGGCGGTAGGCGAGGAAGCGGGCGGCCAGGATCCCGCCAACGATTATCGGGGCCACCATTGCTATCTGGCTCCAGTCGTTGGCCCAGATACCCCCCATAAGGAAGGAGAATACGGAGTGAAGCCTCATCTGCAGCCGGTCGCTCATCGTTATCAGGAAGCTCATCGCTGCGGCGAGCATGGCGCTTACCGCAAATCCGGCAAGGAGCATGCTTATGACGGGGGTCTTCCCGCCAACCCTGGCCAGGTTATAGACCAGGAAGACAGCCCCCAAAGCGCCCAAAAAGGCAGCAAGGGGCACCAGGCCGAAGCCGTGAAAGTAGAGGCCGATGGGCAACATCAGGGCTAGGGTTGCCCCAAAGGCCGCCCCGGCGGAGGTGCCGATGATGTAGGGGTCGGCCATGGGGTTCCTCAAAAGTCCCTGGAAGAGCACCCCTGCCGATGCTAGCGCTCCCCCCACCAGCAACACGGCAATAGTCCGGGGAAATCTGATCTGGAAGAGGATGGTCTCATCGCTTGGTTGCCAGGTGGATACAAAATGGGTGAAGGATAGCTTGTTCAGGGTCATCTTCAATATCTCTAGCGGGGGGATGGATACCGCCCCAAAGGCAGCAGCCAGGAGCAGACACCCGGCGAGGACGGCGAAGAGGCAGCCGATGATGAGAACGGTGCGCCGATTGCGCATCAGCCTAGAAAGCATTGCTCCTCCCCCCATATTCGGTAGACCCTATCCATGTCCATGCCCTTTCAGCTCCATGGGAATGCCGGCGACCATGAAATAGACCTTATCGGCATGCCGGGCGAAGAATTGATTGGCCTTGCCCAGGAGGTCGCGGAAGGCCCGCCCTGAGGGATAGGGAGGAACCAGCCCCATGCCCACCTCATTGGAGACGATGATGAACCGAATTGGGGAATCCTGCACCAGGGCGAGGAGCCGCTCCAGCTCAGCGTCGAGTTCCGCCTCCACGACCTGGGGCTTCACCTGCTCAAGCTCGGCGGGGTCATGGCTTGGGCTCATCAGATTGCCGACGAGAAGGGTTAGGCAATCGAGGATCACCACATCGGCGTCGCCCCTTTTTCCCTTTATCGCTTCCGCCACCCCGGTGGGCACCTCTAACGTTCGCCAGTGGCGGGGGCGAGCCTTCCTATGATGCTCGATGCGGCGGCGCATCTCCTCATCCAGGGGCACCAGCGGGGCAACGTAGAGCACCCTGTGGCCAATTGCCGATGCCAGCTGTTGAGCGAAGCTGCTCTTCCCGCTTCTGGCGCCACCCAAGATGAGGATGATCTCGCCCTTCACTGCCTTCTCCTAAAAGTAGCCTCCAGAAATAAGCGGAACCAAGACCAAGACACAAACCTCGATTACCTCGTTGATCGCCCCATAGGTGTCGCCGCTAAGCCCCCCCAGCCTTCTCCGCAGGAAGCTCGCCATCAGGATGAGGATGAGCAAAATTGCCGCCATCAGCGCTAAGCCCAGCAACCTCATCAACAGGAGCGAAGCTGCCAGGGCGATGAGGGTGGCAAGGGTGACCCTCGGCCAGCTCGCTTGCTCCTTGAACATCTGCCCCATCCCCCCTCCCTTCCTGGCGTAGGGGTAGGCAAAGATGGCCCCAACCATAGCCCAGCGGCTGAGAACGGGCATGAGCAGGAGGCCAGCCATCCTCAAGGGGCCGGGCAGGAAGAGGAGGGAGACATATTTGGCCAGCAACAGGCAGCATCCCCCTATCACCCCAAGGCTGCCGGCTCGGCTATCCCTCATGATCTCCAGCCTCTCCTGCGGTGACCTGCCCGAGGCCATCCCATCGCAGGTATCGATAAAGCCATCGAGGTGATGCGCCCCGGTGAGCAGCACCAGCGTCACCAGAAGCAGTATGTTGGCTATTGCTGAGGGCAGGAACAGGGCAAAGAGCAGATCCAGCCCGTATAAGGCGCCGCCTATCCCCAGCCCGATGAGGGGGAAATAGATCAGGGAACGACCAAACTCCTGGGGAGTAGCCTCCCTCCTCAGCGGGGAGGGGATAATGGTCAGAAACTGGAGCGCAACCAGAAAGCCCAATTTTCATCCTCGGTCTGTCGTGGCCTTGGTTTCCCTCTCGGCCTGAGAGACGCCAGCCTCGGCGAAGGTGGCCATCTCCGCCAGGGCTTTCACTGCCGCCTCGATGAGGAAGATGGCAAGTGCAGCCCCGCTGCCCTCTCCCAGCCTCATCTCCAGGTCGAGGAGGGGCTTCAGGCCGAGGCGTTTTAGCACTGCTCGGTGTCCCCTTTCCGCCGAGATATGCCCGGCGATGAGGAAATCGCCCAGCCTTGGGGCCATCCTGGTGGCCAGAAGCGCTGCCGCCCCGGATATGAAGCCATCGATGACAATGGGGATGCGATGTGCTGCTGCCCCCATCATCACCCCGATAAGGCCCCCGATCTCAAAGCCGCCCACCTTTGCCAGCACATCCAGCGGGTCATTGGCGTCGGGTTCGTTCAGTGCGAGCGCCCTTTCAATAACCCTCACCTTATGGGCTAGCTGCCGCTCATCGATCCCGGTACCCCTCCCTGTGACCTCGGCCACCGGCTTGCCGGTCATCACGGCGGTGATGGCGCTGGAGGCGGTGGTGTTGCCGATCCCCATATCCCCGGTGCCCACGATGTCCAGCCCCTTTTCCACCTCCTGCTCCAAGACCTCCAGCCCCGCCTCTATGGCGGCCAGCGCCTGCTGGTGGCTCATGGCGGGGCCCAGCATCATGTCCTGCGTTCCATAGGCGATCTTTTTGGAGATCAGGCCCTCACGGGGCTCAAGGTCAGCTGCCACCCCCATGTCAACCACCACCACCCGGGTAGCCATATGACGCGCCAAAACGTTGATGCCAGCCCCCCCATCGAGGAAATTACGAACCATCTGGGCGGTGACCTCCTGAGGATATAGGGTCACCCCCTCAGCCACCACGCCGTGATCGCCAGCCATGGTAACGATGGCCTTATGCTGAAGCCGAGGCAGCCTCTCCCCCCTGATCCCGGCCACCTTGATGGAGATTTCCTCCAGCCTTCCCAGGCTGCCCAGGGGCTTGGTGAGGCTGTCCTGGCGGCTCTGTGCCGCTTTCATCGCCACCCGGTCCAGGGGCCTTATCGCTGCTATGATCTCTTCCAGCGACCTTGCCATGCCTCTCCTTTTTAGGGGAAGAGCTCGGGGTGGATGATCTTGGCCATCTCCTCCAGCCCATCGACGATACGGGGGCCAGGGCGGGAGACGAGGTCCACGTCTATGGGGTATATCGCCTCATTCTGCACCGCGCTCAGCCCCTGCCACCCAGGGCGCTCCTTTACAGCCTCGGGCGATACCCAGGGATAGTCGCCGAGGATGATGATATCCGGGTCGGCATCCACCAGCACCTCAAGGCTGATCTGAAGATAGGCCTCCTCCTCTTCCACCATGTTCCGTCCCCCGGCCATGGTGATGAGGTCGTCGATGAAGGAGCCCTTGCCTGTGGTCCACGGTTTTTGCGGGTCAATGGCATCTATCTCGTAAAATACGGTGGGCTTTCCAACGGCGGCGGTCTCAGAGACGATGAGGGCGATCCTGCTTTGCATTTCATCGATGAGACGCTCTGCCTCCGCCTGCCGGTCCATTATTCTTCCCACCAGCGAGATGTCGTGGTAGATGCCCAGGATGTCCTGAGGCTGAAGCACCACCAGGGGCACCAAGCGCTCCAGCTGGTCGCAAACCGGGTCATGGCCATCGCTGAAAACGATATCCGGGTTTAGCGCGATGATAACCTCCAGGCTGGTGGAGAAATAGCTCCCCACCTTCGGCTTATCAAGCGCCTGCGGGGGGTAATCGCAGTGCTCCGTCACCCCAACCACCTTTTCCCCAAGCCCCAGGGCGAACAGGCTCTCGGCGATGCTGGGCGCCAGGGAGATGACCCTTCGGGGGGTTTCCTCAATGATGACCGTCCTCCCCAGGTCATCGATTATCTCTATAGGCCCCGACATGGGGATAGGGGTAGGCGTGGCTGCCGGCCAGCCAGGAGGGGTTATGGTCGGCACAGGGGTAGGGGTAGGAGTGGGCGTAGGTGTTGGGGTTGGAGTAGCAGTTGTTTCCACAGGAGGAGTTTCGTCAACTGCCCCTAGATCTCCTAGATCGACTTCGACTTTTACGCACGCTGAGGCAAGCAGTAAAGCCAGCAAGGCTAAAACCAGGGCTAACCTTTTCACTGAAGCTCCTTTCCCAGATTTGCAAAAAAAATACCCTCGCTCTGCAGAACGAGGGGACGCTCAAGCTGTCTGACTCTGCCTTCCCACCCCCTTCCTCCGCGGAGGTCCGAGAAAAACCAGAGGCTGGCGTTCTGACTTCCCCGATTTTACTCGGGGTCACAGCAGGCGGAACTGTGCCGGACTTTCACCGGACTTGCCATCCACTTAAGCCCTCGCTCGTGCTCGGGCACCTCTGGGCCCGCTATTAAGTTTTGCCCAATATATCACACCCGCCGGGGGAGGTCAAGGGATTTTGTCTTGACACCGCCCCAACACTTGGTTAGTATTGGATTTGCTATGTCCTATCAGAGCATAATCTATGAGAAAAAGGGCCAGATTGGCCATATCACCCTCAACCGTCCCCAGGCGGGAAACGCCATCAACGCCCAGATGGCCGAAGAACTGGCTGATGCTTGCCTGAAGATCAACCAGGATGAGGAGATCAGCGCGGTAATCCTTCTTGGGGGGGGGGGCAATTTCTGCTCCGGGGCTGACCCCAGGGAGTGGGAGGCAGCAAGCAAGGCGTCGGCGGCAATGGCAAGCCTGGAGCGGGTGGTGATCGCCGCCATAAATGGTGATGCCATGGGCGAGGGACTGGAGCTGGCCTTAAGCTGCGATATAAGGGTCGCCTCCCAGGATGCCAGGTTTGCCCTTCCCCATGTCAGATATGGACTCATCCCCCGGGGGGGAGGGACGCAGCGGCTGCCTCGCATTGTGGGCAGGGGGAAGGCCCTGGAGATGATCCTCACCGCCGAGCCCATCGATGCCCAGGAGGCTCATCGCATCGGGCTGGTGAATAAGGTCGTTTCGCAGGATAAGCTCCTCCCTGAAGTGGAGGGGATGGCAAACAGGATAATCCTCAGCGGCCCCATAGCCTTAAGATATGCCAAGGAGGCGGTGAATAAGGGGTTGGATTTGACCCTGGAGCAGGGGCTGAGGCTGGAGGCTGACCTCTACTTCCTGATTCACACCACCGCGGACCGGATGGAGGGAATAAGGGCCTTTCTGGGGAAGAGGTCCCCCCAGTTCAAGGGAGAATAGCTGAAACAGGGCCGCTTCCCAGCCCATCCGGCCAATGGTGAATTCTTATGTCGCTTCAGTGCTACAGTGTTTATTTGACAGGGTTGTGGTAAAATATGCCAAGAAATGATCAACGCCTTTGAGACCATCATCTATGAAAAGAAGGATGGCCTGGCTTATGTCACCCTCAACCGCCCTGAGGTGTTGAACCGCTACAACATCCAGATGAGGGATGAATTCTATCAGGTGCTCACCGCCATCAGGGATGATCCCGAGGTCATGGTCATCATCCTCAAAGGCGCCGGTGAGAGAGCCTTTTGCGTTGGCGCCGACCTCACCGAGTTCGGCACTGCCCCCTCCCCGACCATCGCCCGCCAGGTGAGATGGGAGCGCGATGTATGGGGGGTCTTCTTGAGCCTGAAGCAGCCTCTTATTGCGGCAGTTCATGGCTTTGTCCTTGGCTCGGGGGTGGAGATAGCCTGCTGCTGCGATATCAGGATTGCCTCCGAGGATGCCATATTTGGCCTGCCCGAGGTCGCTCTGGCGATGATACCGGCGGCGGGGGGGACCCAGACCCTCCCCCGGGTCATCGGCAGGGGAAAGGCCCTGGAGATACTGCTCACCAGCAACCGCATCGATGCTCACGAGGCCCATCGCATTGGGCTGGTGAATAAGGTGGTTCCTCGGGAGGAGCTTTACCCCACCGCGGAGGAGATGGCCAGAAAGCTCATGTCCTGCGCTCCCATTGCGGTGAAGTATGCTAAGGAGGCGATAAACAGAGGGCTTGACCTCGGCCTGGAGGAGGGGCTGACCCTGGAGGCGAAGCTTGCCAACCTGGTGGCAAAGACGGAGGACGCCGCAGAGGGAATCAAGGCCTGGGTGGAAAAGAGGCCCCCAATTTTCAAGAATAGATGAGGGGGGGGATATGGGAAACGAGCTTGAGGAGAAAATCGAGGAGATCGCCGAGCTTATCATCGCTTCCGAGAGGTTGGTGGTCTTTACCGGCGCTGGGGTAAGCACCGAGTCCGGCATACCTGATTTCAGGAGTCCCGGTGGCATCTGGGAGAGGTATGACCCCGCCGATTTCACCTACCAGAAGTTCATGTCCAGCCACGAGGCCAGGAAGAAGACCTGGGAGAGGTTCAGGCTCTTCGGCATGCTGGCCGATGTGCAGCCCAACCCCGCTCACTATGCCATCGCCGAGCTGGAGAGGCTGGGGAAGTTGGACTGTGTGATCACTCAGAACGTAGACGCCCTTCACCAGAAGGCGGGCGTGCCTGAGGACAAGGTCATCGAGCTTCATGGCACTCTCAAATGGGTGAAATGCCTCGGCTGTGGCAAGCTCTATCCCACGGAGGAGATCATAAAGCGGGTGGAGCAGGGGGTGGAGGTGCCGCAGTGTGATGATTGTGGTGGCATACTGAAGTCAGCAACTATATCCTTCGGGGAGGCCATGCCGGCGAAGGAGACCAAGGAGGCAGAGCAGCATTCCCGAAGCTGTAACCTGATGATCGTGGTGGGCTCCTCCTTGGTGGTCTATCCCGCAGCCTACATGCCTATCTATGCCAAGGAATCGGGGGCAAAGCTGGTGATCATAAATATAGGGCCTACCCCCATGGATCGCTATGCCGATGTCAGGATCAACGAACAGGCAGGGGAGGTGATGTCCAGGATATTGGAGCGGGTGAAAACCAGGCTCGAGTAGGGAGGGGGGCAATGAATACTACGGAATTTCTTATGATAACCTCTGCAATCGTTCCCGATAGGCCAGCGATAATCTTTGAGGGGAAGAAGTACACCTTCGGCGAGCTTAGTCAGCGGGTGAACAGGCTTGCCAACGCCCTGCTGGGCCTGGGGGTGGAGAAGGGCGACAGGGTGGCCATTTTGCAGGTCAACTGCAACCAGTATGTGGAGACCTACTACGCGGCGGCGAAGATTGGCGCCATCTTCGTGCCCCTGAATTTCAGGGCGAAGCAGGATGAGCTGGTCTACATGCTCAACAACTCGGAGTCCGGCGTTCTCTTTGTAGGGGAGCGCTATGTGGATATAGTAAACGATATGCGACCCCAGCTCCCGCTGATAAGGCACTACATCTCCATCGAAGGCAAAAGGGAGGGCATGCTTTACTACGAGGACTTGCTATCTGCTGCCTCCGATGAGGAGGTGTTTGCCGATATCCAGGATGATGACATCACCATGCTGATGTATACTGCGGGCACCACCGGCTTGCCCAAAGGGGTCCCCCTAACCCATAATAGCTTTACCGTCTATGTGCTGGAGAATGTGAACCCCGCCGATCCCGAGATAGAGGAGACGAACCTGCTCACCATGCCGCTATATCACGTTGCCGGGGCACAGGCGATGCTGGCCGCCACCTACGGGGGCAGGGCGCTGGCGACGATGAGGCAGTTTGAGGTCAATGAGTGGCTGGAGACGGTTCAGCGGGAGAAGGCCAATCGGGCGATGCTGGTCCCCACCATGCTGAAGCGGGTTATCGACCATCCCGAATTCCATAAGTACGACCTCTCCAGCCTCAAGGTGATAACCTATGGTGCTGCCCCCATGCCCTTCGAGGTGATCAAGAGGGCCATCGAGCTCTTTCCCGGGGTGAACTTCATCAATGCCTTCGGGCAGACGGAGACCGCCTCCACCATAACCACCCTTGGCCCTGATGACCACATCATCGAGGGAACGGAGGAGGAGAAGGAGAAGAAGCTGATGAGGCTCACCTCATCCATAGGCAGGCCAATGGCCGATGTGGAGATGAAGATCATCGATGAGGCGGGCAATGACCTGTCTCCTGGCGAGGTGGGGGAGATCGCTGCCCGCGGCCCCAGGTTGATGAGCGGATACTGGAAGGATGCGGAGAAGACGGCAAAGGCCATGACCAAGGATGGATGGCTGCGCACCGGGGATATGGGATATGTGGATGAGGAGGGCTACTTCTACCTGGCGGCTCGAGCCGATGACCTCATCATCAGGGGAGGGGAGAACATCTCCCCCGAGGAGGTGGAGAACGTGCTCTACTCCCACCCTGCCATTGAGGAGGCGGCGGTGATTGGCATCCCCGATCCGGAATGGGGGCAAGAGCCCAGGGCGATAGTGGTGCTTAAGCAGGGGAAGCAAGCTACCGCCGAGGAGCTCATCGAGTTCTGCCGCCAGCAGCTGGCGAGCTTCAAGCGGCCGCGCTCGGTGGTCTTCGTCGATGAGCTCCCCCGCACCAGCACGGGCAAGGTGCTGAAGCGGGTTCTCCGCGAGCAGTATGGGACACCATAGAGAGACCGGCGAGGAAAGAGGCCCCCAATGTGGAGGTGGTCGTCCTTGAGCCGGGGCAGGAGGTCGCCCTCTAGTCCCGGAGGGCACTGGCCACCAGCTCGGCGATGTCCATCGCCTTGAGGTGTTCTGTTGCCTCCTTTGCCTTTATGGCATCCTCAAACATCTGGAGGCAATAGGGGCAGGCAGTGGCCAGGATATCGGCCTTGGTCTTTATCGCCTGATCGGTGCGCATCTCGCTGATCCTGACGCCCTCCCTCTCCTCCATCCAGAAGTGCCCACCACCGCCGCCACAGCAGAAGCTCCTGTTTCTGGAGCGCTCCATCTCCACCAGCTTGGCTCCGGGGATGCCCTTCACCACCTGCCTTGGGCTCTCGTAGATGTCGTTATGCCGCCCCAGATAGCAGGCATCGTGATAGGTTATTACTTCCGCAAGCTCGTTGGCGAGTTTCAGCCTGCCCTGCCTTATCAGGTCAGCGATGAACTGGGAGTGGTGGACAACCTCCAGCTCGCCGCCGAACTGGGGGTATTCGTTCTTGAAGGTGTTGTAGCAATGAGGACAGGTGACCAGGACCTTCTTAATGCCATATTTGTTGAACGCCTCGATGTTCTTCAGCGCCTGCATCTGGAACAGGTATTCGTTGCCCATACGCCGCGCCGGCTCGCCGCAGCAGGTCTCATCCTCGCACATCACCCCCACCTTGATCCCCGCTGCCCGAAGCACATCAGCCAGGGCAACGGCAACCTTCATGTTCCTGTCCTCCAGGGAGGCGGCACAGCCCACCCAGTATATTATGTCCACATCCTTATCCTCGGAGACCGAGGGCAGGCCAAGGGGAACACACCAGTCTCCCCTGGAGTAGGTGGTGCCGCGGCAGGTGTGCCCTCTTTCCTCGATGCACCTCAGGATCATCTCGGTGGTCTCGGGCATCTCCGCCTGCTCCAGCACCAGATTGCGGCGCATGTCGATGATCTTATCGATGTGCTCGATGAACACCGGGCATGCCTCCATGCAGGCGCGGCAGGTGGTGCAGTCCCAGATCTCCTCGGGGGTTATCACATCGCCAATCATGGAACCATCGGGGTTCCCCTTCCCACTGATCAGGCTGGGGCCCGCCTCCAGCCAGTGCCGCTTCAGGTCCTGGATCAGCTTCTTGGGGGAGAGGGCCTTCCCGCTGAGGTAGGCAGGGCAGATATCCTGACAGCGGCCACAGCGGGTGCAGGCGTCGAGGTCGAAGAGCTGCTTCCAGGTGAAGTCGGTTATCTTGGCTGCTCCGTAGGTCTCCGCGGTCTCCAGGTCGATGGGGGCCAGCGCCCCCTTGGGGCGCATCGACCTGAAGAGCACGTTAAAGGGGGCAACAACGATGTGGGCCAGCGAGGAGAAGGCGAGCGCCACATATACAAGTGCCCCCAGCACAAGGGCCACGTGGAACCACCAAAGGCTCTCATGCAATGTTAGCAATGTTCCGATGGAGAGGCCGCCAAATATCTGAGCCACCACCCAGCCCCCAGGCGACCAGGCTGCCCACTCGGGGTTCAGCGCTGCAATGCGCAGCCCCTCGATTATGAAGCCGGTGAGGACAATGACAAAAACCAGAGCCAGGGCGATGGCATCCTCCGGTTTGTTATCCAGCCTGGTAGGCCTTTGAACATATCTCCTGAAGGTGGCAATCCCCACCCCGATGAGCACGGCAATGCCGAAGATGTCCACGGTGAAGGAAAGGCCCAGATAAGGGGCACCCTCCAGCCCTCCCATGAAATAGTGAGTTATGAAGTCTGTAGCTGCGCCGAGGAGGAAGATGATAGCGCCCCAGAAGATGAGGAAGTGCATTAACCCGGGGTAGGGCTCCCTGAGGAAACGCCGGTGGATGACGCCATCTATGATGCCAGTGACGACAAAGGACCATATGCTTTTCCTGAGGTCGCCAAGCCTGTTTTCGGGTCGCCCTAGGCGCCACAAGCGATAACGTCGGTAAACGGCGTAGGTGAGGATCACTGCCAGGGGGATCAAAAGATAGTAGAGGATGTGTCCATAAGCCCCGATGTTCCAGAATATCTCTCGAGAGGCCATCCTTTCCTCTACCCTCTGATAGTATAGCATATAAAAACCGGGGTTGCCAAGGAAAAGCTCTCTCCATGCTTGTTAACTTGCCCAGCTTGGTCTATAATTTCAACAGCATCACTGTGAGAGGGGGAAAATGTCCGAAAAGGGAACGGATGCTCTAACCAGAAGGGCAAAGGCAGATGTGTTGATACAGAGAACTGCCTCCCAGCTAAGGGAGATGCTCCACGAGGCGGCGAGGGAATTGGACCCCTTCCCCCTTTTCATGGGGAGTTTCTCCATCAGGGCAATTGAGGCGGAGCCGGGGGGTGCTTCAAAAGGGGATCGAGGCTGTGTGGTTGCTTGCCCCGATGGGAAGCTTTACGAATACATCTACACGGTGACGGTGGGTGGCCCCTTCCCCGAGCCGTCCCGCAAGGAGGAGACCAAGGAGCTTAAGCTGCCGCCCCAGGACTACATCCCCTATGCCTATAATGCCCTGTGTGAGATCACCAGGCTGCTCCTGGAGCGACAGGAATCGGGGTCATCGCCTTAAAGGTGGTGCTATTCCAAGATGATGGTTCCACTCTTGCCACCCCTCTTCTCTACCAGGCGAATCCCCTCGATGCGTATGCCCCGCTCAACCGCCTTGCACATATCGTAGATGGTCAGCGCAGCCACCGCCACTGCGGTAAGCGCCTCCATCTCCTCCCCCGTCTTACCGCTGCTCTTCACCGTGGCGGTGATCTCCACGCCCTCCTCCAGGAAATCGAACTCCACCTTGGCCTCATCGATGATCAAGGGATGGCACATGGGGATGATGTGGGAGGTCTGCTTTGCCGCCATGATTCCCGCCACCTGAGCCACGGCAAGGACATCCCCCTTTGCCATCTTCCCCTGCCTCACCAGGGAAAGCGTAGCTGGCTTCATCCTTACTATGCCCTTTGCCACCGCCAACCTGTTGGTGGCCGGCTTTCCCGTCAAATCCACCATCCTCGCCCCTTCCTGAAACTCCAATTTAACCTCCCACCTGACACATGGATCGCCCTTGGGGAATTATCCCCTCTGTAAGCCGGTGGCGCTGGGGCTTCAGGGCTACCGCCTGGCGAATCAACCTTCGCAGTTCCTTCTGCGATGCCCCCTCCCTCAGCGGCTTCTTGAGGTCCACCTCCTCATCGCCTAACAGGCAGGGGCGCAATTTGCCATCCGCGGTTAACCTGAGGCGGTTACAACAGAAGCAGAAGTGTTCGCTTATGGGGGTGATAAAGCCCACCGTACCCTTTGCCTCGGGGAATCGAAAGTACCTGGCGGGGCCATTTCCCTGGCTGAGGGGATAGGGCTCTAAGGGGCCCAGGGAAAGGATGCGTTTTTGTATCTCGGAGGCAGGCACAAATTTTAGAGTAGCTCCATAGGTCGAAAAAGGCATGAGCTCGACAAACCTCACATGCCATCCCGCTTCCATGCTCAGGCGGGCGAAAGCCAGAACCTCGTCATCGTTTATCCCCCGCATCACCACCATGTTCACCTTTACCGGCTCAAGCCCCGCCTCCCTCGCCGCCTCCATGCCCTCAAGCACGTCGTTAAGCCCGTCGTATCCCGTGATCTGCTGGTATCTCTCCCGGTTAAGGCTATCCAGGCTCACATTCACCCGCTTAAGTCCCGCCTCCCTAAGTGAGATGGCATATCGCTTGAGCAGCACCCCATTGGTGGTCAGGGAGAGGTCGTCAATGCCCTCTATCCGAGAAAGCATGTCCACCAGACTGGGAAGCTCCCGCCTCACCAGAGGCTCGCCACCGGTGAGCCGCACTTTGCTTATGCCCATCTCCACCGCCAGTCGGGCGATGGCCTCGACCTCCTCGTAACGCAGTATTTCATGGCGGGGCATCAGCGGGAATCCCCCTGATGGCATGCAGTAGAGGCAGCGCAGGTTGCAGCGGTCGGTGACCGATATTCTCAGGTAGTTTATGGGGCGCTGAAAGGAATCGGAAAGCCCGCTCATTTATTTCGTCCCAGTCTTAATAGGATCTGCCGTGCCCGCTTTGCCGCCAGGCCGCGATGGCTGACCTCGTTCTTCTCCTCCGTGGATAGCTGAGCCATGGTCTTGCCCCGCTGCGGCAGGTAGAAGATGGGGTCGTAGCCGAAGCCATTTTCACCCCTTGGCTCAAAGCTGATGATGCCCTGGCACTCCCCCTGACAAAGCTCCACCTCGCCTTCAGGGGAGGCGATGGCGATAACGCACCTAAAGCGAGCGGCTCTACGCTCCCAGGGAATGCCCTCAAGCCTTCTCAGCAGGTACTCGATCCTCTCCTCATCGGAGGCATCTGCCCCGGCATAACGTGCCGACAGGGCGCCAGGCTCGCCATTCAAAGCCACCACCTCCAGCCCCGAATCGTCGGCAAGGGCAAGCAGATTGCTCCCTGAGGCATAGGCTAAGGCCTTGATGGTAGCATTTTCCTCCAGGGTTTCCCCCGTCTCCCTGACCGCCGTTTCGATGCCCTCTGCAGCGGGGGTGGTCAGCTCGAAGGGCACACCTTGGAGCAACAGCAGGTATTCCTGCACCTTAGCCTGGTTCTTTGTAGCCAGGAGCAGCTTGGGCAAGCTCATTCCTCAAGGTCTACGAATCTCTTGTCCAGCTTTCTTGCCACCTGAGGCATGGTGGTGTATTCCATCTGCTCCAGGGGCAGCCGGTGGGGCTCGAAGGGTCCATGGCGGCGCATATAGTCTGCGATCTCATTTGCCTGGCGCCTGGCCATATCAAAGCTGGGGTCGTCGAACATGTCCCTGGGCCCTACCAGCTTGCCGCTGGAGAGCTGGAAGCCAGCAGCAATCACCCGCGGCGGACCGTCAAAGCGGGAGGGGTTAGAGTCGTTAACCGCTACCGGCATCAAGGGGCCGTGATGGGAGCCTCGCATCCAGCCCTCCACTAGCTGAGGATGGGTGAAGGGCTCCAGCACCTCCCCCACTGCGGGAAACTCCCCCTGAGAGCGGACGATGCACACCGGGTCATCCTTGCCCACATATCTTCCGGCGATCAGCGCCAGGCGCTGGGTGGAGGAAACGGCGGCGATCTCGTTGGAGCCCCGGTGATAGACCGCCTTCACCGCATAGCGGGATGGTGCCCCCATGAAGAGCAGCATGTCATAGATCTCCTCAGGGGCATCAAGGGTGATCTTCTTGTGCTCCTTGACATCGTGAATCTCGAAGCGAAAGCCCTGGTGCATGTTCTCGGCGATGACCAGCCCGATGGTATTGAAGGGGTCGGCGAATATCTTGTACAGGGGCAGATTCCATGCCCCTGCCGATGTTTTATCGGCCATGAAGATGATAATCGGCTCGGATCCCCTCTCCTCAAACTCCATTTCGGCGACCCCTGGTCCCATCCCCTTGACGTTTCCCGAGAAGGCCTCGGCGAGAAGGTCCTGACCTGCCCCATGAAGCTTTAGCTCCCTCGCCACCTTGGTGCACTCCAGGAAGGTGTCCCAGCACATCTTGTGAATGGCCTCATCCTCCTCACCCCGCTGGTGGGTCATGATTAACTGCAGGTCGTCCCCGCACCTGGTGATATGGAAATCCACCAGAAGCTTGCCCCGCTGTTTCTCCAGACACTCATTTGCCTTTTCCAGGACCAGTGGATGGGAGCTGGAGTGCCCCACATAACCGCCAATGTCAGCCTTGATAACGCTTAGGGTGATCTTCATCTTCCTCCTCCTTTCTAAGGTTAAACAACCTCCGTGGGCTTATATACCCCGAAAACCTCACGGAAAACATCACAGATCTCGCCCAAGGTGGCATAGGCCCGCACCGCCGCCAAAATATAGGGCATGAGGTTTTCCCTCCCCTGAGCAGCACGGCGCAGCTCAGCCAGCCTCCCTGAGACGTCCCTGGAGCTTCGCTCCCGGCGCACCCGATTTAGCCGCTCCAGATGCCTCCTTTCACCCTCTTCATCCATCTCCAGGATTGGGACAGCTACAGGTTCATCCAAAACATACTCGTTCAGCCCCACAACGATGCGCTCCTTGCTTTCAATCTCCTGCTGGTGGCGGTAGGCGGCCTCAGCGATCTCCCGCTGGAAAAAGCCCTTCTCTATGGCAGGGATGACGCCCCCCAGGGAATCTATCCGCTGGAAGTAATCGTAGCAAGCCTCCTCCATCTTATTGGTCAAGGCCTCCACCATAAAGCTGCCCCCCAGGGGATCAACGGTGCTGGCTACCCCAGTCTCATGGGCGATGATCTGCTGTGTCCTGAGGGCGATGAGGGCTGCCTTGTCCGAGGGCAGAGCCCAGGCCTCATCCAGGGAATTGGTATGCAGCGACTGGGTTCCTCCCAGCACTGCGGCCAGGGCTTGAAGGGCGACACGAACGGTGTTGTTCTCAGGCTGTTGCGCCGTCAGGGTACAGCCTGCGGTCTGGGTGTGGAAGCGAAGCCAGAGGGAGCGCTCGTTCTGGGGGTCATACCTCCTTTTCATCTCCCGAGCCCAGATGCGACGGGCGGCGCGGAACTTGGCGATCTCCTCGAAGAAGTCGTTATGCACGTTGAAGAAGAAGCTGAGCCTGGGGGCGAAGTCATCCACCCTCAGCCCCCTCTCCACCCCTGCCTCCACATAGGTCAGGCCGTCAGCAAGGGTGAAGGCCAGCTCCTGGGCAGCGGTGGCCCCCGCCTCGCGGATGTGATAGCCGCTGATGCTGATGGTGTTCCACAGGGGGAGGTATTTGGTGCCGAACTCAAAGGTATCGACGATGAGACGCATGGAGGGCTGGGGGGGAAAGAGGTATTCATTTTGGGCGATATATTCCTTGAGGATGGCGTTCTGAATGGTGCCCCCAAGCCGCTCCATGGGGATGCCCTTCTTCTCGGCGGCGGCGATGTACATCGCCCAGATCACCGCCGCCGGGCTGTTGATGGTCATCGATGTGGTCACCTTATCCATGGGGATGCCCTGGAAAAGCGCCTCCATATCGGCAAGGGAGGATACCGCCACCCCACACTTCCCAAACTCCCCCCGCGCCTCGGGGGCATCGGTGTCATAGCCCATGAGGGTGGGCATATCGAAGGCAACGCTCAACCCCGTTTCGCCATGGCTCAAGAGGTATTTGAAGCGCTCAGTCGTCTCCTCAGCGGTGCCGAAGCCAGCAAACATGCGCATCGTCCACAGCCGCCCCCTATGCCCGGTGTAGTGAATGCCGCGCAAGAAGGGATACTCCCCGGGAAAACCCAGATCCGCCACGTAGTCCATCTCAGCAATGTCCTCGGGGGTGTAAAGCCGCTGTATGGGTATTCCCGAGGTGGTAACGAAACGGTCTTTCCTCTCCCCCGGCTGAGACCCTTTCCTCTCCCTCTTCCCTCTTCTTACCTCCAGCTTTTGCTGGTCGAACACGGCATCCCCTCAGTAATCGATTCCTCTCCTCGCCTTTATCCCCTTGTGGAAGGGGTGCTTGACCTCCACCATATCGGTGACCAGGTCAGCCCTCTGGATAAGCTTGGGGTGAGCATGGCGACCGGTGAGGATGAGCTCCACATTCTCGGGCTTCTCCTCGATGAGCCGCAGCACATCTTCAATCTCAATGAGCTTCCAGGCAACGGCGATGTTTATCTCGTCCAGCACCACCAGATCGTAATCGTTACTGGCGATGGCATTGCAGGCTGCCTCCAGTGCCTGCCTCGCCTGCTCCCTCTCCTCTTCCGTCACCCTATTTGGGTCGATGAAGCACTCATGTCCAAAGCTCTGGTGGCTGACATTGGGCAGGAGGGCCAGGGTATTTCTTTCGCCATAGGGATAATCACCCTTCATGAAGTAGATGATATGGGCTCGAAGTCCCTGACCAGAAGCGCGAAGCACCACCCCCAGGGCGGCAGATGTCTTACCCTTGCCGCTTCCAGTGAAGACCTCCACCAGCCCTTTTTCCAGGGGACTCATTTCAGCTAAAAAGCCCGTCCGCCATGGGCCTTTCGATTTCGGCGGCGGGCATCCCTTCCCTCTCACGGCAAGTCTAACAAGAGGGCCATCGCTTGTCAAGGAGAACTTCTTGGGCGTTGACACCGGAGAAAAAGGGCCGTATACTGGCACTCGCTTAGGGGAAGGGGGTTGCAGATGAAAGTCAAAGGATTTTTGGCCGTTCTGCTCTTCGCTGCCTTGCTGCTGTCAGGTTTTGCCTGCGGCGGTGGGGCACCAGGGGGAGCTGCTGAGCAGATAAGGGACGAGGCGATTTCAGCGGGCGCTGATATCGCTACATGCCAGTTTGACATGGATATGACGATGGACCTGCGGATGGCGATGGGGGGGGAGACAATAGAAATAACGATGTCAGTGGATGGTGAGGGTGCAATTGATGAGCCAGGCCAAAAGATGTACATGCATATGGACATGTTCATGGAGGTGCCCGGCGAAGAGGACATGCAAGTGTCGATGGAAATGTATCTCGTAGAGGATTGGGTGTATATGAAGATGGAAATGCCCGGTGAGCCTCCAACATGGATGAAATCCCCGATGGAAGCAGGCGACTGGGAGGAACTAGATATAACATCGCAACAAGTCAACATGCTGTTAGATGTCGAGGTGGAACTTCTTGGCACTGAGACGGTTGACGGAACCGAGTGCTACGTTCTCGAAGTGACGCCTGACCTGGAAAAACTCTGGGCACTGATGCAATCGGCGGGGGCAGAGCAAGGATTGCCACCGGAGCTAGACGTTGAAGAGCTGATCACCGACCTATCCCTTAGGCAATGGGTAGCAAAGGATACATACTTCCCTCGAAAGACCGCAGTGAATCTCACAATGGTATTTACACCCGAGTCCCTGGGCATACCGCCAGGGCTAGTTGACGAGTTCGATGCCACTGCGGACATGACGATGACCATGACTATGCACCACATCAAAGAGCCGGTAACCATCGAGCTGCCGCCAGAGGCGGAAGAGGCTGAGGAAGTGCCTATGCCTTAGCGCTTCTCTTGCCCACAGCTATTAAGAGCAACCGCCTGTCGAGCGGTTGCTCCTTCTTTTACAGCTTTTGCCTTTACATTTATTTTGGGCGATTTGCCTCCTCCGTGTTATAATGCCCTAAGCAGGAGCGAAGCATGAAGACCTTTAACAAGAGGGGCGATAAGGGGGAAACCAGCCTGCTTTACGGGGGGCGGGTTGCCAAGAGCCACCCTCGATGTGAGGCCTATGGCACCATTGACGAGGCCGTTTCGGCATTGGGTTTGGCCCGGGCCCTGACCACAAAGGAGCGGGTTTCGGACATCATTTACACCCTGCAGCAGGACCTTTTCATCGTTGGCGCCGAGCTTGCCACCGCGGATCACCATAAACTTGAGGCGCGGAATCGGGTGGTTACCGCCGAGATGGTGGAGCGGCTGGAGAGCCTCATCGACGCCTTTGAGCAGGAGATGGAGATGCCCAGGCTTTTCATCATCCCGGGCAATTCCCCAAGCTCAGCAGCTCTGGACCTGGCACGAACCATCATCAGGAGGGCGGAAAGAAGGGTGGTAGCGCTTAAGCACGAAAATAAGGTGCCAAACGAGCGGGTGCTGGAGTATCTCAACAGGCTAGCGGACCTGATTTTTACCCTGGCTCGCTATGAGGAGACCGAATAGGAGGGAAAGGTTGTTGGACTTTAGCTTCACCGAGGAGCAAGAGCTTTTTCGAGCAAACCTGAGGCGATTTTGTAGGGATAAGGCGCTTCCCCGGCTAAAGGAGATGGAGGAGAATAGGGCCATTCCCGATGACCTGGTCAAGGACCTGGCAGAGATGGGGCTGATTGCCATGTCCATATCCGAGCAGTACGGGGGCACTGGACTGGACGCGGTGACGGCGGGGATCGCCGCCGAGGAGCTGGCTTGGGCAGACACAAGCTGTGCCATCCCTGCCTTCTTCCTCATCCAGAACGCCTGGGGCTATCTGTTGGACAAATATGGCACCAAGGAGGCCAAAAACGAAGTGCTGCCAAAGGTGAGGAAGGGTGAGTCCTTCCTCGGCATTGCCACCACCGAGCCTGACATTGGCTCCGACCTGGCATCGATGAAAACCAGAATCTCAAAAGAGGGCGATGGGTATGTGGTCAGCGGGGAGAAGAGCTACATCAGCGGGGTTCGGGAGGTGGAGCGATACGGAGGCGGCTATGTCACCCTTGCCAGGATGACCCCAGAGCTTGGGGCCAGGGGGATGACCCTCTTCTATCTGCCGCTAAAGGACGTTCCCGGGATAGAGATAACCCATCTGGAGGAGATGGGCAGGGAGGGGGTCTCCTGGGGGGGCTTCCACATCGATGATGTCCGCATCCCCGGGCATTATCTCATCGGCGAGGAGAACCGAGGATTTTATATAGTTCATGAGGGCTACGAGTTTGCCCGCGGGCTCATCGCCCTGGTATGTGTGGGGGCTGCCATGAGGTCACTGGAAAATGCCATCGATTACATGAAACAGAGGGAGGCCTTTGGCCGGGCCATTGCCAGGTACGAGGGGCTCCAGTTTGCCCTGGCTGAGGACTACAGCCGGCTGGAGGCGGCAAGGCTGCTGGCTTACCGGGCACTATGGATGTATGATCGGGAGCAGAAGGGAGACAGGCTCTCTCGATTTGAGGTGTCTAAGGCGATAGCGATGGCCAAGATGCTCTCCCCGATATGGGCCTTCGAGGCCATAAATGATGCCATGCAGTGGCAGGGCGCCTTTGGCTATTCCAAGGAATGCCAGGAACAGAGGGCATTGAGGGGGGTGAGGTCTTTTACCCTGGCCGAGGGCTCAACCGAGGTGATGAAGCTCATCGTAGCCAGGGAGCTTCTGGGAAGGGAGTATCTGGCTTACCGATAGGAAAGGATGATGGAGATCATTCCCGCCATCGACCTGAGGGCCGGGAAATGCGTTCGCCTCTACCAGGGCGACTATAGCCAGGAGACGGTCTTCTCCGAAGACCCCATTGGCATGGCGCTTCACTGGCAGGAACTGGGGGCACCCCGGCTTCACCTCGTTGACCTCGATGGGGCGGCTAAGGGCGAAATCTGCCATGCTTCCCTCATTGCGGAGATGGCGCGCCGGGCCAAAATTCGCCTTCAGCTAGGAGGGGGGCTGCGCCGCCTGGAGGCGGTGGAGGAGGTGCTGGGGCTGGGGGTGGAGCGAGTCATCCTGGGAACGGCGGCTATAGAGGATCATGCATTGGTCCAAGAGGCATGCCGCCGGTTTGGCCAGAGGATCGTGGTGAGCATCGATGCCAAAGAGGGCTATGTGGCCACCCATGGCTGGAGGCAGCGGACAACGGTCAGCGCCGGCGAGCTGGTGGGGATGATGGCTGACCTTGGGGTTAAGCGCTTTATCTATACCGACATCGCCCGCGATGGCACGCTGAGTGAGCCCAATTTCGCTGAAATAGGGGAACTGGTTGCCAAGACTCATCTCCCCATAATAGCCTCGGGAGGCATCTCCTCTCTGGAGCATATCAAGAAGCTGGCCCAGCTTGGCGTGGAGGGCGTGATAGTGGGTCGGGCGCTTTATACAGGGGATGTGGATTTGAAGGAGGCGCTGAGGGCAGTGGGGGGGCGCTAGATGCATCCTGCTTTAATCGCCATCCTCAGTCTAATCGGTGCCTTCCTCTTCTTGTGGCATGTAGTGGCACGAATTATTAAAAAGCTTCATCCCATCCCCATCCCGTGGCGGCTGGCCCTGATTCTGGATAACCCCGGGCGCAGGCGTTTCCTCAGCCCAGCCAAAACCATTGAGCAGATAGGGGTAAAGGAGGGGATGAGGGTGCTGGAACTCGGCCCTGGCTCTGGCTTTTTGACCGCGGAGGCATCACGGCGAGTGAGCTCAGGAAAGCTATACTGCCTGGATATAGAGCCGGTGCTGATAGCAAGGCTCAAGGGTAAGATCGAAAGGGAGGGGCTGGAAAATGTGGCGCTACTGGTAGGGGATGGCGCAGCCCTTCCCCTGAAGGAGGATAGCCTTGACCTGGCCTTCCTGGTAGGCGTTTTGGGCGAAATACCAGATAAGGATGCAGCCCTAAACGAGCTTTACCGGGTGCTTCGCCCGGGTGGAGTGTTATCGATATGGGAGATACTTATTGACCCAGATTATTCGCTGCGGAGGACCACCATTTCCCGAGCAGCTAAAGCAGGGTTTGAGCCTTTTCAGCAATTTGGCAATTTCTTCGTTTATGTCGTAAACTTTGGCAAGAGGTGAACATAGCCTTGATCTATAGGAAGGTGGTGGGTCATGCTCAAGTTCGATGAAAAGGGTTTAATCCCTGCCATCATTCAGGATGATGAAAGCGGCGACGTGTTTATGCTGGGGTATATGAACCAGGAGTCGCTAAAGAGGACGCTTGCCAGCGGCCAGGTCTGGTTCTATAGTCGCAGTCGCCAGGAGCTGTGGCATAAGGGGGAGACCTCGGGAAGCTATCTCAATGTGCGTTCCATCTTTAAGGACTGCGATGAGGATACCCTGCTGATTAAGGTGGATGCCACCGGTCCGGTATGCCACACCGGCAATAGGACCTGTTTCTTTCAGGAGCTGAAGGAGATATAAAAGGAGACCGCCTTACGCAGCCCCCCTTTGCAGAAGAAAGCCCCTTACTCTATCTTATATCGCCTCTTGAAGCGCTCCACCCTTCCTGCGGTGTCGACGATGCGACGCTCCCCGGTGAAGAAGGGATGACACTTGCTACAGACCTCTATCTTGAGCACTGGCTTTGTGGAGCCAGTAGTAAAGGTATTGCCACAGGAGCAGATGACTTTCGCCTCCATATACTCAGGGTGGATCTTCTCTTTCATCTCTCTTCAGGAGCTATAGACGCTCACCTTTCTTCTGTCCTTGGTGGCTGGCTCGAATTTGACCACGCCATCGACGAGGGCGAAAAGGGTATGATCCCGCCCCACGCCGACATTATTTCCAGGGCGAATCCTGGTGCCCCGCTGGCGAACGATTATCGTGCCGGCGCGCACATGTTCACCGCCGTAACGCTTGACCCCAAGCCGCTTCGCCTGGCTGTCCCGCCCTAACCTTGTGCTGCCACCACCCTTCTTATGCGCCATCTCAAATCACCCCAATCATGCTAACATATTATGTCTTTAATCGCAAGTCTGGTGTAGATTTGGCGATGCCCGCTCTTGCGCCGGTAACGCACCTTTGGCTTGTATTTGAAGACGATGACCTTTTCCCCCTTGCCCTCGCCGAGAACCTGGGCGATAACCTTCGCTCCCTCCACGGTGGGCGTGCCCGCGGTCACCTTGTCCCCATCGGCAACCAGAAGCACCCTATCCAGTTCGATGGTGCTCCCCTCCTCTACGGGGAGGCGCTCCACATCGATGGTGTCGCCAGGGGAGACCTTATACTGCTTTCCACCTGTCTGAACAATGGCGTAAATCCTGGGTTCCTCCATCAGGGGCATTTCAATCCCTTAGATTTTATCCGTCCTCCTCGAAGCTGTCAACAGCACAAAGGGGCAGCCAGCCCTGCCAGCGCCCACTACTCTTCTCCACCCATTTCCGCCAAAGCTTGCACCAACTCCTGGCCCTCTGCCAGCGTTGTCTGAAACGATATCGTTACCCAGGAACCACTTACGCTCACATCCAGCCCATCTATCATATCAATAAGCTCCGGGGGAATATCTGGCAGGATGGAGATGAAGCTCAGCAGGCCGCTGATGGTATCTTCGGCATCCGCTGCGCCCTCGCTGCTGGAAAAGAGTAGCTTCAGCTGGAGGGATACGGCCTCCCCCGCTTTGTTGAGGCTGAGGGCAAGCATCTCCACATCGCTAAACGCCTCCAAACCTATGGAAACATCCTCGGGAATCTCCCCCATGGCTGTCTCAGGCACTGCCGCTACCACCTTGATCCAGGCATCGCCCAGGGCATTGTAGGCTTCGTAGATCGGTCCGCTGAGATGAGGGGCTCCCTCCTTGACGTCGATGGCATCTCTAACCGCTCCCACCAGACCGCAAAGGATGGTGTCGCCACCCAAGAAGCAGATCGCCCCTTTCTCAGCATCAATGGTTGTGGTGTAGATTTGATAACCCTTGTACTCGGTGATGGTTAGCTCTTCGCCTGCTACCCCCTCTATGCCCTCGATCAGCGCCTCTTTATCGAAAGCACCCTTTAGGATAGCCCCAAAATAATTCTCCAATTCGGTGTTGCCAAAGATCACCGCCTCAGAGAAATCCCTGAGGTCGATGCCTATCTCATCCTCCATCCACTCCAGCGCCTGGTCTAGGGTGAGCTTCTCCCCTTCCTTGAACAGGAAATCGCCGGGATGGGTAGTCCATGACTCTCCCCAGTTACCGCTATACTCGTTACTCCCTCCAGGATACTGCCCCTCATAATGGTCATACTTCCAGCGATAGTGACTTATCCCATTAGCGTCTGGTGCCCTTACCACAATGGCATACTTGGTGCCGGCGGACAAGGGATAGGGAGTGACATCTATTTCCTGCCACATCCACCTCTCCGGGGAGACCTCATCCTGTGATAACCTCCCCGATGCCAGGTCCTCTCCCGCGGGATGCCCATCTCCATCCGTTGCCCTAATGCCGACCACCAGATCGCCGGGATCGCCTACCCTCCAGATCCTCAACACCACTCGCTCTATTTCGTGGGCTGTGGCCGGGGTGAAGCTCTGCGCCAACCAAGTCTTACCATGGAATCTCCACTGGTCGTCCTCGTTTTCGGTGTACTGCTCGTATATTCCAGCGTTCCCTCTCAAAGCAACATCAAGGGCTGCTTTGACGTCCTGGTCGGCCAAGATCCTGTTTATGTTTATGCCGCCTATTAGATTTGCCTGCTGGGGCACCAGATCTATCGCCGCAATGCCCAATGGTGACGCACATCCGATGGCACCACCCAAGCCAGCCATTAGGGCAACGATCATAGTTAGAAGAAATGTCTTTCTGACCATCCCTTCATCTCCATTTGGGGTGACATAAACTTAACATTGCCCGGGTACGATGTCAACCGGCCCCCGGTTGCGTGCTGAGGACGCTTAAAGCTATAATGGAGGTACCATGACGCATCTCGATCAGCTCCTTCCCAGGGTAACCAGGCCAGCCCGCTACACCGGGGGGGAGTGGAATAGCGTGGTGAAGGACTGGGATGCCATCGATGTGAGGATGGCGCTCATCTACCCTGACCTCTATGAGGTGGGGATGTCCAACCTGGGGCTTGCCATCCTCTACGATGTGGTCAACCGGCAGCCCAAAGCCCTTGCCGAGCGTGTCTATGCTCCCTGGGGGGATATGGAGGCTGAGCTGAGGAAGGCCTCCATCCCCCTCTTCAGCCTGGAATCGAAACGCCCGCTGGGGGATTTCGATATCGTTGGCTTCTCCCTGGGATATGAGCTCACCTATACCAACGTGCTCAATATGCTGGACCTGGCCAGCATACCGCTCCTCGCCGCCGAGCGGGATGACTCCCACCCCCTGGTCATCGCCGGGGGAAGCTGTGCCCTCAATGCCGAGCCGATGGCGGAGTTCATCGACCTGTTCGTTCTGGGCGAGGGCGAAGAGGTGATCCTGGAGCTGGTGGAGGCCTTCCGCCGGAGGAAGCTGGAGGGTGCAGGAAACAGGCAAGAGCTGCTGGAAGAACTGGCAAATATCCCTGGAATCTATGTGCCCAGCCTATACCGGGTTGACTATAATGAGGATGGCACCATATGCGGCATCTCCCCCCTGGTTGCCGCGGCAAGCCCCAGGGTCGAGCGACGGGTGATAACTGAGCTACCCCCACCGCTGACCAGGCCGGTAGTTCCCTATGTGGAGGTGATCCACGATAGGGTGGCCATCGAGATACAGCGGGGGTGCACCAGGGGCTGTCGCTTCTGCCAGGCGGGAAACATCTATCGCCCCATCAGGGAACGCCCCCAGGACGAGATCCTGGAGGCTGCCCAGGAACTGCTCAGAAGTTGTGGCTATAACGAGCTCGTCCTCCTCTCCCTGAGCACCAGCGACTATCCAGGAATTGAGGAGCTGGTCACTGCCCTGGTGGCGCGCTATCGGGATCATTACCTGAAGCTTTCCCTGCCCAGCCTTCGCATTAACAGCACCTCGGTAAGGCTGGTGGATTCCCTTCCCATGGGGAAGAAGACCGGCTTAACCTTTGCCCCAGAGGCGGGAAGCGAGCGGCTACGCCGGGTGATCAACAAGAGCCTTTCCGAGGATGAGCTGTTTCAGACGATAAGGACGGCTGCGGAAAGGGGATGGGGCGGGGTTAAGCTCTATTTCATGCTCGGCCTGCCCACAGAGACCGCTGACGATATAGAAAGCATTGTTCAGATGGTGAGGAAGGTCTGCCATGTGGGATGGGAAAGGCGAGGCAGGCCTTTCAACGTAAAGCTTAGCGCCTCAGCCTTCGTGCCCAAGGCGCATACCCCCTTCCAATGGGTGGCTCAGAACACAGAGGAGGAACTGGCAGCTAAGATAGAAGCCCTGAGACAAGGTCTCAGAAGGTCCGGGGTGCGCCTATCATGGCAGGAGCCCCGGATGAGCCTTCTGGAGGGGGTGATGGCAAGGGGAGACCGTCGCCTGGCAAAAGTCATCTACCGAGCGTGGCAGCTGGGCTGCACCTTTGATGCCTGGAGCGAGCGTTTCGATTACTCAAAATGGCTCGCCGCCTTTGAGGACTCCGGGCTCGACCCCTCTTTCTACACCCACCGGGAGCGACCCCTGGATGAGGTATTGCCCTGGGGTCACATCGATGCCGGGGTTAGCCCCGCCTTTCTGAAGAGGGAATATCAGCGCTCCCTCAACGGGGAGGAGACTGACGATTGCCGCTACGAACAATGCATCGCCTGCGGCATGGAGCGCTGGCACCCCGCCTGCCGGAGAAGCCATCAGGCCACTACCGGCAAGACTAAGCCCTTTTAGCCCCGCCTATCTTCGGAAAATCCCAAGCCAGATTATCAGCCCGCATATCACAGCCACCCCTGCCCATAGCCCGGCTAAGGCTCCCACAGGCATGCCACCTGATGGAGGGGCAGCGGCAGCAGGTGGCGGAGCGGCGGGTGGTGCTGCACCTGGTCCCGCTTGTCCTGTCCAGCCAGAAATGGTATAGGGAGAGCTGGTCCCCGTGTTGCCATTGGGGTCAGTGGCGGTGATGGTCACCCCGCTACGGCCGATGGTATCCCTGGCGGGGATGTTGAATGTGCCGGCGCTCAGCGTCTTGATATTGTCCCCCCTCTGACCAAAGATGCCATTGCCATTGCTATCGAAGAGCATAGTAGCGGAACTTGATGTCATGGTGACCGAGGTGGTTGAGTCAGTAGTCACCACATTTCCATATTGGTCATAGGCGGTGACGGTGACGGTGAAGGCAACGCCCGCCGTCTGGTTATAGGAAGCCGAGGTCACCGTGTAGTAGTTGATAGCTGCGGGGTTGATGGTGATCGCAGGGCTAACGCCGCTCACGGCACCAGTGGTAGCAGTGATGGTGACCCCACTGGCAGCAGTGTTATCCTTGACATCGATGACCGAAACACCGGCAGCTAATGCCTCGGAGTTGTCAGTAAAGGTTCCATCCTGGTTGGCGTCAAACACCATCGTCGCCGAGTTCGAAGTGTAGGTGACAATAGAGGTGCTGTCGTTGGTCACCACGTTGCCATAAGCGTCGTAGCCGGTGGTAGTGACCGTGAACGCCACCCCCGCGGTATATGGTCCAGCGGCAGGGGCCACCGTGTAACTGGCAAGCGCTGCCGGGTTGACGGTGATGGGAGCTGAGGTGCCGCTGGGACCGGCTGTTTCGCTCGCGGTTATGGTAGGCGTCTCCCCAGGATTGACCAAGATGAAGCCGGTTGAGGAAGTGCCCACGCCGGCGGCAAAGTTAATGCTTTCACTGGCTGGGATCGTTGGTGCTGTGCCATTTGGGGAATTTGTCGCCGTCGACGTGAAGTTGATGGTGTGAGCCCCAGTATAGGCGTTTAAGCCACTGTCGCACGTGTTCCCATAGGCGTCAAGTGCGGTCAGGGTAACGCTAAATGCCACGCCTGCAGTCTCGGTGCCACCGCCAGAGGTCACCACATTGAAGGAGACCGCAGGCCCCGGGTTGACGGTGATAGGAGCGGAGAAGCCGGTAACGATGCCATCGGTGGCGCCTATGGTAGGCGCCACTATCTCCTCAGCATTGGTCAGGATGAAGCTGGTTAAGGAAGTACCCACGCCAGCGGTGAAGTTAATGCTTTCGCTGGCTGGGATTGTTGGTGGTGTGCCATTTGGGGAAGGCGTGGCCGCCGATGCGAAGTTAATGGTATGGGCCCCAGTATAGGCGTTTGGGCCACTGTCACAGGTGTTCCCGTAGGTATCCAGCGCGGTAAGGGTGACACTAAATGCCGCTCCTGCAGTCTCAGTGCCACCGCCAGACGTCACCACATTGAACGATGCCGCCGTCCCTGGAACTTCAGTCAATGTGCCGAAGTTGGTTCCTCCTGGTCCTGTCGTAACACCAAGAATTGTTGATGTCGAGGCTGCGTCCATGATTATGTTGCCGGATGCAAGAGGTATTCCTTGGGTTGGACGAACCCCGATTGCTGAAACTCCACCAATCGTCAAGGTATTCGTCGCGGTTGCTGAAGCAGTGGTGACGGTGATTGTAATCTGAGTTGTCGTAATCGAGGTGAATGTTGCAACTAGTTCACCTGCACCTGTTACCGCGACATCAGGTGCAGGCGCTGTACGAAATTCGAATCCAGTTGGCACATCCAAAATTATGGTGCCCACCCCGATGTCTCCGATTGCTCCTTCTGCTATCACGATGGCGCCAAGATCCGTATATGTCCCTGTTCCAAAATCATCTGCTGAGATCGCGCCTCCACCACTTGCAGGCGTTACCGTTGCGGCGGCAAACGCCGGGCTCGCCATTACTAGGATGAGGAAAAGCGCCATAATGACTGGAATCGCTATTCTCGCTACTTTTGCTTTCATCTATCAGCCTCCCCCAAAAGCTATATTTAAATTAACATTTCTTAACACAATTGTAAGCGGATGTCAACCCTTAGCTTACCATGCAGGAAAGCCCCTGAACAGGCTAGCATAGCTTCTGCCTATTTGTCAATAATTTTATGCAATTTTCAGCAATTATATCCTAGGCCTGCGCAATTTGGCAACCCGGCCAAAGCTTAGTTCAGAGGCCTTTCAAAAAATCCTCGATGGCCTTATTGACCTCTCGGGGCTTCTCGGCGAAGACCATATGGGTTCCGCCATCGATGACCACCGCCTTTGCCCCCGGGATGTTATCGGCGAGGTATCTAGTGTATTTGGGCGGGGTCATTATATCCTCGCTGCCGCAGAGGGCCAGGGTGGGCAGCCTGATCCGGTTCACCCGATCCATGACATCGAACCTGTCGCAGCAGAGCATATCGTTGAGGAAAACTGCGGGGCCGTTTTCAAAGGCTCTCCTCTGGAGCACCTCCTTAAGCTCGGGATCGATGAGCTCCCATCCCACCTCGAAGAACTGCTCCAGCACGCTGGGTTCCCCAACTGCTTTCTCCAGCATCTCCAGATACATGGGGTGAACCCGCAGCCTGGCCCCTGAGCCGATGAGAATTATTCCCTTCAGCTCCGGGGGATATTTCAAGGCGTAGGCCAATACAATGCCACCCCCCAGAGAGTGACCGGCGAGAACCACATCCCGATAGCCTTTTTTATGGATATAACCCCTGAGCCATTCTGCGTAGTCCTCTATGCTGGTGCAGGGCTCGCCCTCGGGGTGGCCCGGAAGGTCGATGGCCTCGGCATTGGGGAAGCGCTCAATCTGAAAGCACCACGCCTCCTTAGAACCTCCGGAGCCATGGATGAAGATGAGCTTCATGCCATAGTTCCCCCATCGGCATATATGGTCTGCCCCGTGATGTAGCTGGAGGCATCGGAGGCCAGGAAAAGGGCCACCCCCACGATATCGCCGGTCTCGGCGATGCGCCCCAGGGGGATAGTGGCTTCGATGGTCTTCAGGATGTCGGGGTTTGCCCACATGGGCTGGCTGAACCCCGTTCTCACCACACCCGGTCCAATGGCGTTAACCCTGATGTTGTAGCGTGCCAGCTCCGCCGCCAAGATCCTGGTGAGCATGACAACCCCGGCCTTGGATATGCTATAGGCGCCCAGTGCCGGGGCTGCCTTAGCCGCAGCCCCGGAGGCCATGTTGATTATGTTGCCGCTTTTCTTCTCCATCATCACCCGTGCCGCCGCCTGGCTGCACAGAAAATAGCCCTTGAGCCCCACGTTCATCACCTTATCCCAGCCATCCTCCCTGAGCTCGATGAGGGGGCGCATGATGTTTATCGCCGCATTATTGACCAGGATATCGATGGTGCCGAATTCCTTCACCGCTTTGGCCACCAGGTTATCCACATCGCCTTTTATGGCGATGTTTGCCTCCACCGCCAGGGAGCGCCGGCCCAGGGCTTGAATCTCATCGGCCACCTTCTCCAGGTCAGGCAGGGTGCGGCTGCAGACCACCACATCGGCACCGGCCTGGGCAAAGCCCAGGGCAATTGCCCTCCCGATACCTCGGCTTCCCCCGGTGATGATAGCTACCTTCTTCTCAAGGGAAAGGTTAGGCAGGGTCATTCTCTACCTCCTTTTTTGAACTATAAAGTCTGGGTCAATGAAGGCCTTCTCCAGAAGAAGATTCCTTTGTTCTAATGGTCGGTGACCATTTTGGTCAAACCGCCAGGATCCCCATAATGCCTTCGCGGATCATCTTTATGGCGATGGCAGCCAAGAGCAGGCTCATTATCTTCGATACGGCGCTCAGCCCTCCAGCTCCCAGGAAGCGCGCTATCCTGTTTGCCTGAGCAAAGGCCAGCCAGGCGATGGCTATGTTAACGATAAAGGCACCGAGCACCAGGAAGATATTATACTCCCCAATGAGAAGTAACAGGGTGGTAAGCACCGCCGGGCCCACGATGAGGGGCGTTCCCAGGGGGACAACGCCAACGGTCTCCCTCTCCGCTGCCACGGCAAGCTCTATAAACCTCCCCCTGACGAGGTAATTTATGGCCAGGACAAGGAGGATCAGCCCACCAGCAACCAGGAAGTCGGCAACGGTGATGCCCAGCAGCCAGAAAACGCCCTTTCCCAGGGCAATGAAACCCAATCCCAAAGCCAGGGCGGTGATCAGGGCATAGCGCACCGCTCTGGTTCGCTGAAGGGTGGTCATATCTTCGGTTAGCGAAAGCAGGAAGGGCAAGGTCCCTATGGCATCCATGGCGACGAAAAGGGGGATGAAACTTAACACCAGCTGCTCAAAGACTGCCACTCCGCAATGCTCCCCGAAGCCTAGCTCTCCTTTCTGCCTTTCCCCTCAACACAGGTGATGGAGACCACCTCATCCCCTTCCTCCAGCATCATCAGGCGTGCCCCCTTGCGGAGCCTCCCCTGGGTGGGGACATCCGCCATCCCCATGCGGATAACACTCCCCTGGGAAGAAACGATCAGGAGTTCCTGGGAGGGTTCAACCACCCGCGCCGCCATCACCCTCCCCATTTTTGAGGTGAGGTGAAGGCTCTTTACCCCCTTTCCGCCGCGAACCTGGAGGCGATATTCGGCCAGAGGGGTGCACTTGCCAAACCCATTGGCGGTAATCACCAGCAGGTGGGCATCAGAGGAGAGGACATCCATGGCGGCGACGCTATCGGTGGAGGGAAGCTGGATGCCACGCACCCCTCCACTGGCTCGCGAGGCGGCCCTCAGCCCATCGACGGAAAACCTGATCGCCCGCCCCTCCTCGCTCACCAAGACCACCTCATCCCCCCCACCAGCTATCCTCGCCGCTGCCAGCTCGTCCTCCTTCCCCAGGTCCATGGCGATGAGACCGCTGCTTCTCACCGAGGCAAACTCCTCAAGGGGGGTCTTCTTGATCTCTCCACGGCGGGTTGCCAGCACCAGGAACTGGCCTTCGTCAAACCTGGATACAGCAGCCACCTCCGTCACCTGCTCCCTCTCATCCAGGGAGAGCAGCTTGATGAGGGGGGTCCCCCTGGCAGTTCGAGAGGTATCCTGCGGGATGCGGTAGCATTTCAGGGACAATACCTTTCCCCGATTGGTGAAGAACAGGAGGGTATCCAGGGTATCGGCGACGAGGATGAGGCGCAGCCTCTCCGTCTCCTGGATAGCTACCCCGGCTACACCCCTGCCCCCCCTCTGTTGAAGCCGGAAGCTTTCGCTGGGCATCCTCTTTATGTATCCCCTGTCGGTCAGGATGATCACCACCCGCTGATGGGGGATGAGGTCCTCCTCTCTGAACTCCCCCACCTCCTCCTCCACGATGAGCGTCCTTCGAGGGTCCCCATATCTGGCCTTCAACTCCCCCACTTCCTCCTTCACCAAGAAGAGAACCTTCCTCGGGTTTGCCAGAAGGTCCTCCAGGTAGGCAATGGCCTTGAGCACCACGGTATATTCCTGGTTCACCTTCTCTCGCTCCAGGGCTACCAGGCGGCGCAGTTGCATCTCCAGGATGGCCTGGGCCTGGGCCTGGGTCAGATAGAAGGATTTCATCAGATTTGCCCTTGCCGCCTCAGCATTGGGGGACTGGCGAATGGTGGTGATAACCTGCTCTAGCTGGTCGAGGGCGATCTTCAGCCCTTCAAGGATGTGGGCCCTCTCCCGACCCTGGCGCAGCTCAAAGCGTGAACGCCGCACGATGACATCGCGGCGGAAGTCGATGTATTGCTGAAGCGCCGTCTTGAGGCTTATCACCCTTGGCTGCCTATCGACGAGGGCCAGCATGTTGACGAAGAAGGCGGACTGCATTGCCGTATGCTTAAACAGGTTGTTAAGCACCTGTTCCGGCTGAGCATCCTTCCTCAGCTCGATAACGATGCGCATTCCCTGCCTATCCGATTCATCCCTTAGCTCAGAGATGCCCTCGATCCTCTTTTCCTTGGCCAGCTCAGCGATCCTTTCCACCAGGGCTGCCTTATTTGCCTGATAGGGAAGCTGGGTTACCACTATCTGAGAGCGCCCCTTTGCCATCTCCTCGATATCCGCCTTTGCCCTGATGACGACCCTTCCCCTCCCCGTGGCATAGGCGTTCTTGATCCCCTCAACGCCATAAACGATGCCTGCGGAGGGGAAATCGGGGCCGCGAATGAAATCGGTAAGCTCCTCCGTGATGGCCTCGGGGTTATCGATGAGGTAGGCGATGGCATCACAAACCTCGCCCAGGTTATGGGGCGGGATGTTGGTGGCCATGCCCACGGCGATTCCCGAGGCGCCATTGAGCAGCAGATCGGGAAGCCTTGCAGGGAGAACTACCGGCTCTTCTAGGGAGCCATCGAAGTTGGGGGTGAAGTCCACCGTCTCCTTATCGATATCAACCAGCATCTCCTGGGCGATCTGGGAAAGGCGGGCCTCGGTATAGCGCATCGCCGCTGGCGGGTCGTTGTCTATGCTGCCAAAATTCCCCTGCCCATCGATGAGGGGATACCTCATGGAGAAGTCCTGGGCCATGCGCACCATGGCTTCATAGACCGGGTCATCGCCATGGGGGTGGTATTTGCCCAGCACCTCTCCCACAATGCGGGCACTCTTCTTATGGGGGCTGGTGTGGCGCAGCCCCAGCCCCTCTATGGCATAGAGGATCCGCCGCTGCACCGGCTTGAGCCCATCGCGCACATCGGGCAGGGCACGAGAGATGATGACGCTCATGGCATAGTCCAGATAAGAGCCCCTCATCTCCTCTTCGATATCAACCGGCTTCACCGCTCCGATTTCCTTCTCCATAAGACCTCCGACAGAACAAAAAGGGCATCGCGAGCAAAAGGGATGTTGCTAAAGGATATCATGCTTTGCCAGGCTAGTCAAAGGGGGAGATTGCAGGGGTGGCCTCCAGCCGAGGGGGGTCACTCCTCCTCTACCATATCATCCCTTTCCTCATCGGCCTCATCGTCCACAATGGAGACGCCTTCGGGTAATTGTTCCGTCTCCTCTTCCCACTCCAGCGGGTAGCCGGCGTCGTCAAAAGCTTGCTCTTCCTCAAGCTCATATTTGAGGATGCTATCCCTAACGTAGGGCCGGAAGTCACCACGGCCCTTAACCGGGAAAGAGGGGCGTCCTTGCTGGCTGAGATGCTGGAATATCTCCTTAATGATCACCCTGACCTCATTATCCGCCAGGCTGGTGATGGCCGCAGTGTACCTGTTGCCCCCCTTTATTAGCTTGACGAGTCGCGAGCCAATCCTTGGCTCCACCTTCCCCAGGTACTCACCCCCCCTATTTTCCACGACCCGACTCTGCCCCTCAGGCCTGAGGTATACCAGGTCGCCAGCAGCCATCTTGGCCAGCACTTCCCTCGGTGCCAATTGCTGAAGCCTGGCTACCCTGGCCTTACCCATCTCCTCGATGAAAAGATGGGGGACAGCCCCATTGGGATCTCCCTCCAGCGACGGTTGCATCTCCTCCAGCAAGTATAGGCGACGCAGATTCCTCCTAGCGATGGCGTTCTTGGGATCGATCTCAAGCGTTCCGCTATAGGCCTCCTTGGCCTCCCGGTAGCGGCCCAACTCCGTCAACGCCTTTCCCAGCCGATTATAGGCACCGACGTCGTGGGGGAAGATATCGATGATGCCCCTGTTGGCGATAACGGCTTCCTCCCACCGACCCTGCATCGCCAGGGAAATGACTTCCTTGGTGCGCTGCCGCCTCATCCTTGCTTCCCCGGTTTGATAATGCATCGCCCCACCTCGACCATCGCCGACCTATTTTAACCGTGTTTTCCCAGATGTCAAGAGGAAAATGGCCTTTATTTGGCAGGGAATCCTATCATTTCGCAGAATGGACCTCAATGCTTAGGATGCGGATTTTCGGAACAAAAGCACCATATCCGCTCCAAGCACGTAATGCGTGGCGATGTGTGCCAGCCGGTGTTGCCTGCAGACTTCGATCAGGCTTTTCCTGGTTAGCCTTGTGGTGTGATCGGCTGCATAGCTATTGGGCATGGCAATGGAGTACAGCTTCTCCACGATCCTCCACCGCAATGTAGCGTAGTCGGGTGTGGCAATGACAACGGTGCCGTGCCGCTTTAATATACGTGATATTTCACGTATTGCAAGTTTGGGATTGCTCAGGTGTTCCAGAACTTCTATGCACATTACGTGGTCGAAGCAATCGTTTTTGAAGGCCAGGGATTGTACATCCATCTTGAGGAATGACGAGGTGCTGCGCCGGCGCATGAAGCTGAGTTTGGATGCATTTGTGTCAATGCCTATACAATCGTTGTCCAGCAGGGTTATCAGCGGCGAGCTTCCACAGCCCAGGTCCAGAACCTTTGCCCCTTGGGGGAGGGCGGAGCAGTGGAGGACTTTGCGGGCTAGGGTTTTCTTCCACCACCTTTGTATGGGGTTACCCCGATGCCAGCCGATCCACTCGTAATCGGCATCATTGAAGCTCCTCTTGGCATGGAATCTTAGGAAACGAGCAAAAGCGTATGCGTACAGGTGGAATAATTGCCTGAGGTAAGCGATAAATTCCCGGCGGCTCAGCTTGCTCTCCCCATGTCTTCTGTTGGTGAAGGCAAAGGGTACTTCGCCAAAGCTTCTCCAATTGGCCTTTACAAAGCATTCCAGGCCGATCTTGAAGCCTAAGGGCGTCAGGTTGACGTTGTGGAGGCATTCACGGCGTATGGCGAAGAAGCCAGATGTTGCGTCTTTGATGGGGGTCAGCGGACGTGCTAGCATAGTGGCAACCCATGAGATGATCCTGCGCTTGAGCGGCCAGCCCGATGTGCTGCCGCCTTTAACATAGCGAGATGCTACCACCAAGTCGTGCATTTCAATTTGACTACGTAGCTCGGGGAGTATCTCAGGGGGATGGCTGAAGTCGGCATCCATGATGATGTAAGCATCTGCTGCCACTGATTTCATGCCGTCGTTCACTGCCGAGGCAAGGCCGAGTTTATGAGGTCGCCAGACCAGTTTGATGGGATAAGTCCTGGAGAGCTCTTTGACAACGGTTTGTGTGCCGTCGGGTGAGTTGTCATCAACGATGACGATGGTGTAGTTGGTTTTGAGCGCAGCACGTATTTTAGGGATGAGAGCCCGGATATTTTCGGCTTCGTGGAACGTTGGTATGATTATTGCAAGCTCCACCATTACCTCCGCGGGTTTTAGCGATTATATACCATCATCCTTTTTGGGTCTACCCCCTCTAAGAAAGAGACTTTTGTCCTTTGACAAGGTCTCCCCATTATGATAGAGTGAATTGGGCTTGGGGTCAAAGAAGGAGGAATGCTATGCGACAGAAGGTTGAAGAGGTTCTCGCCGAGATAAGGCCTCATCTGGAGGCGGATGGCGGTGGCGTTGAGCTGGTGGATATCGAGGAGGGCACAGTAAAGTTGAGGCTCACCGGTGCCTGCAGCGGGTGTCCAATGCGAATCATGACCCTCAAGGGCGGCATTGAGCGCATCCTCAAGGAGCAGGTGCCCGAGGTCAAGGAAGTCGTCGCCGTCTAAGAATCCCGAGATGCAAAGGGGCAGCGGAGTCCTCCGCTGCCCCTTTTTGCTGGCAAAATATGGCTAAATCCCTTCCTTCTCCAGCTCGAAGGCCTTATGCAGGGCGACGAGGGCATCGGGAACTCTGGCCTGGTCGATAATGCAGGTGATCCTGATCTCAGAGGTGGTGATCAGCTCTATATTGATCCCCTGCTCGTAGAGGGCGCGGAACATCCTTGCCGCAAAGCCAGGCACGTTCTGCATCCCGGTGCCGATAATGCTCACCTTTCCCAGATTGGCATTCAAGACGCAGCCCCTGGCCCCGATGGATTTGACCGCTGGCTCCACCGCCCTCATTGCCTTCTCCGACTCGCTCTTGGCAACGGTGAAGGTGAGGTCGGTGATCCTGTCCACGCTGGCGTTCTGGACGATGGTATCCACATTGATGTTTTCCTTAGCCAGGGACTCGAAGATGGCGGTGGCAATTCCCGGCCGGTCAGGGACGCCAAGGATGGTAATCTTGGCCACATCAAGGTCATGGGCAATGCCCCTCACCTTATTTCGCACTTCCATAGCGATTCCTCCCTGAATCAGCGTTCCTGGAGCTTCGGTGAAGCTTGAGGCAACCAGGACAGGGATATTGAAAAGCTCCCCCAGCTCTACGGCGCGGGGATGAAGCACCTTGGCACCGTAGCTGGCGAGCTCAAGCATCTCCTCGTAGCCGATCTCGGCTAGTTTTCGCGCCTGGGGGACAAGGCGCGGGTCGGCGGTATAAACCCCTTCCACATCGGTATAGATCTCGCAGATATCCGCCCCCAGGCTGGCAGCCATGGCTACCGCTGTGGTATCGGAGCCTCCTCTGCCCAGGGTGGTGATATCCATGTCTCGGGTGATACCCTGAAAGCCGGCAACGATAACGATCTTACCCTCCTCCAGCTCCTTCACGATGCGATGCGCCTCAACGGTGATGATGCGCGCCCTGCTATAAACGGCATCCGTCCAGATGCCTGCCTGGGCTCCGCTGAGGCTGATGGCCTCGTATCCCAGAGACTTCAGCGCCATGGCAAGCAGGGTGCTGGACACCAGCTCTCCGGTGGAGAGGAGAACATCCAGCTCCCTGTCATCGGCCTTTTCAGTGACCTGATGAGCCAGGTTGATTAACTGGTCAGTGGTTTCACCCATGGCGGAGACCACTACCACCACCTGATTGCCCTTCTCTCTGGTGGCGGCGACACGGCGGGCAACGCTCTTTATCCCCTCCGCATCGGCAACGGAGCTACCGCCGTACTTCTGCACAATGAGCGCCATATCGCCTCCTTACCCCTGTATCAGCTTACCCATAATTTTATGCCCCTCCTCGATGAAGATGCCTGTCCTTCCGGCCTCTACCTCGCTGAATTTCCTGGCACCGCTGCCCTCAGACCCCTGACCCCAGAGCATAAAGGGAACCGGATCGGGGGTATGGGTCTGCACCTCGATGGGGGTGGCGTGGTCGGGCATGATCAGCATGCGCAGCGCGTTTTTCCCCTGGGACAGGAGTCTAGCCACCACCTCCCCATCCACCCGCTGGATGGCATCTATCTTGTCATCGATGGAGCCAGCATGGGCAGCCTCATCCGGCGCTTCGACGTGGATAACCACCAGGTCATGCTCCTCCAGAGCGTTGAGGGCACCGATTGCCTGTGCCGCATAATCGTTGTCCAGGCCGTCAGTCACGCCCGGAATCTCCAGCGCCTCCATTCCCAGCATCTTGGCCAATCCTCGCAGCAGATCGACCCCCGATGTCAGGGCAGCATCCAGGCCGTAAAGCTCCTTGAAGGGAGGGAGATCGGGTATCCTCCCACTACCCCAGAACAGCCAGATCATGGTGGCCGGGACCTCGCCGTGAGAGCGCCGCTTGATATTCACCGGATGGTCCCGCAGCACATCCTCCGAACGTGCCATTAGTTCTCGTAAAAGCTCACTCCCCGGCCCATGGGGAAGAAATTCATCGATAGGCTTTCCCGGGATATCGTGGGGCGGGGTGCAGGTAGCCAGAAGTGTCTCCTCCCTATCCCTTATCTTGCATATGTGTCGGTAACTGACACCGGGGTAGAAGTGTATCCTTTCATTGCCCAACCTTTCCTCCAAAGCGGCGATGAGGGGGCGAGCATCATCGCTCGCTATATGACCTGAGCTATAGTCCCACATCTTCCCATCCTGGATGGCGACTAGGTTACAGCGAAACACAACCTCTCTTTCATTGAGAGGGATTCCCATACTCCTGGCCTCGATGGCGCTCCTGCCCCGGTAATAGACCCTGGGGTCATAGCCTAGCACGGACATGCAGGCGCAGGCACTACTGGGTTCCATACCCGGCGGCACGGTACGCGCCATGCCGACAACCCCCTCGTGTGCCATCCGGTCCAGGTTGGGCGTATGCGCCAGCTCCAGGCAGGTCTTGCCCTCACGGTCGGGAAGCGGCCAGCCCGAAGCGCCATCGATTATCAGCACGCAGTATTTCACGATTTATTAAGTATAGCAGTGGATAGGGGGCAATTCAAGAAGGCTTGCTAATCTCTGCCTGTCAGCCTATAATATGGCTGCGGGGCGTGGCGCAGTTTGGTTAGCGCGCAGCGTTCGGGACGCTGAGGTCGGAGGTTCAAATCCTCTCGCCCCGACCAGTTGGGTCAAAACTGCACCATAAAAGGAGATGCAGATGAAAATTAGAAGAATATCTATCCAGCGCTTCAAAAGCTTGAAAAAAGTTCTGATGGAAAATATAGGAGATTTGATTATCCTTATAGGAGCGAATGGCTCCGGGAAAAGCAATCTCTTAGAAGCTTTGACTTTATTCTTTAATGAACTAGATTTTGAGACAACAGAGAGAAGCCTGGGGAGTTTGGATAACTATTTTTGGTTTGATAGGGATGACAAACAACCTATTGAGTTCGAGGTTTTAATCGAATTTAGTAAAGATGAAATAGAAAATATGTTACCTGAGGGTAGCAAGGAGGCTTACCAAATTGAGGACAAAAGCGAAGTCATTTTTAATCGTGCAATAAAGGGTCCTGCTAATTCCGCTCTTTGGGGTGTTACATCTATTAAGTTAAATGTTGTAGCTCCACCCAGAAAGTTGAAATCCATTGAAACTAATGAGACGGAGGGTGACCAAGAGCCAACTCAAACGCCACCTCCAACACCAGCTCAAACGGAATCCAATGATTTGCTTGCTGCAATCTCGCCCAATCTGCTGCAAAAACTAAAGACAAGGTTTATCTACATCCCATCCACAAGGAATGCTAGTGCAGATTTTAGTGGCTTTCAGCGCCGTCCTTCTATCGTTAGCAATAATATATTAAATGAGTTAAGGTCGCTAGCGCAAAACATAGGGGAATATGAGAAGATGATAGGTCTTCTAGACCAGGTAGCCAAAACATCGAGAACTGTCCAAGATGTTAGGTTAGTTGGTTCGGAGTTTACCATCAGAGAGCAAGGAAGCCGGATGCAACTTCCTTTCGCTCTTGGTGGTAGTGGTCATCAGGAGTTAATTGCGCTTGAGTATAGACTCTTAGCTGAAAGGGATTGCTTCTTTGGGATTGAAGAGCCTGAGTTACATTCTCATCCTGAACTAGTACGAGGATTCCTGAGATTTTTGAAAGAAATCTGTGAGGATAAGCAAGTTTTTGTTACAACTCATTCCACAGCATTTGTTGACGCAGTGGATATGGAGAATGTATGGATAACCAGAAAGCAGGACGGGGCAACCATCTTTCATATGATACAAGAGAGTAGCGACTTGAAAATGCTTCTATATGAGCTTGGGCATAGACCAAGCGACCTATTTTTCCCAAACGCTATAATTTTTGTAGAAGGAACTTCAGATAAGATAGCATATTCTATCTGGTCAGAAAAATTGAAGTTCAATTTTCCTCAAAGAGGCATCTCATTCATTCCTATAATGGGTAAGACTAAGGGGAGATACCACTTGGAAGTATGGATCGAGGCTGCAAACAATACTAATCTCCCATTTTTTGTCCTATTGGATAAGGATGCTGAAGCCGAAGCTAAAGCGCTACCAAAGAAGTATAGGTTAGTAAGGGATAAGAATCTTTTTACTTTAAAAAAGGGAGACCTTGAGGAGTATTATCCTGATAAGAAGCTTATCAGTGCTTTGACTAACATATATAATCTTCAGCTTGCAAAAGATGAGAAAAAAGATGAGGAGAAAGAAATAGTCAGGAGTCCAAGATGTGAGAACATTGAGAAGTTATTAGCTGAAAAGCTTCGTTACGCTCCTCAGGGTAAGTGGAAGACTCATGTTGCAAAAATGGTTGCTGGGTCAATGGATGCTGGGGAAATAGACGATGAAATCAGAGCTATATTGGAGAGGATAAACAGTGAGCTTGGTTTGGAGGGTTACTAAAGGATTCTCTCCTCTTTGCTTTGACTTAGTCCCTTACCTCCCTCTTCGCCTCCTCCCACAGGGCGTCCTGCTCCTCAAGAGAGAGGCTCTCCAGAGCGATGCCCCTCTTTTTGCAAACCTGCTCCATATATGAGAAGCGGCGATAGAACCGCTCATTAGCCTGCCGCAGTGCCATCTCCAAGTCGATATCGAGCTTGCGAGCAATGTTGCCCAGGGTGAAAAGCAAATCGCCAAACTCCTTCACCCGCTCCTGGTGTCCGCTGGCCTTCTTGAGCTCCGCCACCTCCTCAGCCAGCTTCTCCATAATGCCCTCCGCATCCTCCCAGTCAAAGCCTACCCGGGAAGCGCGACGCTGAATTGCCTGAGAATAGGCCACGGACGGCATCCCCTTTGGCACGCCGTCGAGAATGGATTCGCCTCCCTTACCCTCCTCCCGCTTTAGTGCCTCCCAATTGGCGATCACCTGCTGGGCATCCGCCGCCTTGGCTTCACCGAAGACATGGGGGTGGCGGCGGATCAGCTTTTCGTTTATTTGGCGCACCACATCGCCTATCTCAAATTCCTTCTCCTCCCTCGCCATCTGGGCGTGAAGCACGATCTGCATCAGCAGGTCGCCCAGCTCCTCACAAAGCCTTGCCATATCCTCTTCGTCGATTGCCTCCAATACTTCATACGCCTCTTCCACAAGGTTGCCCTTGATGGAAAAATGGGTCTGCTCCCTATCCCAGGGGCAACCCTGGGGACCTCGAAGCTTGGCAATGATCTCCACCAGGGTCTCAAAGCTGTCCTGTTTCCCCTCAATATCCACTTGCGCCCCTTCCAAAAGGGTTGATTCCTTCCCACAAGTATACGCCGCAATAGGGGTGGAGGCAAGTCCGCCAGGAGGCGACCCAACCAGTGGCCATGCCCCACGTTGACAATTAGCCCAGCCTTCTTGTAGCATAAGCATTGCCTTTTTATATGCGGGGGTGCTCAACAGGGGGAATTGAGCGGGGTATGAGCAAGTGAAGAGAATCCTGCTGGGTCTGCTGATAGTCTGCTCGGTTGTCGGTCTAATTGGAGTGAGCACATGGTCATTTTACAACGACATCGAGACGTCCCACATGACAGCGACCGCTGCTCATCGAGGCACCTTTTCTGAAGCGTATGACACCTATCTGGCAATAGGAAACCCCTATCGGAATTACGGTGTCTCAGACAGCCTTGACGTAATTCGAACTGCTGGCTCTATAAAGCGTGTCTCGTTGATCAAGTTCCCCCGCTTTATCGGACCCAACCAAGTGCCACAGGGGGCTAACATTATCTCTGCCACCCTTACCCTGAATTGTACAAATACAGGCAACACCGTCTACGTTTACAAGTTACTTGATCAGTGGATCGAGGGGAATATAGATGGCCATAAGGTGGACTGGGCTGGTGAATATGGCGCCACGACCTCGCACGCCCAGAAATTGGGCCTGGACGATACTACCGCTATCGATGATGCCGATGGCATTTCTGCCAGCGATACCTCGGTGACCGTTGATCCGATCACCATATCCAATTGGCCCACAGAGGGGCTGATCATGATCGATTCCGAGATCATCTGGTACGGCAGCAGAACCGCTACCAGTTTCAATGAACTGCTAAGGGGGGTAAGCGGCACCACCGCTTCTCCGCACCCCGATGGGGCCATGATTAAGGGCAGCATTTCATGGGTCGATTCAGGCGGGGCGGATGGTGCGCAAGGAGACTCTCGTTCGAGCACAGCGGTAGACAGCTTCACCGTCAGCACTTTGGGAACATATGTAGTGGATGTCACCAGCGCTGTCCAGGACTGGGTCAACAACCCTGAGACAAATTTTGGCGTTATCCTGCAAGCGACATCGGATGGCAAGAGCTCCTTCTCCTCCTCCGAGGCGAGCACAATAGGCAATCGGCCATTGCTCACCGTCACTTATAATCCGCCACCAACACCACCTGAGCCAACCCCTACGCCAACTCCAACACCCACACCAACACCTACGCCTGAGGTTACCCCAACACCAACGCTTGAGCCAACCCCTACACTCACTCCAACACTTACGCCTGAGGTCACCCCAACACCAACGCCTGAGCCAACCCCTACACCCACTCCAACACCTACGCCCACGCCTACGCCTACACCAACCCCGACGCCTACACCAACGCCCACGCCAACCCCTACGCCATAATGGTTGCGGGATTGAGCCACAGCTCCTGGATTGACAATCCGGACTAGGCCCGCTACCATGTCAGGTTGCCATGGCTAAAAAGAGGCTGCTCAGCATCCTTGGTGTCCTCGCTATGGGGCTTTTCGTCCTCTGCCTCCCCGTTTTTCTGCTCACCAGCAATCTTCGCTGGGCGGTTAACGAGGTGCGCCTTTATCAATATGGATTCGATAAATACCAGGTCGGCGAGGAAACCGGCATCGGGAATGAGGAACTCTTGAGGGTGGCGCAGGAGCTTATTCATTACTTCAACTCGGGGGAGGAATTCCTTCAAATAGAGGTCTCGACAGAGGAGGATGGCCTATTCACTGAAAGGGAGGTGCTCCATCTCAAGGAGGTCAAGGGCCTGGTTAGGCTCTGTTATCACCTTCAGGAGGGCACCTTTGGCTTCCTGGCTGCATTTCTCGCCGTGGGCTTCGTCTGGCAGCGGAGGCGCTTTTGGCCCCATCTGGCCAGGCTGGCTTCAGGTGGAAGTGCCCTCACCATTGCGCTGCTCATCCTTTTAGGGATAGGGGCCATGGTCAATTTCGACTGGCTTTTCCTCAAATTTCATCATCTTTTCTTTGGCAGCGATTACTGGATGCTCGGCCCTACAGACTATTTGCTCAGGCTCTTTCCCGCGGGCTTCTTCAGCGATTGCACCCTTTTCATTGCCGGGGCAACGATTTTCGAGGCCTTAGTTATTGGGGGCATTGGGTTTGGCTTCTTGATGGCAAGAAGGAAAAAGGAGAGGGCCTAGCTAGCTATGTTGCAACTGGCGCAGCTTGTAGCGGTGCATGTGCTGCAAGCGTCCATGCCGCTTACGGAGCTAGCCTCCCCTTCGCCGCTTTTGGAGAAGGCGGTGAAAAGGGAGAGAAGTTTCCTCGCCGGGGCATGGCATTGGGGACAAGAAGCGGCTTTACCCGCCTCACTGAAGGGACGCCGCAATTCAAACCTGTGCTCGCAGCTGGGGCAAGAATACTCGTATATCGGCATTTCCCCCTCCTCCTCTATTTTACCCCGCCGGGCCAAGGCAGTCAATGCGCTCCCCGCCAGGCTATCCGGCCACCGATGATGGTCATCTCCACCTCGATTCCGTTTATCTCATCGGGCGCAACGGCTGTAGGGTCAGCGCTCAAAAGGGCGAGGTCGGCAAGCTTCCCCCCGGCAATGGAGCCCTTCACCTCCTCGTCGAAGGAGGCGAAGGCGGCGTAAACCGTGTACATCTTTAAGGCTTCTATAGGTGAAATCCCCTCCTCAACAAGAAGCTCCTCTCCATTCTCCGCCTTTCTGGTGACCGCGGCATAGATGCCGACCAGGGGATCATTGGGCACTACCGGGCTATCGGAGCCGGCTGCCGCTATTAGCCCATTTCGGAGGAAGGAGCCAATGCGGTAAAGCCAGGGCAGTTGCCCCTCAGCAACCGTTGCTAGATACCTCTCGCCACTGTAGTAGATAAAGGCGGGCTGGGTGACCACAATGGCATGGGACGCTCTCAGCCTCTCCAGTGGATGCGGCGGGCAGACCGAGCAGTGCTCTAGGCGATGGCGGTGATCTTCTCTGGGGATTTGAGCCAGGGCGTTCTCCAGCGCCTTTGCTGCCGCCTCCACCGCCCCCTCCTCAATGGCATGGATGGCAATTTGAAATCCAGCCTGGTGTGCCCCAAGCACCTTTTGCTCCAGCTCCTCCGGGCTGGGGTGAAGCCTGCCCGTGGTCTCATCCAGAACTATCTTCCCCGCCCCCAGGCGCATCCCGTCATCGCCGTGGCGAGGAGGGAGACCACTTTGCATAAGGGCATCGATGCCCATCATCAGCGATAACCTGGGCACCAAATCTCCCCTTTCCCTGAGCTGGTGGAAGGTCTGCCACTCGTTAAGCCCATTATGAACCGTGGTATCCTGAAGGGAGGTGATGCCCAGGGAGAGGTATCTTTCATTGGCCAGTCTGATCCCTTCTTCGAACTCCGCCTCTGATAGGGGTGGAACCAGCTTATCGATGTGAGCTTCCATCTCGAACAAAATCCCATTGGGCTCTCCCGTTTCCAGGTCCCTTTCGATAAGCCCTCCCGGCGGCTCTGCAGAATCCATGGAGATTCCAACGAGGGAGAGCGCCAGGCTATTGAGCACCGAGGCATGCCCTGAGCGGTGCACCAGCTTCACCGGGTGAAGGGGAGCTGCCTCATCCAGGTCCCAGCGGGTGGGATGTCGCCCTTCGGCAAGATAGAACTCGTTATACCCCACCGCCCTGATCCATGAGCCTGGGGGCAGCTTCTGCGCCTGCTTTCGAATTTGGGCCTTTATATCGGCGATGGAACTCACCCGTTGCGGGCTGCAATCGACGCTGGTGAGGCTTGAGGCCAAGGCGAGGATATGGCAGTGAGCATCGTTGAACCCGGGCACCAGGGTCTTCCCCTCACAGTCAATGAGCCTGGTGTTTCGCCCACCAATCTCTCTTCGCTCATCATTATCGCCCACCCAGGCTATCCTTTCGCCCTTAACCGCCACCAATTGAGCCCTGGGCCTGCTCCCATCCAGGGTTATCACATTGGCATTATATAAGATGCGGTCTGCTTTCCCTTTCAATGCTCTCCCCCAAATACAAAGATATTGTATCACCCCTGACTTTGGCAGTCGATGTTGCTTTTTATTCAAAATTCCCCCCATTTTTGTTATACTGGGTAAGTTAAACCGATGGAGGTGGAAATCGATGGCTGCAGACAAGAGTAAGCAGGATGTGCTCAGGGAGGCAAAGGAGCATGATGTGAAATTCATCAGGCTTTGGTTCACCGATATCCTGGGCTTTTTGAAAAGCTTTGCCATCACTGTGGAGGAGCTGGAGGAGGCGCTGGAAAGGGGGATGGGCTTTGATGGCTCCTCTATCCAGGGCTTTGCCAGGATCGATGAGAGCGACATGGTGGCCCTGCCCGACCCCGCTACCTGCCAGATATTTCCGGTGAAGCATATGGAGAGGGGGGTGGCCAGGATGTTCTGTGACATCCTCTTGCCCGGAGGTCAACCCTTTGAAGGTGACCCCCGATATATATTGAAGAGGAACCTCAAAAAGGCTGCCGACCTCGGTTATACCTTCTATGTAGGACCGGAGCTGGAGTATTTCTACTTTGAGGATTCTCAGAGCACAAAGCCCCTGGATGAAGGGGGCTATTTCGACCTCACCCCGCTGGATGTGGCCAGCGAGCTGAGGCAGGAAACGGTACTTGCCCTGGAGGCACTGGGCATCAAGGTGGAGTTCAGCCACCACGAGGTTGCCACCAGCCAGCACGAGATCGACCTAAAGTATGCCGATGCCTTGACCATGGCCGATAGCGTGATGACCTACCGCCTAGTGGTCAAGGAGGTGGCAATGAAACACGGCGTCTACGCTACCTTTATGCCCAAGCCCATCTTCGCCGCAAACGGCAACGGCATGCATGTACACCAATCGCTGTTTAGGGGCGAGCGCAATGCCTTCTTCAATAAGGATGATGAGCAGCACCTATCCAAGACCGCCAGGCACTATATCGCCGGCTTATTAAGGCACGCCCCTGAGATCACCGCAGTCACCTGCCAGTGGGTGAATTCCTACAAGAGGCTGATCCCTGGCTATGAAGCCCCGGTCTATATCACCTGGGCCAGAAGGAACCGCTCCGATCTGATCCGGGTGCCGGAGTATAAGCCAGGAAGGGAAAACGAGACCAGGGTGGAATTCAGGTCCCCCGACCCGGCATGTAACCCCTACCTCGTCTTCAGCGTTATGCTGGCAGCAGGGCTGGAGGGGGTGGAAAAGGAATATGAGCTTCCCCACCCGGTGGAGGAGAACGTATTTGAGATGAGCGAGGAGCAGAGGAAGCAAAGGGAGGTCGGAACCCTGCCCGGAAGCCTGTGGGAGGCAATTCAGTTGACCAAGGACAGCGAGCTGGTGAGGAGATGCCTCGGCGATCACCTCTTTGACAGCTTCATCAAGAACAAGGAAATAGAGTGGAATAATTACCGCAGCCAGGTTACCGACTATGAATTAAAGAGGTATCTCCCCATCCTGTAAGCTAGCCCTCCCTGACGTATCGCCAGATTTCCCTCAGGCTGGGCCTCTTGCCGTACATCAACAGGCATACCCTGAACACCCTTGATGCTAACCACATAGCCCCAATAACAGAAGCAACGAGTACGAAAAGGCTGAGCACAAGCTCCCAGGCGGGGAGCGAGGCGATGCTGAGCCTCATCACCGCCGTTATCGGGGCGGTGGGGGGGAAGAGGGTGAGCACGGTGGAGACGATACCATTGGGCTGGGTGACGATAACGCTGATGAGCATCAGCGGGACTACTGCCGGCAGGACGACGATCGCCGTCCACTGGCTGCTCTCCCTGGCGGTAGAGCCGATGGAGCCCAGGCCGGCCATCATTATGCCGAAGAGCAGATAGCCCAGGATGAAGTAGATGATGCCGAAGATTATGAGGCCGATGGGGATGGTGAGCCCGGTGAGGGGGAGGATGGTGGCTGAGGCGATGGCAGCGAGTATCACTGCTGTGGCAAGCCAGACCACGATTTGCAAAAGTCCGGCGGCACCGAGCCCAAGCACCTTCCCGCTCAAGAGTTGCCTTGCGGAAACCGAGGACAGCAGGATTTCAATGAGTCGGTTCTCCTTCTCCTCAGCAACCCCCTGAAGCAAAAACCCCGAGGAGAAGAAGAGGGAGAACATGAATAGAATGGCAAAGATGTAGGGCAGGCCGAAGGCGGCAAACACGCTCTCCGGGGGCACGATTTCCCCCGTTTCTGGATCCAACCTGTAGGACATCGGTATTAGCGGCGTCTTTGCCCGCTCCAGAACCTGCTCACTGGCCTCCCCGGCGAGCAGATTGGAGATGAGAAAGTCCTCCATGCGCTCTATGGTGGCTTCCGGCAGCCCCAGTTCCCGCTTCGTGGTGTACCTGGTGATCTGCCCGGTGGCAAGATAATCATCGGGAATGATAAAATACTCGCCAATATCCCCATTGACCAAGACATCCCTGGCCTCCGCCTCGGTGGCATAAGGCAGGAAAAGAACCCCCGGTTGGCTGGTATAGTCGGTGAACATCCCCGTCTCGTCCACATAGCCAATCTTCTGTTGCTCAGGGGCAGGGGGAACAGCCCAGTGCACCACCCCCTGATAGATGAGTATCCCCAAAAGTGCCAGAACGGGGAAGCTTATGGTGATCAGGATATAGGAGATCCTCCTTATGGTGGTCAAAAACTCCTGTTTGGCGATGATCCAGGTCTTATTCATTTCCCCGCCCCACAACCTGAAGGAATATCTCATTTAGCGATGGGGTGGAAACCTGGAAGCGGTCGACCGGGATGTTCTTCTCCATAAGCTGGCTGAGTATCTTTTGAGGAGAGACCTCGCCATCCAGAAATAGCTCCACATAGTTACCATGATCCTTTCTGCCCACAATCCCCTCTAACTCGCCGATTTCACCCTGGCACTCCACAAAGACCGAGTTATTCCGGTATTGCCATTTTATCTCCCTCAGGTCTCCATAGAGGACGACGCGCCCATTATCGATCATCAGGACTCGGTCGCACATCTCCTCCACCTCGTTCATCATATGGGTGCTGAGGATGATGGCCTTCCCCTGCCCCTTGCGCTCCAGCACTATATCCTTGAGCAGCTGCCGGTTCACCGGGTCGAGGCCGGCGAAGGGCTCGTCCAGGACCACCAGCTCAGGGTTGTGGAGGATGGTGACCAGAAATTGAATTATCTGCCCCATGCCGCGGCTGAGCTCGTTTATCTTTTTATCCTTATGGGGGAGCATGTCCATCTGGCGCAAAAGCTCCGTTGCTCGCCCCCTGGCTATGGTGGAATTCACATCCTTCAACATAGCGAGATAAACCATGGAATCGGAGACCCTCATCTTGCGGTAAAGTCCCCTCTCCTCAGGCAGGTAGCCTACCCTGTTCTTGGTGCCCTCCTCCAGGGGCTGGCCAAAGACCTTTATCTCCCCCGCATCGGGCTTTATGATGTCCATGAGCATCCTGATGGTGGTGGTCTTGCCTGCCCCATTGGGCCCCACCAGGCCGAGGACCTCGCCCGGTGCCAGGGTGAAGGAAACATCCCTAACTACCTGAACCCCGCCAAAGGACTTATAGAGATGCGATATCTCCACCGTATTCCCGCCATCACGGGGTGCAGTAGCCTCCTCGATAGGGGGTGCCCTTTTTATGTCTGGCGGAGCCACCTCCTCTGCCCCCCGTCCCTCCATACGGCGCTTGAGGTAAACTCGAAGCAGGATGCGAAGCGCCAGGAAAACCACGATGGCCACCACCAGTATGATAAGGATCGTGCTTTCCATCGCCTTCCCCTTTGACTTCCAAGGTCAGGGAGGAGTATACTTCAACAAGACTAACTGGTGCAAGTTTTCCCCATGAAGCAGCTAGCCGATAAACTGGTGCTTTGGATAAGGGAGCAGGTAAAGAGGGCGGGGCGTGGGGGGGTGGTGTTTGGCCTGAGCGGCGGCCTTGACTCAGCGGTGGTGGGGGCACTGTGCCAGCGTGCCTTCCCCCAGAGCTCCCTGGGGGTGATCATGCCCTGCTATAGCAATGAGACCGATATCGAGCATGCCCGGGATGTGGCCCGCAAATTCCAGATCCAAACCAAGACCATCAACTTGGAGGATGCCTTCGAATCCCTGACGAAGGTGCTCGGCGGCGAATATGAGCCCGCTACCAAGAGGATGGCTGAGGCCAACGTGAAGGTGAGGCTGAGGATGGTCACCCTGTACTACCTGGCCAATCGCCTCAGCTATCTGGTGGTGGGCACCGGAAACAGGAGCGAGCTCTCCGTGGGCTACTTCACCAAATACGGCGATGGTGGGGTTGATATCCTGCCCCTGGGGAATCTGTTGAAGAGCCAGGTCAAGGAACTGGCCCTGCATCTGGGCATCCCCAGGGAGATCATAGAGAAGCCCCCATCGGCGGGACTGTGGGAGGGTCAGACCGATGAGGGGGAGATGGGGCTAAGCTACGAGGAGCTGGACCGCTATCTGGCCACCGGGGAAGCTGAGGAGGGGATAAGGAAAATGGTGGAGATGATGATGGCAGCAAGCGCCCATAAAAGATCAACCCCCTTAATCCCACCCTTCTGACCCCTTGTTTTAGCCGGAGGGCTGTGCTATCATACGCTAATATCGTTGATTTCTTGACACCAAGGGGCGAGATGGCTACGGAGAAGAAGAAGGCCCTTGAGCTGGCGATAAGCCAGATCGAGAAGCAATTTGGTAAGGGGGCGATCATGAGACTGGGGGAGGCATCTATCATGATGGCGGTGGATGCCATCCCCACCGGTGCCCTCTCCCTGGACCTCGCCCTTGGCATTGGCGGCATTCCCAGGGGTAGGGTCACCGAGATCTTTGGCCCGGAGATGACAGGGAAATCGACGCTGGCACTTCACGTCATCGCCGAGGCTCAACGTCGCGGTGGCGAGGCCGCCTATATCGATGTGGAACATGCTTTTGATTCTGCATATGCCGCCAACTGCGGTGTCAAGGTAGATGAGCTATGGTTATCCCAGCCAGATACCGGGGAGCAGGCTCTGGAGATCACTGAGGCATTGGTGCGCAGCGCCGCAGTGGACGTGGTGGTCATCGATAGCGTGGCTGCCCTGGTGCCCAGGGCTGAGCTGGAGGGGGAGATGGGGGAGGCTCACATGGGGCTACAGGCTCGGCTCATGTCCCAGGCACTGAGAAAGTTGGCAGCCGCCATTCACCGTTCATCCACTGCGGTGATATTCATCAACCAATTGCGGGAAAAGGTGGGGGTTTTCTTCGGCAATCCCGAGGTCACCCCAGGGGGTAGGGCGCTGAAGTTCTACAGCTCGGTGAGGATCGACCTGAGGAGGGTGGAAGCCATCAAGGAGGGTGCTGAGGTCATAGGTAGTCGGGTGAGAGCCAAGGTGGTAAAGAGCAAGGTTGCTCCTCCCTTCAAGAGCACCGAATTTGACATAATGTTTGACCACGGGATAAGCAAAGAGGGAAACCTCCTCGATCTTGGGGTGGAGACCGGATTGGTGAAGAAGATGGGCGCCTTTTACTCCTTTGGTGAAACCCGCCTTGGTCAAGGAAGGGAGAACGTCAAGCAATACCTGAGGCAGCATAAAGAGCTCACCGAGGAGATGGAAAAGCAGATCAGGGCCATTGTCTTCACCACCTGAAGTGCTGATGCCCAGATAGCGGAAACTGGTTAGTATAAGCCTCGCCCCGGAGCGAAAAAGGCTGGGAGTAGTTGCCCGGCCTTTTTATGTTTGAGGCGATGAAGACCATAACCGCCATTGAAGCTCAAAAGAGGGGGAAGGATCGGGTGAACGTCTTCCTCAATGGTGCCTTCGCCTTCAGCCTGGGGATGGAGGTGGTGGAAGAGAGGGGTCTCAAGCTAGGCCAGATGCTAACCGATTCCCAGTTAGAGGAGCTGGGCAGGGCTGACCTCTTTCAAAAGGGCGTCAACGCTGCCCTGCGCCTCCTCAGCTACCGTCCCCGCAGTGAGGCGGAGATGAGGCTGAGGCTGAGGCTGAAGCGAAGATTTGATGAGGAAATCACCGACCGGGTTCTCCTTTGGCTGAAGGAAAGGAATATGGTAGATGATGTGGCCTTCGCCCGTTTTTGGAGGGAGAATCGGGATTCCCATAGCCCCCGGGGCAGGAGGCTGCTCCAGCTTGAGCTGAGGCAGAAGGGGGTTGACCCCCAGCTGGTGGCGGAGGTGATGGAGGGGATCGATGAGGAGGATAGCGCCTATCGCGCAGCCTCTAGGAAGGTTCGCCTTTGGGCCAGGGAGGACCATGATACCTTCAGCCGAAAGCTGGGTGCCTTCCTCCGCAGGCGGGGCTTCGATTACGAGGTGATAAGGCACACTGTGGAGCGGCTATGGTGGGAGTCCAGATAGCAAATCGCCTTGACATAGCTTTGGATAAGGGGTTTAATGTGGGGATAATCAAGATGGTGTTGACGGAAAGCTCCAGATAATAGGGGGTGAAGGGCTGTGGAAACTATAAATATATTCCTATTAATAGTTGCCACCCTGGGTGGATTCGCCATTGGCGGCTTTGTTGCCTTTGCCACCTGGCAGGTGATAATAGGTCGCCGGGTCAGGGTGGCCGAGAAGGAGGCCGGAAAGCTCCTTGTCGATGCCAAAACCAAGCACAAGGAGGCTCTCCTTGAGGCCAAGGAGGAAGCGTTAAAGATCAAGTCTCAGGCGGAGGCGGAGATCAATGAACGTCGTAGCGAGCTCCATCGTCAGGAAAGGCGGCTTTCCCAAAAGGAGGAGAATCTCGACCGAAAGTACGAGGCCTTGGACCGCCGCGAGCGTAGCCTGGCTGCCAAGGAGAAGGAGGCGGAAGGGCAAAAGGCTCACCTTCAGGAGCTGAGGCGAAAGCAGATCCAGCAGCTGGAGCTCATCTCCGGGATGTCCAGCGCCGAGGCCAAGGAACACCTGATCAAGGCCATGGAGGATGAGGTCAGAGAGGATGTGTCCCGTCGCGTTCGGGAGATGGAGGCAGAGCTGAAGCAGGAGGCCGATGAGCGGGCTCGGGAGACCATCGCCCAGGCCATTCAGCGCTGCGCCACCGATGTGGTATCGGAGACCACCGTCTCCGTAGTTCCGCTGCCCAGCGATGAGATGAAGGGGCGCCTCATCGGCAGGGAGGGGCGCAATATCCGGGCGCTGGAGAACGCCACCGGCGTTGACCTCATCATCGATGACACCCCGGAGGCGGTGACCATCTCCAGCTTTGATCCGGTGCGCCGTGAGGTCGCCCGTATCGCCCTGGAAAGGCTCATCCTCGATGGCAGAATTCATCCCGCCCGCATCGAGGAGATGGTGGAAAAGGCGAGGGCTGAGGTGGAGGAGACCATTCAGACCGAAGGAGAGCAGGCGGCATACCAGGCAGGGGTGGCCGGGCTTCACCCTGAGCTGATCAAGCTTCTAGGTCAGCTCAAGTATCGCTTTAGCTATGGGCAGAACGTGCTGCTTCACAGCATCGAGGTGGCTCACCTCGCCGGCATGATAGCCTCCGAGATAGGGGCAAAGGTTGATCTGGCCAAGAAAGCGGGGCTGCTTCACGACATCGGCAAGGCGGTGGACTTTCATGTGGAGGGGTCCCATGCCCAGATCGGCACCGAGCTGGTGAAGCAACTGGATACCTCCGAAGAGTTGGCAAGTGCCATCGCCGAGCACCACGGGGAGGCTGGCTCCATGAGCGTGATGGGGTTCATCGTCTCCGCTGCCGATGCCATCAGCGGGGGGAGACCGGGGGCGAGAAGGGAATCCCTGGAGCATTACCTCAAGCGCCTGGAGGCCCTGGAGAACCTGGCCAATGGCTTCCCCGGGGTGGAGAAATCCTATGCCATCCAGGCAGGCCGTGAGATTCGGATTATGGTCAAGCCAACGGAGGTAGATGACCTGGAGGCAATGAGGCTTGCCCGAGATATGGCGAAGAAGATCGAGGAGACGCTGGCGTATCCTGGTCAGATAAAGGTCACCGTTATCAGGGAGACTAGGGCAACGGACTACGCCAAATAGGGAGAGCGGTGCGAATCCTCATGGTTGGCGACGTGGTGGGTAGGCCTGGCAGAAGGGCGGTCAGGGCTATGGTGCCAGGTTTGCGCCGAGAATATGGGGTTGACCTGGTCATTGCCAATGGTGAAAACGCCGCTGGGGGGCTGGGCCTGACCAGGGAGACGGCAGAGGAGCTTTTGGCTTCCGGGGTCGATGTGCTCACTTCAGGAAACCACATCTGGGATCATAAGGAGATCCTGCCCTCCCTTGATGGTGAGCTCGCCATCGTGCGCCCCTTAAACTACCCACCAGGCGTTCCCGGCCGTGGCTACCTGGTAAAGTGGGGCGTGCTGGTGGTTAACCTGGTGGGGCGAGTTTTTATAGGCAACTTCGATTGCCCTTTCCGGGCCATGGATCGCCTTCTGCAGGAACTCACCGATAGGCCCCCGATAGTGGTGGTCGATTTTCACGGTGAGGCCACCTCGGAGAAGGCCGCCCTGGGATGGTATCTGGATGGCAGGGTAAGCGCTATACTGGGAACCCATACCCATGTAGGCACCATCGATGCTCGTCTTCTGCCCAAGGGCACTGCCTTCATCAGCGATGTAGGCATGACCGGCCCCATTGATTCGGTGATCGGGGATGATAGCGAAGCGGCGATCAGGAGGTTTCTCACCCAGCTTCCCCACCGGCTATCGGTGGGCAAGGGAGACATTATCCTCAATTCCGTTCTGGTGGAGGTGGATGAGAGCAGCGGAAAGGCAACAGGGATTGCCCGAATCGATAGACAAGTAGAGGAGAAATGAGGGTCGATCTTCATCTTCATACCACTGCCTCCGATGGCAGGCTGACGCCAGAGGAGGTGGTTCAGCTGGCGGCGAAGCAGGGGCTGAGCGTGGTCTCCATCACCGACCACGATTCCACAGATGGCATTGCCGCTGCCCTGGCGGCGGCGGAGTCCTTCCCCCCGCTTAAGGTGATCCCCGGGGTGGAGATCAACACCGATATCCCCGGTGGCGAGATTCACATCCTGGGCTATTTCATCGATCATCAGAGCGAGGAGTTTAAGCGGGCCTTGAAGAGGCTACGCCACTCCCGCAAGATAAGGGCACGCAAGATGATCGCTAAGCTGGCAAGGCTGGGAATGGAGGTGGATTGGGAAAGGGTGAAGCAGCTAGCCGGGGGCGGCTCCATCGGGCGGCCCCACATCGCTCAAGCGATGTTAGAGCAGGGCTATATCTCTTCCCTTCAGCAGGCCTTCACCAGATATATTGGTCGTGAAGGCCCGGCCTATGCGGAACGGGAGCGGCTTTCACCGGTGGCAGCAGTGGAGCTGGTGATAAGAGCAAGGGGCTTACCCGTTTTGGCACACCCGGCAAACCTCGATGATCTGGAGGGGCTGCTCCTCGAGCTTAAAGCGGCCGGGCTTGTGGGCTTGGAGGCCTATTACGATGGTTACCGCCAGGAAACCATCCATCGTTTGGTTGCCCTAGCCAGTAAGCACTCCCTGATCGCCTGCGGCGGTAGCGACTTTCATGGCTTTGAGGGAGCAAATGAGACCCCCATTGGGAGAGTGAATGTCCCCATGGAGTGCGCTCAGCAGCTCATCGCCCTGGCGCAGAAAAGGGCAAAGTTGGTGACGAAGTGAAGTGGCACACGCAGTCGTTAAGCCTGGTAACCGATGACGGGATGCTCCACGGGGAGTTCCTCCTCCCCAAGGCGGAGGGGCCTTTCCCCGGAGCCGTTCTCTGTCATGGGCTGGGGTCGGATCACCGCACCATGAGGCCCTGTGCCCAGAGGCTTACCCGCCATGGGATTGCTACCCTCACCTTCGACTTTCGCGGTCATGGGCGAAGTGGGGGGACCCTCAATGGGAATGTGGAAGGGGATGTCCTTGCCGCCATGGATTTTCTGCGCCATCACCCCAAGGTGGATGCCAAGCGCCTTGCCCTGGTGGGGCACAGCATGGGGGCCATGGCGGTGATCCGAGCCGCAAGCCAGCTAAGAGGGCTGCGAGCCCTGGTCTCCCTCTCCAGCCCCTCGGAGATGGGTGGTCGGGCGGAAAGATTCCTCTCCTCCCTTTACCATGAGGCGGCGCAGATCGGAAGCTTCATCTTCGAGCATCCCCGCCATGGTCCCATTCCCGGGCTGGGGAAGATAGCGGGCATGGCATCCGTCCTCTGGATGCGGCTGCGCGGTTACCGGCTGAGGATAAACTGGATGAAAAGCATAGAGTTCTGGGGAGGGCAAGGGCTTTACCCTGCCGTGGAGAAGTTGGGGGCTTTCCCAAAGCTATTCGTCCACTGCAAAGGGGATAGGCTTTCCCCCTATGAGGGTGCTGTGGAGCTATACCGAAGGGCAGGGGCACCAAAGGAGCTTTTCCTATCCGAAGGCGGTTTCCATACCTCGCCCCTGCTGCCAGGAAAGCTGAGGAAAAGATGGATCGATTGGCTCGTTTCCGCATTGAAGGACGGGGAGCAGAGGGGGAAATGATATGGTAGCCCTGTCCCTTCAGGTAACGCTACTCGCCATAGGTGCCTACCTTCTAGGCTCTATCCCCACAGCCTATATTGCGGGCAGGGTGCTCAAGGGGATAGATGTGAGAAGCTATGGCAGCGGGAGCGTCAGTGGCTCCAACGTGTGGCACTCCGTAGCTCGCTGGGCCGTATTCCCGGTGGGAATTGCCGATGTCTTAAAGGGGCTTATACCGCTAGCCATCGCCTATTATGTGCTAAATTTCCCCATCTGGGGCCAGGGGGTGGTGGGCTTAGCTGCCATTGCCGGTCATAGCTGGTCCGTCTTCCTTCGCTTTAGCGGAGGCCGGGGGATTGCCACCCTCTTCGGCGTTCTCGCCCTTTTGGCACCAAGGGAGCTGCTGGTTTTCATCGGCGTCTGGCTCATCGTCCTCGCCATTTTTAATTCCCCCATTGGCGCCCTCATCGCCCAGATATCCCTGCCCATAGCCAGCTGGGGCTTTGGGGAAGAACTTTCGCTGACCCTAATGCTGGTTGCCATGGCGCTGCTATTGATCGCCAAGAGGCTGATGGGAAACCAGGGCATCTTCGCCTTGATCAGCGACTGGAGGCATGTGGCCATCAACCGCCTGCTCTTCGACCGCGATATTCGCGACCGGGAGGCCTGGGTACGCCGAGCCCCCAACGAGGGGGAAGGGCAGCCAAAGGGGAGGCTCCACCGAACTGAGAAGGATGCCACAGAAAATGGGAAGTAGTCTCTCTTGCCATCAGAGATGAGATGTGAAGCCCACCCCGATGTGGAAACCAACCTGAGATGTGGGAAATGCGGCCGACCCATCTGCCCCAAGTGCATGGTGCAGACGCCGGTGGGAGCGCGCTGCCCGGATTGCGCCAAGGTAAGGCGCTTGCCTACCTATCAGGTCTCCGTCAGGGGGTATATGATTGCCACCGGGGTGGGCCTTGGGATCGCCATCCCCGGTGGCATTGCCTGGGCCTTTATCTGGAGCCACATTCACTTTCTGATGCTCTCCCTGTTGATAGCAGCTGGCATTGGATATGCCATAGGGGAGTTAATCAGCCTTTCCGTTAACCGCAAGCGGGGCCCGGGCCTACAGGCCATCGGCGGCATCAGCGTGGTGGCGAGCTACGCTGTCTATTACCTCTTTGTGCCCCGGCTTGACTTCTACACTCTCATCGGCGTTGTCATTGGCATCCTTATTGCCGTTGCTCGCCTGCGCTAGGTTTTGGGGAGCTTTGCGCCCTCAAATAACCCCGCCTGCCCTCAGCTCCTCTATTTCCCGGGGGGAATACCCCAAGGACGAAAGTATCTCCTCGGTGTGCTCCCCGAGCTTTGGAGGCAGCATCCTTATCTGGGCTGGGGTCTGGGAGAACTTTATGGGGTGGGCTACCTGCTTAACACTTCCCACCTCAACGATCATCCCCCGGTGCCGGACCTGGGGGTCTGCGACCACCTCCTCGATGGTGGAGACAGGGCCACAGGGGACATCGGCCTCGCTGAGCAGCTTGAGCCACTCATCCCTGGTTTTAGCCCTGAGCATCTCCCTGAGCATCGTGACCAGCTCCTCCCTCCTCTGGCGTCTCTCCTCCCTGGGCATTTCGCCCAGCTCCTCCTTTCCCAAGGCGCGGCAAAGATTCCTCCAGAAGTGGTCCTCATGGGCAATGCTCAGGGTGAGGTATTTGTTATCCCTTGTTTGGAAGACCCCATAGGCGGGCTCCCTCCCCCCGGGATGGGTGGCAGAGCCGGTGTTGAAGAAAAAGCCCAGCACCACGCTCATCCACGATATCAGGCCATCGGTCATGGAGACATCCACGAACTGCCCCACTCCCAGTCGCTCCCGGGCCATAAGCGCAGCCAGAACTCCGATGACGGCGAACATCGCCGAGGAAAGGTCTGCGATGGGAACAGTGGGGCGTTGTGGGAAGTCGCCCCGTTCGATGTAGGTGGAAAGCATTCCGGCAATCCCCTGATAGGTGGTATCATGGGCGGGGAGGTCACGATAGGGGCCCTGCTGCCCATAGCCCGAAATGGAGCAATAGATGATTTTGGGGTTTGCCTTCCTGATGCTCTCATAATCCAAGCCCAGGCGCCTCATCACCCCAGGTCGAAAGCCTTCCAGAAAGACATCTGACCTCTGCGCTAGCTTTAGGCAGATTTCCCTTCCCTTCTCCGATTTCAGATTGGCGGTGATGCTCTTCTTATTGCGGCCGAGGACGGAGAGGAAGTAGGGGACCAATCGGGCGGGGTCGCCCACCCCCGGCCGTTCCAGCAGGATCACCTCCGCACCCAGATCGCCGAGGAGCATAGAGCAATAGGGGCCGGGAAGCTGCTCTGCCATAGATAGAATCCTTATGCCCTCCAGCGGCAGCGCCATGGCATCCTCCTTAGGCGGGAAATTCCTCTGATGAGGCAAGATGGGGTAAATCTAACAGGGGTTGACAACCGATTAAAACTCCCCTCCGTTCTTGCTCTCCACGAAGGTTCTGTGGCAGACTAACAAAGAACTGCCTATCTGTCAACAGCGTAGCCTATTCGCGGACTCTGGGGGAAAACACATACTGCGTTGTCGTTTTTAGCTTCCTCCTCAGCAGGGCTAACTGTGGTTTGTATATCGTAATCCTCTTTTGCTTGCACCTGATAGGCATATCAAGGACCTTCGAGATGACTTCCTCTACTACTTCCTCGCCGCATATTACTGCCGCCTCTCCCTGGTTTTGTCCCAGCTCTATGAGCATGGGCAGTAATAGTGCTTCCTGCTCATCAGCGCCTATCAGGCTTGCAAGGTACTCCAGCTCCTTCCTCTTGAAGAGGTGAGTGCTGCCATTGTTGCATGCTACGTGGGGGTACTCCTCGCGCAATAAGTCGGCTAACGATTTTTGATGGCGCGGTAAATGGGCATTTAGTACTCTGAGCTCATCCCTCAAGTATTCCTGAAGCATCCTGTCATAGGGTAGCATATCGTGCATCTGCCTACGCTTGCTGAAGCAGCACCTTGATGCGCTTGAGCCGTGTTTTCTCTTCCCTGTCCCTTTCCTCAAACTTCATATAAAGGTACTTCATCGTCGCTTGTAGCCCCGGGATCATTACATATTCCAAAGCATTCGAGATCCTCTTTGTCCTGGCTATTTCCATCCCCAGCAACTCAAGGCTTCTCTGCAACTCAGCCAGCTCGGCAATAGATTCGAGGCACCTTTCAGCTAGCTGTGCCGCTCGATCCACACATGACGATGTATCAACTAAACTATATCCTCTTATCACCCTTTCAGCCCCCGTCAGCTCAAAGGATGGGGTTCTAACGCCAGCTATATTCCTTGAGCCAGCGGCGATCTTCGAACCCACCTCGGTGGCTACTAATTCCTTTTCCAGCGCGATATACCCGTGATACCCCGCCGCAATCGATAATGCCTTATAAGCCTGGGAGAACTGGTCGAGCAGTCTTCTTCTAGCTTCCACGCTCTCCCTTGCTGTCTCAACGAACTCCATGGACAGTATGGAGAGCTTATCCCTTACTATCTTTTGCACCCTCGTCGCCAATGAAAGCCTTCGCTTTAGCTTTATAAGCTCGGTCTTCGTCGGCCTAACCTTGATCAATTGCGGTGGCATTTGTCAGCCCCTCAGATCTTCTCCGAGTGCCTTGGGAGGTACCTGTTGATGAATTCTTCGCTGATCAGCTTCAGCTCTTCTTCGGGTAACATGGAGAATAACCCCCAACCTATGTCCAGGGTGTCCTCCACCCTTCTTCTTTCAAACTCGCCCTGGGATATGAATTCTCTCTCGAACCTATCTGCAGCCGCCAGGTATATTTTGTCCCTTTCAGCTAGTGCCTCGGCACCTATGATGGTGGATATCTCCCTGAGGTAACATCCCTCGGAATAAGCAGCATATAACTGCATGAAGACATTGTTGTGGTCTTCCCTGGTCTTGCCCCCGCCGATTCCCTGTTTCATCATCCTGGAGAGAGACAGGAACACATCTATTGGCGGATATATACCCTTTCTTTCAAGTTCCCTGGAAAGCACGATCTGCCCTTCGGTAATGTAGCCGGTAAGGTCAGGTATAGGGTGTGTTATATCATCATCAGGCATGGTCAGGATGGGCATAATGGTTACCGAGCCTTCCTCCCCGGCGATCCTGCCCGCCCGCTCATACATCGTGGCCAGGTCAGTGTACATGTATCCTGGATAGCCTCTCCTTGACGGTATTTCCTCCCGCATGGCAGATAGTTCCCGAAGCGCCTCACAATAGTTGGTCATATCGCTCAGGATGACCAGCACATGCATACCGTGCTTCCAGGCCAGGTACTGGGCGGCGGTTAGCGCTAGCCTCGGCGTTGCTATGCGCTCGATGATAGGGTCTGAAGCGGTGTTGATGAACAGCACCGCTCTTTCCCGAGCGCCGGTCTCTTCAAGATTCTTCATGAAAAAGGAGGCATCATTGTAACTCACACCGATGGCGGCAAACACGATGGCAAACCTTTCCTCTCTGCCCCGGACTTGGGCCTGCCTTACTATTTGGGTCACGATCCGATTGTGGGGAAGGCCCGAGGCGCTGAATATGGGCAGCTTCTGTCCTCTGACCAGAGAATTCAAGCCGTCTATCGCCGAGATCCCAGTTTCAATGAACTCAGCCGGGGGCAGGCGAGACGCAGGGTTTATCGGCTCGCCATTAACGTCCAGGTAGTCTTCAGCAACTGTAGGCGGACCTCCATCTATAGCCTCCCCCATCCCATTGAACACCCGTCCCAGGATGTCAATGGATACCGGCAGCCTCAGCGTCTCACCCTTGCACCTTACCCTGCTCCCCACCAGGTCTACCTCGCTGACCCCACCAAATACCTGAACTACAGTTGTCTCTTTGCTGATGTCTATAGCCTGACCTCGCTTTACCTCGCCATTGCTGAGCCGGACATCGACTATCTCCCCGAATTTTATGCCCGGGATACTTTCAGTCATGATCAAGGCACCCTTAGCGCTGGTAATGGCCCCGGTTTCTTTTACGTAAAGCGGCCAGAAACTCATGCTACCCCCTTGTGAGACACTAGACCTACCTCCATCTCGTCCCATAACTGCTTAATCCTATCGTCGAACTCATCATGGGGTATGTCCTTCATCCTGGATATCTTATAGACTAGGGGAGAGGAGCGTATTTCGGCGACGCTTATCCCCTCCTCTGACAACTTCCCCGCCAGTTCGTAGAACTTCAATATGGTGGCAAGCATGGAGTGAGCCCTTTGGGGCAGGCAGTAGGTGTCGATCTCATGGTAGGCACTTTGCATCAGGAAGTCCTCCCGGATCATCCTCGCCACCAGCAGAAGTAGCTTATCTTTCTCAGGCAAAGCCTCAGGGCCCACCAGCCTCACGATCTCCTCCAGCCCAGCCTCCTCCTGCAGGATCTTCAGGGCGGTGGCTCTGGTCTGTTCCCATTCGGGAGCGACATTCGACCACCAATCTCTAACTGCATCCACATAGAGACTATAACTGGAAAGCCAGCTTATGGTGGGGAAATGCCTCCTGTTTGCCAGGGAGACATCTAAGGAGTATAAGGCATCCACTATCCTCAGGGTATTCTGGGTTACCGGCTCACTGAAGTCAGCCCCAGGCGGGCTTACCGCACCGACTATGGTTACTGAACCGCGCCTCTGGGGGCTTCCCTCGCATTCCACAAGCCCTGCCCTTTCATAAAATGAGGAAAGCCGCGAGCCCAGATATGCGGGGAAGCCCTCCTCCCCCGGCATCTCCTCAAGCCTTCCCCCCACCTCCCGCATGGCTTCAGCCCATCTCGAGGTTGAATCCGCCACCAGCAAGATATCATAGCCCATGTCCCTGAAGTACTCGGCTATTGTAATCCCGACAAAGATGCTGGCCTCACGGGCCACTACCGGCATATTGGAGGTGTTAGCCAGAAAGACTTCCTTCTCTTGCAGTAGTCTTCCTGTTGAAGGGTCCTTAAGTTGCCTAAAGCTATAGAGCACATCGGCCATCTCATTGCCCCTTTCGCCACACCCCACGTAAATGTTCAGATGAGTCTGGGCCCATCTGGCCAGTTGCTGCAAGGCAACCGTCTTTCCCGTGCCGAAACCTCCGGGTATGGCGGCCTTGCCCCCCAGAGCCAGGGGAAACATGTAGTCCATGATACGCATGCCGGTGATGAGCAATTGTGAAGGGGCGAGCCTCCGCTTATAGGGTCGGGGCTTCCTCACCGGCCATTCCTGCATCAGCGTGAGCCCCTGCACCTCGCCATCGACTTCTACCCAGGCTACAGGTTCCTCGACGGTATAATCACCCTCGCCTATTTCCTTTACCACGCCCCCCATTCCCAAGGGTACCATTACCCTATGCTCTATGAGTTCGGTCTCAGGGACGGTACCAATTATGTCCCCCCCGTTAACCCTATCGCCTGCCGCAACCTGGGGAGTAAAATGCCACTTCCTATCCCGCGGCAGCCGGGATACCTTGACGCCTCGTTTCAAGAAAGAGCCGCTCTCCATCAACACGGTCAGCGGTTTCTGGAGCCCATCGTAAATGGAGCCAACGATCCCTGGGCCTAGCTCCGCGGTTAGAATCCTTCCCATCCCGCTAACCCCTTGGCCGACTTCTAATCCCACGGTATCCTCGTGGGCCTGGATCATCGCCCTATCACCTTCCAGGCCTATGATCTCCCCTATTAGTCCCTCCTCACCTATCTCAACGATCTCGTAAACCTGGGCTCCCTTCATCTCCTCAGCTATGATCAGGGGGCCTGAAATTCTCCATATCCTTCCCATGGCTTCCCTCTCTCCCTAAGGCAATTAGTAGACCTCTATATCAAACCCGATGAATTTCCTGATAGTTGCTTCGTAGTATTCCCGGGCATCACGGTAGGTTGCCTGGTATCCTGAGGGGACCTCGATGATCACCGGGGTCATCCTTTTCCCTCCCCTAAACGGGGCGAGCAGATCCGCTACATACTCCCCGTAGTCCTCGGCTATCACTATGATGCCCACATCGGGCTGTTCGAGCAAGTCACTCAGCGCCTTTCTCACATCCTCGCCGGGACTTGGACCGCCCCTCACTATATGGTATCTGCTGACACCGGCCAGCCTCAGCATGCTGACCAGATCCTCATCGGCCACCACCGCTACATCTAGGTGTCTAATCGGCATCATGATGCCAGCACCAGATAGCTTTTCGTTTCCTCCAGGGGTATGCCATCGACCATGGCCTTCAGAATCAGCCTTAAGTCTCGTATTTCAGCCTCTTTGAGGATTAAATAGTAGAGTATCATCAGGGGGGAGAGCACCCTCGGCGCCAGTATCTCTTTGATGAGCCTGAGCTTATGCACCTCAACGATCTCGGCTACAACGGCGATGCTCTTTGTTCTATCGTAACCGCTTGATACTTCCTCTGCCGCATCCCGGTATTGGGTATGCTCTAGCCTCTGCGGCACATCGCTTAGCTTGAGCGATAGTAGTTCCGTGATGGTCTCACCCAATAACATGGCTCCGCCGCCGATGGCATAGTCGGCTGCCTCCAGCCCCAGACCCTCGATTATGGCCCTCGATATGATCTGGAGATTGGTAAGGTCTATGAGGATGCCGATGGCTTTGGAGAACATAAGGGCATCTGGGCAGCCCCTGGTGATGTTCAGCAGGTTCCTATAGTACTCGTTGTCCAATCTGGCATCGACCTTGAGCCTGGAGCTCGCTCCCCCGCTCAGGTGCGGCTCGTGCTGCTTCAGGATGTCGGCGTAGTTTCCCAGCTTACATCTGGTAAGTAGTTCCATGATATCGTCCAGGTTTTCAGCATTCACCAGTCTGTCCAATAGCCCACAGCTGTGGATGGCGCCCACCGGTATAAGGCGGGCTTTTCTACCTGTGGCCACCCTCCACAAGGCGGCTTTGACGTTCAGCATATCGTATTTCACCTTGTAGGCGCTCAATATCGTCAACACCTCAGCCGGCACCATCTTGAACCCCTCCAGGAGCTCCAGGCACCGTGCCAAATAGACCCAAAGGGACTCGTCGATGTCGTTGAAGCTCTTGAGGGTGACCTCTCCGAGGTAGCTCCCTATATCGGTATCCTTGATGACCTCCAATACACCCTCTATGTTGGGGGCGCTGAGCATCCGGTCCACGTGCTCGGAGGTTATGAGTCTGGCCTCCTCCCCTTTCAGGTATGCGGATGTAAAGGCGTAACCTGTGCTAGTCAACTTCAGCCCCTATAGAGCCGAACAGCTCTCCTTCTATCTGGGGCAGGATCTTGGGTAGTAATATCTCAAGCCTGGTCTCATAGGTATTGTCTATCCTGACCTTGCCAGCGATGTCCTCGGCTATAACCCCCCCCGAGCAGTCAAACTCCCTGCTCTCCACTATCCTGGCCCCAAGCTCTCTATCCCCTTCAACTAGTCGCTTCACTTCACCTACATCCTTAGGGGAAACATAGATTCTGGCTTTATCTACACCAAGGCCATCCAAGGCTTCCCGGATCAAGCTCAATTTAGCGCTCTCGTCACCCGAAACTCCCTCTAGCACCCTTTTCACCCTGTCGGTTATCTCACCGATAATGCCGGCCTTGGCCGCCAATACCTCCTGACGCGCTCTTATAGAGGCTTGGGCCTGGATCCTGGCAGCTTCCCCCTCGGCCTCTTCCATTAGCCTGCGTCCTACTTCCTCAAACCTGCGTTCCCGTTGCTTTTGGGCCTTCTCTATTTCCTCCCGTGCCTTTTCCTCGGCCTCCTTTATTATACCCTGGGCCTCCGCCTCCACCTTGGCCAGTATAGCCTCCCTTATCTTATCCATCCCTGCGGTCGACATAAAGCACCTCTACATGACTCCCACCAGGGTGAATGCCATTATGGTAAACACCAATCCCAGCACGGCTATCAACTCAACGAACACCGCTAGCATCATGGAGGAGGTCAATATCCCCCCTTTCGTCTTGGGTAGGAGCGAGTTACCCGAGGCGCAAACTGAACCCTGGTATATTGCCGAGGCAGCAAAGGCAAAGGTAGCTATTAGGCAGACGCCCAACACCATGAAACCGCCGCTGCCTTCGGCCGGTAAATTTGGGATTATCGATGTCAGTACCAGTATCATCACTATGAGCCCGTAAAAGGACTGCGTCATCGGCAGTGAGGAAAGTATTATCACATTCCGGAACTGCCCAGAGTCTTCAGATAAGGTAGCCAGGCCAGCCGATGCAGCAATGGCTATCCCGATGGCGGAGCCCAATAGGCCACCGGCAAGGGCTAACGCACCACCGAGGGTTGCCCAGGATGCGGGATCCATATTTCGCCTCCTTTCATTTTGCCCCGACCATTACAGTCGCTGGGGCCCTCAACTTAAAGGGACTGTATTCCCTACCACCTCCCTCGAAAAACTTGAATAGGAATTCCACATAACACAGCCTAAGGGAGTGTATAAAGGCGGTGAGACCGCTGAGGACTAGGTTGATGGCATGTCCAAAGGCCAAGACTAGAATCGCTAGAAGGCCACCGATGAGGACTCCGGCCACACCCGGTATCATCTCGTAGAACAATTCCGCCAGCATATTGAAACTGGATGCCAGGTAAAATGTGGCCAGGCCCACTCCCGCCAGCCTGGAGTACGACATAACGTCGCCTAAAAGGCCAGTCATGTCGAAGAGCCAGAAGATGGCCCCCAGGCCACCCCGCTGCATGAAGGCGGAGACGATGATGACCACCACGCTGGCGAGCACAATGTACATGAAGATGGAATACACCCCAGCGCTCAGCGGCAGGGATACATCGAACAACCACCGCAGGATCAGGGGAATGCCGAAGAGCTGGAGGGCAAAGAGGCCGACCTTATTGACCACTACGCCCTTTTGCCTTTCTCTGAACCCTTTAATGAATCCCAGGACATGGGCTATATTTACGTGAACCAGGCCTAGTGCGATGGCAAGGATGATGAAGGAGATGGGGTCGCCAAGCACTCCTTTTATCGATTCTGCCAGTGCCATGCTCTCGATTCCGAAGAAACGGTAAACATCTCCCAGATATGCCCCGGTAAGCAGGCCAAGGACCAGGGCAACGCCGCTGCTGATATATAGTACCCGTTGGAATAGCTTAAACCCCTCGGTATTGGGATCGTCAACGAAGATGCGCAGGCCAAACCTTGCCACCAGCATTACCCCGATAGCATAAACCACATCACACAGCATGAGGCCGTAGAAAACGGCGAACGAATAGGCTATTAGCGGTGTCGGATCCCATTCTCTATATTTCGGGGAGCCAAAGAGGTTGGTGATGACCTGGAACGGCTTCAACCCACGCGGGTTCTTAAGCTCGGTGGGGGGCTCCTCCTGCGGCCCAGGTTTCCTGGTGTCAATGAACGCGTAGTCTATGCTATCTTTGACTTCAGAGATGGCAAACTCAACGTTGCTCTCCGGGATCCAGCCTTCAGTCAGGGTCACATACTTCGCCTCACAGGCCTTTTCCAGAACCGAAAGCCTCTCATTCTCTGCCGTGAGCACCCCTTTTAGAAGAGCCATTCTCTCCAGGTCCTCCCCTACTTTGCTGTGGAGCTCCCCATTTAGTTTTGCCAGCTCCGCTTCGAGGCTACGGATTTTGTCTTCGGCCACCTCAAGGAATTCCCTCAGGGTTAAATCCTCATCCGGCAGTTGAAGGATTCTGCCCCCGGCATCGGCAACCACGGACTCAATGACCCGCTGGTCTTGGGCCCTGGCAATTACATGGAGAACGGTCTCGCTTTCCCCGGGGGCAACAGTGCTTGCGAAAAGGTAGTCCTTAAGCCCATCGTATGAGGTTTCAAATGACTTACTTGGAAGCACGAGAACCCTGGCACAGAGGTATTTCCCGGAAAAGTTCAGGTCTCTCAGGCTGAGGTCTGTATGCTGGGCAAGCGATTCAAGATACCCCTTCAGTTCCGTTAACCGCTTAAGCTCCTCGCTAGGGCCAACGGTCTTGTGGTAAAGGCGGTTAAGCCTGTCCCATAATGACCGTACTTCAGTATCGAGTTCATTGAAAGGTCGAGCATATATTACTTCAACGCCCTCTCCCAGAGACACCCTCTCTGCCTCCGGGATATAAGCCAGCAAATTGTCAATGCATGTTGCTAGCTCGCTGACTTCCCTTCGTTGTTGTTCAATGGCTGCTCTATCTATGGGCTCTAACGCTTCACTCTCCTCAACATGAAGTACCCCCAATCTATGCAGGGTCTTAAGAGCCTTCTCCGAGTAATCCTTCATCGTGATCACTCGAACCTTGATCATGGGTTCCGGCGTATTGAGGATTACGGGCATCATTTTAAGTCTGCCCCGGTAATGATCCGCACAATGCGCTGTGAAATTTCTTCCAGCTTTCTCTCGGCATTGGCTCTAATCTCAGAGGCTTTCCTTCTCGAATCTTCGACCTTCTTGTCAGCTTCTTCTCCAGCCTTATGTATGGTCTTCTCGCACTCTATCTTGACTTCCGCCACGGGCAATTCGGAGGAGAGGATCTTGTCGGCTTCCTCTTTGGCTTTAAGCAGAATCTCGGTGGCTTTGGTTCTGGCCCCCTCAAGCACCTTTTCGGCTTCAGCCTCGATGGTTTCCACAGTGCGAGCCACTTCTTCCAGGGACATAGCACACCTATCTAGCGCTTATCTGAATTTGAATACTCCCATCTCCCAACGCGCTCAGATTATACACGCTTCTAACCCGCCTAGTCAAAGTCGATGTTTATCTCCGACATTGCACACCTCTATCATAGAAGCAGCGTTGAGCTTTCAGCTCATGGTGGACTTGACAGGAGTCCTTCCGCCGCTTATAATGCCCGCCATCACGTTTGAGGAGGTAGTCAATGTCACAAGAACAGATAGCCTATCCAGTCTCCGTCGTGGGCGAACTTACGGAGCCACCGGCTCGCGGTTGGTGGCTAATCAAGTGGTTGTTGGCAATACCACATTACATCGTGTTGATGTTCCTGTGGATAGCCTTTGTAGTGGTGAGTATTATAGCCTTCTTTGCTATCCTGTTCACTGCGAAGTACCCAAAGACACTGTTTGACTTCAACGTAGGGGTTCTGCGCTGGACATGGCGTGTAGGCTTTTACAGCTATCAAGCCCTGGGCACTGACAAATATCCACCCTTTACCCTCAAAGCGGGTGGCTACCCTGCTGATTTGGACGTGCCCTATCCAGAGAGACTCTCCCGCGGGCTGGTACTAGTCAAGTGGTGGCTGTTGGCCATTCCCCATTACATCGTGGTTGGCATCTTCCAGGGAGGCTGGGGGTGGTCCCGATATAGTGGCTTGGTGTTTGTCTTCGCCATCTTTGCTGGAGTAGCATTGCTATTTACCGGCAAGTATCCTAAGGACATTTTCAACTTCGTGGTGGGCATGAACCGCTGGACATACCGCGTTTGGGCCTACGCGGCGCTGATGACAGACCAATACCCGCCGTTCCGCCTTTGGGATTAGCGCTGGTCGACAGGCTGGCAAAGTTCTCTCTCACCTGAAGACCGATTGGGATGATCCTAGTGAAGGTAAATATCGAAACGGCCGCTGAATCTTGATGGCCGTGGGTGCAGGTCCCGGTCGAGGATGCGAGCAGAAATGAAATGGATAAAGGAGGTTAAACAATGGGTTATTTTGCTATCCCCACTGCAGTCGGTGGCTTCTTTTTCAGCTCCTTCCTCGCCATGCTATTTTGGGGCATTATCGCTCCCTGGTTTGGAGCGGACACCATAGGCTATCTTAATGCTATGGTGGTTACCATTGCCCTCTGGCTGGTGATAGCGCCGCTAGCTGCCGCCATCAGCAGGAGGACGAGGAGATAGCCCTGATGCCTTTAGGCTGATGATGTAGCCCCGCGCCTCCTCCCTCAGGGACGGTTTTGTGACAAGGATGTTATCACAAACCAACTATGTTGCTGTGCCCGACGTCCATAGCTCACTCAGCTTTGTTGGTGGCGCATGCGGGATTCGAACCCGCGATCTCCTCCTTGAGAGGGAGGTGTCCTAAACCCCTAGACGAATGCGCCAAAATGCTGGCCCCTCGGGATGAAAGCAAGAACTAACTGCCAGACCCGTATGGGATTATACAAGCAAATGCCGTCTAGCGCAATAACCTCCTCTAACAACTTCGCCTGGCTTGCCCCTGGGCAAAGGCCTTTCTGGCGCAAATGCCAGACTTGACATCTGGAGTCCAGGAGGGCTAGAGTTATGTTGAACTCGTTTGGCGAGGGCACGACCATGGGACAGCATGTTGCCGCTTACTATCAAGTGCTTCAGGAACTGGCCACTGAAGCTGTCTCCGGCGACACGTTGAGAGACACCCTAGCCACTATGGCCAAGAAGACTGCCTCAGCAATGAAATCCTCAGGCTGCTCAGTGCTGCTTTTCGATGCCGCAAGCCGACGCTTGTTGCACGCCGTCTCCCATGGGCTCAGCGATTGGTATCTACGAAAAGGCTTCCTCGATGCGGATAAAAGCTTGGGCGATACCCTCGAGGGCAAAGTGGTAACCGTGCTCGATGCCGCCACCGACCCTCGAGTCCAATACAGGGAAATGGCACAACGCCAGGGGATTGCCTCCATGGTCAGCGTGCCGCTGAGGCAAAGGGGCAGCATTATCGGCGCGCTAAGGGTATACACCCGTGAGCACCGCCATTTCTCCACCGACGACATTGCGTTCCTCACAGCGGTGGCTGGTCTCGCCGCCGTTGCTGTAGAAAATGCCCAGCTCCGCGAGCTAGAGGCAGCAAGGGATGCAATGTTCTCCCAACCCGATGTACCGAGACTGGCACAGGATCTGATTAGACCTATCTCCTTTTCCCATCCTTCTGAGGAGGAGTTTGCCAGGCTCCTTGACTTCTACAAGATACAGTGGATGTATGAGCCCCGCTCCTTCCCCCTGGAGTGGGATGGGGACAAGGTAAAGGAGATGTTCACTCCAGATTTTTACCTGCCTGAACTGGACCTTTACGTAGAACTCACTACCATGAAGCAGGAGCTCATCAGGGAAAAGACCCGCAAGCTGCGTCGCCTGAAGGAGCTCTACCCCGAGGTCAATATCAAGCTCCTCACCAAGAGGGATTATCATCGCCTGCTGGCAAAGTACGGATATGGGCCTTTGGGCCGGGCCGAGGTAAATGTGGAAAGGATCTTACTCAGCGCCCCTCAAATACAGAGAAGGGTGCGTCAGTTGGGAAAGGCGATCTCTGGTGACTATGCAGGACGGAGTCCTCTACTGATAGGCATCCTCAAGGGTGTAGTGTGTTTCATGCCGGACCTGATGCGCAATATCTCACTGCCGGTAAGCGTGGATTTTATGGCCATTTCCTATTACGGTGACCAGGAGACGGAGAGTGTAAGAATCATCAAGGACCTGGATAGAAGCATAGCTGGGCTTGACGTGATCATGGTCGAGGACATCGTAGACACCGGCATGACGCTGAACTATGTGCTGCATTACCTCGCGGCACGTAACCCGGCCAGTCTCGAGGTGTGTACCCTGCTGGACAAGAGAGTGCGCCGACTGGTGGATGTGCCCCTTAAGTATATTGGCTTTGAGGTCCCCGACGAGTTCGTGGTGGGATATGGTTTGGACTATAACGGGGAGTTCAGGAATCTACCCTTTATTGGGATTGTCACCCCATCTCCAACCGAGGCAAAATAGCGGCAGGGCTTCAGCTAAAGCCTGACACAAGGGGGCGAAGGAAACGCCTAAAAAACGCCCTGAGTAGCCTTGCCGTTCCCGGGACCCTCACCTCCGCTTCACACCGCTTTCGCGTGCTACCTCGGTTCGGTCCCGGTTCTTTAGCCTGACTACTCAGGGCCGACAAAAATAATACCACGATGGGGGTCTTTTGTCAAGAGCGTCTTCCCCCAAAATTCTATAAGAATCTCAACCTGCCTCCGTGCTTTCGCCCTAGGTGCGGCTATGTTATAATTTGTTCGATTATATCGTTGAAACAAATAAAGGAGAAGCTTCTATGCCAAGGGTTGCCATCGTCACTGACAGCACGGCTTGTGTACCACCAGGACTGATAGAGCAATACGGAATCTTCGTCGTGCCGCTAACGATCATATTCGAAGACAAGGCTTATCTAGACGGGGTGGATCTAACGGCCAGTGAATTCTTTAGACTCCTAGAGCGGGCAGAAAGGCTTCCCACCACGTCAGCTCCCCCTCCATCAGTCTATTTGGACGCCTACCGGTCACAAAGCAAGGGGACGGCCGACATCGTTTGCATCACGCTTTCCTCCAAGCTGAGCATGGGGTTCGACTCAGCAATGCAGGCCAAGGAAATGGCTAAGGATGTCCTTCCCCAGACCAGAATAGAGGTGATCGATTCTCTAACTGCAGCACCATCCCTGGGCCTTGTCGTCTTAGCAGCAGCTAAAGCGGCAGCTTCGGGAGGAGACCTGGCTCAGGTTACCCAAGCAGCGGAGAGGGTTATGACAAAGGTAAACCTGTTTGCCGTGCTGGATACCCTGTACTATCTGGCAAAGGGTGGTCGTGTGCCCAAAGCAGCAGCCTGGGCGGCCTCGATCCTCAGGGTTAAGCCCATTCTTTGCATCACCAATGAAACCAAGGGCGAGGTGACCCTGGCGGAAAGGACTAGAACCAAGCGCAAAGCGGTAGAACGTCTCTTGGAGATAATGAAGGGGCGGGTGGGAACAACCGTCCCGGTGCACGTTTTCGTAATGCATGCCAATGTGCCGGAAGAAGCAGAGAGGCTTAAGCAGCGCGTCCAATCTCAGTTTAACTGCGCTGAGCTTTACGTGACCGACTTCACTCCGGTGATGGGCACTCACACTGGTCCTGGGGTAGTGGGGGTTTGCTTTCATGCTGAGGCCCCTGCCCCCACGTAGAATAATTTACTTTTTGGCTCCCTTCCCCCTCCCAATCAGTGGCGATGTTTATTAATCCATCTGGTGCGAGGCTCTGCCAAAAGAAAGGGGCTACCCTGCTCGGCAGGACGCTATTGCTAAGCTTGCTCATAGGCATCTTGCTTGTGGCAAGCTGTGCTTTTTCTACAGGAGATTTTGACCGCCAACTGCATTCCATAGTAGAGCCCTACGGCTTCAGCCTTCTCAAGTGGGAGCTTAGAACCCTGGCCAATGAGTTAAGGCTGGTCTTCCTCCCCAGCGAGAAGGTAAGCGGTGACGAAGCGCAAATAGTCAGCGAATATTTCTCTCTGGCTGGGCAAATTCAAGCTTTGGAATCGGAGAGCGATCTAGCCCTTTTGCAAGACCAGCTAGAACGCCTGCAACAACGAAGAGCTGCCTTGGAGGATACCGCTGAGGGGATATTGGAAAAGCAGATAACGGAGGTGCTGATCGAGGAAGGCATTCTTAACCCCGTGGACAGCTACCTTCAGCTGAAGTTTGTATTCCCGCCAGTGAACTTTGAATTTGAACCGCCACCGCATTTGCTGGTGATTTCCCCCAGGGATAGGCTAGAGCTGGCGCACCGGGTTGTGCTAAGCCAAGACCTCAGCCTTGATGCCAAGGAGAAAATAGAGTCTGAGACCGATGAGTTGGGCGTGTCATCGCTGGTTGTGGAGCTTGGTGGTTTCGCCGCCACGTATCCTACCACCATCGTTGAGGATGCTGACTTGCGCTACACCATAGACGCCGTAGTGGAAGAATGGCTGCACCAATACCTGGCTTTCAGGCCTTTGGGCTTCCTCTATCTCCTCGACGCTAGCGGGATCCGTGAATCTGCGGAGATAGCCACCATGAATGAGAGCTTAGCCGGCATCGTCAGCGAGG
>JAUVVB010000011.1 GCA_030604825.1 Chloroflexota bacterium | reverse complement strand
TTTCTTTAGTGCCTCAGATCATAAGCTGGTAATTCGCGATATTTTTGCGATGTATCATCACAGTTGGGATGTAATCGGGGAAAGCATCCAGAACGCAGTTGATTCTGTGCTGAAGAGGGCTGAAGAACCTTCGGAGGATTATGTTCCGCGTATCAATATGACATACAACGCTCGGGTTCGAGAGATCGTAGTTGAAGATAATGGTGTTGGAATTGCTAGTGACAAGGTGAGGTCGATAGCCGCGCCGCACGTCTCTCTTAAGAATCCACTAGAAGCAAATCGTGGTGAATTTGGGGTAGGGCTAACTATGGTTGCGTTCTCTTCGAATGATTTTAAGTTGGAATCAACCTTTGGGGACACAAAGTCATCTTTGGAAATCAAGAATGGATACAGTTGGGCGATGGACGAAGATGGTACGGAAGATTTGCCTATCCTACTTTCTTCGGATACTAAACCGGACTTACTGCCATACACGAAGGTTACTGTGAAACCAGTGCGATTTCCGGAATACACTCTTTCGCAATTAGAATACGTGTTGCGGCGTTATACTGCAATAGGTGATTTTTGGAGTTGTTACAAGAAGGAAGATGGTTCTATACGTGTGAATCTGGTCTATATCCGCGAAGACGGAGAAAAAACGGAAATAGTGGTGCCTAATAGATTTTGGCATCCCGCAGACTTTTTTCATGATATTGGAGTAGAAACTGTAGACTGGACGACGGTCAAAAAGGAAGTAGACAAGGGGAAAGACGTTCCGATGCCAAATTGGATCGGTTTCGGTCTCACCGATACGGACACCATTACAAAAGGTGGCAAGGAGTTCGCCTACTATGCTCTACACTGCAGACCTCCTTACTACAAACAACTGGCAGATAAATGGGGTTTATTCATTCCCACTGAGGAACTGGAAGAGGGCGAAGTGCCTACTACTCCTGAACCTTACATGGAGACACTGAATGCAGGCATATTCGTTAGTAAGAAAGGTATGCCACTAGGAGCCTTTGTAGAACATCCAAGGACTGCTCACCTTTTTTACTGGCGCGGGATTTTCATAATGATGAATTGCGACGATTTGAGGACCGAACCTGGAAGGAAGAAACTACACTTTGAGGATGAACAGACGGCCAAGGCAGTCGCGAGCGAAGTGTTCAACAAGCTAACCAAATTCGCTCACTATATTATTCCACGCGATCCTGATGAGGAAGTCGAGTCACTACTTATAAATGTAGACAAGAATATCCAGTGGGTCAGGGATCACAGGGCTGCTCACCCGTTAGCTAATCCCAGAAATGCCATCGTCATAGACACGGAGCCGGCAAATGAGCAAACCCTTATTGGTCTATTCCATGAGTTGATTGGTGCCGGATTACTTCATGGATACAGAGTGCTGAAACTATCCGCCACTGAGACATACGATGGCATTTACGAATATGAGGTCTCCACAGATCATGTAGGCAGGGAACATTTGCAGGAGTGGTTGCGACACTATCCTGCAAAGCAGAGAAGGGAAATTGAGGAAAGGCGCCTCTACCACGTAGATGACATGATTGTGGAGTTCAAAATGCATTTGCAGGATATAATAAGAGATTTCCTGCAGAAAACGAAGTATCATCCTCATATTAAGCTGATAGTATGTTGGGACGTGGATAACAGTCAGATTAGAAAGAAAGGCTGGTTGCTTGAGAAGTTGCCTGCATCAAAGCGAAGGTTCCATGGTGCCAATTGGCGGTTGCGTCCCAGTGCTGAGGGGCAAACGAGAGGAATTCTGGCTACAGATGTTTTGTTGTTGAAGGATTTCCTTGCCCAGGAAATATGATTTTCGCCCGCATGTGGTTATTGCATAGACAAGCAAAACGATCGTCTAACACAAACTTTGCCATTCGCCCAAACGCTTCGCCATTCACAACATCAAGAAACGCCATAATCCCAGGATTGCCCCAGGGCGAAAAAACGAAAAAATGACCGCGCCAAAGGTCTATAAGACTGAAGCCATTGTGCTCAGACGGATGAATCTGGGGGAGGCGGATAGGATCCTCACCCTCTATAGCCCCAACCTGGGCAAGTTCAGGGCTATGGCCAAAGGGGTGCGCCGGCCCATGAGCAAGCTGGGGGGACACCTTGAGCTTCTCACCCAAACTGCCCTGATGCTGGCCCGGGGGCAGAACCTGGACATCGTCACCCAGAGCCAGACCATAAATAGCTTCCTCCCCTTAAGGGAGAACCTGTGGCGCGCCAGCCTCGCCATCTATGCTGCGGAGCTGGTGGATCAGTTCACCGTAGAACACGTGGAAAATCGCCCTGTATATAAGCTCCTCGTTGACACCCTCCACCGCCTGTGCCAGGCCCAGGATGGAGAGCTCGCCCTCCGCTACTTCGAGCTCAACCTGCTCACCCACCTCGGCTATAAACCGGAGCTCCATCGGTGTTTGGGCTGCACCAGCCCCCTTGAGCCCACCACCAACTTCTTCACCTCCAGCGGCGGTGGGGCGCTTTGCCCCCGATGCAAGGAGACCGAGCCCCAGGCCCAACCCATCTCCCTCAATGCGCTCAAGGTAATGCGCTTTCTGCAAGACCAGGAATATGCAAAAGTGCACAAGCTGAAAATAAGCGCCGAGCTGGGCAGGGAGCTGGAGCAGCTGATGCGCCACTACATCAGATATATCTTGGAGCGACAGGTGAAGTCAGTGGAGTTTCTCGACCGGCTGAGGAGGGAGGGCTAGTTTACCTCCGGCGCTCGATGATATAGTCGGCAAGGTCAAGCAGCGACCTGCGGCAGGCATTCTCTGGCAGCCCATCCAGGGCACGACAGGCCTCGGCACAAAAGCCCTCGGCAATTCGATAGCACTCCGCCACCACCGGGGACTGGCGCACCATCTGGATAACCCGCTCCACCCCAGCCTTATCCTCCCTATTCTGGAATATCTCCTTTATCACCGGATCGGCGGGGTGCTGCTCCATGAGCAGGATGGCGGGCAGGGTAAGCGTCCCCTGAAGCAGGTCGCTTCCCACGGGCTTCCCCAGCTCCTCCTCCTCGGCAATGAAATCAAGGATGTCATCCACGATCTGGAAGGCCATGCCCAGATTACGCCCATAGGTGCTGAGGCCCGCTACCGCCTTCTGGGGGGCATCGCTCAAGATCGCCCCCGATTCGGCGGCTGCGGAGAATAGGGAGGCGGTCTTGCTCTCGATCTGTTGATAATACTCCTGCCGTTCCTGCCGCCAGTCGTAGGCGCTCACAAACTGCCTCAATTGCCCGCTGGATATGGCGACCAGCGTTTCGGCGAAAAGGTTCACCACCTTGAGATTGCCGGTGCCGGAAACCAGCCGCGATGAGGTGGCGAAAAGGTAGTCCCCCAGGAGGATGGCCACCCCCTCCCCCAAAAGGGCGTTGACCGTGGGTTTGCCGCGGCGCACCAAGGACCTGTCCACCGCATCGTCGTGAACCAGGGTGGCGGTGTGGAACAGCTCCACGGCGGCAGCCATGGGAACCAAGAGCTCTGGATTGTAGTGGTAGAACTTGCCCGAGAGAAGGGTCAGCGCCGGGCGAATTCGCTTGCCACCGCTCTCCAGCACATACTCCAGCGGCTCCCCCACCCAGGGGAGGTCAGCCTTAGCCATTTCCTTTAGGCACTCCTCCACCTGGGCCATGCCTTCCCCGATCGGCTCGTAGATAGAAGAGATATCCACGGTCTCCTTTCCCGCTAGCCCCGGCTACCCCGCAGCTTAGCCGTTTCCCGGGCCTCTATTTCCTCCTCCAATTTGGCGAAAAGGGGCTCAGGCGGGGCTAGCCTTTGACCAGCAGGCAGCTCAGCAGGGGTCCAGCCACCATCCTCCACCTGCCCCTCAAATCCAAGCAGCCGATGAAGTTTCTGGGAGCTAAAGGGAAGGAAGGGATAGAAAAGGGTCTTCAGGTTTGAGATCACCAGCAGGGCGGTGTACAGGGTGGTGGCACTTTCCTCGTTCATCCTCTTCCATGGGGACTTCTCATCGAGATAGCGATTGGCCTCCTGCGCCAGGGACATGGCAGTCCTCATCGCCTCCCTGAAGCGACAGCGATAGAGCAGCCCATCGACGGTGGCCAGGGCATCCTCCGCCTTCCCCAGCAGGGCCTTGCTCCTCTCATCCAGCTCGCCGGGAGGGGGAACCCTTCCCTCAAAGCTGCGATAGGTGAGGGTGAGTACCCGGTGAACCAGATTCCCATAGGTGGCAACCAGCTCATCGTTATTGCGCCGCAAAAACTCCCGCCATGAAAAATCGGTATCCCCGCTCTCCGGCATGTTCGCCGAGAGGAAGTAGCGCAACGGGTCGGGGTCATAGCGCTCCAGATAATCGGGGAGCCAAACCGCCCAGTTGCGACTGGTGGAAAGGGGCCTGCCCTCAAGGGTGAGGAACTCGTTGGCGGGCACATCATAGGGTAGGTTGAGCCCTCCATAGCCCATGAGCATCGCCGGCCAGATAATGGTATGGAAGGGGATATTGTCCTTCCCGATGAAGTAATAGGACCTGGCATCCCCCTGCCAGAAATCGCGCCACCTCTGCTCATCGCCAACGGAATTTGCCCACTCCTTGCTCGCCGAGAGATAGCCGATCACCGCCTCAAACCATACATATATCCTCTTCTCATCGAAGCCAGGCACCGGCACCGGGATGCCCCATTCTATATCCCGGGTGATGGCACGGTCTTTCAGTCCCTCGGTGAGCAGGTTAATGGTGAAGTTCAACACGTTCTGCTTCCAGTGGGTGTTTCCCTTCACCCACTCCAGGAGTTCCTGGTTGAAGGCGCTAAGCCTGAGGAAGAAGTGCTCCGATTCCCTGACCTCGGGGAGGGCAGCGCATATCCGGCAATGGGGATCGATGAGATCCAGGGGATTTAGAGGCTTGCCGCACACATCGCACTGGTCCCCCCTCACCCCCGGGGAATGGCAGTAGGGACAGGTCCCCTCCACGTAGCGATCGGGGAGGAAACGGCGGCAACGGGGGCAGTAAAGCAGGGCCATGGTGTCCTTATAGATATAGCCCTTCTCCAGCAGGGTGAGGAAGAAATGCTGAGCCAGCTGGTGATGGTTCTGGGTGCCGGTGGTGGTGAACCGGTCGAAGGAGATGCCCAGCTTTTGCCAGCACCCAAGGAATTCCTCATGATAGATGGCGGTGATCTGTTGGGGCTTCTTCCCCTCCTGCTCAGCGCGCAAGGTTATCGGAGTACCATGCTGGTCGGAGCCCGAGACCATAAGCACCTCATTCCCCTTGAGGCGATGGTAGCGGGCGAAGATGTCCGCTGGAAGATAGGCACCGGCGATATGACCCAGATGAAGGGAACCATTGGCATAGGGCCAGGCTACCCCGATAAAGATGCGCTCACTCATAGCCGTAACGCTCGTTTATTCTATCACAATCTAGGACGAAAATACAAAAGCTAGCCCAGCTTAAGCCAAAGCCGATAGAGCTCCTTCTTTGATGCCCCCGTCGCCTCCGCCACCTGGGAGATGGCCTCCCTGGCGGAGGCCCCTTTTTCATAGAATACGCGTAGCTGCCTTTCCGCTTCCTCAACGGAATAGGCTTTACCCCTCTTGCCCTCGATGACCAGGGTAAATTCCCCCCTTGGCTGGGAAAAGTGCTCTATCGCCTGGCTGACCCTCCCCCTGAAAACCTCCTCATGGATTTTGGTCAGCTCGCGGCATACTGCGATCCTCCTATCCCCCAGGACATGCAAGATATCCCCTAAGCTAGAGAGAAGCCGATGGGGCGCCTCAAAAGCCAAGAGCGTTCTCTCCTCCTCAGCAATTTGTTCGAGAAAACGGAGACGCTGCCCCTTGCGGCGGGGGAGGAAGCCCAGGTAAATGAATTGATCGCTGGGGAGGCCAGAGATGGCCAGGGCAGTGACCAGAACCGATGGCCCGGGGATGGGCACAACGGGAATTCCCCGCTGGGTGGCAGCCACCACCAGCTCGTAGCCGGGGTCGCTTATCCCCGGCATCCCTGCCTCGGAAACCAGGGCCACATCCTCGAACCTCAGGCGATCCAGGATATGGGGAAGCTTTTGCCTCTTGTTATGCTCATGGTAGCTGGTGAGGGGCTTTTTGATGCCATAGGCGGCGAGGAGGCGCCTCGTCTTTCTGGTATCCTCGGCGGCAATGAGCGCCACCTGGCCCAGAATGCGAAGGGCGCGCAGCGAGATGTCCTCCAGATTGCCTATCGGGGTGGCCACGATATAAAGGGTGGGCATCTATCCTCCTTGAGGCGAACCATTATATATTAATTGAACTCCACCCGTCCACCTCCATTGACTTAAGGCTTCTCCCTCTGCTATATTTTCTGTTACATCGAGGGAAGAGGAGGGATAGCATGGTTGCCCCACGGTCCAACGAGCTGAGGCGTTGTTACAGCTTTGATGAGGTGGCGCTGGTTCCTGGAGATGTCACCATCAACCCGGAGCAGGTGAACATCGATTTCACCGTGGGAGGCTTCACCTTCTCCATCCCCATCCTGGCCTCGGCCATGGATGCCGTGGTAGACCCCCGCTTTGCCGTCCTGCTGAGCCAGCTAGGCGGGCTGGCAGTGCTCAACCTGGAGGGGGTGCACACCCGCTATCAGGATGCCGACTCGGTCTTGGCCGAGATCTCCGACGCCCCCGATGAGGAGATCACCCCCTTGATGCAGAAGATCTACTCCGCGCCGATAAAGGAGAACCTCATCGGCGACCGAATAACGGAGATCAAGGGCCAGGGGGCTATCTGTGCTGCCTCGGTTACCCCCCAGAACACCAAGCGCTTTGCCCCCCTCACCGCGGAGGCGGGGATCGATATCCTGGTGGTGCAATCCACGGTGACCACCGCTCGCCACATATCCAAAAGCTATCGCGGGCTGGTCTTCTCCGAGCTATGCCAGGTAATGCCCGCTCCCATCATCGTGGGCAACTGTGTAACCCAGAGCGTCGCCCTTGCCCTGATGCGGGAAGGGGTTTCCGGGATACTGGTGGGCGTGGGGCCGGGGGCTGCCTGCACCACCAGGGAGGTGCTGGGGGTAGGCGTTCCTCAACTGACGGCCACCATGGATTGCGCCGCTGCCCGGGAGCAATACCTGCGCGAGACGGGGAGATACGTTGCCATAATCACCGATGGAGGCATCCGCACCGGTGGCGACCTGTGTAAGGCCATTGCCTCCGGCGCCGACGCCGTGATGCTGGGCTCCATCCTGGCCCAGGCCGAGGAGGCTCCGGGAAGGGGCAGCCACTGGGGGATGGCCCATCCCCATCCCGCCCTGCCCCGGGGGACACGGATCAAGACGGGCACCACCAGCCCCCTGCAGCAGATCCTCTTCGGGCCAGCATCGGTCACCGAAGGTACGCAAAACCTCACCGGGGCGCTGCGCACCGCCATGGGGATGTGCGGCGCCCTATCCATCAAGGAGATGCACCGCGTGGAGATGGTATTCGCTCCGGCAATAAAGACGGAGGGGAAATACTTTCAGGCCCTTCAGGGCCTATAAAGCCGATGGAGGAAAGGGGGTCATCATGCCCGTGCTGCTCTACGAGAGGAAGGAAAGGATCGCCTATATCACCCTGAATCGCCCCGAGGCGAGGAACGCCCTCAGCTATGAGCTCCTGGAGGAACTGGAGAAGGCGTGGATAAGATTCCGCGATGATGACGATGCCTGGGTAGCCATCCTCAGCGGGGCGGGACCGACGTTCTGCGCCGGGCTTGACCTGAAGGAGCGGGCCGCTCAGGGGACTTTCTTCAAGGAGGGGGAACAGACCAGGGGTACCCGTCCCACCTCTCTGGGGGTGTGGAAGCCAACCATTGCCGCCGTCAGGGGGCATGCCCTAGCCGGGGGCTTCGTTCTGGCCATGGAATGCGATTTCAGGATCGCCAGCCAGGATGCCCAGTTCGCCATATCGGAGGTTACGGTGGGGGTGCCCGCTATCCCCGTAGCCCATGTAATCCACCATATGACCCTGGGGCTGGCTTTGGAGATGCTGCTCACCGGGGAGCGCATCAGCGCCCAAAGGGCCTATGAGATCGGATTCGTCCACCGGGTGGTCCCCGCTGAGGAGCTCATGCCAGCGGCCGCTGCCTTTGCCCAACGGCTGTGCCAGAATGCCCCCCTGGCAGTGAGGGCCACCAAAGAGGTGGTGTATAAGAGCCTGCCCCCCACCCTGGGCCAGACGCAAGAAGGATGGGAGATTGCAGCTCCTGCCCTTAACAGCGAGGACATGATAGAGGGGGCGAGGGCCTTTGTGGAGCGCAGACCCCCAGTATGGAAGGGGAAGTGATAGCTCAAAAGCCCTTCCTCAGCTGGGCGGCCACATCCTCAGGCAGGGTTTCGATCACCCAGATATCGTGAAACCTCTCCATGAAGCCGGTATCGTTGGTGTAGAAGGGCTGGAAGAAGGGGCGGGAGATCATCCTGGCGCTGAGCCAATAATAGTCCAGCCTCTCCCCAGAGGGTGCAGAATAGGTGATCAGGTTGAAGGAGTTCACCCCCATCCCCTTATAGCAGCGCAGTATTTTCACCACCGAGGTGGCAAAATCCATTGCCTGCCCCTCCCCCAGATCGGCGAGGTTGCTCAGCCCCTTGAATATTAGCTGAACCTCCCGATTCCCTCTGGGGGCATAGCTTGCCAGGACAGCCAGCGAATCGTTCTCCGCGATGTACCTCTGGCCCAGCTCCCTCTCCTCCTCCACCAGATCCTGCCAGTAGTTCCTGCCCCGGGCGGCAAAATATTCCTCGCTCCTCCTCAAGAGCCTGCTCAGCTCCGGGGAAGGCGCTTCATCCACCAGTATCTGAACATGGGGATGTATTATGCTGGCGGCGCTGGGGGGCAGATGATTCCATATCCACATCGGCCATTTCGCCCCCTGGTCCCTTTGGTGCACCAAGGCTATGAAATCCCTTGATGCCATGATATTATCCACCAGCATTTCAGGGGTGAACTCATCCAGATCCAAAAAGTGCTCCCGGGTTAAGGTTCCCACGGCGTGGTACTGGGCGAAGGGAAACAGGTTGGGGAAGACGAGGCACTCCCCCCTCTTTATCCTGCCCTGGGGATAGAGCTCGGGGGGGAATCGGGGCGTCCTCTGCTCGATGTTGTGGGGGCAGAAAAGGCAATCCCCCCTCGTCCCCTCTATCACCCCAGTGAGGTCCACCCCCACTTGCGCCTGCCTCTCCCTTCCCACCCTGGCCACATTTATCCTGCTCTGGCATGCGGTCAACGGGTCCTCCCGGTACTCCACCCATTTAAGCTCCCTTTCAAACCCGGCTAGAGGGCTCAGGAGCTCCATGCTTTTCATTTCCCTTCGAAATTCCATCGAAACACCCCCTAGAGCAAGCAAGATTATAGCACAAAGGGAGGGGGGTAAAGGTACCATTTTCGCCTTCCTTGACGTGGGGGAGGTTTTGCGATAATATGTTTTCAATCGGGCTTGACAGGGAGGAGGTGTATCCTTTATAAGTTGAGGTAGCCAAAGCCATTGGTGGAAATCTTGGCTTTCTGCGAGGAAAAGGAGGTGGAAAATGAAGTTAGTTGTGGTGGGACTGGGGCAGTGCGGAGGGAGAATCGCCGACGAGTTTGCCCTCATCGGCAAAAGGGCGTCATGTCAGCGAGGGCTGGAGATAATAACCGGCACCTTTGCCGTAAACACCGATGAGGCTGACCTTTCCGGACTGAGGGCGGTACGCAGCGATTTCCAGCATCGAATCATGCTCGGGGGACGAAAGACCGGCGGTCATGGCGTGGGCAAGATAAACGAGCTGGGTGCCGAGATAGCCAGGGAGGGAAGCGATAAGGTCGTCGATGCCATAAGAACGACGAAGCGATTCTGGGAGACCGATGCCTTCCTCCTCATTGCCGCCGCCGCCGGGGGGACCGGCTCCGGGGGGCTTCCCGTACTTACCGAGGCCATCAAGGAGAGGTACCTCGACAAGCCGGTCTACGCCCTGGTTGTCCTCCCCTTTGAACACGAGGAAAACACCGAGGAAAGGTGCTTTTACAATACCGCCACCTGCCTTAAAACCATATACGAGGTGGCAGATGCTGTTTTCCTGATGGACAATCAACGGTACGTGAGGAAGGACGCAAGCCTCATCGGCAATATGCAGATGATCAATCAGCAGATAGTGGAGCCCTTCTACAATCTTCTCTGCGCTGGCGAGGAGAAGAAGAGAAAGCACATCGGGGCCAGGATAATTGATGCCGGCGATATCATCCAGACCCTGGGTGGATGGACGGTGATCGGCCACGGCATGTCTCCACTACCGCTGTTCCGGTTCCCCTTCGAAAGGAGACGCCACTTCCGCAAAAAGGGAACCGAGACCCACAAGGGGATCGAGGCAATGGATGAGGCGTTGAGCGAGCTCTCCGTTGGCTGCCGGCCAAAGGATGCCGGAAGCGCCCTTTATCTGCTCTCCGCTCCCTCAAAGGAAATGAATCTGGATATCGTCAAGGAGATCGGCGATTATTTGAAGGAGTTGGCGGAGGAGGCGCTCATCAGAAGCGGCGATTACCCCAGGGAAAAGGGAGGGGTCAGTGTAACCCTCGTCCTTTCCCAGCTCAGCGACGTGGAAAGGGTGAGGGGGTTCTATTACAAATTGAAGGACTCCATCCCCATGATAAGGCAGAGAGAGAAGGAAGCGGAGCAGAAGCTCAAGGAGATCGCAGACGCCTCCAAGGACATACCCTCGCTGCTTTAGCGGATTACTCCTCGTTCAGCATGCCCACAAAGGTCTCCGTTATCTGGGAATCGAACTTCGTTTCCCTCTCCTGGAGCAAGATGGTGATGGCTTCGTCCCGAGGAAGGGCAGGGCGCCAAGGGCGGGGCGAGGTCATGGCATCGTAGGCATCGCACAGCGAAACCACCCCTAGGACCGGGGTTATCTCCTCCCCGGAAAGGCCATCGGGATAGCCACTTGCATCAAGGCGCTCGTGGTGATGCCTTACAATATAGCGAACATCCGCCAGCGGCCGCAACGGGCTCAGCACCTCATCGCCAATTATGGGGTGAAGTTTGATGAGCTCCCACTCCTTTGCCGTGAGCTCACCGGGCATGTTGAGAATGCTCTCGCTGACGCCGATGCGCCCGATATCGTGAAGGCTGGCCCCCGTTTTCAGCGTCTTTATCTCTTCCTCGCCAAGACCCAGCCTCAGCCCCAGCTTCTCGCTCATTTCAGCTACCCTTTCCATATGACCCTGGGTGTAGAAACCCCTCCGGTCAACCAAGGAGGCCAGGGACTGCAGGACACCAACACAGCTCTCCTCCAGCTCGGAGAAAAGCTGGCGGCTCTTTATCGAAGCCCCCGCCTGGGTGGCGAGGATGGTCAACAGCTCCAGATCGCTCCGGGTAAGTAGCTCCCCCTCCCCCTCCCTGAAAACCTGTAACAGGCCAAAGACCCTATCCTCGCTCTTTATGGGAAGGAGCAACATCTCCACGCCCTTTGCCTTGGTGGTCAGCGGTTCCCTATCGGGAAACCAATGGCCAGCCACGGAAAACAGGGGATGTCCCTCCTCATCGGTGAAGAGCAAGGGCTTGTCCATCCCCGCAATCCAGGGCTCCACTCCTACCTCCAGTATGGCATTGGCCACCCTGGCAGCAGGCTCCCATGCCCCCAGGGCAGATGCGATCATCAGCCCCTTACCCGAGGCATCGAAGAGGAGAATGGCGCCGCCGCTGCACCTTGTCTGGTGGACCGCCACGCCGAGGACGGATTCCAGCACCTCCCGCTGCTCCTTGCTGGTGACCATGGACTGGCTCACCTTATATATCCCCAACAGCTCCTTGAGACGAGCGTCCTCCTCGATGATCCTCCTGCGGCGCAATGCCTTGGTCACCGCGGCGCAAAGCTCGGACTTCTCAAAGGGCTTGACGATGTAGTCATAAACCCCCTGCCGCATCGCTGCCTGAGCCGTTTCGATGCTGGCATAACCCGTGATCAGCAGGGGAACGGTATCAGGGCTTATCTCCTGGAATTCCCTGACCAGCTCCAGACCCCCCATCTGGGGCATCACGATGTCGGCAAGGAGCAGGTCGAAGGGCTCCTCCCCCCCCTGGTGCAGCGCCTCCTGAGCGCTGCCCAACGCCACCACCTGGTAGCCCTCTCGCTCCAGGATCTCCTGCATCATCTCCCGGGCGAAAGGTTCATCGTCAACGACCAGAATCCGCTGCGCTTTCATGTTTCCCAACCCTCCTTTGCTTGGCAACCTGTAGCGTTGCTATCTGTGCCGAAAGGGTATCTTTGCTAAAGGGCTTGGCAATCACCCCATCAATGCCCATCTCCTTCATCTCCCGCGGGTCTAGCTGAACCCCCCAGCCGGTGACCAGCAGCACCGGAATCTGGGGCTCTATATCCTTGATCGCCCTAGCCACATCACGCCCCGAGATGTCAGGCATCCCCAGGTCGGTGATCACCATGTCGTAGTCCCCCGGGGAAAAGGCGGTGAGAGCCTCCTGGCCACTGCTAGCCACCGTTACCCGGTGACCTAGCTGGCCCAGCATCAGCTCAAGAACCTCAGCCACCTCCGGGTCGTCATCGGCGAGGAGTATTCTGGCGTTCTTGATGGCATGGGCGTTATTATTATTGGCGCGCACCCGCCTCCGAGCGCCCCTGGCTACGGGGAGCCTGATATAGAAGGTGGAACCCCTCCCCGGGCTGGTGTCCACATCGATGTTCCCCCCATGCCTGGTGATAATGCCGTAGGTCACGCTAAGCCCTAGACCCAGCCCGTCGGCACCCTTGGTGCTGAAGAAGGGATCGAACGCCCTGCGCTTCACCTCCTCAGACATGCCAATGCCAGTGTCGCTTATGGAAAGAACAACCCAGCCATCCTGCTGCTCGCTCTTAACGGTGATCTTGCCCCCCTCAGGCATGGCGTCCATGGCATTGAACATGATGTTCATCAGCGCCTCCCTCAACTCCGCCGGGTTTCCCTCCACCGGGGGAACCTTATCCAGGTCAGCACTGATGCCGATCTCCACCCTCCCCGTTACCTGCCGCTCCGCCCGGCGTGGCTCCACCATAAGCAGGGCACCCTTCACCAGTTCGTTGAGGTCAACCCGTTCCAATTCCCGATCCACCCTCACCCTGGCGAAGTCCTGAAGGCGACGCACCGTCTTTGCCCCATCAACAGCGGTCCGTTCGATGATATCAAGGCTCCTCTTCACCATGGCGTCTCCTGTATCCTCCAAAGCCAGCTGAGTCCTGCCCAGGATGATGGCCAGGATGTTGTTGAAGTCGTGGGCTACACCACCAGCCATCTCACCCAAAGCCCTCAACCGCTCTGACTGCACCATGTAATCATGTGCTGCCTTAAGCTCTTCGTAGGCCTTCTCCAGCTGCTCCTCGTGGCCCTTCACCGTGTTAAATAGGGTGGCATTCTCAATGGCGATGGCTAATTGGCCCACGATCTGCTCCAAGACCTCTAACTCTTCCCGCCCGAAGGCATGGGGGCGGCGGCTTCTGAGGTTGAAGGTGCCAAAGGCTCTATCCTTGGCTATCAAGGGGAGGCGTATTGTAGACCTGAATCCCTCGGCAATAAGACGGTCGTCCGAGGAAAAACAATGCTCCTTTTCCAGGTCTGCCTCAATGTGAGCCTTCTTGTTGAGCACCAGCCATTCGGTGCCTGACCCCCTAAGCGGGAGCGTGCCCCCTACCTCCACCCCGGTGGGCGCATCCTGGGACAGGGCAAGGACCTTTATGCTCTGCCCCTCCACCAAATTGATGCTGGCCTGGTCGAAATCGATCAGCTTCTTAATCTCTGCGGTAAACGCCTGATAAACCTGGCTGATATCCAGGCTGGAGCTGAGGATCCTGGTTACCTCAGCCATCACCGCCTGCTGCTCCGCCGTTTCTTTAGCCCCCTGGTAAAGCCTGGCGTTCTCTATGCCCACCGCTATCTGGTTAGCGATGGAGCCCAGCAAATGCACCTCCTCTGGGGTGAGCTCACGGCGATCATGGCTGCCGATGGCCAAAGCCCCGTAGGGTTCCCTCTTTGCCCTAATAGGCACCATGGTGAACATCTGAAGCCCTTCCTTCTGTATAGCCGCAGCCACCCTGGCCCGGTTCTCCTCATTCAAAACCCGCGCCATGTCCACGGTGGGCTCCACCCACCGCCGCGCTCGCTCCACCTCCTCCTCATCCAGTTCTATTACGACGAAGTCACCAGCCATTTGCTCGGATATCCCCCGATAGCTGCGAAGGGTGAGCCTCCTGCCCGAGGCATCGAGATGTAATATCCCCCCCACCTCCACCCCCATCAGCTCCAGCACCTTGTCCAGGGTATTGTTCAGCAGCTCGTCCAGGTCCAGGGTCCGGCTCACCGTGGAGGCGATGGCGCTGAGGGCAGCCATCTCCCGGCTGCGCCGCTCCTTCTCCTCCTCAGCCTTCTTTCTCGCCGAGACATCCCTCATGATCAGGGAATAGGCAGGTTTGCCCTCATACAGGATCTCCTTAAATCTGACCTCCAGGGGTAATCTGGTCCCGTCTTCTGCGGTGAGGGTGAATTCCATCGTCTCCGGCGCCGTCTCCCCAGCCATGGTCGCTTCATAAAGCTGCTTCACTGTCTCCATGGACTCGGGGGCGATGACCCGCCAGAAACTCTGCCCCACGATCTCCTCGGCAGGTCTTCCAATGACCTCAGCACTTCTCTTATTGACGAAAAGGACGCGATCCCCCCGAACCACCGCATAGCCATCGTTCATGTCCTCCACCAGAACCCTGTATTTCTCCTCCGATTCCTTAAGCCGCTCTGCCCTAAGCTGGCTCTCCTCATAGAGCCGGGCGTTCTCCAGGGCCACCGCCGCCTGGTTGGCCACGGTGAGCAGGAGCTCCAGATCATCGAAGGAATAACGCTCCTTAGAGCGCTTGGGGCCCAGAACCACCACGCCAATAAGGGTATCCTTTACCTTCAGCGGAACCAGGACCTCCGTTTCCAGCTTGCCCAGCTGCCCTCGCTCCGATTTCCACAGGCTGCGAAGCTGGGGGATGCGGTCCATGTCCTCAGCAGTTAGACAGCTGTTCCCCTCAGCCAGGCGTATCACCACCGGGTTATCGCCCTTGAAGTGGATCCGGCCCACCCCGGAATTATCATACCCCCTAAGCGCCCTCGGCATGTATTGCTGGGTTTCCTTATCCAAGAGGAAGAGTCCCGCCTTTGCCGCCTTCATGGTCCACATGAGATCAGCCACCAGCCACTCAGCCAACTCATCCACATCCAAAACGGCGCTCATCTTCTGGCTGGAGGCAAGCAGGGTGCGCCGGTACTCATAGGTCTCCCGCTGGAAAAGAAGGTCCACCCGCCGCTGAATGTAGCGATAAGTCGGCTGGAAAACCGCGGTGATGATGATCGCCATGACCACCGCTGAGATCCAGAAGCTTTGACCGGCTTGAGCGTGGAAGGCTGCCTGAACGATGAAGGCCACCACCAGGAAGAGGCCCAAAACGAAGGCGGTAAGCATGGAATAAACGAAGCCCCGCCGCAGCACGATGCTCACATCCACCAGCCGGTACATGAGGATGGCATAGGCAAGCAGGCAGGCTTGGATCAGGTTGCCCATGTGGCCAGCAGGGAACCACCTCCACCCGGGGATGAAGTTTGTCATGGTGAGCGGGATAGCGATAAGCACACCGGCTAACGGGTAGATAACCCGGTTGCGAGCAAAGGGGTCTTTGGTGCTGACAAATGCCCGCACCAAATTGAAGATCGCCGCACCGACGAAGGCAAGGGCAATGGGGGTCATAATATAGGTAGCGATGCCAAAATCGAAATGGTAAGTCCCCGGGGTATGATAGCCCCCCTCAACGGCATATCCCAGGGCAGCGACAATGGCAAATAGTAAGCAGAGCCCATAACCCAAGGAAAGCCATGAAACGGGCTCCGATTTCCGGAGGAAAACGCGGACAAAATGAAAGAAGGCCACAGCGCCGAACATGACGGGGACGACCAGAATATTGCTCCAGAAGGAGGCGCTCATCAAGGGGATATTGGCGTACAACATGAAGAAGCAAAAGGCCCAGACCATCAAGGTAAAGGTATACCAGACGAAGAGCAGGTTGATCCTCCTCCTCAAGCTCTGCTGGGCCACCAGCGCTATGAGCACCAGGAAACCGAGGAGAGCGGCTAAGGGAATCAGCGTGCTAGCGTTGAGGACCACCGAAACCTCCCTCCTTGTCTAACCCCAAAAGCCGGCTTATGACCTCATCCGAGGCATCTATCCGCGGCGGCGAATCTCCCCCCTGTGCCCTATACCTTTCAAATGCCCCCTGTGGAAGCAGGGTCACTCGCGTTGCAGGCTGAAAACCGAGCACGTCTTCCATGGCGGCATAGTCATGATTGAGCCTTTTTAGGCTGCGATGAATGGCAAGCCTTGCCTCCTCAGCGGTCAGCTCCCCGTCCCTCAGCTCGATGTAAACGTGGACTACAGGCTCACCCCCAATAACCTCCTTCCTCGCTGTCCATCCCTCACAGGCAAGCTCGGTGTCCTCAATGGCCCGCTCGATAGCCTTTTCGCCAAGGCGGGCATAACCACCGATACCGATGAGCCCATCAACTCGGTTATCGACTGCTATCTGGGGGAGGTCTATCCCCAGCTCCTCATCGCGTAGCGAATTTACCCTTATCATATCGCCAATCCTATATCTAACAAAGGGCCCACCCTGGAGGCTGGTAAGAACCAGCTCATATCTCTGCCCCGCCTCCACCTCATCAAGGAGCAGGGTGCGCGGCCGATAAGCGGGGTCCGCCTTGAGCCTCAGGTGCTCCTCCTCGGGGATGAACTCCAGGAAGGCAGTGGTAGGTACGAAGGTCATATCCTTATAGTTCCAGGCCTGCAGGGCAAAGATGCCCACCTCGGCAGCACCATAGACCTCCAGGGGTTCTCTTCCCCAGTAGTATTTTATCCTATCCCGGTAGACCGCGGTGTCACCGCCAGTGCAAGCCAGCCCCTTCAGCGTCCACAGGTCCCTGGGAAGCAGCGGGCGCCTTGCCAGCCTGCTCTTGAGGAGTGCCTTTGCCACCCGAGGCCACGCCCCGGGGCTAGAGGCAACATAGGAAAGGTCGAGAACCCGTGCTGCATCGCTGATCCGCTGTCCTAGACCCACCAACACGCCGGAGAGGGCGAAAACGAAGTCCAACCCTTCAGCGAGCGCTAAGGAGACGCCCAGATCCATCCTTCTTCGAGATGGCATCCTCTCCGCCTTCTCCATGGGGGGAAGAAAATCCAGCTTGAACTCCTCAGGAACAACCCGCGCCAAGGCACCGGTGGTATATGGGGGAGGAGCCATGCCATAGAGGACCTTATCGTGGTCCTTAAAATTGATGTCACCCCTCTCCCGGCAGCTGCAGAAGACTGCCCAGGAAACCAGGTATGCCCCTGTCTCCCTGAAGAGCCTTTCGGTGACCGGAACCCATTTGAAGCGGTACTCCGGATACCTCCCCGCGGTCCGCTGCCAGAGAAGGGGCTTCTCGGGCAAAACGTCCCCCCTCTTTTTCAAAAGGTAAGGGGCATAGTCCTCATAGCTGGTCAGGGGAACCTTGAGGCGAAACTCCTCCACGGTGGTGGGCCTAGCATCCCCCATCATCCTCTGCCCCAGCTCGCAATTTGCCAGCAGCCCCAGCTGTTCCAGCAGTAGATGCCTCTGGATTTCCATGAATTCCTCTATGCTGAAGTCGATGAAGCCACAGTACTTCTGCCAGATGTCCTCGGTCTTTCCCTTCTGCAGCAGCTCCGTGGCGGTGCTCACCTTCATCTTAAGGCCTCCCTTGCCTTTAACGTGCTGAAGCAGGCACTAATGCTTTCCCTGGTGGGAATCAGCATCGGCGTTTGCCTCTGGTATTGGGGATAATCGGGGAACATCCTGGGGAAGAAAAAGCGATCCCGAACGGATACATAAAGCACATCAAGAAACAAAAAGGCTATCGCCTGCTTGCCACCGGGGACCCTCTTTATGGAGGCCCAGTCAAAGAGGTAGATGATGAGAAAGCTTAAGATTCCAGCGACCAGCGCCCTCACTCTTTCTCCCTTTGTTTCAGCGTCTTATCTTGATGGCCACATTTAGAGCCTCGATCACGTCCTCTACCCGGAACGGCTTTCTAATCAGAAACAAAGGCCCTAAGGACATCGCCTCCATGGCTACGGGTTCATCGCCATAACCGGTGACGATGACCACTACCGTCCTCTTATCCTTCTCCTTTATGGCAGCAAAGGCCTCCGACCCGCTAATGCCGGGCAGCATCAGGTCCAGAAAAACCAGGTCGAAGTGCCGCTTATCCACCTCCTCCAAGGCCTCCTCCCCCGTCGCCACAGTAACCACCTTATAACCCTGCCCCGAAATGATATCCCTGAGGGTCTCCCTCACCCTGGGGTCGTCATCCACAACCAGCACCACCCCCTCTATAGAGACGGCCTGCTTCGTCAGCCAATCATCGAGGATGTCCTTCTTGAACCGCCAATTCCCCCCTACTTTGGTGGCGGGAATCTTGCCCTTCTGAGCCAGCTTGTAAACCGTCATGTAGTTCAACCTGAGGTATTCTGCTGCCTCCTTGGCCGTCATCAAATTTTCCACCGCAATTGACCCCCTAAATCCATTATTGAATATTTTCGACTTTATTGGTAAGATTTCACCTTTTTTGGGCGAGAGTTTATAGTTTATCATAATTTAGGCTAGAATGTCAAGAGCAGCGACATTTCAAAAGGATGCCTAACTTAATCAACTAAAATTTGGCCTTTCCTTGACATGGGGCAAGGGTGATGATAGAGTTTATCCCGACGGGCCCATTCTCCGAGGTGAAGATGTTTCGGCAGGACAGGATAGGGCAGGTAGAGAGGAGGAGGAAGCAGTGGCAGGAAGGGACCCTGAAGCGCTCCCTGGAGAGATTTGGGGTCAAGGAAGGCAGAAGATTCTACACCCCTGCCGATGTGAAGCACTTCGATTTCCTGGAGAAGGTGGGATTTCCCGGGGGGTATCCCTTCACCGCCGACATCTATCCCTCCTCGGTGCCCGGGGTTAGCGGAGCGGGCTATGCGGTGAGCGGTGGCGGGCTGGTTCGGGCTGGCGACTATTCCGGCTATGGCACCGCCGAGGATACCAGGGATTTCTACCAGTATATGGCGCGGCACCACCGGGTTGGCGGCCCCAATATCGCCTTCGACCTTCCCACCCAATGTGGCTATGATTCGGACCACCCCATGGCTCGGGGGGAGGTGGGCAAGGTAGGGGTGGCGGTGGACACGCTGCGGGATTTTGAGGTTATCTATGAGGCCTTCGCGGGCGATGATGACCTGGATAGGATAGCCTCTAACTTCACCATTAACGCCCCCTGTAATGTTATCCTGGCAATGTACATTGCCCTGGCACAGCAGAGGGGGATTGCCATACATAAGCTGAGGGGAACCCCCCAGAACGATATCCTAAAGGAGTTTGTGGCCCGAGGCACCTACATCTTCCCTCCCCAGCCATCGATGAGGATGATTAGGGACACCATCACCTACTGCACCGAGCACATGCCGCTGATGAACACCGTAAGCATCTGTGGCTATCACCTGAGGGAGGCGGGGGCTACCGGTGCTCAGGTTCTGGGATTTACCTTCTCCAATGCCATCTCTTATGTAAAGCTGGGGATAGATGCCGGGCTTGATGTGGATGCCTTTGTCCCTCGGCTCAGCTTCCTCAACTTTGGCGGAAGCATGCATTTCTTCGCCGAGATTGCGCTTCATCGGGCGTCGCGGCGGATGTGGGCCAAGATCATGGGGGAGAGATTTGGGGCCAAAAACCCCCGAAGCTGGATACTGCGCGCCAATACCCGGGCCGGCATTGGAAACGTGAGCACCACCCTGCAGCGCCCCCTCAGTAATCTAACCCGCTCCGTCATCGGGGGTGTGGCTTCTGCCCTATCCGGCGGCGGTGGCGATGTCAGGCCACGCTACGATGAGCCCCTGGGGCTGGGGCATAGCGTTGAGGCTTACCAGCTTCAAGCGGATGCCAGGAGAATCCTTGAGTACGAGTGCAAGCTAAACGAGGTGATCGACCCCCTGGCGGGCTCCTATTATGTGGAGACGTTGACCGACCAGATAGAGGAGGAGGCCTGGGAGATCATCCACCGCATCGATGCCATGGGTGGTGCGGTCGCCGCCATCGAGAACGGTCATATGCAGCGGGAGATCGCCAGGAGCGCCTATGAATATCAGCGGCAGATAGAGACCGGGGAGAGGGTGATCGTTGGCGTAAACCGTTTCACCGGTGAGCAGGAGCTGGAGGTGCTCACCTCGAGGCTGGTGGAACACCCCTATGACCCCAAAAAGAGGGCGGAGGCAGAGGAGAAGCAGCTAAGAAAGCTGGCCCAGGTGAAGAGGGAGCGAGATAACGGGCAGGTAAAGGCAAGCCTGAGGCGACTCAATGAAGAGGCCAAGGATGAAAAGGCCAATCTCATTCCCCCCATACTGGCGGCGGTAAAGGCCGACGCCACTATCGGGGAGATCTGTGACGTGTTGCGGGGTGTCTTCGGGGAATACCAGGCATATGACGTGGCAGCATAGGCCGGTCGAGCTCCCTTGACATCCCATCTCCAGCGTGATAAATTTTACGCTTGGCTGGCCGGGGAAGGAATGGGGTAATTATCAAGCTTTAGAAAGGGGGATAGCGATGCCCAATATGGTCGTTTGCGTGAAACAGATAGCAGATCCAGAGGCACCAGCGGGCAGTTTCAAGGTGGACGAGGCGGCAAAGAAGGTTGTCGCCGGCGCTGGGGTATCACAGGTGGTCAGCCCCTTTGACGAACAGGCGGTGGAGGCGGCGCTAAGGGTCAAGGATGCGCATGGGGGCAAGATCAGCGTGCTCAGCCTGGGCAAGGACTTCGTTATGGACGTGATCAGGAAGCCCTTGGCCATGGGCGCTGACGAGCTGATCCTGCTTCAGGACCCAGCCTTCGAGGGCGCTGACAGCCGCTCCACAGCCTATGCCTTAGCCATGGCGATCAAAAAGATAGGGGAATACGACCTCATATTTTGCGGCAGGCAAGCTGCAGACTGGGATGTAGGTCAGGTGGGCCTTGGCATCGCCGAGTTCTTGGGCATACCCAGCGTAACCGTGGCCCAGAAGGTGGAAATGGTGGATGGAAAGGTAAGGTTGGAGAGGGTAGTGGCTGATGGCTACGAGGTGATCGAAGTTTCTACCCCGGTACTGATCACAGTAAGCAATGAGCTGGGCGAGCCCCGCTATCCAAAGCTCAAGGGGATCATGGCGGCAGCGAGGAAGGAGGTTCCCACCTGGACTGCCCAGGACATCGGTGCCGAGACCTCCCAGCTGGGCGCCGCCGGGGCACGCACCAAGCTGGTCAAGCTGTTCGCCCCGGTCAAGGAGGCGAAGTGCGAGATCATCGAGGGCGAAAGCCCCGAGGAGGCAGCGGCAAATCTGGCGCTGAAACTAAGAGAGGCAAAGCTGGTATAACCAGGCTTATAAGGAGGTAACCGATGGCGGAAAACAAAGGGGTAATGGTAGTTGGCGAGGTGGTGGAAGGGAAGCTCGCCCCCATTACCATGGAGTTACTTGGCGGTGGACGGGCACTGGCCGATGCCCTGGGGGAGGAGCTCTCTGCCGTTTTGATGGGTAGCGGCATCGCGGAACTTGCCCAGGAGGCCATCGCCTTTGGCGCAGAAAAGGTGTATGTGATTGATGACCCGCTGCTTGCCAATTATAGGACCGATAGCTATGTGGCGGTGATGGAAAAGGTGGTTAAGCAGGTTTCACCCAACATCCTGCTTTTGGGCCAGACAGCCATAGGGCGCGACCTTGCTCCCAGGCTGGCCTTCAGGCTGGATACCGCGGTCTCCATGGACTGCGTGGAGCTTAGCATCGACCCCGAATCAAAGCTATTGCTGGGGACGAGGCCGGTCTATGGGGGGAATGCCCGGGGGGTTTATTGCTGTGAGACCCGCCCCCAGATGGCCACCGTGAGGTCAAAGGCGCTGGAGCCCCTGCCCAGAGACGATTCCCGCAAGGGCGAGGTGATAAACATCGAGTCGGGGCTGGACCCCTCAATGATCAGGACAGAGGTTTTGGAAAAGGTGAAGGAGGAGGTGGTGGGGATCAAGCTCGAGGATGCCGACGTGGTGATCTGTGGCGGTCGAGGGATGGGCAGCGCCGAGGCCTTCCAGGATCTGGAGGCGCTGGCCAAGGTCCTGGGAGGGGCGGTAGGGGCTACCCGGCCACCCTGCGATAATGGATGGGTTCCAGCTTCCCTTCAGGTCGGGCTCACCGGAAAGATCGTCGGTCCCACCCTGTATATTGCCGTTGCTTTATCTGGCTCCAGCCAGCACATGTCGGGCTGCTCGGGCGCCAAGAACATCATTGCCATAAACAAGGACCCCGAGGCCAACATCTTCAAGGAGGCTCGCTTCGGGGTGGTGGGGGACTACAAGAAGGTACTCCCCGCCTTCACCGAGAAGCTAAAGAAGCTGGTCTCTGGCTGAAGAGGCCTTGGAGAAATGCAAGGAGGCTGCCCAAGTTGGGCAGCCTCTTCTTTTGCATCTGTTGGTGGTAGCTATCGCTAGGCCTTCCCCCTCTCAGCGCTGATCTTCTGGGCAACATGGGGCGGCACCTCCTCGTAATGGCTGAACTCCATCTGGTAGCTTCCCCTGCCCTGGGTCATCGACCTCAGGTCTATGGCGTAGCGAAGCACCTCAGCCATGGGTGCCTGAGCCTCGATAACGTTCAAACCATCTTGGGGGTTCATCCCCTGCACCCTGGCCCGCTTGCTGTTGAGGTCGCCAATGACATCGCCGGTAAAGCCCTCGGGCACTGTGATCCGCATGTTCATTATCGGTTCCAAGAGCACAGGCTGCCCTTGCGAGAGTCCCTTCCTCAAGGCGTGGGCACCGGCGATCTTGAAGGATATGTCCGAGGAGTCCACGGAGTGATAGCTGCCGTCATAGAGGGTTACCTTTATATCGACAACGGGATAACTGGCCAATACCCCTTCGTTTATGGCCTCCGTCACCCCCTTTTCCACTGCCGGGATGTAGTTCTTGGGCACCACGCCGCCCACCACCCTATCGCCAAACTCATAGCCCTGTCCCCGGGGCAGTGGCTCCAGCGACAGGAAGACATGCCCGTACTGTCCATGTCCCCCGGTTTGCTTTTTATGCTTGTACTCCGCCTTCGTCGCCACAGTGATGGTCTCCTTATAGGGGACCTTGGGAACCTCCATCCTGACATCGACGCCGAACTTGCGCTGCATCTTCTCAGCAGCCACCTCAAGCTGAGCTTCCCCCATCCCGGAAAGGATGGTCTCCATAGTATCTGTCTCCCGGTAGACCTTAAGGGAGAGGTCCTCTTCAGTGAGCCTTGCCAGTGCTGTCCCCATCTTATCCAGGTCTGCCTTGGTCTTTGGGTGAACGGCAACGCTGAGCACAGGCGAAGGAAACTCCATGGCGGGCAGTACCAGGGGATGGTCTCGATGACAGAGGGTATCCCCGGTGGAGGTCTCGGCCAGCTTAGCCACTGCCCCAATATCACCAGCGATAAGCTGGGGCACCGGCTCCTGAGATTTGCCCCTCAAGACGTAGAGCTGCCCGATCCTCTCCGCCCGATCTTTGGTGCTATTCCACACCGAGGAGTCGCTGTGAATGGTGCCGGAGTACACCCGGAGGTAGGTGAGCTTTCCCACATAGGGGTCGGCACTGGTCTTGAATACCACGGCAGACAGGGGGGCAGTGGGGTCGGGGTTGATTGTTTCCTCCTCACGGGTTGCCCGATTTATGGCCTTGATCTGGTCACCATCCCGGGGTGAGGGGAGGAAATCACACATGGCATCCAACAGCCTCCCCGCGCCCACGTTCTCCAAGGCGGAGCCCACCAAGATGGGCACCGCCTGCCCGCCAAGGGTGGCCGCCCTCAGCCCCCTCCACATCTCCTCCGCGGTGAGCTCCTCCCCCTCCAGATATTTGGCGATAAGCTCATCATCGGTTTCGGCCACCGCCTCCACCAGCTTCTCCCTGAATTCCTCCGCCCGGCCCTTGAACTCTTCGGGGATCTCCCCTTCTTGCCACTGAGTACCGGTATAGGCTTTCATCTGGGTGAGATCGACCACGCCCTTAAAATCCCGCTCCGCCCCGATGGGAAGCCCTATGGGGAGGCATCTCTTCTCAAAATGGGCCTGAAGCTCCCCCAGGGTCTTGAAGAAATCGGCATTTTCCCGATCCATCTTGTTGATAAAGATAAGACGGGGGATTTTTTGTTCCTCGGCATATCTCCACACCAGCTCAGTCCCCACCTCAACGCCGGAAGCAGCACAAACGACGATGATGGCCCCATCGGCAACGCGCACCGCTGACTTTACCTCGCTGAGGAAGTCGGCATAGCCCGGGGTATCGATGATGTTCACCCTAAACCCCTTCCACTCAACGGGAATGAGGGAGAGGTAAATGCTGATCTTTCGCTTTATCTCCTCGGGATCATAGTCCGAGGTGGTATTGCCATGGTCCACCCTGCCCAGGCGGGTGATCGCCCCCGAACCGAACAGCATTGCCTCGGAGAGCGATGTCTTCCCCGAGCCGCCATGGGAAAGCAGGACGACATTTCGGATCTGCTCCACGCCATAGCGCTGCATAGATCATCCCCCTTTTCTCACTCGATCTCGATATTGGTCCTCGACTTCGCCTCGCTCTTCTCCCTTTCCTCCACCCGCTCGATGGCTCGATCGATGATGCTTCTCAGGGCAAGGAGCATCTCCTTTCGCGCCCCAAATATATGGCTCCTCGTTTCCTCCGGCAGCCAGCAAAGGGCATAGGGCCTGAAGCGGAGCACAAACTGCTCTCCAGGCTGATGTTCGATCTCGAATATCCTCTGGCCCATTCTTTCACCCCCTCCATATAATCTCCCCTTTCCGCACTGAAAAATTATAACCCTTTTGGAGATGGGTGGCAATGTCCTTTTTGGGTTGCTTGTGCTAGGATTTAGGTGCTATAATCGGCAATCGCGCTCGAAAGGTGAAGGATGAAGCTAAGTCGTGAGGAAGTAAATCATATCGCCCTCCTTGCCCGATTGGGGCTCTCCGCGGAGGAGATGGAGAAATTCAGGGGACAGCTCTCCAATATCCTGGAGAATTTTGAGGTGCTACAGCAGGTTGACACCAGCGATGTTCCCCCCACCGCCTACCCCACCCCCCTGGAGAACGTGCTCGGCGAGGATGAGGTAGCACCCTCCTTCCCCCAGGGCGAGATACTGGAAAACGCCCCCCGCAAGGAGGAGGGATGCTTCAGGGTGAGGGCGGTGCTGGAGTAGGGAGGGCGAAGATGAACCTTCACCACCTCACCATTCACCAGGCTCACCAGCTCCTCAAGGATAGGGAGCTTTCCTCCGTTGAGCTGACCAAGGCCATCCTGGAAAGGATCGCCCAGGTGGATGAAAAGGTTCATGCCCTGGTTACGGTGACCGAGGGGCTGGCCCGCCACCAGGCGGAGCAGGCAGACGAGCGAATTCGAGCTGGCGATCTTACCCCGCTAACCGGCGTTCCGGCACTGATCAAGGACAATATGTGCACCAAGGGGATAAGAACCACCTGCTCCTCGAGGATGCTGGATAATTTCGTTCCCCCCTACGATGCCATGGTGGTGGAAAGGCTGAAGGAGGCGGGGCTGGTGATGGTGGGGAAGGCGAATATGGATGAGTTCGCCATGGGCTCCTCCACGGAGAACTCAGCCCTTTTCCCCACCCACAACCCCTGGGGGCTGGATCGGGTCCCCGGTGGCTCCAGCGGAGGCTCAGCGGTGGGAGTGGCCGTGGGCGAGGCCATCTATGCCCTGGGCTCCGATACCGGGGGCAGCATCCGCCAGCCAGCGGGATTCTGCAGCATCGTTGGCTTCAAGCCCACCTACGGCAGGGTGAGCCGTTACGGACTGGTGGCCTTCGCCAGCTCCCTGGACCAGATCGGCTCCATGACCAAGGACGTCACCGACTCGGCCCTGGTGATGAACATCATCGCCGGCTACGACCCCAGGGACTCCACCTCGGCGAACTATCCCGTTCCCGACTATACCAAATCCCTCGTCCCCGACCTTCGGGGACTTCGCCTCGGCGTTCCCAGAGAATACTTCGTGGAGGGGATGGAAAAGGGGGTGGAGGTGGTGATGCGCACCGCCATCGGGAAGCTGGAGGAGCTGGGGGCGGAGGTGGACTGGGAGGTCTCCCTGCCCCATACCAAATACGCCCTGGCCGCCTACTATATCATCGCCCCCTCGGAGGCAATGGCCAACCTCGCCCGCTACGATGGGGTTAAATATGGCTTCTCCTATCAAGAGGCGGAGAGCATGTGGGATGCCATGGAGAAGACCAGAGAATTTGGCTTTGGCCCCGAGGTGAAGCGGCGCATCATCCTGGGCGCCTATGCCCTGTCCGCCGGCTACTACGATGCCTATTACCTCAAGGCTTCCAAGGTGCGCACCCTGATCAGAAGGGAGTTCGAGGACGCCTTTGAGCGCTTCGATGCCCTGATCACCCCCACCTCGCCCACCGTCCCCTTCAAGATCGGGGAGAAGGTGGACGACCCGCTTCAGATGTATTTGAGCGATGTGTGCACCCTGCCCATAAACATCGCCGGCATCCCCGGCCTCTCCGTCCCCGCCGGCTTTTCCGACGGGCTTCCGGTGGGGATGCAGATCATAGGTAAGCCCTTTTCAGAGGAGACGCTGCTCCGCATTGGCTTCGCCTACGAGCAGGCAACGGGGTGGCAAAAGAGGAGACCAGAGATTTAGGGACGAGGGATGACGAAAGCCAAAGGAATTCTGGCAATCTTGATCTTGGGCATCTTGCTGGTGTCTACATTCGCCTGCGCGGGATGCAGAGGGGATTGGGAGGACTTCTGGGATGCATTCTTGGACAGGTCAGGAGCAACGCCTACACCAAAACCCGTTAAAATAGTTCAAGAGCCCCCTGAATCTTCAGACATAATTACGATGCAATATGACTGGCGGTACGCTGGCACTGAGTGGACATGGACATTAAACTTACCAAGAGCGTTATACGATTACTATAGGGAGATGCCGAGACCGCCTACCGAGGATTACTCAGTCTATGTCACGCATCCAGAAGATGATTCTCACTTAGAGATGTTGGTCGAGGAGATAGAAGAAGCCGCCATAAGTGAGGGTTTTGATGAGTGGGAGACCGTCAACTTCGCTGTCTCCTTTGTGCAAAGCCTTCCATACACATCGGATAGCGTTACCACACCCTACGACGAATACCCAAGGTATCCCATCGAGACATTGGTAGACAATGGAGGAGATTGCGAGGATACTTCTATATTGATGGCTGCAATCTTGCATGAAATGGGCTATGGGGTTGTCTTGTTATCTTTACCTGGCCATTGGGCAGTGGGAATATTAGGGGGAGAAGGAATTGATGGAACCTACTGGGAACATAACGGTAAGAAATACTTCTATCTCGAAACAACAGGACAGGGATGGCAAATTGGTGAGCTTCCTCCGAAATTTCAAGGTGAAGCTGCTCATATTTACGATATTGTTCCAGTGCCGATCCTAACTCATGATTGGGAAGCAACGACTGAAGGTAACTATGTGGAGCTCATCGTGACTGTAGAGAATCGGGGAACTGAAACTGCATATGATGTTTATATCCGTGCGGGGTTTGATGCTGGCGGCGGTATGCTTTGGAATGCAGAAGAAAGCGCACTCCTTGACCTAGCGCCTGATTGTGGCATGACTGTAACGATGTATCTCACTATGCCATGGGATAAACATACTCGTCTTGTGGTGCAAATAGTGGATAACGGCTATGCAGTAGATGAAAGCTACTCTAGATGGTTTAATACTTAGTAGCTCAAGACGGTGAAAAGGAGGCTATTTGTATTTTGAAATGGAGTCCGATAAACCAGTCCAAGTCACCTGCTACTCCGGTCGGGTTTACGCTGACCGTCCTGCCTCGTTCGTGTGGCAGGATGAGAAGTATGAAGTAAAGGAGGTCGAAAAAGAGTGGCAGGAACCGGGCGAAAAGCATTTCGTGGTGAAGACCAAAGATGACAGGCTCTTTGAACTTTGCTACCATGAGGGGCAGGACGAGTGGTCTATTATCGAGATAGTATAAGGGGGTATCTATGAAGGAGATTCTCAGAATCCTGGAGAGGGACGCCCGAACCACCCCACAGCAGATCGCCACCAGGACCGGCAAATCCCTTTCCCAGGTAAAGAGGGCGATCAAGAAGGCGGAGGGCGACCGCACCATCCTGAAATATAAGACGGTGATCAACTGGGACAGGGTGGGGGAGGAGCAGGTCTGGGCTTTGGTGGAGGTCAAGGTAGTCCCGCAACGGGATGTGGGATTTGATGCCATCGCCGAGAGGATCTACCGCTTCCCTGAAGCGCGCTCCGTCTATCTGGTCTCGGGCACCTATGACCTGGCGGTGCTGGTGGTGGGCAGCACCATGCAGGAGGTCGCTGGCTTCGTATCCCAGAAGCTCGCCCCCCTGGAATCGGTTCAGGGGACGGTGACCCACTTCCTGCTCAAGCGATATAAGGAGGATGGAGAGATCCTTGGAGTTGAGGAGCGACCGAAGCGGGTGCCACTTATGCCTTAGGAGGTTCCATATTGAATCCAGAAGGAAGTCCCATCTCACGGCGGGTTAGAGAGGTCTCCCCATCGGGGATCAGGAGGTTCTTTGACCTCCTGGCCTCCATGGAGGGCGTCATCTCTCTGGGGGTTGGCGAGCCAGACTTCGTCACCCCGTGGCGCATCCGCGAGGCGGGGATATATTCCCTGGAGCGGGGATATACCTCCTACACCTCAAACTATGGGCTTCTGGAGCTCAGAGAGGAGCTTGCCAGCTACCTTGCGGGTCGCTATGGCATTTCCTACGACCCGCACCGTGAGCTGCTGATCACCGTTGGCGTCAGCGAGGGGATTGACCTGGCGCTGAGGGCGGTCCTGGACCCCGGGGACGAGGTCATCATCCACGACCCCAGCTATGTCTCCTATGTACCCTGCACCGTGCTTGCCGGAGGGGTATTCGTTCCCGTGCCCACCAATATCGAAAACGACTTCAGGGTTAGAGCCCAGGACATCGAGAAGAGGATAACCCCAAAGACAAAGGCCATCCTTCTCGGCTACCCCAATAACCCCACCGGGGCGGTGATGGACAGGGAGGAACTGGTGAAGATAGCCCAGGTGGCGCAGCGGCATAACCTGCTGGTGATCTCCGACGAGGTATATGACCGACTGGTATATGGGGTGGAGCATACCTGCTTTGCCTCCCTGCCCGGGATGAAGGAGCGCACCATCCTCCTCAGTGGCTTCTCCAAGGCATATGCCATGACCGGGTGGAGGATCGGCTACGCCGCGGCCAGGGAGGAGATCATCGAGGCGATGATGAAGATTCACCAGTACACCATGATGTGCGCACCGACGATGGGACAGATGGCGGCCCTGGAAGCGCTCAGGGCGGGCGATGCCGATGTTGAGCAGATGGTGGCGGAGTACGACCAGCGACGCCGCATCATGGTTAAGGGGCTAAACGATATCGGGCTCACCTGCTTTGAGCCCAGGGGGGCCTTCTACACCTTCCCCTCGATAAAGGGCACCGGGCTATCATCGGAGGAGTTCGCCGAGAGGCTGCTGCTGGAGGATAAGGTGGCAGTTGTACCCGGCTCTACCTTCGGCCAGTGCGGAGAGGGGTATATCCGCTGCTGCTATGCCACCTCGCTTGTGGAGATCGAGGAGGCCCTGGAGAGGATGGCGAGGTTCGTCAAGAGGCATCAAGCCAGATGAAGCCACTGGTTGCCATTTCCTGGAGCGGAGGAAAGGAGAGCTGTTTTTCGCTCTATAGGGCAATGCTCAGTGGTTTCCAAGCCTGCTTTCTTTTGAATTTTATCAATCGAGATGTTCGAAAAAGCATGAGCCACGGCCTGGACCAAAGGCTACTGGTGGCACAGGCAGAGGCGATGGGAATACCCATCGTTCAAAGGGAGGTTACCTGGGATAGCTACGAAGGGGGATTCAAAGACGCCGTGGCGGAACTGAAGCAAAAGGGGGTCGGCGGGGTGGTATTCGGGGACATCGACCTTCAGGAACACCGGGACTGGATAGAGAGGGTCTGTGACGAACTGGGAGTGACACCCATAATGCCCCTTTGGGGCGATGAGCCAGAGCGCGTCCTCACCAGCTTCGTAGATGCCGGCTTTGAGGCGGTGGTGGTCACCGCCAAGGCCGAGTTCTTCGATCAAAATTGGCTGGGGCGGAAGGTGAACCGTAGATTCATAAAAGAGCTTGGCGCGCTCGATATCCATATCTGTGGCGAGAAGGGCGAATACCATACCTTTGTCACCAATGGCCCCCTTTTCCAGAAGCGAATTGAGATAACCGATAGCAGGCAGGAACTGAGAGAGGGATACTGGTTCCTGGATATCTTGAGATATGAGATGGTAAGGAAATAGAGGTGGAAAAGGGGTCGATGAATGCTGCCCGCATCGTTCTCGCCCTGCAAGGGGTTCAGACCTTGCCCATGGCAGGCAACAAAAGCCACATCATCCTCAACACCTCGCGGGGCGACATCGAATGCATCCTCCATCACCTGGAGGGCAATAGCGGTGGGGTGATCTGGGTTTGCGGCGCCCTTGGCGGCTTCGATGGCCCCTCCTTTGGCATTTTTTCGTCCTTAGGCGATGAGCTTGTTCAGGAAAGCACAAGTTCGCTGCGCCTCCATTATCGCTTTCCCGGAGATTTCGACGAATGCATCCTCGATGTCCTGGTGGGGATTCACTTCCTGAAGGGGCTCAAGATAGATAGGGTTGCCCTTGTGGGGCACTCCTTCGGCGCTGCGGTGGCCATCATGGCAGGGACGCTGAGCCCGGAGGTGAAGGCAGTGGTGGGGCTCTCAAGCCAGACCTTCGGGGCACAGCTTGTGGACAGGCTGGCGCCAAAGCCGCTGCTCCTCATTCATGGGACGAGGGACCGCAACCTCCCGGTCAGATGCTCTCATCAAATCCATGAATGGGCCAGGGAGCCCAAGGAGCTGGTTATCTACCAGGACTCAGGGCACTTCCTCAGGGAGTGCCATCAGGAGCTACACCACCTGCTCAAAGGCTGGCTGGTGGGGAGGGTGGGGAAGGGGTTGAGCTCCTAACCGCCCCTGACCCGCCCCATAAAGTCCTCATGGATCGGTTTGCTGGTGGCGATGACCTTCTTGCTGCGGATGGAGACCGGCTTGCCATCGATCTCGCTGACCTTGCCCCCAGCCTCGGTGACCAGCAGCATGCCGGCGGCCAGGTCCCAGGGGAATAAGGAGAGGTGAAGGTAGATGTCGAGCCGCCCGCAGGCGGCATAGGCAAGCCCCAGGGCAGCGGAGCCCATAACCCTCACGCTGTGAATCCCGGGCCAGAGGGCGCTGGCCACCTCCAGCACCTCCCTACCCCTCTCGGCTTCATATCCCATGTCGAAGCCGACAAGGGAGCCCTGGACCGTCGCTTTTGCCGAGACGGAGATGGGCGCATCGTCGAGGAAGGCGCCCTTCCCCTTTTCAGCACGAAAGAACTCCCCGCGCAACGGGTCGTAGATGACGCCCAGGAGCACCTCATCACCCCGGGCCAGAGCAATGGAGACGCAAAAGTGGGGGATACCATAGACGAAGTTGCGGGTGCCATCCAGGGGATCGATGATCCAGGTATAGCCCGAGTCGGCAGCGATTTCCTCCGACTCCTCGCTGATGATGCCGAAGCCGGGGTATTCTTCCCTGAGAAGTGAAATAATCGCCTTCTCAGCCAGGAGGTCAACATCGGTGACGATGTCGCTCCTCCCCTTATACTCCACATGCCTTTCGCCATGGAAGTGGGCCCTGATTATCCCTCCCGCATCCTTCGCTGCCTGGGTCGCCACCTCAAGGGCTGCCCGTCCGCTCCTGGCCACAGGCAACTGAACCATCCTAGATGAGCCCCATCCTCTCTTTGACTTCCCTTATGGTCTCCGTGGCGATGCCGTGGGCGCGACGAGCGCCATCGGCAAGGACCTCCTCCACATATTGAGGCCGGGCAGCCAGCTCTGCCCTCCGCTGGCGGAAGGGCGCCAGGGCGGCATTGATGCCCTGGGCCAGTTGCTCCTTGCATTCCACGCAACCGCGGAGAGCGCCTCGACATTCGGCGGCGATGTTCTCCACCTGATTGGGGTTGTAAAAGTGATGTAACCGCCATACATTGCATATCTCGGGGTGGCCGGGGTCGCTGCGGTATTTGCGGGCGGGATCGGTGAAGGCAGTCATTATCCGTTCCCCGGTCTCCTCAGGGGTGGCGGCAAGCTCAATATGATTATCCAGGCTCTTGCTCATCTTGTTTACCCCATCCAGCCCGATAACTGCGGGGAAATCGCTGAGAAGGGCCTGCGGTTCAGGGAAGGTATCGCCAAATGTGTAGTTAAACCTGCGCGCGATCTCCCTGGCCAGCTCCAGATGGGGCAACTGGTCCTGTCCCACCGGCACGGTATCCGCCTTATACAGGACGATGTCCGCCGTCATCAGCACCGGATAGCCCACCAGCCCGTAATTTATATTGTGGGGCTGCATCCTGGCCTTCTCCTTGAAGGTGGCAACCCTGGTCAGCCAGCCAAGCGGGGTGACCATGCTCAACAGGGTGTGAAGCTCCATCACCTGAGGCACGTGGGACTGGACAAAGAGGATGCTCTTCTCCGGGTCAAGACCGGCTGCCAGCCAGTCGAGCATCATCTCCCTGATGTTTTCCTTCAGGTTTTCGGTGCCCTCAAGGGTGGTTAGGGCGTGAATATCCACCGCGCAGTAGATACATTCATAGTCCTGCTGGAGCTTGACGTAATTCTGGATAGCACCCAGGTAATTGCCAATGTGCTGCCTTCCCGTTGGTCTGGCTCCGGAAAAGACGCGACCCTTCATTTGCCCCCTTCCTTGAGGAAGTCTAGCACAAAAGGAAGGCAGGGACAAGCTGGCTTCCTTGACATCTCCCGTAATTGGGATATCCTTTAGTATCTTGCCAAAGGGGGTGATGATGAGCGATAGCGTGGAGAAACTGCTTGACCTCGAGGATAAGGTGGCCCTGGTAACCGGGGGCTCCCAGGGGATCGGGCGAGCCATTGCCTTGATGTTGGCCCAGGCAGGGGCTGATGTAGCCATCGCCGACCTCAACCTGGAGGGGGCACAAGAGGTGGCTCAAGGTATTGAGGCGCTGGGGCGAAAGGCCCTCGCCCTCCAGGCCGATGTGAGCCGGGCGGCGGATGTGCGGCGGATGGTCCAGGCTACCCTGGAAAGTTTTGGCAGGGTGGACATCCTGGTGAACAATGCGGGCATTTATCCGGCAAAGCCTTCAGCCCTCGAAATTGAGGAGCAGGACTGGGACAGGGTGCAGGCGGTCAACGCCAAGGGGGTTTTTCTCTGCTCCCGGGAGGTGGGGATGGAGATGGTGAAGCGGGGGAAGGGGGGCAAGATGGTAAACGTGGCCTCCTTTGAGGGGGTGCAGCCTTTCATATCGGGATTGCTCCACTACGAGGCGAGCAAGGCAGCGGTGATCATGCTCACCAGGAGCTTTGCCCGGGAACTGGCCAGGCATAAGATAAATGTAAATGCCGTGGGCCCTGGATTTATCGATACCCCGGGGGTTAGAGGGCCGATGGAAGGGCTGGGCCTGGACCCGGTTGCCGTTTTCACCCCCAGGATACCCTGGGGACGCCTGGGCAGCGCTGAGGATGTGGCAAAGGCGGTGCTATTTTTGGCCTCTGATGCTGCGGAGTATATAACCGGGGTTTGCCCTATTCGTCGATGGCGGCACGCTGGTGGCCTAAGCTGGCGAGATGGGGGACCTCTCCTCAGCCAATAGTGCCGCACCCAAGGCGGCGGTGATCTGAGGCTGAGGAGGCACCAGCAGATGAACCCCCAGCCTCTGCTCCACCCTCATGATAAGTCCCACATCCAGGGCGCCACCGCCGGTTATGGCGCATTCCTCCTCCAAGCCCACCCTTTCCAGGAGGTTGGAGATCTTGGCGGCGAGGGCGTTATGCACCCCAGCCAAGATGTCCTCCTTGGGGGTACCCTCCGCCACCCGGGATATGGCCTCTGATTCCCCGAAGACGGCGCAACCTGTGGTATAGGTAACCGGATTTTTCGCCTTGAGGGATAGCGGGCCCACATCCTCCAGGTCTATCTGGAGGACGCGAGCGATGACCTGCAAGAAGCGACCGCTTCCTGCGGCGCACCTCTCGCTAACCACAAAATTGGTGGCCCTACCCTCGGCATTCACCCGAATTATCCGGCTTGCCTGCCCCCCAATCTCGATGACCGTTCTCACCTGGGGGAAGAGGCGATTTACCCCCCTGGCGCAGCAGGATATGTCGGTGACCTGCTGGGCGGCAAAATCGGCGTTAGCTGCCCCATAGCCGGTGGCCACGATGTAAGCCAAATCATCGAGGGCAAGCCCCGCCTTAGCCAAAGCCTCCTCCATGACCTTCTGGGCCGCCAACCTGTAGTTCGCCCCCGATGGGGCGACATGATAAACCCCAAGCTCGCCATCGGCGACGATGACTGCCTTGGTGGTTACCGAGCCAACGTCAATCCCAGCAAAGAACGCCATAAACCAAATACCCCCGCCTACTCGAAGAAGGTGGCCTCTTCAAGGCGGCGAGTCCCCCTTTCTACGGGCTTCCCGCCCTCCACGGCCTTCAGGGTGAGCTCCTTGCCCAGCAGGGCAGCCCCGATAGCCCCGGTGAGCAGGGGCTCCTGAGGGATGAGGAGGGGGAAACCTATCTGCTCCTCCATGGCCTTGACCACACCTATATTTTTGGCCACCCCCCCGGTAAGCACCACATCAGGCTCTATCTTCAGCCTCTCCGCCATGCGGTATACCCTGCTGGCAATGGCCTCGTGAAGGCCGGCCAATATATCCTCGATGGACACCCCTTCGGAGATGCGGGATACCACCTCCTGCTCAGCAAAGATGGTGCAGGTGCTGCTGATCTTGGCCCTGTTCCTGGAGTTCATGGAGAGCTCCCCCATCTCCTCCAGCCTAACCCCCAGGGCATCGGCAATGACCTCGAGGAATCTACCCGTTCCCGCAGCGCACTTATCGTTCATCACGAAGCCCACCACCTTGCCATTGGAGATCTTGATCCCCTTGGCATCCTGCCCCCCGATGTCGATGGCGGTGCGCACCGTGGGAAACAGGCTATACACCCCCCGGGCATGGCAGGTTATCTCGGTGATCTGCCGGTCGGCAAAGGGGACATTGATCCTGCCATAGCCGGTGGCTACCACGTAGGATATCTCATCGAAGGGCAGGTTCACCTGCCTGAGCACCTCCTCCATCACCCTATTGGCAAGGCGGCGGTGCTCAGCGCCGGTGGGACCGATGACCGAGGCGATGACCTCCTCATCCATGATCACCACCTTGGTCATGGTAGAGCCAATATCAACCCCAGCAAAGTACATCTCGTTCCCCTTCTCACATTACATAGCCAGGGGAACGCCCTGGCTATGTGCTCCCACTTTCCAGATTTTGCCCTTATGCCCCTGCCCTTTTCCTGGTCTCCAGGGTCTCGAGGAAGGCGTCAAACTTCATCTTCCAGTCAGCCTCGAAGTAGTCCCGAATATCACACATGTCGCTTTCCACAAAAAGGACGGGCAAGTTGGAGCGCTCCGCCAGAAGTCTCTTCTGATAGATCTGGCCGATGGTGGCGCCGCGGCAGGAGCGGAGCCAGTGCATCACCACACCATCCACCTTAAACTCGTCCACGAAGAGCAAGGGATTGCCCAGGCCCACGAAGTTGCACGCGCCAAAGAGGCCCAGCTTTCTATCATGCTCGGCTCGCCTGATGCCCATCTCATATCGCGAGTAGACCAGGCGCTCCAGGGGATTGGTGATCCTGTCGGGAATATCCGCGGGGTTCAAGGGTAGATAGACCGATTGAAAGACGAAGAGCGCCCCCCGGTCCTCCACATAGTTGAAGATGCCCATGGTATGCCATGGAGGCAGCCCGCCTCCCCACAGCAGGCGATACCTCTCCTCGGGGAGGCTGCCTATCTTGTTATCCACCTTGTACTTGATCTCATCGTAAAGCCCCTGATAGAAGTCCAGGGCTTCCTGCTCCCCTATCATGAAGAAGGCGGGGACGAAGCAACGGAAGGAGTCTTCAGCGGGGAAGGGACAGGGCACCGCCCTACCCGCCATCATATAGGCATCGTACCATAGCCGGTAGGACTTCTCGGCACGGCGCACGATCTCATCCAGCTTGTCCCAGTCCATCTTCTTCCCCAGCCTCTCCTCCATGAAGCTCACCAGCCCATGAAGCTGAGTCAGGTTATACTTCATATACTGCTCTCTGACATCGGGGCGATGGGCAGTGACCGCCGGCGGACCGGGCATATCAAAGGCGTAATAGGGGACATCCAGATATCGAGAGAAGGCCTGAAACCATTTATACCTGGTATCGCATACCAGGCTGGAACCTACCAGCATGATGGGCCTTGCCATGCCTCCATCGGGGGCGAAGGGGGGGATCTCCCCCGTATCCCGCCAAAGGGCGGAATAGCCCAGGCCGATCCTGGCATAACTACAGGTAACGTTGGAGTAGCCATCGGCCTCCGCCCTGTCGATGAAGGGATCGCCAACCCTTTTTGTGGCGCAGAGCCCGGCATAGTTCTCAGGGTAAACAGGCAAAACATCCATGGCAACGAAAAGCTCGTTGCACAGGGTGAACATCACCCAGGCCACCGGCTTATCCTCGGTAATGGCGCGCAAATACATATTAGCCACCAGCCCGCGCACCTTCTTGGCAGATTCAGTCCACTTCCTTGCCGATGTCTTCTTTACCTCCTCTGGCCTCTTCTCCTGCTCCATCATTTCCTCCTTGCCCTTTTACTCCAGCATCTCCAGGAAGGCCTGGATCCTGGTCTTGAAGCCGCCGATGCTGGTCAAGCTATAGTCATCCTCCAGGTGAAGCACCGGTATGCCCGCCTCCTGGAGGTAGTCCTTCACCTCCGGGGCGTCGAACTCAAAGGTATCGCAGTACCTTATTATATAGAGGATGGCCCCCTGGACATCGAACTCCTGGGCGAAATCCCTGATGTAGCCAAATCTATTATCCAGATCCTGTTGGCGACTTCCCGGGGAGCGGCGGAAGGTGCGGGGGCACATGATATCCCCCAGATAGCGATTGGCCAGGCTCACCAGCGGATCGCCATCGGCGGAAACATCCTTCCAGTAATGTCTGGTGCCGATACAGAGGTCGTCGATGACCACGTTGGCCCCGCAGTCCTCCATCAGTTTTATAAAGGCGATATCGTCGATCTCACTGCCATAGACCAGCAGGCGCAACCCCTGCTTGAGACCATCCTTCCTTTCCTTCACCTCAGCGATGGTCTCCCGGAGCATGTGGTTGGCCTCCTCCACCGGAATGCTCATGGCGGCGAGCACCACCTGGGTCATCTCAGCCCCCGAGATGAGGGGAGGGTCGGGCTTCCTGAGATAGGTGAGCTCCCGGAGCAGGGCGCGGTTCTGGTTGTGAAGCCCGATGGCCTCCGTTAGGCGCTCATCGGTGATCTTGACCCCGGAGAACTCCTCCAGGCTCTCCTTTAGCACATCGAGCCCCTTGGCGAAGAATTCGAAGGAGGACGGATCACTCATGTGGGGGACATCAAGGTAGTGGTAATAGGAGTGGGGGACATAGTGCTTCCAGATATCGTAGGTCTTCTGGATGTTATCGCAGGTGTGGGGCCAGATTATGCCATCCACGAAGTCGTATCGACCCTTGACCCCCAGGTCGAGGCAGGCCCGCACATAGGGGCACATCAGGGTCTCCAGATAGGCATCGGCCTCGGTTATCGGCTCCAGGGTTCCCGTGATGCGGTAGGGCACCATTCCAGATGCGGTGATCAGCTCCGTGGGGGGGTAACAGCAGATATAGCCCATCACCTTCTTGCCATGGTTCCTCAGCTCCTTGGCCCGCTGAGCGCGGTCCTGATAAAGGCTCTTGGCCCATTCAAGCCCTTTTTTCACCATTACCTCCTTCTACAATTCCATGTTATCAGAGGCGAATTTGAAAGTCAACGTCAGCTTTATGTCAAGTTTGCCCCAGCCTTGAGCCCACCTTGAGAGAGGCAGCGTACTGGGATGCTGCCATCTTGGGGGAATCGGGGGGCTGCACCCTTTTCACCAGGATGCCACCGCCAACGGAGGCAACGAGGAAGCCTTCATCCCTCAGCTCGACGATCTCGCCTGGGGCTGCTTCCCCATGAGGGGGGCGAAGCTCGCAGTCGAATATCTTCAGCTTTTCCCCCCCAATATAGGTGGTGGCGCCGGGCTGGGGATTTGTCCCCCGAATCAGGTCATATACCCTTTGCGCCGGCTGGGACCAATTGATGATGGCATGCTGCTCACGGCAAGGGGGCTCATAGGTAGCCCTGGATTCGTCCTGAGGGATGCGGGCTGCGCTTCCCCCTTCCACCCGCTCCACCGCCTCCACCAGGGCCTCCACCCCCAAGGGGAAGAGCTTGTTGAAGTAGAGGGAGCCCACGGTTTCATCGGGACCTATCTCCACCTCCTGCTGGAGGAGGATGGGGCCGGTATCGGTGCCCTCGTCGGGCCAGAAGATGGTGAGCCCGGTCCTGGCCTCTCCATTGATGATGGCCCAATTTATGGCGCTGGCTCCGCGATGCCTGGGGAGGAGCGAGGGGTGGTATTGAATGGTGCCCAGAGGAGGGCAGCGGAGGATGGCCGGGGACACGATATCGGTGACGAAGGCCATCACCCCCAGGTCTGGGGAAAGGGCTTTATAGCCCTCGTAGACCCCGGGGTCCCTCATTCGGCGAGGCTGAAACAGGGGGATTCCCCGGTCAAGCGCCAGTTGCTTTAAGGGATCAGGGCGAGCACCGGGGACATCGGGAGGTACATAAATGCCCACCACCTGCCAACCTTTCTCCAAAAAGGCCCTGGCTACCGCCTCGCCAAAGGCAGCCTGCCCGATAAGGGCGATGCGCATCTCAAATCACTTCCTCCTCCCTGAGCTTCTCGATCTCCTCCCAGCTATAGCCACCGATCTCCAGCAGCACCTCCTCGGTATGCTGACCGAACTCGGGGGCAGGGAGCCTCAAAGAGCCCGGGGTCTGGCTCAAGTGATAGGGGATGCCCACCAGCTTTATGGGACCATGGGTGGGATGGTCGAAGGTGGTGATATACTGATTGGCCACCACCTGCGGGTCCTCCTCCAGGTCCAGGAGGCTATTTACGGGGCCGAAGATAAAGTCCCCTCCCTCCTTGAGCATCCTCATCCATTCATCCCTGGGCTTACTCATGAAGATCTGGTCCAGCATATCGATGAGTTCCTCATGGTTCTCCGACCTCTTCCACATGTCCTCGAACTTTGGATCTTTTGCCAGGTCCTCCCTTCCTATCACGCGGCAGAAATCGGGCCAGTAACGATCGGACTGGAGCATGGCCAACATGATCCAGCGCTCATCCTGGCAGGGGTAATAGTTCCACAGCGGATTCCCCTGATCCCTCCTCCCCAGCCTGGGCGGCGGCTGCTTCAGCATCAGGATCAGCCCCATGGTGAGCTGCTGTAGCCAGATGAGGCTGCCCAGGGCGGAGACCTCCACCTTCTGACTGACGCCAGTTCGCTCCCGGGCGATGAGGGCGGCCAGCACAGCGTAAGAGAGCATGATACCCCCCAATTCATCGGCCACCCCTATGGGGGCCAGCTGAGGGAAAACGCCGGGCTCCCCAATGGAGTGCATCAGCCCGCCCCTCGCCTGGAAGGTGAAATCCATCCCCGTTTTCGCCGCCTCCGGCCCCTGGGGGCCGAAGGCAGAGGCATGGGCATAGATCAGCCGCGGATTATGGCGAGAAAGGGTCTCATAGTCTATCCCCAATCTCTCCGGGACCCCCTTCCTAAAGTTGTGGACGAAGACATCGGACTTCTCCACCAGGCGGTAGAGGACATCCTTCCCCTTTTCCTTCCTGATATCCAGGGTGATGCCCTTTTTGTTGCGGTTGAAATTCTCGAAGTAGAAGTTCCATTCTCCGCTAATCCCCGCCATTACCCCGGCAATGGCTAAAATCCCCCTTCCCGGGTCGCCACCCACCCGCTCCTCTATCTTGATCACCTCCGCCCCCAGGTCCGCCAGCATCACGGTGGCCACCGGTCCCTGTTGCCATAACGTCCAGTCCAAAACCCTGATCCCCTCCAGTGGCATGGTCATCGCCTTTCACCCCCTTATTTCATCGGTGTGCATGTGGGAATGGCATCACACCCTAAGCCTATTATCATAAACGAGTAAAAGTCAAGCCCGCCCCAGGGATTCCTTGACAAGACATTTTGGCGATGTTAGATTAAGCTATCCTTCAAATCACAAAGGAGGTAGAATGACTGAAGCAAAAGAGGTACCTTTGGGGATGAGGGAGATCTATCCCTCTCCGGCGCAGGCCGCCGTTGATGCCCTTAAGGAGCAGGGAGTGGAGATCGCCTTCGGCGTTCACGGTGGGCACTTCTGGGCGTTGTTGGACCTGATGAGCATGGCGGGGATAAAGATGGTCAGCTTTCACCACGAGCAGTCGGGGGTATATGCCGCCGAAGCCTACGCTAAGATCACCGGGAAGGCGGGGGTTGCCTTCGCCACCACCGGGCCAGGCACGGGAAATGCGGTTAGCGCCATCCAGCAGGCCTACCTGAACTGCTCACCGCTGGTCATGCTGCTCTCGGGCCATGAATCCTACCACGATCGGGCATACGCCCTGCAGGAGTGCCATGCCGAGGAGCTTCTGTGTAACATAACCAAATGGACCAGGCGGCTTCGCTTCCCCTGGGAATATAAGCGTTACATCACCAAGGCGTTCAAGGATGCCCAATTCTGGCCCAAGGGTCCGGTAGCCCTGGAGTTTGCCGTTGACTGCTTCCTCGACTCCATATTCCCTCGGGCTCAAACCCTGGCTGGGGAGAGCGCTTTATATGTGGAGAGGTGGCGGGGGGATGAGACCGCGGAGCCGCTGACCGTAGGTGGAGACCCCAAGCTCATCGAGAGGGCGGTGAAGCTCATCTTCGAGGCCAAAAACCCCATCATCATTGCCGCCGATGGCGTCCACATGTCGGGGGGCGCCCCACAGCTAGTGGAGTTCGCCGAGCTGGCCCAGGTCCCGGTTAGCGGACGAAGGATAAGCCGCGGGGCACTTCCTGAGATTCACCCCCTCCACATCAGCTCCCGCATCGCGAGCAGGGTGCTGCCCGAAAGCGACCTGGTGATCGCCCTGGGGATGAAGGTGGGGGGGTTCGATGCCTATGGGGGCACCTGGCAGAGGTGCATCCAGGTAAATGAGTCGCCACAGCACATCTGGACCTACCTTAAGGATACCGAGGTGGCCATCGTGGGGACGCCGTCGGTGGTGCTAAGCCAGATGCTGGACTATGCCAAGGCCAAGGGCCTGAAGCCACCCCCGGAGAGGGCGGAGTGGACGCAGCGCATCCGCCAGGAGCAGGAGAAGTCTGACGAGGAGCTGCGAGCAAGGGCGGAGAAGTACAGCGACCACAGGCCGATCCACTTTGCCTACCTGGCGAAGGCGGTATGGGACACCTGCGAGGACCTCTATGGAGGCATGAACCGGGTGGTGATGGATGGCTTCACCATATCCAGCTTTGCCCCTCCCCTCATCAAGTGCCGCTACAGCGGGCAATATATCGATTGCGGGGAGCAGGCTGGGGTGGGCCATGGCATCGGCATGGCCATTGGCGCTGCCTTCGCCGACCCCGAGGCCAGTAAGAGGCCCATCGTGGTGTTCATGGGCGATTCAGGCCAGGGGCTGGCAGGCTACGATGTGGAGACCGCCGCCCGATATAAGCTGCCCATCGTCTATGTGGTCACCAACAACAATGGCTGGTTTACCGGAATGAAATACCTCAACTACGGGAAGGGCTGGGAGGCTATGGGGGCACAGGATCAGCCCCTGGCATGGGAGTTCCTGCCCGATATGAGGTATGACAAGATAAGCGAATGGATGGGCTGCCATGGCGAGCATGTCACCGAACCAGGTCAGATAAGGCCCGCCATGGAGAGGGCGTTCAGGGCGGCTGAGGGGGGAAAGCCAGCGGTGGTCAATGTCATCGTGGATGGCAGCATCAACAACCGGGAGTGCTACACCATAGCCTATGCCATCCTTTGGGGTCACATACCCTGGGACAAGCTGCCAAAGCGAGGAAAGGCGATCCGTCGCAACCTGCTTTTCAACCTCCCCTGGGATGAGGCAGGCGTCCCCCCCATGCCCATGCCCGACCCCTGGGAGCCGGTGACCGAGGAGGAAGCGATGCCATAAACAGGCCCGACATAATAGTCTCCGTTTGCAGACGGCTATCAGCATAAAGAGAGCCCGCTGTCTGCTCCCGTTACGTGGCTCCAGCTACCATTTGGGCGCGTAGCGAGGGAAAAAAATGGCTTTTTGTGCAGCCACATTTGCTTTCTGCTATGAATTTATTCTATGCCAGCTAACCATTGGTGCACAAGCTCTTGGTGCTCCTTCATGTACTCGGAGGCTACATAAGCCGCAGGTAGCCTGTGAAGCTCTATCTGGACACTGAGATCAGTCAGGTCTTCCACAGGTATGCTCCAGTTTTGCAAGAAGCGGTAAGCATCTGGGTACTTCTGGCTGAACTCGTCGGTCACCACAACCAAAACCTCAGATGGCGGGTAGCCACATGCAATTCCAGGTTCCCAGTTCACATCCATGCCTGCCTTCCAATCCTTCCAGATCTCATAGTCAGCCCAGGCTTCGTCACTATACGCCGGCGTTTCAAGCCAGGTGAGGCCAAACAGAAGCGTAGGCCAGGTGGGCTCGTAGGCGTAACATAGGATAGGCTCCCCTTCATAGTATGCTGAAGTTAGCTGGCTCCAGCTTATCCACTCATCCTGTATAATCTGATCATAACTCAGCTCCCAGCTCTCCAGCTGCCACTCATTTATCTCAGTGCATATCCACCCTTCAGGGCCTCCAACCAAGTCGCCTCTGCCGTCATGGTCACGGTCAAACAAATTGACATAGTCATTCAGTTGCTCGACCGAGCGCAGGTCAGGCGCCATCGGCTCGATACCTCTCTCAGGATCTCCCTCAATGACATAAGTAGGAACGACAAAGCCTTGGCGACCCACATAGCTTGTGGCGACCACTTCTGCCTGACCTTTCTCTGTAACATACTCATCCACAAGGGGTTGTCCGTTTGGCATCCAGCACTCGGCAAAGATGTCAACATCCGGTGGTTCCTTGGCCAGGGCATCAAAAGTATCTGGTGCCCAGAGTGTGGGTACAAATACCACTTCATAGCCTAGCTCATCTTCCAGAATAATCTTCATTATGTTGATGACCGGTACATTGCTCTGCCAGCCCATATCGGCTATTTTGATGACAGGTGTGGCGGGAGCGCGTGCGCAGGACGCTGAGAACGTCACGGTGATAGCTATGACTACCGCAAGCAATCCACCCAAGCCAGCTTTGAAACCTTTCCCTCTCATGACATCTGGCCCGTTCTAGCTCCTTTATGCCAAAAAATCAGATGTAATAGGGAGGATTTAGTCTGTTCCACCTTCCGCAATGGTAACAATCTCGAAACCCTCAACTTCTGCACCTTTATCGTCGTACGCCGTGACCCAGACGAAATCCACCCCGGGTAGGTCGGGAGCAACATAAGTGCACTGGTCATCTTGAAATCGATCGAGTTGTATCCGGCCCAAGGCAGAGCCCCAAAAGTAGTGAATTTCATCACCATCAGGATCAGAAGCATGAACGCGAACGCTTGCTGTCTGCCCAGTTTGGACCGTACTTGGGCTAACTTCGATGCCGTGAATTATAGGTGGGACATTTCCCCCCGCCGGCATAAGATTAACCACGTACCATATAATCAGTAGAAGCCATCCTAGCGGGCTTATCCAAGTCAATATAAACTTAGAGATTCTCTTCCCCGGGAGCAATCTCATTTCAGCTGCACCTCTTCACTCCTTGATCAAGCCCTTGTCGACCAGGTACTCATGTGCAACCTCGTCGGCGTCCATTTTGTCAATGTCCACCTTAGCGTTAAGTTCCTGCCAGACGTCCTGGCATTCAGCAACTATGTCAAGGGTAGCAGGTTCACCTCCGCCAGGGAAAGTACCCACCAACTCATTGAGAATATCTGCAATTTCAGGATACTCAGCGAGGACTTCCTCGCGGACATAAGGGGTCAGGTCGTACGGCGGGGAAAAAGCCTTGTCGTCCACATATAGATACCATCCATGCTCGTGAATCGCAGCATCTGTACCGAAGACCATTGCTACATCGCACTCGTGTTTTTCCAAACTCTGCAGACAAGTTCCCGGAGGCGCGGTAACGCTGAGATGGGATTCAGCAATTGTGAAGTTGTAGTGCATCTCTAAGGCGGGAAGACCGTCTGGACGCTTGGAGAATTCTTCGCCGATGGAAGTCTTGATCTCCCCCTCCTTTTCCCTATAAAGCGACGCCAGATCGGAGAGTGTCTGTAGACCATGCTCTTCAACGAACTCGGGCCAGGAAGCAAGAGCATAAGTATTGTTGTTCCAGATGGGATTGAGCCAGATAAAGCCGTTGCCCTCCTCCTCTTCCTTTGTGAGGCGGTAAACCTCGTTGTTATCTCTCCCCGGCTCACGCTGGTGGGCAAGAAGCAGCATCCAGGCCGTCCCGGTATACTCGGCGCAAATATCGATTTCGCCGTCTTCCATCCCCTCCCTAAGCTTCGTAGTGGAGAGGGCTGATACCAATTTGACCGTGAAGCCACGGTCCTGCAATAGCTGTTTTATTAACTCACCGACAATATACTGCTCCGTGAAGTTCTTATTGCCGACGGTTACTTCCTTCCCCGGCGGCGCTCCGCACCCGCACCCGACCCCCATCACGATCAGGATGAAGGCTAAAACTACTGTCGAAATAAGAACAGCTCGTTTACGCATCTCTTCATCCCCTCAAAAATCTTGAATTGCGGCTTGACGCCTTTCAGCTTAGTTTCGCCTTAGAGTGTCACGCTCAAAATACCAGGTACTATAGCCGGCTGCTTCTAAGCCGTTTGCAATCTCTCTGGCCGGAGTGGGCCGTTGCCGACCATACATCCTCGCCATATCTATCGACGAACTTCTGGTAGAAGGCATGCTGCTCTGGCGTCCCCTTCTCGAAAGTGGGACGGGAGGTAGAGACGATAAAGCCTTCGGCGTAATCCCCGGCAGCCCCGGTCAGTACTCTACGGTGGCTACCACTTCCCACTCCCCATCGTGAAACACCACGACGTACAAGGGGCTCCGGTATCTCTCGCGCGCGATGCCGAACTCCTCCTCGCCCACCCACCGATTTAGCCCGGTGAGCCCTTCAAATTCCCTTTCCTCCAAGGCTGGCAGCACCACCTCGAGATCGAAGCTATCCACCTCTTCAAATATCGAGGTTATCCAGTATACCCAGTCGTAGGCATGCGGCGCCGTCTCATCCCACACCCCCTCCCCGTATTTGTCAACGAACTTCTGGTAGAAAGCTCGCTGCTCGGGAGTGCCCACGTGCATAAAAGGCCAGCTGACGGTGACGAAGCCCTCGGCGTTCTCCAGCCCGGCAGCCATTCCCAAGACTCGGCCACTCATACGATAGGAACTGTAGCAGAGGCCATTGTAGCCCATCTCCCGGGCCTGTTTGACGATGAGGCCAGCGTGGCTTGCCGATGCAGGGCTGACATCGATGACATCGGGATCCTCCGCCAGGATGCGGGTAAGAAACGGGCTGAACTCAATGGTTCCTGACTCATAGAATTCGCTGGCCACAACCTCCATGCCCTGGGCTTCTATTGCGCTCACGGCCCTCCAATGGTAAGCCTCCCCATCGGTGCTGCGAACCGTGAGCGTGGCGACCCTCTTGACCTCGGGCTGACTCTCCTTCAGCCACCCGTAGCCAGCTCCAGCAAAGACATCCCCACGCTCGAGATAGGCGAAGGTATAGGGATACTCTGGGCTCACTTCCAGAGTATCCGGATCGGCAAGGGCAAAGATAGCCACATGGTTCTCCTCGGTCACAGGCCTTACCGCCAGGGCACAGGTAGAGCCTATGGGGCCAAATATGTACTGAACCTTCTCATCGAACACGAGCTTTTGAGCTGCAGTCACCGACTCCTCGGGGGAAACCTTGTCATCGGCAGGCGTTATCTGGATCATGTATGTCTCCCCGCCGACCACAATTCCTCCCGTCTCGTTGATCTCCTCGGCAGCTATCTCGCCTCCGTAGACCATAGGGAGATACCAGGGCGCACCGGGGCCGGTGAGGGGGCCAAGGAACCCAAGCTTGTAGGTCTTAGCTGCTCCCTCGCCCGGTCCGCAGGAGGCGTTGAACGCCAGGACAACCCCCATGAGTACCAACAGTAAGCTTAGCAACCAATTTCTCACCTTGAGACCTCCTTTCTCGTACTGTTCAAAAACCCTTTCTGGAAGGGACCGATGACCGGCCACCCTTTATCTCCGCAGCTCGCCCTTTACCGCTTGAAAGCTACCACCCCCTTTGCGCCCCCTTTGCGCCCCGTTTACCCTTCCTCCACCCCTTTTACCTTATCCTCCCAGGGATCCCACCTGAGCTCCCGGCCCTCGAATTCCTTGGCGATGAAACTTGCCGAAGCGGGCTTGTACCGGGAGGGGTCAGCCCAGTAAACTTCTGGCGGGCCATACGGAGGTATATAAGCTAAGTCCCTTTCGGGTATGCACCACTCCACCGGCTGCTTGATCGGTCTCCCCGACTTGGTGCAGTAGGGCCTAAGCGACTGCTCTAACACCCATTCCAGCACCCTGCCCAACTGAAGCACCCGATCGATATCGACGCCGACATCGATGCCCATCTCATCGAGCATGACTAGCACGTCTTCGGTGGCCGCATTGCCCACGATATCGGAGTTGGTATAAAGGGGGCCTGTTCCCACGCCAGGAACACCATCAACCACAAATGCCGGTTGCCCTCCACATTGCCCCAGAGAGGTCTCTAAAACTCTGGCGCCACCAAGAATTGAGGCTACATAATTAGTCAACGCCATTCCCCTGGCATCATGAAAGTGGGCCACTCTGAACTTGATTTCATCGTCATATTTCGCAAACCTATCAACAAGAGTGGCCATATACTCATAGGCTCTCAGCGGATTGCTTTCACCGGTTGTGTCGCAAGGGGTGAACCTCCTGATCCCCAAATCCAGCCCCCGCTCCATTAGCTCGATGGTATTCTCGATAGGCACCGGGCCAGCACATGGCGAACCGTAGACACAGGCCATGGCCATATCAATTTCAAAGCCATTCTCCCTAGCGATGCGCACAAACTCAGGGATCTCCTTGAGGTATTCCTCCCTCGTTCTACCGGAGTTCCTCCTGCCATGGAGGTCTTCGGTGGAGATGGTGAAGGCAACGCTATGGGGTGGATATCCATCCTGTGCACACTGTGCCGCCCTCTCGAAAGCCCTTCTGGTCATACCATAGCACTTGAGGTGCACACCGTTTTTCTTCACCGAATCAAGCTCTGACACCCTTTTTAATATCTCCTCGGCGTCCCTGTGTTGGGGCATAAACCTGGGGTGAGCAAAATTGGTTACCTCGAAGGCGGTATATCCCGCCTGGATAAACTGGTCGATGAACCAAAGCTTAGTCTCTATGGGTATGACCTTTGACGCATGTTGCAAGCCATCCCGGGGCAAGAGCTCCAGCATTTGAACCTTCTTGGGCAACTGCCCTCTCATATCCCATTTCATTTTCTTCCCCCTTATCAGATTACCTCCTCTTCCATGAAGCGGGCGACCTCCTCAATGCTATATCCCGCGATCTCGATGAGCACCTCCATATTATGTTGACCCCATTCCGGAGCAGGCATCCTTATCGAGCCCGGGGTCTCGCTCAGCTTCACCGGTATTCCCACCAGCTTTACCGCACCGGCAACGGGATGGTCGAAGTCGACGATATAATCGTTGGCCAACACCTGGGGGTCGTGAGCCAGGTCCTCATAGTCCTGAACGGCGGCGCAGGGGATATCAACCTCCTCAAGGCGCTTCATCCACTCCGCCCTGGGCTTGGTGAGGAAGTGAGCATCCAGTAGCGAGGTGAGCTCAGCGGCATTTTCCCTCCTCGACTCGATGGAATTGAATCTGGGGTCGTTTTCCAGCTCCTCCCGCCCGATGGCCTTACAGAAGTTTGCCCAATGCCTCTGGGACTGGAGCATGGCAAGCACGATCCACTTCTCATCCCCAGCCTGGTAAATGTTATAAACCGGATTCCCCAGGGCGTTGCGGGAAACCCTCCTTGGCGCTTTCCCGGAGAAGAGGTATCGCTGAAAGCCCAGCTGCCCATACCATGTCTGGCTCCCCAGAAGGGATACCTCCACCTCCTGCCCCCTCCCCGTCCGCTCCCGATTAAACAGGGCAACCATGATCCCGTAGGCGAGCACCATGGCGCCCACCCAATCGGCGCCGCCATTTACCTGGATCAGCGGTGGCGGCTCATCGGGCTCCCCGCTGACGCTCAACATCCCCCCTCTCCCCTGGGCGAGGACGTCAAAGGAGGGCTTTCGGGCATCGGGACCCTTGCTCCCCCAGCCGGTAGCGGAGGCATATATTAACCGGGGATTGATCTTTGAAAGCGCGGGGTAATCCACCCCCAGCCTCTCCACCACCCCAGGGCGCAGGTTCTGCACGAAAACGTCTGATCTCTCCACCAGCCGATAGAGGACCTCCTTTCCCCTATCCTTTCGCAGGTCCAGGGTGATCCCCCTCTTGTTGCGGTTGTGGCACTCGAAATAGGTGGCCAAGACCGTCTGGTCGCTGCGCCAGATGAGTCCCCTTCCGGGGTCGCCACCAACCCGCTCCTCTATCTTGATCACCTCTGCCCCCATGTCCGCCAGCGCCTGGGTGGCAACCGGCCCCTGCTGCCAGATGGTGAAATCCAACACCCTTATCCCTTCCAGCGCCATGCCCATTTCGTCCCCCTTTTCAAACTATAAAAGTCCTTCGGCTATCCTACCGCGGACTCAAAACGGTTTGCCCCGTTGTTTATTCAAGCCCGGTAAGTACTTTAGCATCTCGGCTAAGGGGGGTCAAGAAAAGGGGCTTGCTCACATCCTTTCCGGGGCGCTCATCCCCATGAGGCCGAGGGTCTTGGCAAGCACCACCTTTGCCGCCTCCACCAGCTTAAGCCTTGCCCCGGTGAGGGCCTCGTCCTGGGAGATGACGCGACATTTCTCGTAGAAGTTATGGAAGGTGGTCGCCAGTTCAGTGGCATAGAAGGAGAGATGGTGGGGCTCCAGGGTTGAGACCACCATTTCCATCACCTCGGGAAGCTGGAGCATCCTTCGGATCAGGGTGAGTTCAGGCTCGGCGGTGAGCAGAGAGGTATCCCCCCGGCTATAATCGATCTTCCTCTCCTCGGCGAGGCGCAGGATGCTGGCGATGCGGGCATGAGCATATTGGACATAATAGACCGGGTTTTCCGCCGACTGCCTTTTCGCCAGTTCCAGGTCGAAGTCCATCTGACTATTGGCGGAGCGGGACAGGAAGAAGAAGCGGCAGGCATCGGCACCCACCTCCTCCACCAGCTCGCGAAGGGTGACCAGCTCACCGGTGCGCTTCGACACCTTGATCATCTCCTCACCTCGCCTCAGGCTGACCATCTGAGAGATGATGATCTGGAGCCTCTCGGGGTCGATCCCCAGGGCGCCCACCACCGCCTTCATTCGGGAGACATGCCCCTGGTGGTCTGCCCCCCAGATGTTGATCACCCTATCGAAGCCCCGCTCCAGGAATTTGTTATAGTGGTAGGCGATGTCTGAGGCGAAGTAGGTGGGGGAGCCATCGCTCCTCACCAGCACATTGTCCTTGTCCTCCCCCAGGGTGGTGGAAACAAACCAAACCGCCCCCTCTTTCTCGCTGGTGTAGCCCTTTTCCCTGAGCCAAGACATCGCCCTGTGGTATTGCCCCTGGTCGAAAAGGCTCTGCTCGCTAAACCACTGGTCGAAAGTCACGCCCAGTAGCTCAAGGTCAGATTTGATGGAGTGGAGGACCTTTTCCATCCCCATCCGGCCCAATTCATCCTGAATTGCCCCTTCTGCTCCCGTCGAGAGGGCGCGCCTCAACTCAGAGAGTACCTTCTCCCTTCCTCCCCTCGCCTCAATAATCTCTTTTGCAAGGTCGGTCAAATATTTTCCGAAATAGCCCTCGGAGGGCATGTGGGCCTCCAACCCCAGCTCCTGCTGACAGCGAGCATACAGGGAGCGATAGAAGGCATCCATCTGGCTACCGGCATCGTTGATGTAGTATTCCTTTACCACCTCATAGCCGGTGGCAGCGAGCACATCGGCCAGGGTGCTGCCCAGGATAGCCCCCCGGCCATGCCCCACATGAAGCGGCCCGGTGGGATTGACGCTGACGAACTCCACCTGCACCTTCATCCCCTTGCCCAGGTCGAGGTTTCCATACTCCTCCCCCCGCCTCAGGATCTCCTCCACCTGCCTGGTGAGCCAATCGCTCCGCAGCGAGAAATTGATGAAGCCAGGGGGCGCCACCGCGACCTTCTCCACCCCCTTGGGGAGCTGAATCAGGCTGACCAGGCTGTGGGCAATGGTCATGGGGTCCATCCTCGCCGCCCGCGCCAGCTTCAGGGGGAGGGAGCTGGCATAGTCCCCATGCTCCGGATTCTGGGGGCGCTCCAGCAGGACCGGGGGCAGGGTCAGGGGTGGGAGCAGATTCCTGCTCTGGGCCTCGCTGACTGCCTCCTGCAGAAGCCTTGCCATCTCTTCCTTTATCATGCCTCAACCCCAACGATCCCCCCCTGCCACAGCCGAGCCGCCTCCCGGGAAAGGGGCTGGTGCTCGGGCTGAGATAGGGTGGGGTCCTTTTGAAACAGCCTGATCGCCTCGCTGCGGGCGAGTTCCAGCAGCTTTATATCGGAGAGCTTTGCCATCTTGAGGTCGGGAAGCCCGCTCTGCCTGGTGCCGAAGAATTCCCCCGGCCCCCTGAGCCTCAGATCCTCCTCGGCGAGCAGGAAGCCGTCGTGAGTGCGCTCCAGCACCGAAAGGCGCTCCCTCCCCTCAGGGGTTGGCTCCTCGGCCACCAGAATGCAATAGCTCTGCTTTTCCCCCCTGCCCACGCGACCGCGGAATTGGTGAAGCTGCGCCAGGCCGAAGCGATCGGCACCCTCGATGAGCATCACCGTGGCATTGGGAACATCGATGCCCACCTCAACCACCGGGGTGGCGACTAGGATGTCCAGCTCCCCGCCTCGAAACCGCCTCATCACATCTTCCTTCTCCGAGGCTTTGAGCCGGCCATGGACGAGCCCGAGGCCAAGATCGGGAAATACCTCCTCACTGAGACGCTCATGCTCCCTGATGGCCGCCTTGGCCTCGATGACCTCCGACTCCTCGATAAGGGGGCAGATGATGAAGGCCTGGCATCCCTGCTGCACCTGCTGGCGCACAAAGCGATAAGCCCTTTCCCTCTCCTCGGGGGCAAGCCACTTCGTCTTTATCATCTGCCTCCCCGGGGGGAGCTCGTCGATAACCGATAGATCGAGGTCACCATAAAGGGTAAGCGCCAGGCTGCGGGGGATGGGGGTAGCCGTCATCACCAGAAGGTGGGGGTTTGCCCCCTTGTGGCGCAGCGCCGAGCGCTGCATCACGCCAAAGCGATGCTGCTCATCAACTATGGCAAGCCCCAGGCGCTGAAACTCCACCTCCTTCTGAATCAGGGCATGGGTGCCCAGGACTAGATCCACCTCCCCACCCCAGATCGCTCGATGAAGCTCATTCTTCTCGCTTTTTTTCATGCTTCCCGTAAGCAGGGCTACAGCGATGGGACTGGGCAGAATGCCCGAGAAAGAGCGAAGGAAGCCTTCGCCATTTTCCCGATGACCTGCCTCGGCCAAAAGGGAGGAGATGCTCCAAAAATGTTGCTCCGCCAGGATCTCGGTGGGCGCCATGAAGGCCCCCTGATAGCCACAGCAGACGGTGGCCATTAGCGCTGCGGTGGCCACCACCGTCTTACCGCTGCCCACCTCCCCCTGAAGCAGCCTGCTCATCGGCCTCGGCTTAGCCAGGTCGCCAAGGATCTCCTCCAGGGCGCGCTGCTGAGCCGGGGTGAGGGCATAGGGAAGGGAGCTGAGGAATCTCTCCAGAATCTGGCGATCAGCCTCTATCTGGTTGGCCTCACCACCCTCCCGCCAATCCCGCCTCCGGGAGAGCACGCCGAGCTGGATGAGGAAGAGCTCATCAAAGGCCAACCTCCTTCTGGCCTCATCCTTAGCCCGTTCGCTATCGGGGTAGTGAGCCTGCCTTATCGCCTCGGAGAGCTCCAGGAGCCGAGCTCGCCTTATCACCTCGTGGGGGAGGAAGTCCGCCATTCGCGGCGCCCAATAGTCCACGGTTTCCTTGGCCAGCCGGCGCACCACCCTGGGGCTCAGCCCCTGGGTGAGGGGATAAAGGGGCACCAGCCTGCCGGTGTGAATCAGCTCCTCGGTCAGCGGCTCGTACTCCGGGGAGTGGAACTGCTTTATCCCCTTAAACACTCCCACCTTGCCGCTGAGCACCAAATTGGAATTGGTGCGCAACTTCTTCGCCAGATAGGGCTGGTTGAACCAAACCACCCTCATGTTTCCCGTCTCATCGCCCACGATGGCCTCGGTGGAGCGCCTTCCCCCCAGGGTGGTCTCCTGGGCCTGCCACACCGTAGCCACCACCGTTTGCTCCTTTCCCACCTCCAGCTGGGCGATGGTTTTCCTCCTGCTGTAGTCCAGATGGCGGTTGGGGAAGAAGTAGAGCATATCGCGCACCGTACTGACCCCCAGCCGGCGAAACCTGGCTGCCAGGCTGGTGCTGATCCCCTTCATGGTGGTGATGGGCAATTCCAAGGACTCATCCCTTGCCGCGGGCGGCTTCTGCGGCTCCATTTCCTCCAGCCACTGCAGAACCTTATCGATCCATTCGCGGCGCTGGCCTTCATCCAGAGAGGAATAGCTTATGGCAAGGAGCTCGGCATTCTCCACCTCGCCACCCCAGCGCCGCAGATAGCGGTCAAGCCCCCCGATGACCGCACCATCCCGGTAGCCCTTTTTTCGCTCCAGCTCCAGGATCTTTCGCAGCGTGGCCACTTCCAAGGTTTTCACTCCACGGAAAGGATATAGTTATAATGGGGCTGACCCCCGAAGATCACCTCCACCTCCAGATGGGGGTATTTCTGACGCATCTGCTCGGCCAGCTCCTCAGCCTCCCCGCTATCGGCACCGTAATAAAGGGTGATGATCTCGCTCCGCCCCAAATCCAATTGCTCCAGCACCTGGCCCACCATCTGGGGGATGCTATCGCCCACCGCCACCAGCTCCCCATCGAGAAAAGCGATGGGCTGACCCTTCTCCATAACCAGGTCGCCAAATTTTGCCTGGCGCACCGCGGTGGTCACCTCCACCGTCCTCACCACCTGCCTCGCCCTTTCCATTGCCCTGAGATTTGTTTCCAGATCCGCCTCGTTGTTGAAGGCAAGAAGCGCCGCCACCCCCTGAGGAATCGATTCCGTAGGCACAACCTCAACCCTCTTGGAGCTTAGCTTCAGGGCCTGCTCCGCGGCAAGCACGATATTGGGATTATTGGGCAGCAGGATGACCTTCTCCGAGGGCACCGCCTTCACCGCCCGCAGCAGTTCCTCGGTGCTGGGGTTCATCGTCTGTCCCCCGGGGACGATGGCGGTTACCCCCAGGCTGCGAAATACCTCATTAAGCCCCTCCCCCGAGGCCACCGCTACCGTAGCGATATCGACCAGGGATGGCTGCTTCATGGCGAGGAAATCCTCATGCTGCTCATCCATGTTTTGCACCTTCACCTGGCGCAATGTCCCCAAAGAGGTGGCATAGCCAATCGCATTGCCCGGTTCGAAGGTATGGACATGGACCCTGACCACATTCTCGTCCCCCACCACCATCACCGATTCCCCTAGGCTCTCCAGCTCCTCCCTGATGCGGCCAAGGCTGAGGTCTTGCCCCTCGATGATGAACTCGGTGCAGTAACCATAAGAGCCTGAGGGAATCTTGGCCCGGGGTAGCCTAACTGGAATTGGCTCGCCGGCTTCATATCCCTCCTCGATCTCCCCCTTGAGGAAGCGCAACAGCCCTTCCAGGAGAACGTAAAGCCCCAACCCCCCGGCATCCACCACCCCTGCCTCACGGAGCACCGCTAACAAAGAGGGGGTTCTGGCAACGGAATCCCTGGCGGCATTGACGGTGACCTCCAGGATGGAAATCAGGTTCTTAGTCGTCGAGGAGTACTCCTTAGCAGCGGCGGAGGCCTCCCTGATCACGGTGAGCATGGTCCCCTCCACCGGACGGCTCACCGCCTTATATGCCAGAGATGACCCCTCCACCAAACCGGCAACCAGGTCCCTCCCGTGGAGGAAACGCTTATCATTTAGGCTTGCGGCCAAGCCGCGCAGTATCTGGGAGAGGATCACCCCACTATTTCCCCGCGCTCCCATTAGGGCACCGTAGGCCAGGGCGCAGGCAACCGCAGAGGCGCTCTCCTCCTGGGAACGATCGGCCTCCGCCGTTGCCGAGCGCATGGTGAGCAGCATATTGGTGCCGGTATCGCCATCGGGGACGGGAAAGACGTTGAGCGAGTTTATCTCCTCAGCGTTCCTCTCCAGCCACGCCGTGGCCGAAACGAACATATCTGCCAGATCTTGCCCGCTACAGGATCTTATCCTTTGCATCCCTTCACCCTCAACGGCAAGCTTGCCACCAGGGTCGCATTATGATATTCTGATTCTATGAATTCTACCGTAAAATCCCGACTTGGTCAAAGGTGTGGTGGCGATGCCGGGGAAATGTGATATTTGCGGCAAGACGCTCCAGTTCGGACATAATGTCAGCCACTCCAAGAGGCGAACCAAGCGGCAGTGGAGAATAAATACCCAGAAGAAGACCCTCCTCATCGACGGGAAGAAGGTGCGACTAAATATCTGCACCCGATGCATGCGCACCCAGCAAAAGCTCTTGGTTTAGCCCTCGCTCTCAAAGCCGCCAAGGCCTGCCCTAAACCCATCCATCGCCTGTGCCACGCTCTTGCTGCTATGCTACATCTTCGCCGCGGACGATTTTCCTCGCCCTTGCCAGTTGTCGTTCTATCTGCTCAGGCGCAGTGCCCCCATGAGCAGCCCGCGCCTCAATCGCGCTCTCTACGGTGATGGAATAGACATCCTCATCGAAGAGGGAAGAGAAGCCCTTATACTCAGCGATGCTTAGCTCGCTAAAGCTCTTCCCCTTCGCCACTGCATATTCCACCAATTTGCCCACCACCTCGTGAGCCTGGCGGAAGGGGATCCCCTTTCTCACCAGATAGTCCGCCAGGTCGGTGGCCAGGATGTAACCTGCCTCGGCAGCCTGCCGAGTCCTTTCGCCCTTAACCTTTAGAGTGGCTATCATTCCGCTGAACACGTCCAGGGTCGAAAGAAGGGTGTCCACGGTGTCAAAGAAGCCCTCCTTATCCTCCTGCATGTCCCGGTTGTAGGTGAGGGGCAAGGCTTTCATGGTGGTGAGGATGGCAAGGAGGTTGCCATATACCCTCCCCGTCTTGCCGCGGGCAAGCTCGGCGACATCGGGGTTCTGCTTCTGGGGCATGATGCTGGAGCCAGTGGTGTAGGCGGCGGCAAGCTCCACAAATCCGAACTCCGCTGAAGACCAGAGCACGATCTCCTCGGCGAGGCGCGACATATGCATCATCGCCAGGCTTGCCGCCGCCTGGTACTCGATGATGAAGTCGCGGTCGGAGACAGCATCCATGCTGTTCTGGCTCACCCTGCCAAATCCAAGCTCCCGGGCCAGGAATTCGCGGTCCACAGGATAGGGCACCCCAGCCAGCGCCCCGCTCCCCAGGGGCATGACGTCGGCGCGCTTGAGGCAGTCGCGGAAGCGCTCCACATCGCGCTGCAGCATCTCGAAGTAGGCCAGCAGATGATGGGCAAAGAGAACCGGCTGCGCCCGCTGCAGGTGGGTATAGCCGGGCATGATTACATCCTTATTCGCCTCAGCTAGATCGAGGAGGGCGCGCTGAAACGCCACCAGCTTATCTGTGGTCTCCGAAATGGCCTCTTTGGCGAAGAGGCGCATATCCAGGGCGATCTGGTCATTTCTGGAGCGGGCGGTGTGAAGTTTTCGCCCCATGTCACCGATTTTCTCGATAAGGCGCACCTCTATATTCATGTGGATATCTTCTAGATCAGCGCGAAGTTCGAAAATACCCTGCTCTATCTCCTCGCGGATGGAGCTAAGCCCCATCACCATGAGCTCGGCCTCCTTATCGCTGATGATGCCCTGCCTTGCCAGCATCCGGGCATGGGCGATGGAGCCGGCGATATCCTGCTTATACAGCCGCCGGTCAAAGGGGATTGATGCAGTATATTCCTCCACCTCTTTTTTGAACTGATTGTTGCGCAATTCTATCCCCTCCGCTTAACCAGGTGCGCGGCTTCCGTCTCCGCCACCTCTTCCCCCTTCTGGTTCTTGCATACGCTCTTATGGATGATTATGCCTCGGTCGAGCCTGCTGGTCTCCCTCTTCTCCGTTATCTCCATCTCCACCCTTATGGTATCCCCGGGGCGAAGCGGCGCCTTGATCCTTATCTTATCAATTCCCATAAGGGCCATCATGGTCTCCTCATCCCACATCCCAGATTGCTCCTCCAGGCCCCCCATCATGAAGATGGTCATCCTCCCCGGCGCAATCCGGCCCCCAAAGATGGTCTTCTTCGCCTCCTCCTCATCCAGGAAAAAGGGCTGGGTATATCCGCCAAGGCTGACCATCAGGTTTATCATGGACTCCGTTATCGTCCTCCCCGGCGTCTTGAACTTGTCCCCTACATTGTAGTCTTCCCAGTACCTGGTCATCCCTCCTCCTTTTTTTCCAAGTTCTCAGGTAAGAGCTCCAGAGGCTGAACCTGAGCCTGGGTCTTAACCGGCAGCCCCCAGATGTGGATGAAGCCCGGCGATGCGCTCTGATCGAACTGGTCGCCTTTATCATAGGTAGCAAGGCTATAGCTGTAAAGGGACTTGGGCGACTTTCGCCCCACTACGCTGGCATTCCCCTTATGCAGCTTCACCCTCACCGTGCCCGTTACATGGCGCTGCGAGCTCTGCACATAGGCAGCCAGGTCCTGATGCAGGGCGCTGAACCAAAGCCCGTTATAGATGAGGTCGGCATACTCCAAGGCCACCTTCTCCTTGAACCTCAACTGATCCTTGGAAAGGGTCATCGCCTCCAGGGCCTTATGCGCCATAAGCAGCACCATTGCCGCCGGCGCCTCATAGACCTCCCTGGACTTTATGCCCACCAGCCTGTTCTCCAGGTGGTCGATCCTGCCCACGCCATGACTCCCCGCCAGATGGTTGAGCTCCTGGATCAGGGAGACGCCGTCCATCTCCTTTCCATCAAGGCTGAGGGGTATCCCCCTCTCAAAGCCGATCTCCACATAGGCGGACTCATCGGGGGCATCCCCCGGCGATCTGGTCCAGGCAAATACCTCCTCCGGCGGCTCCTCCCAGGGATCCTCCAGAATGCCGCACTCGATGCTCCTGCCCCAAAGGTTCTCATCGATGGAATAGGGGCTGGCTACGGTGACAGGGATGGGGATTCCATGCCTCTGGGCGTAGGCGATCTCCTGCTCCCGGCTCATCCCCCATTCCCTGGCGGGGGCGATGATCCTGAGCTGAGGGGCGAGGGCGGCAAGGCTAACATCGAACCTCACCTGGTCATTCCCCTTCCCGGTGCAGCCATGGGCCACCGCCGCCGCCCCCTCCTCGAGGGCGGCATCCACCAGCAGCTTTGCGATCAGCGGGCGAGCCAGCGCTGTGGCCAGGGGGTATTGCCCCTCATAGAGGGCATCGGCCTGGAGGGCGGGGTAGACGAAGTGTTTGACGAAAAGCTCCCTGGCATCCACCACCAGAGCCTTCACCGCTCCCACCTGGAGAGCCTTCTCTCGAACGGAGGGCATGTCCTTTTCGCCGCCTATCTCAGCGGTAAGGGTGATCACATCCATACCGTACTTTTCCCCGATCCACCTGATGGCCACCGAGGTATCAAGCCCCCCACTATATGCCAGCACTACCTTCTCTGCCACTTGCTAAAACCTCCGATCAGTCGCTCCCAAAATTGTGATGTAAAAAGGAAGTGATTTCCGAGTGCACTTTGGGATGATCCCAGGTATATTCATGGCCAGGAGCCTTTATGAACCGATTAAATAACATCACCGCTCCACCGGGCGGCTTTTCGATGCTGGGAAGGCGCCAAAGATTGGCCCGAGTTATGGCCCAAATATCACCGGTGTGGAGGACATCAGGCCTTATCCCGTTGTCGTTTAATACCAGGGTCCTTTCGGTGACGGAGGGGTGATACCAAAAGGGAAGCGCCACCTGAATGCTATAGACCCTGAGGTTATCCTCCACAAGCCTCATCGCCTCGTTTACATATGCGGCGCCATTACATGGGCCAATGAGGATCACCCTTAACTCCTCATTGGAACTCGTCAACAGATCCACCTCCTCTGCCAGCCCCCCCGCCTTTGTGGGGTAGCCCGTCAGCGTTTCCTTTATCTCCATAAGCAGTCCCCATGTGGTACTTTCGCTCCTGATATGATTCACCACCACCGAGGTATAGCCCAACTCCCCCAATTCCGATTGCATCCCCTCCAGGATGCCAGTCCAATCGGGGTCAATCTCAACAGAGCTTCTCCCCCAGCCACCTGAGTTCCAGATGAGGACGAAATCCTTTCCCTCAACCTCCGAATATTCGACCAGCTCACCCGTTTCACCGCCAAAAAAGCCGGAGAGCAGGGAAAGGGCCAGCACCGCTGCCATTACTCCCCAAAGTCTTAGCATTCGCCCTCATTCTGTCCCTGGTGGGTCACCGGCAGCCACCATCTCCTGGCCTGCCTTAACCAGCACCCTCTTCAGGATGGCAATGGCCTCGTCCACCTCCCTCTCGCCGATGATCAGCGGCGGCATGAAGCGAAGGGCGCTGGGCTTCACCGCGTTGAGCAGCAATCCCTGCTCCAGGCAAGCCCCCACCAGCCCATCGGCGATCTCCGTGGAGAACTGAAGGGCAACCAGCAGACCGCGCCCCCTTACCTCAACGATAAAATCGAATTTCGCCTTCAGCCCCTGGAGGCGAGCCATCAGGTATTCGCCCACGCGGCGGCAGTTTTCCACTATATCCTGCTCCAGGAGAAACTTCAAGGTGGCATATCCCGCAGCGCAGGCCAGGGGATTGCCACCGAAGGTGGAGCCATGGTCCCCGGGCTCAAATACCGAGGCCTCCTCCTTCGCCAGGATGGCGCCAATGGGAACGCCACCGCCAAGCCCCTTGGCCAGGGTCATGATGTCAGGCTCGATCCCGCACTGCTGATAGGCAAATAGCGTCCCCGTTCTCCCCATCCCCGTCTGAATCTCGTCCAGGATGAGGAGGATGCCTCGCTCATCACACCAGGCCCTCACCTCATTGAGGTAATCATCCCCGGGGACATTGACCCCTCCCTCCCCCTGGATCGCCTCCAGCATCACGGCGCAGGTTTTTCGCCCTGTGGCTTTCTTGATAGCATCGATTCTATCATATTCTACATTGACAAAGCCTTCAGGCAGCGGGGTGTAGGGCTGCTGAAACTTCGGCTGCCCGGTGGCGGCGATCATGGCCAGGGTGCGGCCGTGAAAGGAACCGGTGGCGGTGATAACCTCATAGGCTCCCCCCAGATGAAGCTTGCCATACTTCCGGGCCAGCTTAACCGCCCCCTCATCGGCTTCCGCCCCGCTATTGCTGAAGAAGACCCGATCAAGGCAGCTATTCTGCACCAGAAGCTCGGCCAGGCGTATCTGGGGCACGGTATAGAATTGATTGGATACCTGGATAAGGGTGCGCAATTGCTCCCCCACGGCGTCGGCTATTGCGGGGTGACAGTGGCCGAGGACGTTCACCGCCCAGCCGCCGACAAAATCCAGATACTCCTTCCCCTTATCATCCCACACCCTGGCCCCCTCACCCCGCACCAGGGTCAGCGGCACACGCTTAAAGGTTTTCATCAGGTATCTCTGCTCCAGCCCCTGCCAATCCATCATTCCCCTCTAGCGATTATGGTGCCCTTCTCTTTTCCGACAACAGCCTCCAGCAGGGCGTGGCGCTCCCTGCCATCAATGATATGGGTTATGGACACGGTGGAAAGGGCACGAAGGCATGCCTCCACCTTGGGGATCATCCCCCCCGAGACCACGCCCGAGTCGATCAGCGAGCTGGCCTCATCACCAGAGAGACGAGGGAGCGATTTCCCCGAACCATCCAGAATGCCGGGCACATCGGTGAGAAAGACCAGCCTCTCCGCAGATAAGGCAGTGGCGATCTCGCCGGCGGCGGTGTCTGCATTGACATTGAGTTTTTCGCCCTTGGCCTCCAAACCTAAAGGAGCGATTATGGGTATATAGCCTCCTTTAAGGATTGCTTCGATAGGCTCAGTGTTGATTTTCACGATCTCCCCCACATAGCCTAGCTGAGCATCCTTTATCCTGGCCTCGATGAAGCGCCCGTCAACCCCGCTCAACCCCATGGCTCTCCCCCCCAGGGAGTGAATGGCAGAAACAAGCCCTTTGTTGACCAGCCCGCAAAGCACCGCCACCACCACCTCCAGGGTGGGGCGATCTGTCACCCTGAGCCCATTTTCGAACCTGGTGGCGATGCCCTGCCGGGAAAGCCACTCCGTTATCACATTGCCGCCACCGTGAACCACCACCAAGGTTTTCCCCTCCTTCTGGAGGGAGACCAGGTCCTCCAGCGTGGTATCCTGGCTGCCCAGGGTTGAGCCCCCAATCTTGACGACGATGGGTTTGTTCACTCTAAGTTCACCCTTACGCAGCGCGACCCTTTAGGGTCGGCCTGGCGAGGCCGAGGCCTCACGCTACCCTTCCTCTCCGGCAACTCTTGAGCCGATTGAAGCTATGATGCCTCCCAATATGAAAGCGCCCCATAAGCCACCCCATACTGCAAAATAGATAGCAGAGCCGTTCACTATCCAAACAATAAACGGATAAGCACCCATTGCAACTGGGAATAATAGAATACCAATGAGTGCGAGATTACCGAATAGATGAAAGAGGGCAATCAAAGCTACAACAAGATTGGCAAGCGAAGCTAACACTGCTATCGCAACTCCAAAGACTGATATTGCCCTGCCTAAGGCATGCACTTGGTCCGTCCTTCCGCTGCCTACCCGCAGGAGAAACTCCGTATGAAGCTCTCCATCTCCCTTTTTGGCTGTTTATGAATTATCACGAGTTGCATCGTTCTCTGGCTGGCTGGGCAGTACCAAACAGCGGTAATGCCTGGGGCCTCTCCCCCTGGAAAGGTGAACTGCATGTGTGCAAAAGTTACCTCAAAATCGGCCACCCGCTGCGTGACAAGGTCTCCTGTTATCCGTGCCCGAAAAGCGGGGTCAACTGAGCTGAAGGTGGATGGGGTACTAAGGATGGAAAGCCGAACTTCTTCCGGCGTAAATTCAGGCCCTTTGAGCCACAGGAATATGAAATTCTTCTCAGTGCTTAGCACAGCCCCTTCGTTATAGCCAGCAGGCCCTTTCCGAAAAATCTGGTCTTGAACCCTAACGGTGTACTCTTCCAATTTGAGATCGCTGGATACCTTGAACGATATACCGTGTTTGCTGAATGTTTGCAGTCCTCCACCACAGCCCACTAGCGACCCTGAAGCCAACAGCAGGGCTGCTAGCAGAATCGATATAAGGCATTTATTCATAACCACTGCTCCCCTACGTCCTATACTCGCTATTGATGGTGACATATTCCTCAGCCAGGTCGCAGCCCCAGGCGATAGCTTTCGCATTGCCCAGGTTGAGGCAAACCCTGATGGGCACCTCTTCTCCCTTCATCGCCTGCCTCACCTCGTCCTCATCAAAGGGATGGGGCGAGCCTCCTTTCATCAGGCATAGGTTATTCAGGAAAAGGTCGAGCCTTGAGCCATCGATCTCGGCACCGCTTCGACCCAGGGCGGCGATGATTCGCCCCCAGTTGGGGTCGCTTCCGTGAACTGCCGCCTTTACCAAGGGGGAGCCGGCTACGGTTCGGGCCGCAACCCTGGCATCATCAGCAGAGAGCGCCCCCTCCACAGCGACCTCGATGAGCTTGGTTGCCCCCTCGCCATCGCGGGCAATGCTCTTCGCCAGATAGATGCAAACCCCATCCAGGGCATCTTGAAACGCCCTGGCCTCAGCACTCCCATCCTCGATCTTCCCGTTGCCCGCCAGCCCACTGGCAAGGATCAGTACCGTATCGTTGGGGCTGGTATCGCCATCGATGGTGATCATATTGAAGGAGATGTCCACCGCCTCCCGCAGCGCCTTTTTCAGGAAATGGATATCCACCAGAGCATCGATGGACAGGAAACAGAGCAGGGTGGCCAGGTTGGGGTGGATCATTCCCGCCCCCTTGGCAATGCCACCGATAACCATCTCCTTCCCATCCAGCTCCAGGGAAACCGCCCTCTCCTTGGCGAAGGTGTCGGTGGTGGTGATGGCCTCTGCCAGCTCATGCCCCCCTTGCCTTGAGAGGGCTATTTTCTCAATGCCTGAGCTGATACGCTCTAGGGGAAGCCCCTTCCCGATGACCCCGGTGCTGGCAACAAAGACATCCTCAGCAGATACCCCCAGCCTCTTTGCCGCAAGGCTTGCCATCTCAGCGGCATCGCTCATCCCCTGCTCCCCGGTGCAGGCATTGGCAAAGCCAGCATTCACCACGATGGCCTGCCCCCTGCCCTTGGCGATGTGCTGCTGGCAAAGCAACACCGGCGCAGCCTTGATCCGGTTGCTGGTGAACAGTCCAGCAGCGAGGCAGGGCACCCCGGAATAGAGGATGCCCAGGTCCAGCCCCCCCTTGGACTTCAAGCCAGCTTGTGTTGCGCCGGCGAGGAAGCCCCTGGGGGAGGTGATGGTGCCGTTAGGGATGACTTTGGCTTTCACGTTGAAACTATATCACACGAATATGGCTAAAGCAAGAAGAGCTGGTTCTCGGCCTTGACAGCCAGCAAGCAGGGGGTTAACATACCCAAACTAGTTGATAGGGGGCATTCCGGTTGAAGTGGGAAGTGAACCATAAGGGGGAGAATCATGTCGCTTATACCAGCTTTTGAAATAGGTGTATGGAATGCCTGGATTTTTATGCTTTATCTAATATTGTCGTTCCCTTTCTTTATCCGTATCGCTATCAAGCGAGGTGCACCCTCCACTGAAGAGAGCGAACTCTCCATGGCTGGGAAGATAGTTGCCTATTCTTCAAAGCTACTTTTAGTTCCCGCCCTGGTATATTCTATCTTCCTGCCGTTAAGACTAGGAACAATGTGGTTCTACATAGGTCTGCCTATTACTCTGATAGGATTAATTACCTACACCGTGGTTCTGGTAAACTGGGCTACTACACCACTTAACGGGCCGGTTTCCAGAGGGCTGTATCGCTACTCAAGGCATCCGATGTATGTCACTATTTTCGTCTTCTTACTGGGTTTAGGTATAGCCACGGCCTCGTGGATTTTCTTGTTGTTTTTCATCGTATTCGTGGTTGGCTGTGTTGCTTTTGCCAATGTTGAAGAGCAGGGCTGCCTTCAGAAATATGGAGACGCCTATCATGAATATATGAATAGAACTCCAAGATGGATAGGAATGCCGAAATCGGGAAAAAGTGATTAATCGTGCTTTAGTATGGCCACAGTAGTTGATAGGGGGAATCCCGGTTAAGAAGTAGGATTCTAAGGAAAGGAGGTGATATCCATGGAGAAACGTTGGGAAAAACCCTTCAAGGACCGTGAAGAGGCAAGGAAAGCCCTTGGGCCAATGGGGCTGTCGTTCCACATTTGCTGGTTTCTTGGTTGTCTATTCGCTGTATTGGGGTTGATTGCTGCGGCTGCGGACATCACCCTTGGCTTGGGGACAACAGCCTGGTTGCTGCTGGCAATTGCTGCTTTTTTGGCCGGCATGCCTATGTTGATTACCTGGGCACTGGCTATGCGTTTACTTGGCATAGAAGCTGAAACTAAAAAGAAGGAGTAGCATCCGGCAGTCCACTGTGTAGATGGTCAGAATCCCTATATGCACAAACAGAAAAGGCAGGACGACTTTAGAAGTTATCCTGCCTTTCTAA
>JAUVVB010000002.1 GCA_030604825.1 Chloroflexota bacterium | reverse complement strand
CACGGCAAGGGATACTGGTAGAACCCTACCAGAGGCTCAACCGGGACCAGTTGGAGCGCATCCACGACGCCTCGATGGAGATACTGCGGGATCCCGGCATCATGTGCTACAACCGGGAGGCGGCAGACATTTTCTCAAGCTATGGGGCCAAGGTCACCGCTGACCCGTCGGCCCGGTGCTGGCAGGTGAGCATCCCCGAGGCGCTGGTCCTCCGTGCCCTGAAGACGACTCCCAAGCTGGTCAAGCTGGGGGCGAGGCGGGAGGAGAACAGCCTGATCCTGGATGGGAGCGAGCCCCGGGTCTACTTCGCCAGCGGGTCAGAGACCAACGTCTGGCTGGATATGAGGGTGAAGACCTTCGTCAGCAAGGCAGATCACAGCGTTGAGGTCGAGCTGGTTACCTTTCATCCGCGGCGGGGGATGCTGGCAGATCTTTGTGCCGCCGCCCGCCTCAGCGAGCACCTGGACAACCTCGACGGCTTCATCCGCCCGGTGAACATCCAGGACGAGGACATCACCGAGGAAAACAAGGATGTCAACAAGTTCTTCGCCTGCCTCAACAACATGACCAAGCATGTCATGGCCGGCCTTACCAGCCTGGATCAGCTGGACGAGGTGATGCGGATGGCGGAGATAATCGCTGGCGGCGAGGAGGAGCTGAGGCGCAACCCCATCATCTCCTTCATCACCTGCGTCTTCAAGAGCCCCCTTCAGCTGGTGGACGACACCACCCAGAAATGCATCGAGATAGCGAGAAGGGGAATGCCACTGGTCATCTCGGCCTCCCCCCAGGGAGGCTCCACCGCCCCCATCAAGGAGGACGGCATGGTGGCCCAGATAAACGCCGAGATCCTCTGCGGCATCGCCCTGAGCCAGCTGGTCAGGGAGGGGGCCCCGGTGCTCTACGGCAGTGTGCCCACCAGGGCAGGGCTGGACGACCTGGCCGATTCCTATGGCGTCCCCGAGTTCAACCATTACAACGTCGACTGCGTCCAGATGGCCCGCTTCTACGGCCTTCCCTGCTACTCCACGGCGGGGGTGGCCGATGTCAAGGTGCCCGGCATTCAGGCCACGGTGGAGAAGCTTTTCTCCCACATAGTCGTCGCCATGAGCGGCGCTCAATACATCCACTACGCCTTCGGCCTAATGGACAAGACCGCCACCTTCTGCCCGGTTCAGGCAGTACTGGACGATGCCCACATCGGCATGGTGAAATCCCTGCTCCAGAGGCCCAGGGTAGACGAGGCGGAGATCGACACCTCCCTGGAGCAGATACGGCGAGTGATGACCACCCCAAACAAGCTGTTCGTGCGCTACATTCGCCCCAAGCTGCGGGCTGGCGAGGTGACCCTGCCCTACCCCTTTGAGGGCGGGGAGATGAGGGATGAGGTCTTGCTCCGAGCTCATCAGAGGATGCAGGAGTTGCTTCAGCGTCCGGTGGAGCACATCGCGCCCGAGATCAGCGACAGGATATTTCGAGAGGTTCCCGGGATACTGCCCAGGCTGAATATATACCTTGAGGGACAGCATGACCGATGACATCGTAGAGCAAATAAAGCAGAACGTGATCCAGGGCCGGATGGATGAGGAAGATGAGGGCTTCGAAGGGGGGATGGTGGGCCAGCCCGGGGTGAAGGAGCTCGTCCAGCAAGCGCTGGATGAGGGTATGGACCCCAGGCTTATAGTGATAGAGGGGCTAACTGAGGCGATGAAGATAGTAGGGGGGAAGTTTGAGGCCAAGGATTATTTCATCCCCGATATGCTGGCCTCGGCGGAGACGGTGGGGGCAGCCATGGATATCCTGGCACCCCACCTGGCCAGATCAGGCATGACCCCCAAGGGGAAGGTGATGATGGCCACGGTCAAGGGTGACCTTCACGATATAGGCAAGAACATCGTGTGCATCATCCTCAAGGGGGCTGGCTATGAGGTGAAGGACCTGGGCGCTGACGTCACCCCGGAGCAGATCGTGGCCAGGGTCAGGGAGGAGAGACCCGACTTCCTCGGCCTTTCGGCGCTGCTGACCACCACCATGAGGGCGATGAAGGAAACCATCCACAGCCTGGCCGAGGCTGGGCTCAGGGATAAGGTCAAGGTGATCATCGGCGGCGCTCCAACCTCGGCGGAGTTCGCCACCGAGATCGGGGCCGATGGCTACGGCGAGGATGCCTTCGATGCGGTGAGGGTGGTGGAGCAATTGCAGCAAAAGGGGTGAAGTGGGCTATGTACCAGAGGAGAGAAATAGGGCCCCTAGTGGTATATGCCATCTTTCTTGTGTTTTGGGTGCTGGCATGCATCCTGTTTGGAATATTTCTCTTTACAACGCCATGGCTTGTGGTGCCGTTTGTTTTCGGGCTTGCTTGGATAGTTTACGATGGCCTAGAAGCTTATTATGAGCCTGTGAAGTACAAGACAGAAAAGGAAGAACGAAAACTCTTCGAATGGATTGTGCGATACACGGGCAACATTATGGTGGCAATTACGATCGTTCTGCTTGTAGCTGTTTACACTGGGGCTAGTAGGATACAGGTTCCCAACAGCGATCTCTTAGCTTGCTTTATTTACGGTTTTTCAGCGTTAGCGGTTGCCGCTTTGTGCATTCTCCCCTTTCCATGGCTTAGCGATGTACGCAAAACGAGGATTCTTAGACACATAAAAACTGCAGCTCATTTATTTGTAGTTTTCCTTTTTTTCTGTAGCGTGGTAGCATTAGCAGTGGGTATATATCGAGCCCTTGCCCTCGGCTAAAGACTTTTCGGCGTGGAACCCTTTAGGAGGAAACATGTCCGAGAGATCGGCGTATGACGAGGCCATAAGCAGCGGTCAGTACCAGAAGGTAACTGGCCTCATCGGTAAGTACGACAATGTGAGGCGGCTGTGGGAGGATGAGGTAATGCGGCTCTTCCTCCAGCCCTATCTGCAAAGGATGCTAGAGTGGAAGAGAGGGAGGGGGGAAGGGCTGCGCATCCTGGACCTGGGCTGCGGCAGCGGCGACGGCTATGAGCTGCTTGTGGGGGCGAAGCGGGAGGACAAGGGCCTTTCCACCCATGCCAACGTAGCCATCGAGCCCGGGCTGCTACAGTTCTACAAGGGGATCGACCTCAACCCAGAACTCATAGCCCAGGCCAAGGCCATCCATGGCCAACGCAACATGGCCTTCGTTGAGGGCAACTTCAACGAACTCGACCTGGAGGCCGAGGAGCCCTACGACCTATACTTCGCCTCCTATGGTACCCTTTCCCACAATGGCCACGAGCAGAATGCCCAGCTGGTGGCCAAGCTAGCCAAACATGGTCGAAATGGCTCTCTTATCGTCGCCGACTGGCTCGGCCGCTATTCCTACGAGTGGCAAACGCTGTGGAGCAACGACCTGAGCCGGGAGCAGTGGATGGACTACCTGATCTCCTACATCTACAGCGAGGAGGAGAAGAAACACCGCGAGCTCAGCTCCCTTACCCTGGCCCTTCTCTGCCGGCAGGAGGTCCTCGCCATCATCCAGGGCGCGAGGCGGCAGTCCAAGATCAGCATCAGGTTGAGGCAGCTTTTCGACCGCTCGGTGCTGGTCGGCCGCCACATGGATACCGCGGATTACAATCCCCATGCCCAGCCCCTGCGGCAACGGGTCAACTCCCTGTTCGAGCCCAACACGCGAACCGACCTAGAAGGCCTTTTGGTCAACTATGTTCCTAAAGACGGCTTCCCCGCCATAAACGAGTTCTACACCATGTTCCAGAGCTGTTGGAATGCCCTGGTGGGATACGTCATCGCCCTCCTTCGCCACTATGATGCAGCAACGGCTTCCCCCCGGCCCGAGATAGAGAGGTATCATCCCCGCCCCTTGAGAAGTGCCATGGCTGAAATGCGGCGGCTCATCGCCGCCATCCACCGCTCCAAGATAGGGGATGTGCGGGCTAACATCATCGAGCCCCATCTGGGCTATGCCCTCAGGGGGCTGGAGATGGGCCTTCAGCGGGGAATGGGGTGTGGGCACGGGCTGGTGGCCATCCTGGAGCTGGAAAAGGAGCCTAGTCGAAGCCGCACCAGGTGGTGATGCTTTCGACGGACTCACGCTTGCTCTCCAGCTTATTTGCCGGGAAGTCCCAGTCCGGGTAGCCGATGGCGATGGCTATCGTTATTCGCTTGGACTCGGGGATGCCAGTAAACCTCCTCACCACCTCGGGGTACATTATACCCTGGACCCCAATGCAGGTGCCGAGGCCATAGTTCAGCGCAGCCAGGCAAATGGTCTGGGTGATGAGGCCGATGTCGAACTGGGTGCGGGATTCATCCAGGGAACTATCCACAGACAGTATGATGGCTGCCGGCGCATCGAAGAAACGGAAACCCCTTTGCATCCACTCTGCCCTCTTGTCCCTATCTTCCCTGGCTATCCCCATGAGCTGGAAAAGTTGAATGGCGAGGTCCACCTGGCGCTGCTTGTACACGCCCTCAAGGGGCCTCGTCGGAACGCCTGGATTGGGCATCGCTCCGCAGGCTAGCATCTCAACGTTGCCCCGCTTGATGTCCTCCAGCACTTCCCCGCTGACAACGGTGATCTCCCAGGGTTGCGCATTCAAAGCGGAAGGCGACCGGGTGGCGGTTTCCAGGACCTCCCTGAGGACCTCCTTGGGAACCGGGTCGGGCTTATAGCCCCTTATGCTCTTGCGCAAGCGAATGGCCTCTATTACATTCATCGGCTGTCTCCTTTCCAGCATCCGGGTTTCGTCTACTTCTCCCGCTCAATTACGGTGGCAGCACCCTGCCCCCCGCCAACACAGGCGGTTGCCAAGCCGAAGGTCCCCCCTTCCACATTCAGTATTCTAGCCAGGGTTCCAACGAGCCTCGTCCCTGTTGCCCCCAAGGGATGCCCAATTGCTATTGCCCCGCCTTTAACATTCACTTTATCGGGGTCTACGCCTAGCTCCTTTATGGCATTGATCGTTACGATGGCAAACGCCTCGTTGATCTCCCAGAAATCGATGTCCTCTATGTCCATCCCCGCATGGCTTAAAGCCATTCTGCTTGCTGGAATCGGGCCCACCCCCATGATCGTTGGATCAACGCCAGCCCATCCCATCGATACGATCTTGGCCAAGGGCTTAAGTTTACATTCCCTCGCCTTTTTCTTCGACATCAGAACCATCGCAGTGGCACCGGCATTTAGCGGGGAGGAATTTCCTGGGGTTATCTGCCCATCTGGTTTAAATGACGGCTGCAGCTCGGCAAGGGCTTCCAGGGATGTATCCGCTCTAATGCTGACGTCATGCTCGATGACCGTCTTTGTGCCATCTGGCAGCTGTGCCTCGATGGGCATTATTTCCCCTTTAAAATAGCCCCCTTCAAGGGCCTTTGCTGCCAGCTGGTGACTTCTGAGCGCCCATCTATCCATATCCTCCCTGCTGAAGTCCGTTTGTTCAAACAGTTTCTCTGCGGTGAGCCCCATATTAACGGTGGTCATTATGTCGTATTTCTTATATTCCGGTTCCGAGAAGAACCTGGGGTTTGGCGTTACCATTATTTTGCTCATATCAACACCAGGGCCTGGCATCGGATTGTGCGTCATATGTTCAATCCCGCACGCGATGACGATGTCTGAGTATCCGAGCATTATCTCCATGGCACCTTGGTGTATGGTGGACATCGAAGATGCGCACTGCCGATCGATCTGTTGAGCCGGAACATTGAACGGCAATTCTGCCAAGAAGGTGATGCCCCTTCCTCCATAGAGCCACTGCTCACCCATCGGCATTGCGGTTCCAGCCAGAACATCGTTGATCTCCTCTGGCTTAATCCCCGTTCTCCTAATAAGCTCTTTGATCAACATTGCAGCGACGTCATCCATCCTCAGGCTGTTGAACACATCCCTCTCCGGCTCCCTTGGCCTCGACCTTGAAAAGGGAGACCTCAAATAATCAACTATCAATGCTTCTTCCATTTTAACTATCTCCTTTCGCCATCTTGGTGGTGCAAATTAGTTGGGGGCCACCCGCTAATTCTTGTCTTTCCCCGGTCATCTTTATTTTACCGCATAATTCTCGGTCTAGGAAGATTGCAGGCGCCTATGCGAGCTTTCCCAAAGGGAGTGCGGTGCTATCTCAGTTCCAGCCGTAGCATATGAGTAGAGCAGGAAATACAGGGATCGTAGGACCTAACCAGCATCTCACAAAGCAGCCTAAGTTCATTCTCGCCCCTATCTAAGTAACGAGGAACAAGGACCTCGAGATCGCGCTGTATATTGGCGTGATTCTGATTGGTGGGGATGACGCAGTTCGCCTCAACGATATAGCCATTTTCGTCATAGGTATAGTCGTGAATGAGCAGGCCGCGGGGGGCTTCCACTGCTCCGATCCCTCGCCCTGCCTTGACCGGAACGACGATGTCCTCCTCCTGGATTCCGATTCGGAGCAGTTGCTCGACAAGGTCTATGCCCTCCTCAACCACATGGACAGTCTCCACCACCTGGGCAATATTATTCATGAAGGGGTTGCAACAAAGGGGCTTTAGGCCCAGTTCATCGGCTGCCATCTTAGCCATAGGGTTCAGCTGCTCATAATTGTTGTTGATCCTGGCCAGTGCCCCGACGGCGTAAGATTCCCGGGCATGTTTGGCGAACTTCGCCGTAGAGTGAGGCACGCAGTACTCGTTAGCAACCTCCAAGTATTGATCCAGAGTTGCCAGTCCTGTATCCGTAGAGGAAATATAGCCATAGATCCAAGCGTATTCCTGAGGATGCTTGAGAGCGATATATTCTGTCTCCCTGGTGAATTGGGGTAGCTCAAATCCCTTGAACAGTTGCACCATGGCCTCTAGCTCCGGCAAGGCATTCCTTAACCTACCTTGCAGGTATAGCAGGTCCTCGGTGCTGGGAAGACGGCCAAATCCGTTAACCGTAGCCGCTTGAGGATGCACTGCCCTGCCGCCGATCATCTCCATGATATCATTGCCCAGCTTCTTCAGGCGAAGGCCACGCAGAACCTCATCCTTATGCTCAGGTGAGTCCAGCAACGAGAATACGCTTCCAGCACCCAGGAAATCGGGGGCCGCCAGTAGGTAGAGATGGAGAATATGGCTCTCTATCACCTCGCCTACGTAAAGAAGTTTTCTAAGCAGTATGGTCTGCTCCGAAGGCCGAATGCCAAAAGCAGCCTCCGTAGCCTCCAGCGACGCCAACTGGTGAGATACCGAGCAGATGCCACAGATGCGGGAGGCTATAACATGGACATCTTTCCAGCGTCTACCTTGAAGCATTACCTCGAAGAAGCGCGGGGACTCGGTTATCTCCCATCTCACCTCCTCGACCTTGCCATCGGAGACCTTCACTATAATGTTGCCATGCCCTTCTACCCTGGTCAGTTGGTGCACATTGATATCGATCCGGCTCACTTCCACACGTCCTCCTGGCAGGCGTTAAACAAGCTGAATTCCTCGACTATGTCTTTGATGGAGAGCCCAGCCTTCTCCAAGATCTCCTTCTCTGCATTTATGTTAGGCTCGTCGATGAGGCCGCGGCAGCCCCAACAGACGGCACCACCGGTGACGCAGGTAGCTTTGCAACCACCCCGCGTCACCGGGCCAAGGCAGGTCTGGCCCTTATCGAAGACGCAGACGTTCCCCACCATCTTGCATTCAGCGCAGACAGGGTCGTTCGGCAGATAGGGCGCCTTTCCCGCCAAGATCTCCTGCACCACACGTATGAATTCCTCTTTGACAATGGGGCAGCCGGGAATGAAGAAATCTATCGGTATCACCGCATGGATGGGGCGGGCGGGAATGGTGTCGTAGTAAGGCGCAGCTTGGCCGTAAACCGCCTTGAGCACATCCTCCATAGGATGGAGGTTCTTGAAGCAGTTGACACCGCCCAAGCAGGCGCAGGCACCTATGGGTATCACCATCTTTGCCCTTTGCCTGATCTCCTTAAGCCTGGCTATCTCCGATTCCGTGGTGCAGCTACCATCGATAAAGGCTATATCGTAATGATCACTCCGCTCCGTCATCACCTCCCTGAAAGTGATGATGTCCAGAGCGGCCACCAGGTCAGGCATCTCCTGCTCACAGTTAAGTATTTGAAGCTGACACCCTTCACAGCAGGTGAAATCGAAGACGGCGATCTTTGGCTTCATAGCTCTGCCTCCCCGAGCCTGCTGAGCTCGGCATAGCTGAACACCGGCCCATCCTGGCAGACATACCGGTTGTTGATCTGACAATGCCCGCAGAAGCCCATGCCACATTTCATGCGGCGCTCCAGTGATAGCAGTATCCGCTCCTTGGCTATACCTTGCTTAAGGCACTCGGCCACCACAAACCGATACATTACCGGTGGGCCCACCACCAGAGCGGTGGTCTTGCCAGGATCTATGCTCACCTGGGGGAAAAGGGTGGTGATTACACCCACGCTTCCTTCCCACGCCACATCCACCGGGCAACGATCTACGGACTCCAGAATCTCAATATCCGGGCGCTGCCTCCATTCCCCAAGCTCCCCGCGGAAGAGTTGCTCCGCTGGCTGGCGACAGCCATACAGAAGAATGATCCTGCCAAACTGCTCCCGTTTGTCGATGGCATGCTGGATCATAGAGCGTAGCGGGCAAAGCCCAATGCCACCGGCCACAAAGAGCAGATCTCGCTTCAGCAGCTCAGATACAGGGAATCCGTTGCCAAAGGGGCCCCTTATGCCCACCGTGTCGCCCGGCTGCAGCCGGTGCAGAGCGCCGGTCAGGTTTCCTACCATCCTGACCACAAGCTCAAACGAGTCGTCCCGGGTAGGAGATGAGGAAATGGAGATGGGTGCTTCTCCTATGCCCAGGACGGATACCTCGACAAACTGCCCTGGTTTGTGGTTCAACCGACTGCCATCCTTTAATCGGAGCTGGAACAGTTTTTCCTTTTCGGAGAGGGGCTCCACCTTGAGAAGTTCCGCCAGCTTAGGTAGAAAGAGGGAACTCCCGAGTTCGGTACCAACTGCCATTACCTCGCCTCCTTGGCCAGCCGGTTATAGGCAGCCACCGGGCTGGCGATATCGACCAGGCAGGCATGTACACAACGTCCACAACCTACGCAGCCCAGCTCTCCATAGCGCTCCAGCATGTATTTACCCTTGCGATAAAGCCGGTGCCTTAGCCTGGCCGTGCCAGTGGGCCTGAAGTTCTCGCCGCTTGCCACCTTGGCAAAGCCGTCAAACATGCAGCTATCCCATCGCCGGTAGCGCTCTCCCTCTTTCAGATTCAGCTCTATCCCGTCCCGCACGTCAAAGCAGATGCAGGTGGGGCAGACCATGGTACATGAACCACAGGCGAGGCACTTTTGCCCCAGTTCTTCCCATAGAGGGCTGTGCCAGGCTTCATCCAAGACCTTTGGTATCTCCTGGGGAGGCATGTCTAGAGACAGCTGATATTTCTTTAACCAGTCCTGGCGGACCTTGTTTCGTTGTCTTAGGTCCACCTCCCTGGCCCTTCTGGTCTTGAGATACCGCTTGCGCAGGTCCTCGCCTCTGGCTGAGCCCACCTCCACAAGATATTCGTCACCCAAGTCAGTAAGCCACAGATCAAAGATCCTTGGTGGTATGGCAGTTCCCATGCTGGCGGCGAAGCTATACGGCCAGGGGTTAACGCAGTCCACACCGACTATAGTAGTGGCTCTTCGCCGGGCCAGGTAGTTAACATCGGTCAGGCTACCAGTGAACACCGCGTCTAGAAGCTTGATGGCGTGTAGGTCGTCGGGATGAATGCCGATCAGAATGCAAGGTTGGGCCTCAGCGCTGCTGCGTATGCTTGGTTCCGGGGCTAACTTGAACTTGATCAAGGACTCGGTGGGGGGGAGAAGATATTTGGTGGGTGGCAGCACGGTGATGTCATAGTCCAGGCATAGCTCCTCGGCCGCAACCAACCTATCGAAAGCAAAACTTGGCGTTTTTCGCTTGACACCGTAGATTTCATTCTGTTGAATCATTCTTTGGATGGAGGAGTCGAAATCCGCTTTGCTGGTGATGAAAACGTCCATGCAAAACCTTCTGCCCTTTTCTCAGCGCAGGCTACAAAGAACTACCAAGAGGTCCATACTGGAATGTTGATCGGAATGCCAGGCAGCCGAACTTCATCATAGGTTAAGGAGTAATTTGATACCCTGTCCCCGAAGCTTCAGCTCGATGAGTTTGCCCTCGCCCCATCTCAGGTAGACTTCACAAATCAAACATACTGAGGTGTCTCTGCCCAGAGTGCCCCATTCATCCCACTTACAATAGGTGCCCTCTATCTCCCAACAAGGGTACTGCCGATGGCGATATGCAGGGCAAGCAGCATGGATGGATTCGGGACAACGGCACATTTCCCAGCACGGCGTCTTCCCTCTCCAGAAGTCCTCGGCGCCAACTACCCGGGCGGTCTGTTTGCTGCTGGACATTACACAAACTCCCTTTTAAGTAGCTAAGGAGTACCCATATGCCCCAGTCAGTATAAAATTATTACAACTCGTAAGGTAATTCTACAGAACTCTAACATATCCCATTGCAATGGTCAATGGCCTACCCACCCCTCCAGGTACAAATTGAGGCGTAGCTCCCGAATCCCCGCGGGAGCGGGAAGTCGGCATCAAGGCAGCAGCCGCCAGGCAAAGGGAGGCTGAGCCAACCGATGTTGACGGAAACCATGGCAGGGGTCTAACATTTTGGCATGCTCGATGCGCCGCAAAGGGGCTCGAGTACGGTGAACTTTTCGGCAACCGAGATGGAACTTCCCAAGCAGTCTCTACGTCATTGTGCCTTCACGCTAATGTTCAAGCTATCTATATCGCCCACCCCTCTTAGCGAAGAGACCAGGCCAATCACAGTGTTGGCGATAACGTCGTTGGGGAAAGGGGTGAGGGGAAGTTCATTCCCGTTGACGATGACCCTGACCTCGCCCCGCTCTAGATGAAGCTCCAGGCTCTGTATATCCTCAGCCCCTTTTAACGAGGAAACTGCACCGGCCACGGTCCGAGCCAGGAACTCCTCGGTGAAGGGGTTGAGCTCGACGGATACGTTGTTGACCCAGAGCTTTGCCTCAAAGCTTCTCTTCATGGTTCCACCTACAGATTAGCACCAAACTCATTCCAGGTCTAGCAGTTCGCCCGCCAACGCTTTGCCTCAACCCCATTTCTTTGGTAAGATGTAGCCATGAGGCTGGGCAGTTTCGAGCTTAGCGAGCCTCTTCCCGATATCAAAGGGGCTCACGCGCTGGCGGTGCTGCGCCCGTGGGTGGATGTGGGCAGCGTGGCTAGCCTAACCATTTCATGGCTAGAGGCTCGCTTCGGGGCTGAGGAACTGGGGAAATTGGCCAGGCCGGGTAACTTCTTCGATTTCACTCGCTATCGCCCCACCATCTACCTCCAGCAGGGCCACCGCCAGGTGGCAATCCCAAATACCCTGGTCAACTATGCGAGGAGGGAAGGGGGCAATGACTTCCTTTTTCTCCATCTGCTGGAGCCTCACATGTTCGGTGAGGTATATGTTGATTCGGTGCTGCGCCTGCTGGAGAGGTTCGGCGTGAAGAGGTACTGCCTCCTCGGCGGCATGTACGACATGGTTCCCCACACCAGGCCGCTGCTGGTGACGGGAAGGGCAGTGGGAACAAGGGCCGAACGTGATCTGGAGAAGGCAGGGGTGCAGCCCAGCGATTATGAGGGGCCCACCACGATTGCCTTCCTGATATCGCAGCGGGCACCGGAGCTGGGCATTGAGACCATGAGCTTCATCGTGCATCTGCCCCAGTACACCCGGCTGGACGAGGACTACACGGGAAAGGTGCGGCTCATGGAGGTGCTTGGCGCACTGTACGATCTGCCGATGGAGGAGGCAGATGTGGAGAAAGCCGAGCGGCAACGCCGGGAGATAAGCCTGGCCGTAGATAGAGAGCCGGAGCTAAAGGCCATTGTGGCGCAGCTGGAGACCTACTACGAGGCCCGAACTAGGGGAGAGAAGGAAGAGGAGATGCCTCAGCTATCCCCGGAGGTAGAGAGGTTTCTGCGAGAAATTGACCGGGGTTTCAGGCAAGGCTAAGCAGTCATTGGAATTTGAGCAATGGAGGGAAGCATGGTTTTTCTCGGTGCCGATCATGGCGGCTACGAGCTTAAGCAGAGGATAAAGCGACATCTAGAAGGTCGAGGATTTGAAGTTAGGGACTTGGGAACCTTTTCCAACGAATCCGTTGACTATCCCGATTACGCCTTCGCCGTCGCTGAAGCTGTGGTCAAAGAACCAGAAGCAAAAGGGATCATCGCCTGCACCACCGGGGTGGGTTCATGCATTGCCGCTAATAAGATCAAGGGAATTAGAGCCGCTCTTTGCTATGATGTCGAATCAACGCAGCGAGCGAGGGCCGATGTGGATGCCAATGTCCTCTGCCTCGGCGGAGGCACTTTAGAGCACGATCTGGCCCTCAAACTTATAGATATCTTCCTGGACACCCCCTTCTCCCAAGCGGAACGTCACCAGCGTCGTATCGCCAAAATAGAGGCTCACGAAGGATGAAGATAATCCCCGCTGTTCTTACCGAAAGTTCTGCCGAACTTAAACGGATGCTCTCCCAAGCCGAAAGCTTCACCTCCGCCGTCCAGCTAGATATTATGGACGGCAAGTTCGTCCCCTCAACAAGTGTATCGCCCCAGGACTTAATGCAAATCGAAACCAGCCTCAACATCGAAGTCCATTTAATGGTCTTTGAACCGGCGAGGTATCTTTCTCCCCTTAAGGCCGCAGGGGCTCAGCGGATAATATTTCACTATGAAGCCACCGATAATCCCCAAAGGGTGATTGACAAGGCGCGCCAACTTGAACTAAAGGTAGGAATTGCGCTAAACCCTGAGACCCCGGTCGAAATTGTGGAGCCATTATTACCCGGCCTTGACTGCCTTCTTTTCCTCTCCGTTGATCCGGGATTCTATGGCAGCCCCTTTATTCCTGAAGCAGCCGCAAAACTATGGCAGTTTAAAAGTCGCCATCCAGAGGTGGAGGTGGGGCTCGATGGTGGTATTAAGGCTTGGAATTTGCGCCGCCTTGAAGCTTTTGGGGTAGATTATGCCTGTATCGGAAGCGCCATCTTCGGAGCCGACCCCGCTGAAAGCTACCGTAACCTCGATCGTCTGCTCCTTCGCCCGCCAACGCCCGATTTCAAGCCAACTTCACCTCAGGAAGAATTGCTTTTCCAACTACTAAATCAGCTTCGCCATTCTCCCGACCGGCCAGATTGGGAGGAGCAAGATAGGCTTATAGTTTCGCCAGAATTTGAACCGGCGTTGGCGAGGGTGCTCGAGGCTTTCAACTACGCTGAAAGGGGGAAACCTTTCTGGGTTGAAATCATCCCCCAACATCCCCTAGGACGCGCCCGAGACTTGGCACTGCTACTCGGGCAGAAAGGCTCCGATGTCCTGATTTATTCCCTCCTTTCGCCTCAGGTGTTGGACGACCCAGAAACGAAAGATGCTGCCGAAGCAGCTTCAGACTTAAAACTTAATAACCTCAGGGTTATTGCGCCTGGCGGCAAACCGCCTTCAGGTTGGCATCGGGTGGAATGGAAGATAATTGAAGCTCCAATTTCCGGGCTGAAGGAAGCCCTTGATGAGGCACAGCGCTCCTGGGAAAATTCCAGCCTGATGCTGATATCTTAACCTGAATAGCCCGTTGCCCGCCGCCCGGCGTTTATTGAACCCACTGTATAATCTTCGCCCTTCTTTCCACCCATTTTCTGAATTCCCCGATCTCCTCCAGCGCCTTATTCTGATGCTTACCTGGCACCCAAAACAGGCTCTGAGCTATCCCCGCCACTAGCGCCAGGGTCGCCATGTTAGGCCGGCTGAGGCCGAGCTGATCCGCAAGTTCATTCAGCCGAAACAACGTCTCTTTACTCATACAATACGCTGTTTTGTTAAACTTGCTTGCGGATATCTGCACCTCGAACTGGCTTTTAAGGAGCTCCAACCGTTGGCCCTCGTCGCCTTCCAGATATGCTCTGTCCATAAGCGCTTTGCAGGTGGGGATGCCTTTTACCATCTCCGTCAGCATTGGCAACCCAACTTCAATTAGCGCCAGGGTGACCTGCGCCGCACTACCGAGCTTCGGGTGTTTCCCCTGGAGGTAAAGGATGGTAGACCAAACCAGCTCTGGTAGGTTTCGAATGTGGATGGGAACGAGGTCGGCTGCCACCTCCGGCATATGCTCACTAACATAGGTTTCGAGGGAGTGACTGCCCGGCAGTAGGGATCCAATAGTCTCCCCCGCTTCTTGGACGCGCAGTTTCCCATCGATGCCCCTATTTTGTTCGCTTTCGATATTATTGCCGGTAGGGAGCACATCGTCCAAGACCTCGGCGGATTTCACGGTCCCCCCCGCTTCTCGGACGCGCAGTTTCCCGTCAATGCCCCCGTTTTGTTCGCTTTCGACATTATTGCCAGTAGGGAGCACATCGTCCAAGACCTCGGCGGATTTCACAGTCTTCCCCGCTTCTCGGACGCGCAGTTTCACGTCAATGCCACCGTTTTGTTCGCTTTCACCATCACTGCTAATAGAGAACACGTTGCGCAACACCTCGTAGGGGGTGGTGATGCCCTGTTGCACCTTGATCATGCCGTCATGTCTCATGGTCATCATGCCTTCCCCGACCGCCTGGGCGCAGAGCTCGTCGGTACTGGCGCCGGTCAGGATTAGCTTCCTGAGCTGCTCAGTTACCGACAGAACCTCGAATACCCCGGTTCGTCCCCGGTAGCCCGTTCCAGCGCAGTGGTTGCATCCTGTACCATAATGGAAGTGGGTTGGCACCTCATTCATTTCCTGTTGATAGGCGATTTCCTCCTCTGCCTTGGCCTCGGTAAGCGCGCCACAATGAAGGCAGACGCGGCGCACCATCCTCTGGGCCACAATGCCGATAAGCGCCGATGACAGCAGGAAGGGTTCGATGCCAAGGTGCAGCAGGCGGAAAAAGACCCCCGCGGCATCGTTGGCGTGAATGGAGGAAAGAACCAGGTGCCCGGTGAGGGCTGCCTGAACCGCTGTATTTGCCGTTTCGGCATCTCGGATCTCGCCGACAAGGATGACATCGGGGTCAAGGCGCATTATCGCCCGCAGCCCACTGCCAAAGGTGATGTCCGCTTTGAGGTTGATCTCGCTGGGGCAAATGTCGCTGAATTGATACTCCACCGGGTCCTCGACGGTGATGATTTTTCGTTCATCGTGATCTAGCTGGTTGACCGAGGCGTAGAGGGTGGTGGTCTTGCCCGCACCCGTAGGGCCAGCGACTACGATCATCCCTAGGGGGGATTTGAGCATTTGTTGGTATCTCTCCAGAGCCTGGGGCAGCAGACCAAGCTCGGATAACGAGAACATGGGCAGGGACTTATCCAGTATCCTGAGCACGGCCATCTCCCCATAGATGGTGTTGAAGGTTGCGGTGCGGATATCTATTTGCTTGCCATCAACCTCATAGGAGAACTGGCCATCCTGAGGGCGCCTGCGCTCGGCGATGTCCATCTGAGCCAGCACCTTGATTCGGGAGACCAGCGAGATGTGGAAATCCAAGGGCACCGAGGCGACATCGTACAGGATACCGTCGATGCGATAGCGAATGCGCAGCCTGTCCCTTTGAGGTTCGATATGAATGTCTGAGGCGCGATCATTCACCGCCTGGCGCACCAGGAGATCGACGGTGCGGACAATGGGGGCCTCAGCCACCGCCCGCATAAGGACGTCGGCCTTAGTCTCCTCATCGGAGGTTTTGCGGGTGACCCGCCGCAGCTGCTCTTCGATCTCCCGGTTAAGCCTGTATTTGGATTGGATGGCTGGCTGCACCCCAGCGGAGGCTTTGGATGTGACCCCCCGCAGTTGCGCTTCGATCTCTCCCTTAAGCCCGTAGTTGAGCTCGATGGCTCGCTGCACCTCATCGGGGATGGCCATGGCGGGCATGATCTTCATTCCGCTGTGGTTAGCAACTTCGGTCATGGCCTGGCCATCCTCCGCATCCGCCATGACCACCAACAGGGCATCGCCGATAACATCCAGGGGCACGAGCTTATGTTTGCGAGCCAATTCTGCGGGGACAAGCTCCAAAGCTTGGGGCTGGACCTGGTGACGTTTCAAATCGATTAGAGGTATATTCAGTTGTAGGCTTAGCAGCCTCGCCAGGTCTTCACCGGTAACCCAACCCTGCTCGGTCAAAACCTGGCCCAGGCTCTTACCCGATATCCGCTGTAGCTTGCGGGCAGCCTCCAGTTCGTCGACGCTGATCAGCCCAGCCTCGACCGCCGGCTCCATCACGCCCTTACTCTGCGGAGTACTTTGGGCGGTCACAGTTCCTCCTCTTTCCCCTCATCGCGCTGCCTGAACTCGAGGTATTCCAGGATGGAGTCGCCTTTTTCCACCGGGGCAGCGCCCTTGTGTTCAACAAGCCTCCTCACACTGGCCAACAATTCGGCTGGGCCTGTTGGTTTGGTAAGGTATTGGTCAGCGCCCACCGTGAGCCCCATGTTCCTATCGCTTTCCCTTCCCTTCACCGAGAGCATCAGAATGTGCAGCTTAGCCGTGGCAGGCTCTTTTTTCAAACGATGACAAACCTCAAAGCCATCCATGCCTGGCAACAGGACATCTAGGACCAGTAGATCGGGCTCCTCTTCCTGTGCCATCTTCAGGCCCTTCACACCGTTAGCAGCGGTGAGCACTTGATAGCCCTCCTGCTCCAGCGCATACTGCACAAACCTCAGGGCGCTGGGGTCATCTTCGATGACCAGGATCTTCCTCGTCATGGGACCTCCTCTTAAGGCCTCCCCGCTGGTTACCAACGGGCCTTGGGGCAAAGGGTATGGTGAAGCTGAAGGTGCTACCCCCCGGTTCGCTCTCCACCCAAATCTGGCCGCCATGGGTCTCAACGATCCGTTTGCAGATATGAAGACCCAAACCCGTCCCGCAAGCCGTCGGCATCATCAGGCTATGTCCCCGGTAGAATCTCTCAAATAGATATGGAACCATTTCTTCAGGAATGCCAACGCCTTGGTCTGTCACCTGCGTCAGCAGCTTGCCATCCCGTTTACTTGCCCTAACGGTGATTTTGGCCCCCTGTTGACTGAACTTAATGGCGTTGTGGAGCAGATTGGCGACCACCCGGCCCAGCGCCTGCTCGTCGCCCTCTACAGCGGGGAAAGGGCCATCCAGGTCGGTATCAATGGTGATCCCCTTCTCAGCGGCCAGGCCGCCCAGCTTCAGTATGGTGCCGAGGATCACCTCTTTCATCGAGATACGCTCGTTTTTCTCGGCCTTTGGCCCTGACCCTGTGGCAAAGGTGCTAAGAAGCTCATCAACTAGATTGGTGAGAAGCTGGCTCTCCCACTCCACAATGGTCAGAAACTGTCGCTGTGTTTCGGGGTCGGGAACTTTGCCTTCCAGGATTAACCTGACAAAGCCTTGAATTGAGTGCAGGGGCGTGCGCAGCTCATGCAAGATATCGACGCTGAGATCCATCTTCCTTTGCTCCAATTTTTTCTGCCTATCATAAGGTGAAGTTGGCATCCCGATGTGCACCCATGCTTACCCCTATGGCTTGTTGTCTTATACCTGATTATTTTATCTTATATTGTCCAATATTATATAACATTCTACCACACTAGTCAAGCCCCGTCATCAATTTTTCAAACCAGGTTACCGGCTCGGTCTGCAGCCTACAACTCATTCGGGGCACCGAGCAAGGCATTAGGGGGTACCACAACCTGAGGTTGAGCCAGCTTGACAACAGCCCTCAATCGTTTTATGGCGTGCTTTGCCAAACTGGCCCAAAGTTGCTGACGGCGCACATCACGGTGCCAAGAGGGAACAAGGCCGGAGATGGCCTAAATGCAGAATGTTCAGTGGTGCGGGCCCTGGGGGGTCCATTTGGCCAGTAGCATCACCTTTCGTAGCTGACCAAGTTCCCTCGGTGGAAGTCAACAGATGTCCAAAACCCTATAAGGCGTTCGTCGTCCTCCCGGACAACAACCCTCGCCGTGACGCCATTATCCTGGCACGCCTGGCAGAATGCCTCCACCAGCCTTTCGCCTATTCCCTTACCCTGATGATCAGGGGCAACGCCCATCATGTCTATCCACCCGCTTACGTCCGTTCCGTACTCGGCTCCCCTTATGTCGCCGAGGAGGAATCCCACCACCTCACCATCCACTTCCGCCACGAAATTAAGCATGGGGCGATAGACCCACCAGTGAGCTTCAACCCTCAGCGGCCAAGAGAGGACCCGATCGGGGCCAACCAGGGCTCGATCTATGGCCTTTATTCTCTCCAGGTCGGCTTCGGCCATCCTTCGAATCTTGACCTGTCCCTTGCTCATAGCCATGGCACCTCCTCACGCATCTATTCTACAGTTTTCAGCTGCTGTTTTCCAGTTCAAAACCCCACCCCCTTCGGCTGGCATTTACGGGTTGTTGACAAGTCAAAGGCACAAGTATAATCTGGCAGGGTGGTGGTCTTGTGTAATGTGTCGCCTGTCATGCTATGTCCCAGAATGGGAAAAGGAGGGTTACATTGGCAAAGATAAGTCTGGAGCAAGTGGTCCAAATCCTGACCCTGATCCTAAAGGCAGACGTCACTGAGGAGATAGTTCAAAAAACCCTGATCGAGCGTTTCGATCTAATTGAGACGATGATGAAGTATCCCCAGGCAGTAAAGTCGATGGACCCTGGTCTTTTCGAAGCCTTTATCGTCAGCAGCATTCCCGCGCCCGAAGGGATTTTCACAGTTTCTCCTGCTGAGGAGGAAGGAAGCGTTGCTGAGTATGCCTATCCAACTGGGTGGCACTTAAAGTCGGTGGATGAACAATTGACGATCCTTAATCATCTCTTTCCTAATTTGACGTTCGAAACAGAGATTCCTGCCTCCCTTCCCCAGGGAGCAGAAGGATGGCTGGTTGTGCCCAAACCCTCTAGGATAGCCAAAAGCTATAATGAGGCCTTGGAAAAGCTGCTTTCCCTTCTTAAGGAGGTTCGATGTGAGTTTTCCAATTGGCGCGAAGGAAAACTAGAACCTGAATACCTCCGGCTTGCGGAAAAGACCAAGAAGGTTCTCGATAAGCTTGAGCGTTCAACCCCGGGCGATTACCTAGTATTGGCAATTCAATGCGGGCTACGGTATCAAGCTAACTCTGTCTCTCAGGCGCGAAAGATCTTTGAGGAAAAAGAATATGGCCTTGGCCCTTTTGAAATAGCAAGCTTATTGCTTACCCACCCAGATCGTCTTACTGATTATGAACATCTGGGGATTGATTGCCCTGGCTGTGAATACGCTCCTAACGCTGACCGTGACTTCTGTTACTCGCTTTATCTCATCTGGGATGAAGAAGGGCTTTACTTCGATTGTAGTTCCGCTGAGGCTACTGGCCCCGGCTTTGGCTCCGCCTCCGGTTTCCTCTAATATAGGACAATGCTCCTCATCGATTCCTCCCATATCGTGATAGCGCATTTCCAACGTAAGCCGCTACACTGCGCGGCGGGGAAAGAGGGATCAGCCCGAATTAGAGGGCCAGGCCTGCGGGAATAGCTAGGCCTACTTACGCACTGCCAGGCTGTGAGCTTATGGCGCGCTGTAAGAACTGAGCTCCCAGATCTCCGTACCGTCGTAGGTCTCACCACTGGGGACGCTGGGACTGTTCGCCTCCGGGTGCGGCCCACCAATCATCTTCACCAGTCCTTTGACGTCCACAGACCACCACTCCGCGAAGTGAACCAGTCCCATTTCCAGCGCTTCATAGGCGGTATAGTGGCGGCAGAGCATCCACATTCCCCGGCCCTCTTGGCACTTATAAGCCGGGGTCAGACATGAAACCGCACCGACTTGGAACTCGGCCAAAAGTGGCTGATGTGCTGCTCAAGATTCCGATGAAAGCGGCCGGTTACGGTGACTCCTTCCATTGGTATTGCACAGAATGGACTTTTGTGCAATCGAGGATTGTGACTGTAGTTCACAATCCACTTGTTCTAAACAGCCATACCAAGTACCGAGCACTGTCACTCTCACTCCCTGAGCTCCCTCTTCAGGGTTTTGAAAACACCGCTTTTGGGCAAGCTCTCCCTGAATTCCACCTCCCTAACCTTCTTATAGGGGGCCACCCTTTGCTCGTAGAACTTGATGAGCTCCTCGGCGGTGGCCTTTGCCCCCGGTTTCAAAACGACAAAGGCCTTGGGAATCTCCCCCACACCCGGCATCGGCTTGCCCACGACTGCGCAATCGGCAACTGCCGGGTGCGTGAAGAGGACGTCCTCCAGCTCCGTGGGGAACACATTGTAGCCTTTGTAGATGATCATGTCCTTCTTTCTGTCCACTATATAGAGGTAGCCATCCTCATCGAAGTAGCCGATGTCGCCGGTGTAAAGCCAACCCTCACGCAGGGCGTTCCTTGTCTCCTCCGGGTTTTTCCAGTAGCCCTTCATAATCGTGGGCCCCTTGATACATATCTCGCCGGCCTCGCCAACCCCCATCTCCTTCTCGCCGGTTTCCACATCCACGATCTTGCAATCCATGTTGTTGAAGGGGATGCCCACAGAGCCTATCTTTCTCAGCCCGCTGCGGTGTGTGGGATTGGTATGCGTTCCGAAGGTGGCCTCGGTCAGACCATAGGCCTCTGAGACTATCACGCCGGGGATCGCCTTCTCCCAGGCTTCGAGGATATCGGGTGTAATCGGAGCCGAGCCGCAGCTGATGGTCTTAACGGTGGAGAGGTCACACTCTTTGAAGTAGGGATGATTTATCATAGCAGTGAACAGTAACGGCGCTCCCACGATGCCTCCTGCCCCCCAGCGCTCGATCTCCCTCAGCAGTAATCCGGGGTCGAAGCGGCCTGCTAGCAGTACTTGAGTCACGCCCATGAGCACATGGTAGGTCAACGAGAAAATGCCATAGGTGTGGAAGTAAGGGGTGATGGTCACCGCAATGCTATTCATCCCTACATAGCTTGGGTATTCCCTATCTTCAAACCTCTTGGGCTTCGGCCCCTCGGTGGTAATGGATAACTCCCTGTTCTCCGCTATCAGCCTGCCACCGGTATGTATGTTTACGTTTTGCCCCATACAAGCCATCGCGTTGTAGTGGGTGATCATTGCGCCCTTGGGTGTCCCAGTAGTGCCACCGGTGTACTGGATATGGGCTAGGTCCTCTCTGGGGTCAATCTCCACCTCAGGAGGGGTGGGCGGATACTCCCTGAGCAGGCTGGTGAAGTCATAGGTATTGGGGAAAACCTTCTTCTCGCCCCCCTTCAAGGCTACTAGCATGGGCGGCGAGTAATCAGCCTCGCCAGTGATTATCATTCGCTTCAGCTCTGTTTTCCCCCTGACCTTTTCCACCAGCGGTGCCATAAGGTCCGAGGTGATTATCGTCTCTGCACCCGAATAACTGAGCTGATATTCAAGCTCCCTCCCGGTAAGCATCGGGCTGATGGGTAAATATACCGCCCCCACCTTCAGGATGCCGAAATAGCCAATGATAAACTGGGGGCAGTTGGGAAGCATAAGGGCAACCCTGTCCCCCTTCTTGACGCCCATATCGGCTAGGGCAGTGGCCAGCCTGCTCGATGCCTCCTCATACTCGCCAAAGGTCACACTGGAGCCGGAGTAAATGGTGGCCACCTTATCAGGGTACATCTTGGATGCATACCTGATGATTGCGGGAACGGCCACTTCAGGGTAATCCAAATCTTCGTACACCCACAGCGGGAAACGCTTCACGTTGACCTCCCTTGATAGCAAGAGCGGGCAAATTCATGGCATTCTGTTCACCCCTGCCACGATTTCAGCCCCGGTCAAAACGGATACGGGATAGCGTCCAACATTTCCCACTCCCCATTCCGTATTCCTTTTATGTAGAACTCATCGGTGCATCTCTCATGGGGCACGCCATATCCCGCCGTGTCCACAAAGCGGTGGCGGACGTCCAGCACCACAAACTCGCCTTGCTCTATGGATGGTATCACCACCTCTGTATCGAAGCTGTCTGCCTCTTCAAAAACCTGGGCCATCATGAACACATACATGTAACCGTAGCTGGCGGTGGTATTCCATGCCGCCTCGCCAAATGTGTCAATGAACCGCTCATAGAAAGCCCTCTGCACCGGAGTCCCCGTGTCATACAATGCCGAGCCCACCCCAATAAACCCCTCCACATTCTCCACCCCTCCTGCCAGTGCTAGGACCTTAGCCTCAGGCGCCTGGGAGTTAAAGAAAAGGCCATCGTAGCCCATCTCCCTTGCTTGCTTTGCGATGAGGCCAGAGATTGACGCAGGTGCAGGGGTGCAAGCGATGAGATCGGGATCCAGCGCCAGGATGCGGGTAAATTGAGGGCCGAAATCCATTGAGCCCGCCTCGTAGAATTCAGCGGCCACATGCTCCATGCCCGCGGCCTCTACATACCCCTTGCCGAGACTCGCGCTTAGCTCACCGGTGGGGTCGTGAGTGGTGATCAGCGCCACCCTCTTCACTTCGGGGTAGTTGTCCGCTATCCACTTGTAGCCAAGTTCGCCCCATAGATGAGACGGCTCCACGACGACGAAGGTATGGGGATACTCCGAGCCAAAGGATAATAGTTTAGGGGAGGTAAGGCCAAACATAACCACACGGTTATCCTCAATGATCGGCTGGATCGCTGGGGGGCAGCCACCCATGGGGCCATATACATACTTAACCTTCTCGTCAAAGATGAGCTTCTGGACTCCGGTCACCGACTGCTCCGGGGCGAATCTATCGTCCACCACGGCTATCTCAAGCATATACGTCTCCCCGCCAACGACAATCCCTCCTGCCTCGTTTATTTCGTCAGCAGCCATCAGTGCTCCCCGGTACATAGGTAGGTACCAGCTGGCAGCGGGGCCGGTGAGCGGCCCGAGCATACCCAGCTTGTAGCTCTTAGCCGCTTCCTCCCCTGGTCCGCACGCGGCGAACAATAGAACCACCGCCGTGAGGACCACAACCAAGCCTATCAACGCCTTTTTCATTTTCTTTGCCTCCCTAACAATGTCTTTGCTACCCGTCTATGGTGCTTGCCCGTTTTCATTCGCTGGCAATATCACCTCCTGAGTTGTGCCAATGTTGCTGACAACGCATACTCCTTGCCACTTGCGATTATATCACTTGGAATCAGCCACCTCCAAGACCGCGCTCTCGCAGGCACGGGTCATGAACCCTTTTTACGTAGTCGGCGATGGCCATGCCGTACTTGCCGATGAGGTACCTGAGCAGCCGCCGCATGTTCCACATTTCTCTGAGCCGGGCCAGTTACCCCACCAACTCGGGAGGTTTGCTCATCCCTGCTTCGCTCATGTCCAGCCCCTTCATGGCACGGGCGCCGGCGATCAACTGGTCAATGACCCTGGCATCGGTTGGTGAGAAGCTCTTTAAATCATCAGCTAGGCGGTTCAGGTCCTGTGTGACCTCCACGCTGCGCCCACTGGTTTCGTCAATGAAGCGACCGTAGGTGGTCATATCCACGAAACGGTTGGCCTGGGCGGTGCCCAGCTCGTGGTACAACTCGTGGAGGGCTGTGCCTGGTCTGTGACCCATGATAAAGTGGATACCACCGTCAATGGTATAGCCCTTGCATTTCCAGGTGGCGGCCACCCCGCCCGGCGTGGTGTGGTGCTCGAAGATGTGGGTGTGATAACCGTTCATCTGCGCGTAGCGGCCGGTGGATAAGCCAGCCCAGCCCCTATGATGATGATCAATTTCTCAGTCACTTTTCTTCTTCCATTCCCTGGCGGAATGTCGCCTAACAGCCATGTAGACCAGCCCGATCCACATCCTACCATCAACCGTGGCTACAGTCAATTGCACCGGGCACTTTCAAAGCGGTTTTCGCCACAGTCAACTTAAGCTCTGGCGCATGAGGGCGGTAGCTCAAGGTCAAGCTCAGAGCGCGCTATAGGCGTTCTCCACTACCTGCCCTTGAACTCAGGTTCCCGCTTCTCCAAAAAGGCAGCTATGCCCTCCCTGAAGTCCTCGGTGCCGAAGCAAATCCCCTGCATGTAGCCCTCGAACTCCAATGCTGAGGCCAGATCGGTGGTTGCTCCCCTGTACAGAGCCTGCTTGGCCAGCTTCATGGCGATGGGAGGCCCTGCCGCAATCTTGGCTGCCAGTTCCCTCACCTCGCGCATCAGCTCATCGTGGGGCACTACCCGGCTTACCAGGCCGTACTCCTTGGCCTGCTCAGCATCCAGGATGTCCCCGGTGAACACCATCTCGCAAGCTCTGGCCAAGCCCACCGCCCGAGGCAAGAAGTGGGTGGAGCCGGAGTCGGGGACGAGGCCCCTCTTGATGAAGATCTGGGAGAAGCGCGCCCTGTCTGAGGCTATCCTGATGTCGCAAGCTAGTGCCAAGGACAGGCCTGCGCCAATTGCGGGACCATTCACGGCGGCGATGCTGGGCTTTTCGAAGTTCTGGAGCTGGAGGGTGAACGAGCGGATGCCGCCTGCGGCGGGTGATTTGGCCACCATGCGCCGGCTCACCTCGCTGGCAGCGTCGCCCAGCATAGTGAGGTCGGCGCCGGAGCAGAACCCTCGCCCGGCTCCGGTGATGATGAGCACTCTCACCTCATCATCTGTGTTGGCCTCCTCGAGGGCTTTCCCCAACTCATCCTGCATGGTCCGCCCAATGGCATTCAGTCGTTCGGGTTGGTTGAGCGTGATCGTGGCAACCCTGTCCTCCTTTTCGTAGATGATGCTCTCAAATTCCATCCGTGAGATACCTCCTAACCTTTTGTGCACGTGGGATTCGAACTTCTTGCGACGGCTCCCATTTTACGCTGGCGATTCCATGGCGGCAAGAGAGAGGAACGCAGCGAGGCAGGCCAAGTGAACGAAACGTCAGCTTGAGCAACCCCGGTATAAGAAAGGATGGGCACCACAACGGATGCCCGGCGTTTACGACATTAACTCCCAGCCTGTGTTGTTTGAGTCTGAGGTAGCGCCGACTAGCTTGACCTTGAAGCCGACGGGGGGAAGATGGGGTCTTTCCATTGGCGTCCCCTTTTCCCTTGCTTGCATCCACGGATCTGCTGCGGCTTTACGCCTTCCGCTGAAGGAGGCTGCAATCTGGGCATTTGGGGTTTTTCTTAACCGATAGCTCTCTAAAACTGAGTCTCAAGCCATCAAAGAGGAGAAGCCTGTTCTTGAGCAGTTCTCCCATACTCACTATATATTTGATCACCTCCGTAGCCTGGATGCAGCCTATGATCGCTGGGGTAACACCTACGACGGGGAAGGTCTCTACGGGAGGAGGCTGGGGAAAGATGCACCTGAGACAAGGCGTCTCCGGGGGAAGGATGGTGGTCACCATCCCATCCAGTCCGTAGATGCTGCCATGAAAGAAGGGGATGTTCTTCTTCAGCGCGGCCTTGTTGAGCAGGTATCTTGTCGGGAAGTTGTCCATGCCGTCCACGATCAGGTCGCAATCCCCCACAAGGTCGAGGATGTTACCTTGGGTTATTGTTTGCCCTATCGCCTCGACCTTGATATCGGCGTTTATCTGCTGAAGCTTCTCTTTGGCCGATTCAGCTTTCGCCGCGCCTATATCTTTGTCCCAGTGCAGTATCTGCCTGTTGAGGTTGCTCAGCTCCACGACATCGTGGTCGACTATGCGTATCTCACCCACACCGGCTACCGCAAGATAGATGGCCACCGGGGAGCCTAATCCCCCAGCGCCAGCAATCAAAACCTTAGCCTCCTTTAGCTTTGCCTGGCCCGTCTCACCGAATCCCTCCATCATTATCTGTCTCTCGTATCTCACGAGCTCGCTTTTGGTGAGCATAACAGACTCCTCATAGCAGGTCTCCACGGGGAATAGGGCTAACCCCCCAGTACGGGCATGAGCAGAAACACCTCGCTGCCATCCTGTAGTGGCTGGCTCAGGTCCTCGATTTCCTCGTTGTCCACAAACAGGGAGACAAGGGGAGAGAAGCACTGATTCTCAGCGTCCCAAACCTCATCAGGGAAACGCTCTCCCACCGTGCGCCCAATCTCAAGCAGGAGATCCCTCACCGTGGACCCCTCCTGGAGGTGGAACTCCAGGTCGGGCTCCCCGGCGAGCCGCTTCAAAAGGCCGAAAAAGCTTACCCTCACCCTCATTTCCCTGCATGCAACCAATAGGACTCACTGAGGCCAGAGGACTTCAGCCACGTCTTCCAGTCCCAGCTCCTGTAGCTTGCTCCGGCTGGGCTTCCCGCTGTCAGGGTCCCAGTCCCTAGCCACCAGATAGTCCCTGCCCAGCGTCTCGATGTCCACGCTCCTGCCGGCAGTGGGCCCCGCCTCAGGAGGGGGTCGCCCCAGCACCCTGTTGGGCATCTTGAAATCCCCAGACCTTAGCCCTTCGCGAACGTTGAAGGCCTGGCGCATGTTGGCGATCCTTTCCCCAGCCTTTAGCACATCCTCGAGGTCATAGTCCCAGCCCGTGGCCAGGCTCAGAGATTCAGTGACAGCGCCCAGGTCCATGCACTGATATCCGAACAGGCATATCCCAGCACAGTTCACTACATGTACCAAGTCGCTCCCCATCCTATGCGCCTCACCGCGGCCGGCAGAGGACTTGCGGTCATAGGCGGGGAATTCCAGGCCGCTGGCCGGCCTAAGCCTATAGCTACCCTGCATATGGCGGGCGGGGGTAGTGTCCAGATATGTGGCTGCATAGTGCATAAAGCGCTTGGGATCGTGCATCGGCACCTCCTGGCCGTGGATGTGGATGGCAAACTCCTCCGCCCCCTTGCCGATCTTCCCCGCCGCTACCTTGACCCCATCGGCGAGGATGTCTCCGAAGCCCTCCCTCCTCACCAGCCTCTGGGTCATGTCTACTATGGCCTCATGGTTCCCCCATCTGAGCTCGATTCCCTCCGTATCCTTGCTGGTGATAAGGCCGTTTTCATAGCATTCGATGGCGAAGGCGATGGCGCAGCCAGCGGAGATGGTATCCACTCCGTAGCGGTTGCAGATATCGTTTATCTTTACTATGGACTCCAGGTTATCGTTGAGACACATGGTGCCAAAGGCAGCCAGTGTTTCATACTCCGGCTTGTACGCCCCAGCGGGATACTTGTATTTCCCCGTCCCCGCCTTCATCACCCCGCCGCAGGCGATGGGGCAGCGCCAGCAGGTGTACTTTCTTCGCTGCTGGCTGATCACGTTTTCATCGCTGATGGCAGCGACATTGGGGAAATCCTCCACACAGCCAGCCCAGTTCTTCACCGGCGTATCCCCGATCTGGGTCAACTGGGCGGTGCCTCCGCAGGTGCCATACTGGCGAAACACCTGCACCGGGCCTCCCAGCTGCCGCTGATGCCTTCTCCTCGCCTCCTCCAGCTTGACCTTATCAGCCAGAGGGACCTGCTGGCTCCCCTTCACCACTACAGCCTTAAGCCTCTTGGCTCCCATCACTGCCCCCAGGCCGGAACGTCCGGCAGCCCTCCCCCGGTTGCTGACGATACATGAAATGAGGCAGAGCCTCTCCGCCGAGGGGCCAATGCAGGCAATTCTGGCATCTGGGCCCAGCTCATCTTGAAGCAGGGCCTCGGTTTCATTGGTATCCTTGCCCCACAGGCGATCCCCCTTCCTCAGTTCAGCAGTTCCGTCATTTATGAAGAGATAGACCGGCTCAGGGGAGACTCCGCTAAGGAAAACTGCATCGTAGCCACTGAACTTTAGGTAGGGACCGAAATCGCCCCCACAGTTGGCATCCCCCCAGGTGGCGGTAAGCGGCGATTTGCCCACCACGGTGTAGCGGCAGCCGAAGAGGGCAGGGGTGCCGGTGAGCAGGCCGGCAACAAATCCCAAATGGGCCTCGGGCCCTAGGGGGTCTATCTTGGGCCTCTGTTGATCGAAGATCACCCTGGCTCCAATGCCATACCCCCCGATGAAATCCCGGTAAATTCTTTCCCCTGGTGTCTCATCCTTCAGTTCGCCCTTAGAAAGGTCCACAAATAAGATCTTACCCATGTATGCACCAGCCATCACCTTCCTCCTTTCAGAAGCTTTTCTAGCGAGGGCTAGGGAACGATGGCAGACCTGGAAACCAGCCCCTTATCCTGCTCCTCAAAGGCCTTATTGATTTCTTCCAGCGGGTAGGAACGGGAGAGAATCTTGTCAAATGGGTATTTGCCTTTGGTACGGCTCAGGAAGTCGAGGGCCTTCTTCAGGGTATCGCGACCGTAGAAGACGATGCCAACGATGCTCTTGGAGCGCGCCACGAGCAAGGCGGGGTCAGCTTCATAGGTCATCCCTGGGCTGATGTTGCCGATCTCCAGGTAGCGCCCGCCATTCCCCAGCATCCTTATGCCTTCAGGAATGACCTGGGGAAAGCCCACCAGCTCGGCGACGACATCCGCTCCCCAGCCTCCGGTCAGCTCCCGTACTCGCTTTACGCGTTCCTCCGGGGTCTTGAACTCCCTCATGTCGATCAACTCATCGGCACCGAAGGCTTTGGCGAGCTCCAGGCGCTCGCTGATGCCATCGATGACGATCACCTTACCGGCCCCCATCTCCTTGGCTACCGCAGTAGCATTGATGCCCAGGCCACCCGCCCCCTGGATGACCACGGTTTCCCCACAGCTCAGCCCCACCTTCTCCAGGCCATAGATAACCTCGGACAGGGCGCAGTTGGCAGGGGCCACCATATTGTCGGTGAGGTCGTCAGGCACCTTGAAAACAACGTGATTGGGGCGAAGATAGTAGTAGTCGGCATATGCCCCCGTGAAGTGAGGTGGCAGTTCAGCGGGGCTCATGAGGGTGCGAGCGTTCATGGGGCAGGCAGCGTCCTCCCCCCTCAAGCATGCCTTGCAACGCCCGCAGGGGTAGAAATAGCGGTAAACCACCCGATCACCCACCGCCAATGGTTGACCTGCCGAATCGGTGGAGACGCCCTCCCCCAGCTTGGCCACCCTCCCTGTCATCTCATGGCCCAAGATTACCGGTAATGGTACTCTCATGGCAGCAAGGTCGATATCCCCGCGCCACTGGTGAAGGTCTGAGCCACATATGTTAGCCATTGAAACCTTGATCAAGATGGCCCCTGGCTCGGGGTCGGGCACCGGATACTCCTTGATCTCCATGGGCTCGCCCAGACCTTTAAATATTGCTGCTCTACCCTTCTCCGCCATCAGAGACTCCTTTTTCGTTCTAGTCAAATGTAGCCCCTTCCTTTCATTTCTTTCTCACCCTCGTTCTCGCCCCATTGATAGCGGATGACGCGATGCAAGCGTGCAGCCCTAGGTGGTGGTCAAACATCACTATCGCGATACGAGGACACACTGGCGCTGGGGGCTGGTTCCTACATTCTGGACTGGAGTGAGGTGTGTACCTCACTAGCGAGATCCCCCTGGCGCAATGATCCACAGGGATGACCACGAAATGGTTGTAAGGGGCTCAAATTCGAATCCCCTGCAGGAGTAGCAACATACTAGCAGTGCACGGAGGTGCTGTCAAGCGGCAATGGTGGAGGCTGACAAGAAGCTGTGTGTCGCCTGCAAGGGGGGACATTGTGGCCCTGGAAATGACGGACGCCTCAGGTATCCTTGCCTTGTCCCCGGACGGTGCTATTGTAGCGCCTTCTTGTCTCCAAATCAGCCGCAGGGAAAGCCCTATACTAAATACTGCGACCACCGTCGACTGGCAGAGCTATACCCGTGACGAAGGACGACTCGTCACAAGCCAAGTACAAAGCGCCATAGGCAACCTCTTCAGCCGTTGCCATTCTCCCCATGGGAATAGTGCTTTCAATTACTGCCTTCAAGATCGGTTCTGGGTCGAGACCCTTGGGTATGAATTTGGGTGCCATAGGCGTATCCGCCAGGACTGGGTTGACACAGTTGACGCGAATATTTTGCGGTGCTAGCTCTAAAGCAAGTGCTTTCGTCAGAACCTCAGCCGCCCCCTTGGAACTGACGTAACAGGCCATATTGGGCCGTGGCCTGTCAGCAGAGACGGAGGTTGTGTTGATAATGACTCCCCCACCTTGCTGTTTCATCTGCGGTATCGCATATTTGCAAGCCAGGAAAATCGACTTTACGTTGACGGCATAGGTGCAGTCCCAATCTGCTTCCTCCACAAATTCAGAGGGGGTCGATACCCCTGGAACGCCTGCGTTGTTATAGAGAATATCCAGTTTGCCATAGGTCTCCACAGCGGTCTTTATCATATTCTGCACTTCTTGTGCCTGGGTAACGTCGGTATGCACAAAAGTGCCTTCACCACCACTTGCTTCGATCAAATTGACTGTCTCTTTGCCCCCTTCATCGTTGATATCGGCCACCACAACTTTGGCGCCCTCTTTGGCAAATAGAACCGCTGCAGCTCGTCCTATGCCAGAAGCTGCCCCGGTGATCACTGCCACCTTGTTTTGTAACCTCATGTCTAGCACTCCTTTGCTCGTATTCGAGGCGAGGATTCCCTCCTCGCTACGACCAGTGATCTCAGTTCTCCTTCAGCGGACTAACACCCCCTTCACCCTTGTTGACTCCATGTCTACCCCGGTTTCAGGGAAGCCTGTCGCACAAGCTCTCTAGCGACAGCTCGCGTAGCTTCTCTTTCGTGGGTATTCCGTTAGCGTCCCAGCCCCTAAGCGCATAATACTCATCCAGCATAGGGTCCAACACCGGCACAAAGCCCTTGGCTCCTCCCTCCACATAGGGCTCACTGAGCAGCCTCTTGGGCAAGGTGTCATCTTTTCTTGAAACCCCCATGATAACGTTCAGGCACCTGATCAGATTGTAGGTCCTTTCCCCAATCTTCAATATCTCGTTCAAGGGCATATCCTGGCCTGAAGCTGCTGAAAAAAGAGCAGCGAAATCCTCAGGCTGGAACCCGACGTATATGAGGAACTTGCACATCCCCAGGCACTCGATGATGGTGTAAAAATCTTGCAGAGTTTTGGTCAACTCTGCTTTTCTTTCGCTTGAGAATCGGTCAAGCAGCTCCGTCATTCCAATACTTGGAAATGTCAGGCCCCTTTCCACCACATAGGTAGTTGCCTGAAGATGGCAAGCCCCCCTATTGGAAGTGGCGTAGGCCAGCGCCCAACTGGAGAAGGCCTTCGGATTGTGCATGGGCAACTCCAAACCCTTGGTATGAATGGCAAACTCCTCAGAACCCTTGCCTATCCTCTGGGCGGCCTCCCTTGTTCCATCTGCTAAAAGTTCTCCCAACCCCCGCCTGTTGGCAATTCTTTCGATGAGCTTGATAATGGCATCATGGTTGCCCCAACGCAGTTCCAGCCCATTTGTGTCCTTATCGCCTATCAGTCCTTTATCATAGCACTCCATGGCAAAGGCCACTGTTGCTCCTGTTGAAATGACGTCCAGTCCATACCTGGTACACAGGTCGTTTGCCTTGGCTATAGATTCCATACTATCGTTCAGGCACATGGCACCAAAAGATGCCACGGCTTCATACTCGGGTGCATGCCCCCGTTCCACCCTGTATGGACCTTCCTTCACCTCGGCCACCTGCCCACACCCCATGAGGCAGCCCCAGCAGTGATAGTTGCGAACCCGAATTGTGCTTTCAAAGCCAGGGCCATCGAGCTTCGAGAGTCCCTCCCAGTCACCCAATCTCCAGTTCTTAATGGGGACATCCCCCATTCGTGCTATGAGGCCTGTGGCTGCGTGCGTTCCAAACTTGCGCATGAGGGGAACCGCAGGGTGCTGAGATATGTTCTTATTGTATTGCCTGACTAACTGGCTAAATCTCTCTTTGTCAGCGACGTTGACCCCTTTCCTTCCCCTAATAGCGATTGCTTTCAGGTGCTTTGAACCCATGACCGCACCCAACCCTGTCCTTCCTGCCACTCGCCCGCCATCGTTCACAATACACGCCATCGTTGAAAGATTTTCCCCGCCAATCCCGATGGCTACCACCCTGATCTTGCTGTCGCCCAAGTCTTCTCTGATGATCTCCTCAGTCTCATAGGTATCCTTGTTCCATAGATGTGCCGCATCTCTGATCTCCGCTCCCCCATCATGGACCCAAATGTAAACTGGATTTGATGCCTTTCCCTGTATGAGGATGGCATCAAAGCCACAAAACTTCAGTTCCGGCCCCCAAAAGCCACCGGCATGGGCCTCCCCCCAGATGCCCAAGGGGGACTTCCCACAAACCACATACCGACAGCCAGCAGGGGCATTTGTCCCGGTCAGCGGACCAATAGCAAATACAAGCTTGTTTTCCGCACCCAAGGGGTCTCCCTTCCAGTCCATTCTATCCAGCAGTATTCTTGCTGCCAGACCGGGGCCGCCCAGAAACATCCGTTCGGTACCTTCATCGATTTCTTCAACGACACAGCTTCCCTCTCCTGAAAGATCCACACGCAACAGCTTGCTTGTGTATGGGTACATGTTTCCCCCTTTCTGCGGTCCCTATTGCGGTCCTTTGATCGCTTTCGGACAGATCGCCGTGGCAAAATACTAGGGCCTGGTCATGCTTTCTGTCAAGATCAGCCGGTTCACCTTTGGTGGCTGCATTTACTATTAAATGAAACTAGGTAGGCAACGGGAGTCCCTCGCAGGCAAAGAAGGAGGTGATGCCTAGAGAAAGACCAACTGCTTCGTCGGGTTTTGCCTAGAGTTTTGGGGCAAAACAAATCTGGCGTCCCTGGAGGGATTCGAACCCCCGACCCACTGCTTAGAAGGCAGTCGCATCTACCCAATCTGCTTAACAAGCTATCAGTCTCTCAGATAGCCGGTTTAAGCAACCTGAGTAAAGCCTACATCTCCCAAGTCAAGCATGGCAAACGTCCACCCTCTCAGAAACTTTTGGATGCTCTGGCTGAGCACATCAGTCCCCGAAGGCCAGAGATCGACTACTTCAGCCTCTTTCTCCAGTCTAGGGATGCGATGGGGGTCAGCCCCAAGACCCTGGAGTTCTACCAAGAGAGGCTCTCGAAGTTTGTTACCCAAGTCAACTACCTCACGGCCTCTCGGCAGCAGATACAGCAGTATCTGAGTTCAATTCCGGGGAACCGATATGGACTGGCTACCCGACACGCCTCTTTCAGGGCCATCAAGACCTTCTATCGGTGGCTAAGTGCTGAGTATGGTCTCCCCAACCCCATAGCAGGTTTGCCAGCACCCATCCTCAGCAAGCCCATATTGCCCAGTCTTGAGCTAAGTGAGGTGCTGTATCTGATTGAGAAGGCCCCCTCCGTCAGAGATCAGGCCATAATAGCCCTTTTTGTTGAGAGTGGCTTGAGAGTGTCGGAGCTGGCTAACATCAGACCAGACCACGTGGACTGGGAGAATCGCATAATCAGCACCTGGGGGAAAGGTCGAAAGGAGGCTTATGCCCCCTTCGGCCCGCTGACAGAGAAGTATCTTAAGGCCTGGCTTGCCCAATACCAGCCAAACGGCAACATCTGGGGCATAAACAACTGGGGCATCGCCGCCATGCTGCGAAGGCTTGAGGCCAAGACGGGACTTCCATGCAACCCACACACCTTCCGAAGAACTTTTGCCACACTGCTGAGAAAAGCTGGGGTGGATGCCATGACCATAAAAGACCTGGGCCGGTGGGAATCCCTAGAGATGGTGCAGAGATACACCCGATCTGTCAGCTTCCATGACAGCCTGAAGTTCTATAAGCCCCCACTATCACCACATGGAGGTGATGGGCATGGGTAAGTTTATTCCCACTGAGTTGATTGTGGGGGAGCCTGGAGATTGGGAAGCGCTGAATGCGAGGGAGAAGTGGCCCCCGGATGGAGCGGCATCCCTCGGGGAGCTGACAGCCAGTCCTCCCAGACCACCGGCAAAATGCAAACAGGGTTACCAGGACACAGGGTGCCATCTGCATCCATCCTGCCTGGAATGTCCCCGGGAGCGGTGTATCTATGAAGAGTATCGGCATCCATTCAGGGGAACTACTCCCGCGCAGAGGAGGAAGGAGGACCAAGTGGTTGCTCTGGTGCGGCAGGGATTATCAGCCAGGGAGATAGCCATGAAATTGCATCTGAGCCACCGAACGATCTTCCGAATCAAGCAGAGGAGGGCTATTTCCCTGCGGGCTCTCCTGATGCCAGACTGATAGCTCTTGCCAGCACGTGGTCAAATATGGTTGGAATCTGCTTTCGGGGAATTCTTGATGCTAGGACTACTGCCCATCGCCGCTTGGATCGCCCAGCCTCCTCCTTCACCTGCTCCAGCATCGCTCCCAGCCCCTGCTTGTCTAGGTATTCCTCAAACTCGGCATCCAGACTGAAAAAGCGATCCGGAGGAAATCGGGGGTTGTGACCCCAGTTCCTATCTCGCAGATGCACGTATGGGATGCCCAGAGCATCCAGAAGTGTATGAAAAGGTCTGTGTCCACCTTCTCCACCAGTAAAAACAACAGACACACTGTTTGCATCAATATCACGCCCCAGTTTGGGAGCCACGCCGATGAGGAACTCAGTTAGAGTCTCATCCTCCACGAGTATGACGGCACGTGCAAACACAACCTCACGATCCCCGAGGTGACGGAGTGCTGTTGCTATCTGACTGAGCTTCGTTTGGCTCAGAGAGGGGTCTAATTCACGTATTTGCGTTCCTAACCCTCGCACCCACCAGAACCTGCGCAGGCTCTGAGGGCTCTTCGGATTGACGAAGTGTGGGTCATGCGTGGTGACAATTATCTGGTTGCGTTCCGATGCTTCCAGCAGAGACGCCGCAGAGCGCATGCTATGTGGATGTAAGTGCGTCTCAGGGTGTTCCCAGAATATCACTAGATCCTCACGGGCAATCAAGTCGGTTAGCAGCGTGAGGAACTCGTGGACACCAGAACTCATGTTGGCCAGACTCAGTGGCTCGGTTCGGCCTTTCTCATAGAACTGAATGTCAGCAGCCCCTCTGGGTTCCTGCTCCACAGCGTTAATCGTGTAGTGAAGGAAGAATTTACTGAAAGCCTTAACCACCTCTGTGTATCTGTCCTGCTCCCGGCGAACACGGTGATTCTTCAGCGTCAGCAGAACACCCGCTGTCTCCGATCCTCCCATAGACTCGACTGCGGCTGTGCGCTCACCCAGCACCGAGCGGACACGGAATTCTTCTGCAAGCTTGTATTGTCCATGGACGAACGGACCTAGCTTTTCTTGTATTACTTCAGTCCCACAAGAGAAGGTTCCTTTCAGTCGCTGCAACTCATCGCCATGCAGGTGCCCCGAATGGATTCGACTCGCATGGGCTGTCCATGCTTGTGATGAATCGGTAGCACTACGGACAATCAGGTTGTTGTGGATGATTTGCAGTTCTCCCCAGCGGAGCCCCGTTACCATCCTGTCGTCTTCCCGCCTAACGAACAGTGTTATGTCATTCCCGTTCCTGAGAAGCCAACTGCACAGTGGAGACTCATCCTTCGCAGAGCAAACCCCACTTACCAGAGGGGGCAGCAAGTGCTTCTCAACTTCGTCATGAGACAGGCGTAAGGCGGCCTCAATAGTGAGTGGCCCGACTATGCCATAAGGGTAGTCTGTTATGCTTATCTCCTCTCTACCGGTGGCGCACTGTGTGAAGAGCTTCTTAATGGCTAGTCCGATTATGCTCTTACCGGTGTTGTTCTCGCCGACCAGCGTGGTCAGGCGAGGCTCGAACGTTAGCGTCTGGTTCTGGATGGACCGGAAACCTTCAACATGCAGGCTCTTGATATACACCTTCCCGCCTCCTCCAAACCCGATGGACTTAGCTGTATGCAAGCCCAATTATATTGCGTTAACTTCCTCACTTCAATAGTTTTTCAGTTAAGAGGTTGGGTTGGGGAGAGAGTGTCAGGTCGCTAGACTTCTACAGATGTTTCCTGTATAATACTGAGTGGAAGTAGCTCACGCCTAACCGAGTTAATGCTGCGGAAAGGGTGAGCCATAGGGACGGGGGAACCTGTGGCTCACTTTTTTATTTTTGGAGGTGGAGAATGAACAGTAACGAGATTGAGGTAGTCAGAAGCAAGATCGAAGTTGTTGAAGCTGACCTAAGTAACCTGCCTTATCTCGATCCTGAGACGATGAGGTTGGGGGACTGCCTGCCAAACTTCGTTTTCAGGGTGGGAAGGTGGTGGACTAAAGCGTGGGAGCACATGGCAGAAGCGAAGTATAGGGATGCTGAATTCGGCGAGGATTGGTTTTCGGGATGGGTTGCTGAGGCTGCTTTCTATCGTCACCTGACTATGGAGGGCAAATGGAAGAGCTGGGGGGGAGCTCCGTTCTTCGGCAGACCAGAGGAAGCAGGGTTTGACTTTATTACCACATGCCAGGGCTATCTGGAGACGATCGGCATTAGGGGCAGAAACCACAGCGATATGGAAAAGTGGGTTCACGATCTGTGGATTCCTTACCCGATAAGAGAGCCAATTGACATACCCAACTACGTCATCGCTGCGTCATCTAAGCGTGTTCTCTTGAAAGGGCAAAAGGAGGAGTCTACCCTGGTTGCCTTCTGGGGAGCTATGGAGGGGATCGAGGTGAATAGGATAGTTAGGGATAACGAGAACTATCCTCCCAAGAGGTGTCGCAGGGGACCTCGTGGGGGGCGGGGCAACCCATATAAGGAAATACGTCTGGGGAAGTGGAACCAAAAGCTGCTGGACTGGATAGTGCAATCAAGAGACAAGCATGTGCCCCAGGCCTTTCTAGACTTGAAGAGGAGCCTGAGTGTTGAGAAGTTGATCGAAGACATGGATGAGGACCTTCCCTTATAGCCCGGGGGCGGGGGGGATAGGGGGGGAGTGCACTGGAAGTGCACCCCACCCAAAGATGATTATGAATTGTTCTGAATGTTCCCTTACCATCCCATCGAAGTTATAAAAAGGTGACAACTTCCCAGGGCAAGACCCGTGCTGGGAGGATATACTGGTAGTAGGCATAAAAGAACGGGAGGACCACTACGAACCCCGAACTGTGTTTTCGGGCTTACACATAGAGCAGAGCATCATGAGGAGGTCTGAATGACAAGCGCCTTTACTTATAAGGACGAAGTGGAACGCATCGAGTTCGAGGATGGCGAGTGGGTCGATATCAAGCGAGAGCTTTCTGCTGGTGATGAGGAAGCCATCTCCAACGAGATTCTGCGGATCAGGCTGAAGCCCCAAGCTTTTGGGAAGGGCGGCCCGGCCAAGAAGGAGGATATCGAGGAGGTGAGCCTTAAGGTCGGCAGCATCATCACGGTCTATCGGGCTATTGTGGCCTGGAGCTTTAAGGATCGTGATGGAAAGGATGCGCCGGTAACCATGACCAACGTGGCCAGCCTGAAGCGGCCCATATTCAACCGGCTACTTGAGGAGGTCGGTCGGCGCAACCCTTTATAGGAGAATGAAGCATGGCAGAGGCTAGACTGCAAATAGTCATCACGGCGATGGATAAGGCGAGCGAGAAGCTCGACCAGCTATCCCGCCGCACCGAGCGCATGCAGCGGGGATTCAAGATCGCTGGGGCAGCAGCGATCGGGATGGGGCTGGCTATTGCTGCCGGCTTGGGGATGGCAATTAAGGCTGCTGCCCAGGAAGAGGCATCCGCACAGCGCATGATTGTGGCCATGCGTAATGTGGGCATCGAATATGATGAGGTCAGGGAATCCCTGGAAGCCTGGATTGACATGCAGCAGCAGAAGACCTCGGTATCCGATACCGAACAGCGGGACGCCCTGGCATCGCTTGTCCGCATTACCCGGGATATGACTAAAGCGCAGGACCTCTTGGTTCTGGCCATGGATGTGGCTATTGGCACTGGAAGGGACCTGGCATCGGCTAACACCCTCATCATGTATGCCCTCTCAGATAACTGGGGAATGCTGGAGCGATACATCCCCGCCCTTAAGGAGGCAAAGGATGAGGAGCAGAAATGGCTCATGCTCAGGGAGCTGTTCACCGGCCAGGCAGAGGCTTATGGCAGAACCCTCCAGGGGCAGTTCGACCTGCTGAAGAACAACATCGGCGATATTAAGGAAGCTATTGGCTCTGTTCTAATGCCTTATGTCATGAAAATCATCGGCTTCTTCAGCGACCTGGCCCAGAGGATTAAGGAAGTGAATCCGCTACTCTTGAAGTTCGGCGTCATCGGAGCCGCTAGCGCTGGCGGGCTTCTCGTGCTCGGCGGCTCGTTGCTACTTGTCGCAGGCTTTTTGCCTAGCATAGTGCGAGGACTCGGCATGATGACGAAGGCGTTAATCGCGCTACGAACCGCGGCGATCGCAGCGAACATCTCGCTCGGTTTGCTGGCGGGCATGGCGAGCGCTCTCGTGGCGGCGTTCGCTTACGTGGGATGGGTTATCTACACGTCAAAACAGAGCATGGCCGAGCTCAGGCACGAGAGCGAGGAATACCGCGGGTCGTTGGAACGTCAGATGTCGATTTTAGAGGGGGCGACTGAATGGTGGAATAGTCTTTCCGAGGCGCAACAGTGGGCTTACACGCAATCGTTCAAGAATCGCGAGATCACCGACGAGCTTCGCGAGAGCATCGCGGGGATGACCGAGGACGAGAAGACGCTACAGGTCGCCATGATCGCCGCTACCGTCGGCGTCGAGAACATGAGCGAGGAAATGAAGGAGCTTTACGGCGTCGAGGCCATACTGAAGGGCGAGATCGGGGCGGTGACCGCTGAGATCGACGCGCAGAAGATCGCGGCTGGCGAGGCTGGCGGGATCGTCCACGCCTATGCCGAAGCGATACTTGAGAGCGGCGAGGAAGCCGATATTGCGGCGGAGAAGCTCGGTAAATACGTGCTCGCGATGATTCAGTCTCAGCTTGTCGAGGCGCTAACCGAAGAGGCGCTATTAGCATACATCGAGGCCGTGAAGGAGCACGGCGCGGGTTCGGAGGAAGCAACCGAGGCGCTATTCAAGTATGTCGACTCGGTCGAGCTAGCGAAGGACGCAGTCACAACGTCGGAGCGCTCGTTGAAGAGTCTCGATCACACGGTCGACGTCGTTGCCGAGAATGTGGAAACTGCTGCTCCTGCTTGGGATACTTATGCCGACTCCGTAAGAAGGGCTAGGGAGGAATACGAACGCCTACAGGCGGCGATGATGGGAGCTGCTCCCGCTGGGCCGCCCGCGCATCCGCTAGCAGGGCTTAGTTTCCAGTATGGTGGCGTCGTGCCCGGTCCCGTCGGCGTGCCACGTCTCATCGTGGCGCACGGCGGCGAGAGGTATCTAGGTGCCGGGGCGGCGACTATGGGCGACGTCGTCATCAATATCAACCATCCCGTTATTCGAGACGAGGGCGATATTGAAGCGCTCACAACAGCGATTGCTCAAAAGCTCTACGAGATGCAACGGACAAAACAACGTGAGATGGGGGTCAGGTTCTGATGGCAGCAGAGGGATCGCCATCAGACGAGAGGTTGCCAGACACAATAGGCAGAATCCACAGCCCCCAATTCCCTAGCTATGACACTCGGCCCAAATTGCCCGAAACAGGCGGGTCTTTCCCGATCCAGGTGCTGTGATACCTGATTCGGCCTTCGTTCATGTCTCAAAAGCCACCCCTCAGTCCTCCCGGGAGCCTCACCAACTATCATGATGTCAGTGATGCCTCCGGGACCGATGCCGGGAACGAATGGTCTATCCTTTAGTGGACATTTAGAACAATTTAAAACCATCTGTGTGTGGGGGGAACTTCCAGTTCCCCTTCCCCCTACACCTCCCGCCCCCGTGCTAGAATGGCAGATCATCGCTCAGCGTCTCCAACGGTCATACGCCCAACGAGTTAGAGCAGCTATCGCACCGATGGAGAATATCGCCACGGCAACAGTCGTTTGCCAATCCATAACACCCAGGTGCTGTCTTCCCATGCTGGATGGGCCTAGGGTCTCTCCTATTCTCAGGGGATCGGTGGTGGTTTAGCCTTCGTTCCCTTCTTGATTTGTCCGAGTTTACCGGTAATCCGAGCTAGTTTTTTCGGCTGGACATAGACGGCATCCAGAAGTGACTCCAAATAAGCCAGGACCTGCTCACAATCCTCTTTCGTAATGGCATCGGGCAGCACGGGTTCATGTGCAACCAAGTTCCCCCAGAGCCTGACTTGGTGTGCCTGGCGATATAGCGTCTCCGAAATAGTGCCTTTATCCCATAGCTCTTCCAGATTCGAGACCCCTCGGTCACGCTGCATATCTATTAAGGCTGCCCTGCACACCAAGAGGCAAGCCCTGTATGCTTGGACTGCAAAACAGAGGGATGCCTCTTCAAACTCGCTCTTGATGGGTTCCGGTATGTCCTCGGATGCAGTTTTATGCGGGATTGGATGGACGGATGACCATTCCTCGACATATGGACTCCTGCTGGCCACAAACCACTTTTCGCAAGCCTGACAGCTCACAATAGCATAATAAGCATCCGCCGTGCCCAGATAGCGTGGGTCAGTGACCGCATGGAGTGACACGTCTTCCCATATAAGTGTGTCCCCGCTTGAGCGCTTCAGCAGAATACCTCTCCCTCTAAGCGGCAGAGGCGAGAATGAGGTGAAGACACCACAGTGGGGACACACAAGCGCCATAGCAACTGCTCCAGAAAGCTATCCTAGCTGTATTATGCTTGTGGCTTCCGGGTTTGTCAATCAGCCATGCTGCCCATACCGTTTGGGCAATTGAAGTCGACCAACTCCCTCTTCTGCATCCCCCGAACCAGTCCTCCAGAATAATAACCTCTTGACAACCGTGAGTGGCTGTTTTATGGTATCGTCAAATAGCTGTAGTTAACATAACATGTATATGACGACCCAAAAGAGGGGTGGCCGGGGCGGTTTTTAAATCGCCTGGCGAGATGTCGGATATATCCCCCTTTCACGTATGAATCGAATCTGGTAAATCGGATAATCAGCTATGAATTATCAGCGTAAAATAGGCTTTAATGTGCTGGTGCCCTTCCTTATGCCTCGGCATATGGGAGACAATCCGGTCAGCCTGCAGGGTCATGCTTATGAGGTTCAACATCTATCGCTACGAGCTTCGTGGAGGCATGACTCTTGTTGGGGAGGGCATTATTGATACCACCAGTGCCAGATCGGGGGGGTGAGGTTGGCTCACCCCCTTTCCGGACCCGGGGCTCTGCATAAGGGTTCCGGGTTTCTTGACTTATGCTGGGGATAGTGGTATCAATTTACTTGAGGCAGATAATGAGACGTAGTGTGCTTATTTGCATGGTGATCCTCCTCCTGCTTATGATGGTGCCCGCTTGTGGTGAAGTTTATCAGCGGCGCTATGATGGAGCAGAGACACCATCGGTCGGCATGGCTACACCGACACCCACACCAGCAGCAACACCAACACCGGTTCCTGCAAAAGAGTTGGTCTGCGATATTGTCGGTGATTGGGCAGGCACTGGAATCAAAACGACCGAACCGATTCATGTTGAGGTAGCTCCCTGGCTGGTTGGTTGGAACTATGAGGCAACCAGGGATATTGATGGGGGCTTTTCCATCTGGCTGCATGAAGTCGGTCAGAGTAGGCCGGTTGATCTCCTAGCCAACGAGCTAGGCCGAGCAGGAGACGATGTGATCTATGTTTACGAGACTGGCACATTCTACCTGGAAATAGAGGGCCTCTTCGTTATATGGGGGGTTGCAGTCTCCACCTGTGAATACAAATAAGTGGCCCTGGGATACCGATGCACAGCGAAGGGTTTTAGCTGATGGTGAGCAGGCAGCTAGCTGCGAGGACGAGGAGAAGGAACCGCCGGCTGATCCTGTCGGGCAGCTCCAAAAGCTTGTGTTGGTGCCCGGGTTGTGGTATAATTTTGCAATCGAATATGAAGGAAGCTTGGTCGGTGAACGCCAGGTCTCCCAGAAGGGAGGGTTTATAGCTCCTAGCACTGCATAGAGCAGCTTAAATGCAGAGCAGCATGCCCCGCTAGGAGTGGGGTGTTTTTGTGTCTGGATGAAATGAAACCCTCAGCAGCATCTGAGGGTTTCATCTGAGCAGCCATCTCGGGGACAGCCGCTCAGGAGCGTGGCGAAGTGTATCACGCATTCGCCACTCTGTCAAGCCATGTTGTCAGTCGGTGTGGTCGGTCACCTCTTGGGATGGCGAGTATGAGAAAGGAGCATCTTGAATGCCGAAGAGTTCATCAGAGAAAGGCAGAGAAGCAGAGGAGAAGGTCGCCCGCTCACTAAGAGGTGGGGGAGCCAGTGTCGATCTAAGTCCCGGCAGCAGGGGGTCTTTCGATGCACTTGCAGAGTTCCCAGGTGGAACGAAGTGGAAGATTCAGGTCAAAAGCTCTGAAAGTGGCACACCCGCACCACCTTCTCCTAAAGACCTCGGTCGCCTGAAGCAGAGTGCTACCAAGACCAATTCAACTCCAGTGGTAGCGGAAGTCATGCCTGACGGCATCGAGTATTACTCAGCTCGCTCGGGAAGAAGGCTGAGGCCTCCCAGGAAGAAGTAAGGGGCAAGCGCAACCCGCGGATTTTGGCAGCCTCCAGTCTGGACGTGAATCTCAGTTCTGGAGGCTGTCATATTTGGGGCTTTCAGGACGTTCTACCAACTCCCGCTACCAAGAACCAGGAAGGGGACCAGCCAGTTCGGTTGGTCCCCTTATTTAGTTGCCCGGAGGCATTAGCTCTCTGGCGGCGGTGGGTCAGGTGGCAGCTCGTCTGGCGGAGGAGGAAGCGCACACCCGGGGTCACCAGTAACCTCTGGTCCCGAAGCCTCGGCGGCCTTCCTCATGGCCTTATCAAGTCGCTTTTGAGCGGCCTTCGAAAGCTGCTTCTCAGCCTTCGGCTTCTCGGCCTTCTCAGGGATGGCGATGTCCACGCTGTAGGTCTGCTGGAAGGCATTTAGCGTGTAGGCATTCCATCCCATCCCCCGGGACTCCCGGTCAGCCTGAAGCTTTTTGAAGTCCTCGAGCGGCATCCTGAAGGCTACGACCTTCTCCTCTGGCATCTTGACACCCCCTTTCCTTAAGATTTGCCTATTTCTCGGGCTTGCGCAGCCCAGCTTCTACAGCAGCGCAGACCTCGCACACCGGGCCAGTGTCCCCCTGATAAGCGATGATCCTGCGCTGCCCACATACTACGCATGTAATCTTGAGTGCCATCCTATAATCCCCCTTTCCTAAAGGCTACCCCCGATTCACGCTCAAAAACTCATAGGAAGCAACATCTGGAATGCCCCAGAAGTGGGCGAATTCTGGCGGAAGCGTGAGATGTTCGTAGGTGTGTCCTATGACCAAGCTGGACACTAGCTGTGTCAGCCAGAGTTGGGGAGACTTCGGGTTTAGGGATGTTGACTTCCACAACTAGAAGAGCATTCATATAGGCGGCTAGGGGAAAGGAGGAAGAGGATGGGACAGTATCGACACAAACCTGAACTGAGGCAGAGCACAAGTGGCGGCCTTCACGAGAGGTGTATTGTATGCGGTGCTATCCGCAAACCGATGTTCACAAGAGGTTGGTATCCCTGGCGATTGCTCGGTAAGCCTACGCCCTATTGTCCAGAATGGGCACAGCAGAGGAAAGGGGGCGGAAATGACAACAGTTAAGCAGAGTGTTAAGCAGAATGCTTGTTTATCTGGCGTCCCTGGAGGGATTCGAACCCCCGACCCACTGCTTAGAAGGCAGTCGCTCTTTCCGCTGAGCTACAGGGACTAGTGCCTATCTGTCTCGCTCCATTCTAGCAGCTCGTTGGGGGCTTTGCAAGCTGAAGTTAGTTGCTGGCGCCACAAATTCCGGGAGCACCAAAGGCGCTGTCAATTTCAGCAATTAGCTCTGCAAAAATTGACCTGGATTTGAGGATGCGATATACTTAAACATTAGGGCCGCAATAAAATCAACGGAATGGCTGAGAAGGTATTCATCGATGGCAACGAGGCAGTAGCGCGGGGCGCAATTCAAACTGGTTGCAAGCATTTCTTTGGTTACCCCATCACCCCCCAGAGCGAGATCGCCGAGTATATGTCCCGAGAGTTACCCCAGATTGGTGGAGCCTTCGTCCAATCGGAGTGTGAGGGCGCATCCATATACATGCTCTATGGCGGCGCCCTGGCGGGGGCCAAGGTGATGACCTCCACCTCCAGCCCCGGCTTCAGCCTGATGCAGGAGGGGATTTCCTACATCTCCGCCGCCCAGGCCCCCTGCGTCATCGTCAACGTGATGCGGATGGGGCCAGGGATTGGCACTGGGGGCCAGCAGGGGCAGACCGACTATCGTCAGGTTACCAAAGGCGGAGGCCATGGAGCCTATCGTTGCATCGTTCTTGCCCCCTCCTCCCCCCAGGAGACCTTCGACCTGGTTCAACGTGCCTTCTACCTGGCCGATAAATACAGGATTGCAGCCATTGTCCTCACGGACTTCATCATCGGCAGGATGGCAGAGCCTGTGGAGTTGAGGACCCTGGAATTTGGCCCCCTGCCAGAGAAGGAATGGGCTCTAAAGGGAAAGGGGGGAAAGGGAGGCCGATGTGACCACCCTGCTGGTGCCCCCCGCTTCCCTGGTGACCTGTCCAAGGGAATCATCACTTTCTACATGCACCTGCTCGATAAATACCAAAGGATAGCGGAGAGCGAGGTGAGATACGACACCTACCTCGCTGATGACGCTACCCTGCTGGTGGCAGCCTACGGCAGCTCAGCCAGGATGGCGAGAAGCGCGGTGAACATGGCTCGCGCCGAAGGGATCAATGCTGGGCTGTTCCGGCCGATAACCCTGTGGCCCTTCCCCGAAGAGCCCCTAAGGCAAGCGGCCCTGGCAGCGGGAAAGGTGCTGGTGGTGGAAGACAGCCCCGGCGAGTTTGTAGAAGACGTGAGGTTTGCGGTGCAGGGCCGAGTGCCGGTTCATCTGCTGGGGTTGTGGGGTCGTCACAACGAGCGGGGAGGGGGTATCATATACCCCGAGAGGATTCTGGAGGAGATAGAAAAGCTTACATGAAAGAGAAAGCCATCGCCAAAGAGAAGGTATGTGGCAGACCAAGGCTAAGAAATCTCATGCCCGGCATCACTTGCCCTGGGTGCCATTACGGCATCATCATCCGCTTGCTCTGCGAGGTGATCGATGAAATGGGCATCGAAGATAATATCATCGGTCTGGCCGGGGTTGGCTGTAGCTACGCTTGGCCCATGACTTTCGATATCGACTTCGGTTCTTGCCCCCATGGGCGTGCCCCGGCCATGGCCACTGCCATCAAGCGCATCCACCCCGAGTCGGTGGTTTTCACCGTGCAAGGGGATGGCGACCTAGGAGCCATCGGCCTCGGCTGCTTCATGAATGCCCTGCTCAGAGGTGAGAAGCTGACCACCATCTTTCTGAACAACGCTGGCTATGGGATGACCGGCGGACAGATGGCGCCCACCACCCTGCCTGGGATGAGAACCACCACCACCCCCTATGGGCGGGACCCAAAGACTACCGGATACCCCCTGCACGCCGCTGAGCTGGTAGCTACCATGAAATCGGTGGCCTACTCCGCCCGCTGCACGGTACATACCCCCGCCAATTACCAGCGGGCAAAGCGTGCCACCAAGATGGCCTTTAAGAAGCAGATCGATGGCATCGGGTACGGCTTCGTGGAGTTTCTTTCCGCCTGCCCCTCGGTATGGGGATTGAGCCCTGTGGAGTCGCTCCAGTTCATCGAGGAGAAGATGCTGGCGGAATTCCCCCTGGGCGAATTCAAGAACGTGGATAGCATCGATTAGCAAGGGGTGACATGGGAAAGGAAGAGACAAGGTATTTTGAGCTGATGATAGCCGGGATTGGCGGTCAAGGGGTGCTCACCATCGGCAGGCTGCTGGCAGAGGCGGGGATGAAGATATACCCCAATGTGCTCTATTTCCCGGTGTACGGGGCGGCGATGAGGGGCGGCGAGAGCGAATGCACCGTTATCCTCTCCGATGAGGAGATACCATCCCCGGCAATACATCGGCCCCAGGCCGCCATCATCATGACCGAGGCTACCTTCCTGGCACCGATATTTAAGGAATTCGAGGGCAGGGTGGAGCCCGGGGGCACCATCATCATCGATAGCTCCATAGTGCAGAACAAGGTGCAAAGGGATGACGTCAAGACTTTCTACATACCTGCCAGCGGGGTTGCCCAGGAGCTGGGCAGCCACCAGGTGGCTAACTTCATCCTCCTGGGCGCCTACTTGGAAGCCAGCAAGGCGGTGCCTCTACCGGTAGTTGAGAAGACGCTGGGGGAAACCATGGCAGGCAGCAGAAGGAAAGGTCTGCTGCCGCTGAACAAGAAGGCCCTGAGAATAGGGGCGGAATTGATGGCGAACTACAAGGGCTAGCGCTGAAAAGGGTGGAGATGGACAGGGGAGAGATAGTTATCCAGGAGGGACTTTGCCGCGGCTGTGGCCTGTGCGCCGTCTTCTGCGCCAGGGGATGCATTGTGATCCCACAGGACAAGGTAAGCTTCAAAGGATACCCCATACCTATCTTTGTGGAACAGGAAAGGTGCAATGCCTGCGGGGTCTGCGGGTGGATGTGTCCGGAGTACGCCATCGAGGTGTATAAGTACGTAGAACGGTAGAAAGGAGCAAAGGTGGCGCTCAAGGTGGTCAACACCGGCCGACTGGGCGGAATCCCCTACGAGGAGGAGGTTCTGGGCAAGCTGGGGGCGGAGTATGTGGTGGCCCACTGCCCCACCGAGGAGGAACTGATCGAGAAAACCCACGATGCCGATGGGGTGATAGCCCTGTTTGAGCCCTTTACCCGCAAGGTGATCGAGAGGCTGACCAGGTGCAAGATCATCAGCAACATGGGGATTGGCTACGATAATATAGATGTCGCCGCTGCCACCGAGCACGGCATCTGTGTCGCCAATGTGCCCGACTACTGCCTGGACGAGATGACAGACCACACCATGGCCCTAATCCTCACCTGCGCCAGAAAGATCGTCCGCGTCAATAACGCCCTCAAGAGCAAGCTAGACCGGCTTCAAATGGTAAGCATACGTGCCCCAGTATACAAGCTGAGGGGACAAACCCTGGGCATAGTTGGCTTCGGCAGGATCCCCCGCACCCTGGTCCCCAAGGCGAGGGGATTTGGTTTCCAGCTCATCGCCTACGACCCCTATGTGCCCGAGGGCGTTATGGCAGAGTTCGGGGTGGAAAGGGTGGAACTGGACCGCCTGCTCCGGGAGTCTGACTTCATCACCATTCACGCCAGCCTTACCGCCGATAATCGCCACATGTTTGGACTTGAGCAATTCAAGAGGATGAAAAAGACGGCCTTTCTGATCAACACGGCGCGGGGCGGTCTCATCGATCAGGATGCCCTCTACACTGCCCTCAGCGAGGGCTACCTTGCTGGGGCAGCCCTGGACGTGCTGGAACCGGAGTTCGACCTGGATAACCCCCTGCTCCAACTGGAAAACGTCATCTACACCGGTCATTCGGGCTACTACTCCGAGACATCGAGCATAGAGCTGCGGCGGCGCCCGGTAGAGGAGGTGGCGCGCGTGCTGCAAGGGGAATGGCCACACGGGTTCGTCAACCCGGAGGTCAAGGAGAGATTCATCAGCAGATGGGGCAGGTCTGCGCCAAAGCCGTGACCCATCTGGGGGAAGGAGTTATAAAATGGCTATGCCGCTGGATGGTATCAGGATATTGGACTGGACGGTGTGGCAGCAAGGGCCAACCGCTACCGCGTTGCTGGCAGATATGGGCGCCGACGTGATCAAGATCGAGGAACCTCGGGGGGATCCCGGGCGAGGGCTATCCAAGATAGGTGGGGTCCCGGTGGTGCTCAACTATTATTTTGGGAATCAGAACCGCAATAAGCGGGGCATCATTTTGAACCTGAAGACCGAAGCAGGCAGGCAGGTCCTCTACAAGCTGGCGGAGAAATCGGATGTCTTTGTCACCAACTTTCGCTCCAGCATTGGCCAGAAATTGGGGGTGGACTACCACACCCTGGTTAAGTTCAACCCCAAGCTCATCTATGCCTATTCCTCCGGATGGGGCCCTAAGGGCCCTGACAGCGATAAGCCTGCCTTTGACCTCGCCGGGCAGGCGAGGAGCGGCATAATGAGCACCACCGTGGGCAGCGACGGCGTTCCCCATTCCATAGGCGGGGGGCTGGCCGACGAGGCGGGGGGAGTCCTCCTGGCCTATGGCATCATGCTGGCCCTCTTCGCCCGAGAGCGAACCGGGATCGGGCAGGAGGTGGATGTATCGCTACTGGGTAGCATGGTGGAGATGGGCAGGCTCAGCCTGCAACAATATCTGTCTTCAGACCGTCTCCCGGAGAGGGTGGGCCGGACCCTGCTGCCCAACCCCCTGTGGAACGTCTACCGCACCCAAGACGATAAGTGGCTTTGCCTCGCCATGTTGCAGACCGATAGGTTCTGGCCCGACCTGTGCAAAGCGCTGGGCATCGAGGAGCTGGAGAAGGACACCAGGTTCGAATCCCACATTGCCCGAGCGGAAAGGCCCGCAGAGCTCATCGCCATTCTGGATGAGGTATTCATCACCAAAACCAGGGACGAGTGGCTGAAGCTGCTGGATGAGCATGGCATCATCGCGGTGCCGGTCAGCACCTACGCAGAGGTGGCCAACGACCCACAGGTTCTGGCCAATGACTACATCGTGGAGGTAGACCACCCCCAGGCTGGCCCGATCAAGGTGGTAGGCATCCCGGTCAAGCTCAGCAAGACCCCGGGCAAGGTCAGAACCTACGCCCCCGAGTTCGGTCAACACACCGAAGAGGTGCTTATGGAAGTCTGCGGATACACCTGGGAGGACATCGCCGAACTGAAGAACCAGGAGGCAATCTGAGGGGAGCATGGAGAAGGCCAAGACCGTGCCCGGCCTGTTTCTGGCAAGCCGCAAGGAGGCTTCGGACTTCTACAGGTGCTTTAGCTCCTGGTAAAGCACCGGGTAGAGAATAAGATAGGGGTGATCCCAGATGAGAAATACCGTCTCCTCTGGGGTGGGGGGCTCCCCCCCTGGCATCACATGGACCTCCTCAGCTACTTCGAGAATCTGGGGGCGGTGTTCGTCATGGAGACAGCTTACTACCCCGGCACGCCCTTCGAGCCCGAAGCGACCATCGATGACCCCCTAGAGTTCCTGGTCAATGGGTGGTATCACCGGGCTACGGAGATGCACAACAAGGCACGCCAGGAATGTGGCCATCCCCAGATTCAGCGCATCCTGGAGTTCGTCAGGGAGTACCAGATCGACGGGATAGTGATGCACGGCAGCCGTTCCTGCCGTGCCACCACCATCGGGCAGATCTTCTATAAGAACGTGCTGCTGGAGCAGGTGACGGTACCCATCCTGTTCTTGGAGAGCGACATCATCGACACCCGCGACTATTCCGAGGCGCAACTGAAGGCTCAGATAGACGCCTTCGTGGAGACCGTGGCTGCCGCCAAAGAGGCCCCACCTCGCTGATCGGTCCGCCTCACCCCCCTGGTTCCCGAATGGTCTCCACCTTGTGGAGCATCTTAGTGCCTGTGCCACGGCGGGTAATTCGCTTGATGCTCACATTGGATAGCTCTGACGAGGTGGTCAAATGCTTCTGTGCCAACCTGCCCACGGGCTGGGCGGCTAGCATAGCCCAGGTTGCAGCCAAGATAGCAAGGGGAAGCCGTCTCCCCCGACTCTTACCGCCCAAAGCGAGGAAGCAGGCTATCCCCGCCATTACCCCCGCCACCGAGATATTCGTGCCGCAAAGGGGTGACAACGCCAACTCCCGCTCCCCCTGCTTCAATCGAGCCAAGCCTTCGCCAGCAGCTTCCTGGATGGCATCGGTAGGAACATCACCATAGATGTAAAAGCCCGTAGTAGTCGCCTGCCCTACCAGCCTGACGTTAAAGCCCACGTTCCTGGTCAAGATGGCAATGGTGGCATGCTCCAGGGCATGATTCTGGCGAAGGGCAGTAAGGAAATCTATGCTCATGCTTACCTCCTCTTTGCATCATAATATACGATGCCCCTGAAATCAAGATGGCACCATGATCATCCGCTGCCAAAGGTTGACATTTCTCCCCATGTATGGTAATATGCTGCATTAGGTAAAGGTTCTAGATAACTAGATAATTGATTCGGGCGGCGCCAAAGGTCATCCGAATCTTTTTTTATTTTGCACCCTGTATTTGAGGTTAAAGCTAGGCAATCTAGTTGTCCACCCAAGGAGAGGGGGTTGCCAGAATGGCCGAGGCAGAGTCAAGGGGACTGCGAAACCGGAAGCAGATAGACGAGCTCCTAGTGGAAGGGGCATTCATCACCAAGGAACAGCTCGAAGCTGCCAGACAGGCTGCCCAACATTCCAATAAGGATCTGAAGGATATCCTGATCGAGCAACGCCTCGTCAGCCATGAGACCCTTGCCACCGTTCTCAGCTTCCAGCTAAATGTTCCCGCAGTGGATCTGAAGCAGGTGCAGGTTCAGGCCTCCGCTCTGGCATTGATCCCTGAAGAGGTGGCCCGGGAACACAACATTCTGCCCCTATCGGTGGATGGCGATACCCTGACCGTGGCCATGGAGGATCCCGATAATCTACAACTCATCGATACCCTTGCCGTGCTCACCAAGAAGCGGATAAAGCCGATCATCCCCCTTAGTGGTGGCATCCGCGAGGCCGTCGATACCCAATACAAGCTGACCACCCAGATAGAGAAGGAAATCAGACAGCTGTTGACCACCGCCCGAGGAAGGGGGGTAGCGGAGCCAACCCTCACTCTGGAAGCGATCAGCCATGCCCCCATAGTGCGAGCGGTGGAGATGCTGCTTACCCAGGGGGTGAAGGACAGGGCATCGGATATTCATATCGTGCCTCAGGAGGAAGAGGTTCAGGTTCGCTACCGGGTTGATGGCGTGCTCCACAACGCCGTTAGCCTGCCCCAGGAAGTCCACTCAGCGCTGCTCACCAGGATCAAGGTGATGTCCAACATGAACATCGCCGAACGCCGCCGCGCCCAGGATGGCCAGTTCAGCGCCACCATCGCCGGCAAAGATGTGGATTTCCGCGTTGCCACCGTGGGCACCAATCATGGGGAGATGGCGGTGCTCAGGGTACTGGATAAATCCATGTCCATAATAGAGCTCTCCGCATTGGGGATGCCCCCCAGTATCCTGGAGACCTACCAGAAGGCGCTTCACTCCCCCTTTGGCATGACCCTGATCAGCGGTCCTACCGGCTCGGGCAAGACCACCACCCTTTACGCCTCGGTGAGCAAGCTAAATTGCCAAGAGCTCAATATCATGACCATCGAGGACCCCGTTGAATACCAGTTCCAGGGGATCCAGCAGATGCAGGTTAATCGCGCTGCGGACATAACCTTTGCCAGTGGGCTGAGGGCCATCATGCGCCTCGACCCCGATGTAATCCTCGTCGGCGAGATCCGCGATGCAGAGACGGCAAATACGGCGATAACGGCTGCCCTCACCGGTCACCTGGTGCTGACATCGATCCACGCCAACGATGGCGCCGGTGCTATCGTTCGCCTCCTCGATTTCGGGGTGGAGCACTTCCTGGTTACCTCGGCAGTTATCGGAGCTATGTCGCAGCGCCTGGTGAGGAAGGTCTGCCCCTACTGCAGGCAGATGAGAGAAGCCCCCCTCGTCGAGGCAATGGCTTACCAGCATGAGATGGGGGAGGAGAAAACCGAATTTGCCTATGGCACCGGCTGCAGCTTCTGCTCCCATACCGGCTTTCTGGGCAGAATCGGGGTTTTCGAACTGCTCACCATGAGCGACGAAATAAGGCAGCTGGTGAACCGGGAGGCAGGAGCTGCGGAGATTAAGCAACAGGCCCTGAGAGAGGGAATGACCAGTATGCGCCGCGATGGCATGCTCAAGGTCAAGGAAGGGATAACTACCCCTGGGGAGGTGATCCGTAACGTCTTCACCATTGGCTAACGGATAAGAATTTGAGATAACTGGTTTGGGCGGCGCCAATGCCTGCCCAACCTTTTTTGCGCTGGGTTTTTGGCAGCGGCTTGACAAGATAATCTACTTTATGCTAGCATGATATAAAATAAGACAAAATTAGTTAAGGAGCTCGAGACATGTGGTTCAAATACATGGCCAGCACTTCTGACGGCAGTATGACCAAGGGCACGCTTGAGGCTGATTCGGAGCACGCCGCTGAGGCGGCGCTGTGGCGATCCCAGCTCACCATCATCAGCCTGGAGAAGAAGGTCACACCCCCCTCCCTGGATGAGGCACTGCCTTTCCTCTCCAGGATCAGCCGCAATGACGTGGTCTATTTTAGCCGCGACCTGGCCACCTTGCTCACCTCGGGTATTGCCATCCTCCCCGCGCTACATATGCTCCATGGGCGAACCAATAAGGCGGGCATGAAGAAGGTGATTCAGCAGCTCATCGGGGGTGTGGAGACGGGCAGCCCCTTCTCCGACGCGTGCGCCAAACACCCCAAGGTATTTTCCCCCTTCTATCTGCGCCTGGTAAGGGTAGGGGAGGAGATAGGAAACCTGGAGCTAATGCTGAGGGAAATAGTGATACATATGGAGAAGGAGGCTGCCGTCGTCAGCAAGATCAGGAATGCCATGATCTACCCCGTCATGGTGCTCGTCCTGGGCATTGTCGCTGGGGGAGTAATGTTCGGCTTCGTCATACCGGCATTGAGCGGCCTTTTCACCGCCTTTGGCGGGGAGTTGCCCATCTTCACCAGGATAATGCTGGCCCTCGCCAATTTCGTCAGAGGTAACATCCTGTATATAATCATTGGCCTGTCGCTCGTTGTTGGTATCGGATGGTGGTATGTCAAAACCCCCCAGGGAAGCAAGAACAAGGATTTCCTCCTATGGCGCATGCCCCTATTTGGCGACATCTCCATCAAGGGGAGCATGTCCCGGCTGGCGAGAAACATCGCCACCCTGATTCGGGGCGGCATTCCCATCACCGAGGCCCTCGACCTGGTGATAGAGACAACGGGAAGCTTGCCGCTTAAACAGGCGCTGGTAAAGGTGCGTTCCGATATCCATTCCGGGGAGACCCTGTCTCGGGCACTGATGGAACAGCCTGTCTTCCCACCCCTCCTCTCCCAGGTGGTGGGGGTTGGTGAGCAGAGCGGTAGGCTTGAGGCAAATCTGGAGGTGATGGCGGATTTCTATGACGGTGAGTCAGACAAGGCCATTGCCCGGGCCACCGGGATGCTGGGGCCAGCCTTGGTTCTGGTGGTGGGCCTCTTCGTGGCCCTCCTCGCCCTCTCCATTATCACCCCAATATACTCCATGATGGGGCAAATGGGGGGATGAGATTGGGCAACCAAAAGGGAATGACCCTGGTCGAGGTATTGATAGCCCTGGTTATTCTGGGGGTGATAGCGAGTGGGCTGGCTACCGCTTTGACCGTGAGTCACAAAACCACATTTGGCGTCAATCAGCGAACTACTGCCGAGAGCCTGACCCGAACCGAGCTGGAATATATCAAGTACATTGCTTACGACGACAGCCTCGACCCCGGTCATCCTCAATACGATGTAGACCCGAATATAAACATCCCTGCTGGCTACTCCATTGAGGTCGCTGCCGAGCGCCTGGACCCCAAGGGCGACGGCATTGATAATGACGACGGCATTCAGCAGGTAACGGTCGAGGTCTACTTTGAAGGTGAGCTGTTGCTCACCACCGAAAGCTATAAGGTGAACCGATGAGTGCGAAGCCTTTGAACCAAAAGGGGTTGACGCTGCTGGAGCTATTGGCAGTTATGGCTATCTCCGCTCTGATAGTGGCTGCTGTGGCGAGCGGGATTCATCAGCTCTTTACCTCCAGCGATCGTGATAGCAATTATATGGCTGCTTTTGGTCAGGTGCAGAACGCCGGTTCCTGGGTCAGCCACGATGCGGTGATGGCTCAACAGGTTACGGTTGACAGTGACCCGGCAACCCCGGAGTTCATCACCCTGGTATGGCTTGACTGGGAAGGCGATGAACATCAGGTTGATTACACCCTGGCAGACGCCGACGATGGTCTCAAGAAGCTGATGCGGGCTTATTCAGTTAACGGTGGCTCCGCAGAGACCGTTTTTGTCGCCGGATATATCGATTCGGCAAACACCAGCTGTAGCTGGGATGGAGGAATGCTCACCCTGGTGATAACGGCTCAGGTTGGGGAAGAGACCGCCACTAGAACGTACAATGTTAAGGCCAGGCCTCTATCCTAGCGGTGGCGTAGTGGGAGGAAGCGTGATGGGGAAAAGGATCAAGCCCAGAAAAAATGAGGCAGGCTACGCCCTGGTTACGGTGTTAATCCTGCTAATCGTGGCTGGCCTCATCCTGGTACCCCTGCTGCTGCTCATGACCACCAGCATCAAGTCCGCCCAGCTTCAAGAGGACATCATGCAGAGGTTTTATGCCGCTGATGCCGGCATAGAGGATGCGGTATACAAAATACAGAACGTCGATGCCAATCTACCCCCAAGCGCGGATGATCCGCCCTACCAGTACACGATAGCAGATATAAATGGCAACGAAGTAGCCGTTACCATAGAACACATCTGGATTCTCGAGGGCTTTGAGGTAGAGGACGAACATCAAGGGACAGAGCCCCATAGCGCATTGGTGACAACGGGGCATACTACCGAGGCTGGCACTTACCAAATCGATATCGCCTATGATGGAGCAAAAGGAAATTTGTGGATAAATAGAATAGGTATCTGGCTGCCCTCTGGCTTTAGCTACGTCGCTGGGACGAGTGCCGCCGTAACCACGCTAACCCAGGACATTGATGAGACCGTTACCATCATCCCCGTGGCTAGCACTGCCCTCTTCCCCCCAACGGGTGTGTTACACATCGAGGACGAGCTGATCGAGTACTCGGATACGGACAACGCGGCATTCACCGGCTGCACCAGAGGAGCTGACAATACTATCGCTGCTCCCCACTCCAGCGGTGCAACCGTCAGTGGCACGCTGGTCACTGCCGCGCCCACGGAAAGCCCCTTCCGCGATGGTAAAGCCTATGTGTGGGATTTTGATCCCGCCGTCAATTTCAATTCAGGCGCCGGGCCCCCGTATGTGCACGGCCTGTCCTTTCAATTTACCCCGGCAGATGAGGATCCTGAGGGGGCTTTTTCCTGGGCGAGGACGAACCGGCATGACATCTATTTAACCTGGGATTTAGACGTTGCAATTTATGGGGTCACCGCCACAGCAGGAGGGACTACGGTCATAAGCTATATAATGGGACCGGACCCGTTGGACATTGTCACCTACACCTATGAGAGCCAATAACGGTTGACATAATGGCACACCCGCAGCCGCCTTGCCAAGGGCTGGATTAATCCCCTTTTGAGCAATTTGCTTGACTTTTTGCTACTATTGTGCTAAATTTCCTTGAAGTTTAACCTTTACCCGGAAAAGGATGATGGCAGCGCCACGCGAACCTGAGCATACTCACCATCGCCGGCCAAGCTTAATAAAGCTGAACCTGCGCCGGGTTGCGGTGGCGCGAGCGCCAGCGCCTATATCGCTATTCAGCGTTATGCTGGTAATCCTGGCCCTGGTCACAGGCTATCTGATATTCCCCTTCTTCCCTTTCTCCCCCTTCGACAAGCTCGCTGAGGATTATGATATACCGAATCTCTACGGGCTTTGGCATGAGCAAGACGCAGATATCGATAGCTTACAGGATACCCTGGCCGACAGAGAGGACTACCGCGATTTCCTGCTAAGCCTAGCTGGCGAGGCCGGCGATTTGAACGAGCGCATCGATGAGCTTGAGGGCTTGCTCGGCGCTATGGGGCAGGACCACACCGCCCTTTCCCAGACCACGTTTACCTGGTCTGAGGTGCTGGAGGCGATCGAGGATGCCGCCCCCGTCGGGGTTACCATCACCGCCATCACCCAGGGCTCTTTGACCATTGAGGGCACCGCTGCCACCACTGAGTTGATCAGCCAATATGCCGCAGCCCTGGAAGATACCGGGCTATTCACCTCAGTCGACATCACAGAAACGGAACGCGTCACCACCAACGGCTTGTCCGACATCGTTATCGAGGATTGTGAGGATGAGTGGAACCCAGCAAGCAGCGTATTTTCTTTCACAGATTACCTGGATTATAAGGCGCGGTTTGCCAGCGCCAAGCAGAGCATCTCCGCCCCCTTCAGCTCCGGTTTAGTTGCCCACGAGGATGTGCAGAACATTTCAACAGACCTGCGCGACGCCAAGCACATCACATTTTGGATTAAGAGCAGCACAGACCAGCCGGCGGGGGTCTTCCAGCTCGTATTGTATTCCCCCGCCCTCCCCGCGCCTGCCGCTCCCACGATTGCGTACAGCCCTTCAAGCTTTAGCTTCAGTGCAACCGTAGGGGGAACTAACCCTAAAGACCAGATCTTGCGTATATGGAACTCGGGTACCGGAACCCTAAACTGGACGGTGAGCGATGATGGCGCCTGGCTCAGCCTTGCTCCCGGCATCGGCGACTCCACCGGGGAGATGGACGATGTCACCGTCTCGGTGGACATCACCGGGCTGGCTGCTGGCACTTACACAGCCACCATCACCATCTCGGACCCGGGCGCCACCAACACCCCGCAGACGGTGCCGGTGTCCCTGAACATCACTCCATACCCAACCCCGACGCCGGTCCCTACCCCCACACCAGTCGCACCGCCCGAAATAGGGCTTAGCCCGCTCAGCTTCATCTTCTGTACCAGGGAAGCAACAAACCCGGCGAAACAGACCCTGCAGATATGGAACTCGGGTGGCGCAACCCTGTACTGGACCGCGACCAGCAGCGCCGCCTGGCTTAAATTGAGCCCTACCAGCGGCGACTCCGACGGGCAGGAGGAGGAGGATAAGACCAGTGTCACGGTGGCGGTAGACATCATTGGTCCTCCTGCTTTCACCGCTGGCAGCTACACTGCCACCATCACCATCTCAGACCGGGGTATCTCAGACCCGGGTGCCATCAACTCTCCGCAGAAACTGACGGTGTACCTGACCGTAGGATTACCCACCCCGGTGGAAACACTGGGTATTCCGGCACTCACCGCCGATACCTGGACGGAGGTTATTCTATCCCCAACCTATCCCTCGGATCTCGGCTGCGTTCAGTCGGTGGCATTATATGCAAACCGTGACCCAGGTGCCTGCGTCGTCTGGCTGGACGACATCAGGGCTGCCATTGCGGCCGCCGCCGGTGACTATACCTTTGCCATCACCGTGACATTGCCTGGAGGTGACCAATGAGGAGGCCCTCCGGGTTTCAGGCCCTCTTCCTGCTGATCGTGATCGCCCTGTTGGCAGGTAACATCTACTTCGGCATAGGGTATTACCGGGATGGTAGCAGCAAGGGTGCACTGTCCGCCGATCTGGCTGCGGTGGAGGCGCAAATAGACGCGTTTGAGCAGACCTACGACATCGAGGAGCTGCAAGCATATCTTACCAACCTGCTGCAGCAGTTAGAGGAAGCGCCTTTCCCCATGGATGTGGAGGACAATGTTATATATGACCATGTGAGGACGGCGGCAGAGGAAGCCGGGGCGCACATCGACTCCTGGACCGAAGGGGACGTGACCGACGAGGCTGTAAACGGAAGCCAGACCGAATATCGGCTTTTCTCCTACGAGACCACCGTCAGCGGCACCCTGGATGAGATATTCGATTTCCTCGCCGGGGTGGAGGAGAACCCCCCTTATGAGACCATCAAAATGGATGAGGTGGAGCTCGCCTATGATAGCGACACCCTTATCTGGTCAATGACCTTTTACATACAGGTCTATGCTCAGCCGGAGTAGGAGGGATTCGTGGCCAAGCGCATCCTATCGCTAAGCATTGAAGGAAACACGGTGAGGATATTAAGCGCCCGTGGCGATACGGTGGAGGCATGGGATAGCACCCCCTTTAACCCGCAGTTCCTCAGAAGGGGCTATGTGGCCGACCCTGAAGGGCTGGCAGAGGTGGTAAAGAATGTCCTGGCAGAGAGGAAGTTCGCCAAAGGCCAGCTAGTCTGCGCCCTCTCCGCAGTGGGTACCACCTCACGAATTCTGAGCCTGCCCAAGGTAGAGGTAAAACAGCTAGAGGACATCGTGCAACGGGAGGCAAGGAGGATCCTAGGGGATACCCTGGAGGATAGCTACCTCCATTGGCAAGCCTTGCCCTTGAAAGGCGCCCAACAGCAGGTTTTCATAGTCACCGTTCCCAAGGAACCCCTCGACGCGCTGATGAGAACCATGCAGCTGGCGGGGCTAAGAGCCAGCATTATCGACCTCAAGCCGCTGGCGCTGATGATGGCGGTGAATCGAAGGGATGGCATCATTGGCAACGGGGAGAGCAATAGCGTGGAGTCGGTTATCGTGCTCGATGATGTCCCCGAGCTTATTCGCAGCTCCTTCCTCAGCGAGGAGATGGTCGCCCCCGACTACGCCGTGGGGCGGATGAGCGATGAGCTGGTGCGCACCATATCGCAGTACAACGAAAGCCACCGCGATGAGCCGCTGAACCCCGATATTCCCATGTACCTCACTGGCGCCGTTGCTGCAAGCGTGGCCTTCGCCATAAATGTGGCCACCCTTACCGGGCGTCCCCTAGAGCCCCTGGACCCACCCCTGCACTACCCTTCCGAGTTGCCAGTTGCCGATTTCATGGTGAACATGGGCCTGGTGCTCAGGGCATTATGAGCGCTGCCATACCCATCTTCGCCCTCCTTGGACTTGCTTTAGGCAGCTTCCTAAACCTGTGCATGGATCGCCTTCCCCAGGGTAAATCCATAATCAGACCCCCCTCCCACTGCGACGCCTGTCACCAAAGGCTGAGGGCCAAGGACCTGGTGCCCCTCTTCAGCTACCTGTGGCTTCGCGGTCGCTGCCGCTACTGCGGCGCCCGCATCTCCCCTCGGCTTCCCATCGTGGAACTCGGGACCGCCCTGCTCTTCGCCCTCCTCACCTGGAAATATGGCCTCAGCCCCCAGCTTGCCATGGCCCTCATCTACGCCTCCCTATTCCTGATGATCATCGTCATCGACTTAGAGCATGAGCTGATCCTGGACAACGTTGTCTATCCGGGGATGGCGCTGGCCTTCCTCTTCTCATTCTTCTGGTCCAAGCTTGGCCTGACCTTCTTCTGGCCCGAGATCAGCGCCCTCAGTGCCCTTTTAGGCGGGGCAATAGCCTTTGGCCTGATGCTCATACCCTATCTAATCTCCCGGGGGGGCATGGGGGGAGGGGATGTAAAGCTGGCAGGGCTGGTGGGATTGGCCACCGGCTTCCCGCTCGTTTTCATCTCCCTCTTCCTGGCGATCCTTGGTGGAGGGCTGGTGGCCATAATCCTGCTGCTAACCAGGGTGAGAGGGCTAAAGGAAGCCATCCCCTTCGGCCCCTTCCTGGCCACGGCAGCCATGGTTACCATCATCTGGGGGGAGGCGATGAGCCACTGGTACCTTGCTCTGGTTGGAGGATGACCCCAGGGGTTATCTACTCGCCCTCTGCTATCCGCTGGCGGACAGCATAAAGCGCAGCCTGGGTGCGGTCGGCGAGGTGAAGCTTTTGCAGGATGTTGCTCACATGGGTCTTTACCGTCTTTTCGCTGATCACCAGCTGGTGGGCGATCTCCTTATTGCTGTTGCCCCTGGCGATGAGGCGCAAAACATCGCCCTCACGGGCGGTCAATCTCTCCCCGGGAACCTCACCCTCCCTCCCGGATAGCTGCTCCATCAATTTCCTGGCGATCTGGGGATGGAGGGTTGGCTCTCCGCGGTAGGCTGAGCGAATTGACTCTGCCAGGTCGGCGGGCCTGATGTCCTTCATCAGGTAGCCATGGGCACCTGCCTTGACGGCGGGGAAAACCTTGTCATCGTCAGCGAAGCTGGTAAGCACCAGGATGCGGGTGCTGGGGCTGAGCGCCCTGATCTGGCGGATGGCGGCTATGCCATCCATCCTGGGCATAACCAGGTCCATAAGCACCACATCGGGCAAAAGCTCTCCCACCTTCTCCACGGCCTCCACGCCGTCGCCCGCTTCGCCCACCACCTCCAGGTCCTGGTGAAGCTCTAGGAAGCTGCACAGTCCCTCCCTTACCACAGGATGGTCATCCACGATGAGAACGCTGATCTTATCCATGACCCTCCTCCAAAGGTACTTCCACGGTGACCCTGGTCCCCTTTCCCGGGGCTGACTCTACCTCAAGCCTGCCCTTGATGCCCTCAGCCCGCTCCTTCATGGTGGTAAGCCCGAGACCTGTCCCTCCCAATTTGGCGAGGTCAAAACCGATGCCATCGTCCTCCACCTTGAGCCGAAGGCGGTCGGGGTAAAAGCGAAGCTTCATCAGGGCCGAATTTGCCCGGGAATGTTTGGCGATGTTGTTCAGCGCTTCCTGGGCAATGCGGAAAAGCTCCCTCTCTATGAAGCCTGACACCGGCCTCTCCCCCTCCACAGAGAAGGTCACTTCGATCCCTTCCCTCTCCTGGAACTTGGCGACATACGTAGCCAATGCCGCACTCAGCCCCTCTGCCAGCTCATCGAGGCGCAGCTCGATGAGCAGGTTTCGCATCTGCTCCCGAGCCTCATGGGCACTCGTCTGAACGGAATGGATGCAGCTCTTGGCAAGCTCAGGGTTGCTTTTAACCGTAGCGCTGGCCGCCTCGGAGTTCAGCACCACGCTGAAGAGGAGCTGGGAAACGGAGTCATGCAGCTCCCGGGCGAGGCGGGTCCTCTCCTCGATGAGAGCCAGCTTGCGCACGTTCTTATAAAGGCTGGCGTTCTCTATGGATACTGCCATCTGGTTGGCAATGGAAAGGAGCAACTGCTTCTCCTCAGCGCTCAGCTCATGGCCGGTGAGGACATGGAGCAACCCGAGCCACTTCCCCTTAGCCCTCAGGGCAACGCTGGCCAGGGGGAGGGGCTCCTTTGCCAGCGAGGCGGCAATAGCGGTGTGGTAAGGGGCATAGTCCGAAAGAGCGTCCCCACTAGCCATCTGCCCCGAGGTTGCCTGCCCCAAGGCATTGGCATCCACCGTTATCCGCCGGGCATACCTTAACGTCTCATCGGACAGACCCCGATGAGCGGCCAGCACCAGCTCTTCGCCCTTTTCGTCCAGGAGGTAAATGGTGCCACCCTGCGCCGCCATCACCTCCAATATCTTGTCCAGGGTAGCGTTGAGGACCTCGTGAAGGTCGAGGGACTGGCTGGCAACGGCAGCGATGGCATTGAGGGCAGCAAGCTCCCGGTTGCGCCGCAGCAGCTCCTGCGTCCTCTCCTCCACCTTTAGCTCCAGCCCCTGAGAGTACTCCTCCAGCCTCCTCTCATACTCCTTGGCCTCTCTTTCCCTATCTTCCAGGTCATCGGCCATCAAATTGATCCCGGCTTCGATCAGGGTAAGCTCATCCTGATGGCGGGAAACCGCTATCCTCTTGGAGAAATCCCCCATGGCGACGCCTCCCAGGACATCAAACATCTCCTTGAGCCAGCGTTCCTTGATCCTGAGCCATCTCATCCTGAAAGGGGCCATCAACAGGCTATAAAAAGCGATGCCTCGCCGCCGAGAGCGCTTCACCGGCTCACGCAGCCAGCTCAGGGCTTCCCTTTCCGTCCCAAAGACCCTCACGTTTTGGGCTCCCCTCTCGCCCGCTATGAAAAGCCCCAGGGCTCGCATGGGCATGGATGAGGCGATGACCGCCGCCCTGCTTTCCTTGGCCATGTTCAGGGACTGGGCAGCAAGCTGCCTAGCCTCAACCGAGAACCTGCCTGCTTTGGTGGTGTCGAGGAGCACCCTTGGAGGGCCAGAAACGGTCTTTGCAATCCTCAGCCTCTCCTCCACCATCGCTCTGGCGCTGGTTTCGTCCTGGTCGCCAATGCATACGATGCGGAGTATGCCCTCTTCGTCCAGATAAACCCTGTTTTCTGCCATCTCCATCTCCCCCCGGCAGGGTGAGAGCATTATACGCCCATCCTCCCTCTCATGCAACAGTATACGCACTTTGTTCCGCTGGCGCCTCAACCCCGAGCAGTAACTTCCATCAGGTACAATAGGGCCACAACCCCGGGACTAATTCCTCATTGACTGTTTTATACCTCGGTGCTATTTTGGTAGTGAAAAGATGATAATATTATACAATATTGGATAAAGAAAAGCAAGTAGGAAGGAGGTTGCAGGATGAAAAGGCTGAAGCAAAGGGGCTTCAGGCGAGTTGGAGGCAAGCGCGGCTTCACCCTCATCGAGCTGTTGATCGTGATGAGCATCATCGCCGTGCTGGTAGCGGTGGTTGCGCTGAGCCTCACCGGCTTCCTGGGCGCAGGCAAGGAACAGGTTTGCCAGGCCGACCAGCGCTCGCTCCAGTCAGTGGTGCTGGCCTACTACACGGGTAACAATGGCAGCTGGCCGTCTACCACCCAGCCCACGACAGGTACCCCACAGGCTATCAACTTCACCCTGTTGAAGCCTACGTACGTGCTTGATACGCCGGGCAGTGATACTAACTGTGGCTGGTATGTCAAGGTGGACGGGATTGTGTGCAACCACAACGCTAACTGCCCCTGCAAAGCTGACGTTCCCTCATGCGAGTAAGGTTTGCAGTAGGTCATATGCACACCATTTAGCCTAGTCTGAAGACCCCATTAACGCGGTGCTTGAGAATGAAGGAGGCGAGAGATGAAAAGGTGGATAGGTTTGGCCTTACTTGTTGCGGTGGCCACGGGAACTGTGCTGGGCCTGAAGATAAGACGTGCCCGAGTGATGAAAAGCTGGTAACCCGGCGCAGTGGATGAGATGAGAGGTTATTAGCCGAAGGTTATATGTGAGCGGAGGCGCCGCCCACATATCAATGCAGCAGCAACCCGCGCTGCGGGTTGCTGCTCTTGTGTCCAGCACTGTGCTTTCGAATTCGAAGTGGTACCCCATGGCAACGCTTCCCAGGACATCAAACACCTCCCTGAGCCAGCGTTCCTTGATCCTGAGCCATCTCATCCCAAAAAAGGCCATCAACAGGCTGTAAAAAGCGATGCCTCGCCGCTGAGAGGGCTTCACCGGCTCATGCAGCCAGCTCAGGGCTTCCCTTTCCGTCTCAAAGACCCTCACGTTTTGGGCCCCTCTGCCAGCCGCTATGAAAAGTCCCAGGGCTCGCATGGGCATGGATGGGGCGATGACCGCCGCCCTGCCTCCCTTGGCCATGTTCAAAGAGCGGGCAGCAAGCTGCCTGGCCTCAACCGAGAACCTGCCCGCCCTGGTGGTGTCGAAAAGCACCCTAGGAGGGCCAGAAACGGTCTTTGAAATCCTCAGCATCTCCTCCGCCATCGCCCTGGCGCTGGCCTCGTCCTGGTCGCCAATGCATACCATGCGGATTATGCCGTATTCACCTAGGTAAACCCTGTTTTCTGCCATCTCCATCCTCCCCCTGCAGGGTTAGGCCATTATACGCCCATCCTCTCTCCTACGTAGCAGCATACAAACTTTCCTGCCGCTGGCGCCTCAACCCCACGTAGTAACTCCCATCAAGGAAGATAAGGCCACAGACCTAGGACTAATTCCCGATTGACAGATTTATACCTCAGTGGTACTTTGGTACTGAAAAGATGATAATATTATACAAAATTGGATAAAGAAAAGCAACTAGGAAGGAGGTTGCGAGATGAAAAGGCTGAAGCAAAGGGGCTTCAGACGAATGGGAGTCAAGCGTGGCTTCACCCTCATCGAGCTGTTGATCGTGATGAGCATCATCGCCGTGCTGGTGGCAGTGGTTGCGCTGAGCCTCACCGGATTCCTGGGGGCAGGCGAGAGCCAGGTTTGCCAGGCCGACAAGCGCTCCCTACAGGGAGCGGTGCTGGCCTACTATGCGGGCAACGAGGGCAGCTGGCCCAGCACACTTGGTACTGCTCCAGGAGACATTGACTGGAACCTGCTGGCTCCCGGTTACGCGCTTGAGACCCCGAAAAGCGATACCAACTGCGACTGGCAATTCGATGCCAATGGGATTGTCGACAACAACGACACCGTTAACTGCCCCTGCGACTAGCATAGTCCTTAGCAAAAGCAAGGGGGGCACACTGTTCAGTCTGAAGCCCCCGTTAACGCGGTGCTTGAGGATGAAGGAGGCGATAGATGAAAAGGTGGATAGGTTTGGCCTTACTTGTTGCGGTGGCCACGGGAACTGTGCTGGGCCTGAAGATGAAACGGCCGCGAGTGATGAAGGCCTGGTAAAATGACCCGGCGCAGTGGATGAGATGAGAGGTTATTAGCCGAAGGTTGTATGTGAGCGGGGGCGCCGCCCACATATCAATGCAGCAGCAACCCGCAGCGCGGGTTGCTGCTCTTGTGTCCAGCACTGTGCTTTCGAACTGGAAACGGTACCCACAGATATGGTAATATTAGTACGCGGGGAGGCCGATTGCTCAAGCACCTCGGGAGAAAAAAGGGATTCACCCTGGTTGAGCTGCTCATCGTGATAAGCATAATAGCAGTGCTGTTGGGCATGGTTGCCCTGAGCGTGACCATGTTTTTAGGCAGGAGCGCGACACGAGCCTGTGAGGCTGATGCATCTTCCCTTCAGACAGCGGTGGCCGCTTACTACATGAAGAACGACGGCGCCTGGCCCACTGTGGATGGCAACACTGGAGATATCGACTATGAAAAGCTGATAGGTGGCTACATAGACCAAAGGCCCGGTAGCGACGCCAACTGCGACTGGAAGATCGAGGCCAATGGAAAGGTGGTCCCCAACGACACCGAGAATTGCCCCTGCGAGTGAGGCCAAAGGGTAAACGCATAATATCAGAGGAGATAAGACAGCCTAGGGCTGTCTTATTAGTGACAACAGCTCCAAGAGAGGGAAAGATAATCGGTCTAGAAGGAAAGGGTGCTAAAGCGGCTTGAAATACTTGATATCGAGCATGTTTCCCTCAAGCCCCTTCTTGGAGAACCTCCAAAATCGAAGTATATCATTGCCGCGCACTACTTTCAACCTAGAGTTGTGCCCTATGGGTGTGCCACCCCGCAAGCGGTGCCGACGAGTTGGATGAAGGCACCGGCAGGCCCAGCCTGCATTACCACGACATCATACATATTGCAGCGCTCTGCAAAGGGACGGCTGCCAGGGCTCATCGCTTGGGATACTTGCCATTAGGTCAGATCTCAGCGTAGAAGGAGAGGCCCAGCACCCCAGGGCCGGTATGAGCCCCCATCATTGGGGTGAACCTGGTGAGATAGAGCTCAGCACAGTTGAATCTTGACGCCACCTGAGCTTTAAGCTGCTCCCCCTCCTCAGGCACCCCGGCATGGTGCACCAGGACATGCACCGGGGAGTCCCCAACCCTCTCTGCCATTATCTCCAGCAGGCGCTTTACCGCCTTGGCTTTGGTCCTAGGGCGCTCCAAAGCCTCGGTACTTCCCGTAGAGGTAGGAAGCTCCAGGATCGGCTTGAAATTCAACAGGGATCCAGCCCAGGCTGATGCCTTGCCAACGCGACCGCCCTTTGCCAGATAATAGAGGGTATCCAGCATAGCAATGAGGTTTACCCTGGGTATCATGCTTCGAGCAGCCTCAGCCACCTGAGCTATATCTGCACCCTGGCTGGCAACACGAGCTGCCTCGAGGACGACAAACCCCAGAGCGCCGGCAACGGTTCGGCTGTCAATGACCTCTATAGCAGTGTTTGGTATCGCCTCTTTGGCCATCTCCTTAGCTATCACCGCTACGTCAAAAGTTTTGCTTTGCACACTGGAAAGGGTGATGCAAAGGATGCTTTCCGTCTTCTGTCTCAGCTGGCGATAGACCTCGAGGAAATCCGCTGGTGATGGAACTGAGGTGGTAGGCAGCTTATCCCTATTTCGCATAAGCCGGTAAACCTCGTCGGCACTCATGTCTACCCCGTCTCGGTAGCTCTTGTCTTCAAAGACTATCAGCAGCGGCACAACGGCAATATCATACTTGCTTTCCAGCTCCTGTGGGATGCAAGCACTGCTGTCGGTCATAATCGCAACTTTGCTCATGATATTTGCCCGGCCCCGATCACTGTTTACACCAATCCTAGCCCTACGACCCGCAACTGTCAATTCCCCTAGAACTCAGCAGCCAATTGGCGACGTTCATGCACTATTTTGTCCTAGGTGAATGTAACATTGGGGCATCTTGTTCAATTCTTCCAGATGGGTAACTGCCGATGAGGGCCTATTGCGGAGGCCAAAAACGCCGCACAGCCCCCCTAGTTACCTAGATTGCCCCGCAAGGCTGCCAGGTGTAGGATTGACTAAAGACGCACCTGAGAGGTAGGATACAGCAAGAAATCGGCGACTTTTGATGCCCCTTTTGAGTCAGCCCAGGAATAGAGGAGGAATCAGATGGATATACCGCCGCCACTCTTAGTCTCGTACAGCATCACCAGCAAGTGTAACCTGGCCTGCCGGCATTGCTATAGCGAATCCACGGAAGATTCGGGGAACGAGGATCTGCCGACCGAGGAGTCCTTGAAGCTCGTTGATGACCTGGCAGGTTGGGACATAGGGCTGCTCATATTTGACGGAGGAGAACCGCTGTGTCGAGAGGACTTCTTTGAGGTCGCTCGCTATGCCTCGGGCAAAGGGATAAGGACGGTTATCGGCAGCAATGGCACTATGATCGACAGGGCAACGGCAAGGGGATTGTTAAGTTCGGGTATCCGCTCGGTAGCCATCTCGATTGATGGAGCCGACGCTGAAACCCACGACTGGTTCCGGGGCAAGGACGGCGCCTTGGCAGAGGCCCTTGCTGGAGCATCGTCGTGCAAGGCAGAGGGGCTGCCATTCCAGTTCAACATGGTGATAAGAAAACCAACGCTGTCCCAGCTACCGGAAATGCTCCGTCTCGCCATAGACAGCGGCGCCGAGGCTGCCGAATTCTTTGATTTGGTGCTGGCTGGCAGGGCTAAAAGGGAATGCCGGGACCAGGTGCTGAGCATTGAGGAGCGGCGAGATGTGATGAAGTGGCTTGCTGAAGCACAAGTAGATTGTCCTATTGTGATAAGAGTTCCCGCCTGCCCCATGTACCCGCTAATCCTGAAGCAAAGACAGATCAGGCCAAAGCACATCCCAATGGAGCATCTGGCGAGGATACCGTATTATGGCAGGGGATGTGCCGCGGGGATGCCCTTAGGCTATCTGGTTGTGCGGGCCAGCGGGGAAGTTAACCCCTGCATGTTGCTGCAGATAAACCTCGGCAACGTAAAGAAGAGCGGCGTCAGGGAGATATGGCAGGAATCACCAATACTTGCTCAGCTCCGCTGCAGGGATCTACTAAAGGGTGACTGTGGTAGATGTGACTATAAGGAGGTCTGTGCCGGTTGTAGGGGGAGAGCTTACGAGGAAACGGGAGATATGCTCGCCTCAGATCCAGGCTGCTGGTTTGGGGGGCAGTCAGTGGCAGAATAGTCATGCCTTGAAGCCACGAGCTTCCGTGTAGTATAATTGCCGCTGCAAGCCGATAGGGTGAAAGGAACACGATCCCGGGATGCTAGCGAAGGTAAATAGTGCCGCAGTGGTGGGTCTTGATGCTCAGATTGTTGATGTGGAGGTTGATATTTCGGCTGGCTTACCCATGATGACCATTGTTGGGCTGCCCGATACCGCAGTGCAGGAGGCCAGGGAGCGGGTGCGGGCTGCCATCAGGAACTCTGACTGCACCTTCCCCATGAAGCGAATCACCGTGAACCTAGCCCCCGCCGACCTGAAGAAGGAGGGGCCCGCCTATGACCTGCCCATGGCGGTGGGCATCCTCCTCAGCTCAGAGCAGCTCGCCGCAGATATATCCCACATGCTCTTCCTGGGGGAGCTCTCCCTGGATGGCAGCGTGCGCCACACCCATGGCATCCTGCCCATGGTTGCCCTTGCCCAAGAGAAGGGGCTTTCCACCGTCTTTGTCCCCGCTGCCGATGCCAGGGAGGCGTCACTGGTGGAAGGGGTGAACATCATCCCGGTGAATTCCCTTGCCGAGCTAGCATCTCACCTTCGCAGCGAGGCGATTATCCCCCCCTACCACCCTGAGGGGGAAATAGAGGCTCTAACCCCAGGGGGATGGCAGGCGATGGACCTGGCTCACATAAAGGGGCAGGAGCACGTGAAGCGAGCCCTGGAGGTGGCGGCTGCCGGAGGGCACAACCTGGTGATGAGCGGTCCCCCGGGAAGCGGAAAGACCCTGCTGGCACGCTCGTTGCCCACCATCCTGCCCCAGATGAGCATGGCGGAGGCCCTGGAGGTTACCAAGATCTATAGCGTGAGCGGCCTGCTGCCCCCGGATACCCCCCTGATCCGGCAGCGCCCCTTTCGCGCCCCCCATTACACCATATCCCATGCCGGGCTGGTTGGCGGGGGACGCTGGCCTCGGCCTGGGGAGATAAGCCTGAGCCACCGCGGCGTTCTCTTCCTGGACGAATTCCCCGAATTTGGGCATGCCACGCTGGAGACGCTTCGCCAGCCCCTGGAGGACAAGGTGGTCACCATCAGCCGCGCCCAGGGGAGCGTCACCTTCACCGCAAATTTCATGATGGTGGCGGCGATGAATCCCTGCCCCTGTGGCTATTTCGGGGATCCGGTTAAGGAATGCACCTGTTCCCCGGGGATGATCTCACGCTATCAGAAGCGGATCAGCGGCCCTCTCCTGGATAGGATCGACATCTTCGTGCAGGTGCCCCGCATCGAATATGAGAAGCTCACCGATGAGAGAATGGGGGAAAGCTCGGAAGAGGTCCGCTCCCGGGTGGGAAGGGCGCGCCAGGTTCAGCAAGAGCGGTTTCAAGGAACAAAGCTCACCTGCAATGCGGAGATGACCCCGGTGGAGGTAAGGGAGTTCTGCCAGGTGGAGGCGGAGGCTCAGGGCCTGCTCCGGGCAGCGATGAGGCAACTCTCCCTTTCCGCCCGCGCCTTTCACCGCATCCTCAAGCTTGCCCGCACCATCGCCGACCTCGCCGGTTCCCAGACCATCAGCACCAGCCACCTCGCCGAGGCGATTCAGTATCGCCCGCGGAGCCTGGTGCAGTAATTAGGGAGGGAAATCATGGACTGGACACCTGTCTTGGATTGGCTCGCTTCCCACGGCGTTCGCATCCTCATCATCCTCATAGTTTGCGCCGCTTTGTACTTCACTCTGCACCGGCTGGTGCCCCCAGCGCTAAGGCTTACAATACCGAAGAGGATGGCGAAAAAGCCTGAGGAGGAGGTAGAGCAGAGGATAAAAACCCTGTCCCGTGTTTTTGTGCGCACGGGGGTGGTGCTCATCATAGTGGCTGCCGCCTTTATGATCCTCGCTGAGATAGGGATCAACATAACCCCGGTGGTCGCCGGATTCGGCATTGCTGGCATCGCCATCGGTTTCGGTGCCCAGAGCCTGGTCAGGGACCTTATCGCTGGGCTTCTCATCCTTATTGAAAATCAATACAGTGTGGGCGATGTGGTGAAGGTCGCCGATATTGCCGGCATCGTGGAGGAGATAAACCTGAGGCGAACCGTTCTCAGGGACCTGGATGGCATAGTGCACTCCGTTCCCAACGGGGAGATCAGGGTGGCCTCAAACTTCACTCAGGACTGGTCGCGAGTGAACATGAACATCTCGGTAGGCTATGGCGAGGACCTCGACCACGTGACCGAAGTCTTAAATAGGATAGGCAAAGAAATGACCGAGGACCCCTACTGGGGTGAGCTTATCCTTGGTGCGCCTCAAGTGCGGAGGGTGGACGCCTTTGAGGATTCGGGGATTGCCATCAAGATACTGGGGGAGACCAAGCCCATCAGGCAGTGGGAGGTGATGGGGGAGCTGAGGAGGAGGATAAAGAGGGTTTTCGACGAGGAAGGCATCGAGATCCCCTGGCCTCATACCAAGGTCTACTTCGGCAGCCCACCGCCACCGGGCTTTGCGGCAGGGGCCCCGCCCAGCCAGGCCCCACCACCCACTGAAGAGGTGCTGCCGCCACCATCCGAAGAAGAGGGCGAATAGGCGCCATCGCCAGGGGTGCTATGCCTTATCTATTCGACAATCTTGAGGCCGTTCTAGAGGTGTTAACCCTGTCCCCCCTGGGGCTGATCACCGACATCGATGGGACGATAAGCGAGATCGCTGCCTACCCCGAGGAGGCACGAGTCTCCCCCCGCTGCCGGGAAAGCCTGGCCACCCTCAGCAAAAGGCTAGCACTGGTTGCCGCCATCTCAGGACGCCCCGCCCAGCAAGCCAGGGAGATGATAGGGGTTGAGGGTATGGTCTATATCGGCAACCATGGCCTTGAGCGATGGGCGGATGGCAAGGTGGCGATGATGGAGGGGGTGGCGGAATATGGTGCCAAGGTAAAGGCAACGCTGGGGGAACTCGGCAGCCTTCTCGCCATGGAAGGCATTGCCTTGGAGAACAAGGGGATAGCGCTCTCCATCCACTACCGCCAATGTCCCCATCACCAGATGGCCAGGGGCTATATCATGGAAAGGATAGCAAAATCCCCTTCAGCCAGGGGGTTTCGCATCGTGGAGGGGAGGATGGTGGTGGAGCTAAGGCCGCCCGTGGAGGTGAATAAGGGGATTGCGTTATTGGGGCTGGTGGAGAGCTATCGCCTGAAGGGGGGGATCTACCTCGGCGATGACATCAGCGATGTCGATGCCTTTGCCGCCCTTCATAGTGCCCCATTCAAAGGCTTAGCCCTGGGCGTCGTTGACGAGGAGACATCGCACCAGGTAGAGAAGGAGGCGGACTTTACCCTCAACGGGGTAGGGGATGCGGAGCGATTCCTCAGATGGCTTGCAGCGACCGTTCCCGAGCCAGAGCGGTGAGGTCCTCAAGCTGCCGGTAGAGCCACATGCCCACATCTTCTTGTTCAATGGATTTCCTCAACGCAGTGGCTCGCCTTTCCCGCTCCTCAGCGGGCATAAATAGGGCCTGATACATTGCCTCCATGGTTCCCTGCAGGTCCGTTGGCGACACGGAAAGGGCATGCTCGCCAAGCTGCTCGTGGGCTCCAGCAGCGTCGGAGAGCACCAGGACGCCATCGCGGATATTGACCGTTGGCCCCTCCTTGGCCACCAGGTTCATGCCATCGGCTACCGGGTTTACCACCAGCACATCGTAGAGGCGCAGACCAGCCAGCGCCTGGGCGTGGTTATTTTCCAAGAACACCCTGATCGGCAGCCATTCCTGGTTGCCATACTTGGCGTTTATCGCCGCGATTAACTCATTGACCTGTTGGGTATACCTCTGGTACTGCCTGATATGAGTGCGCGATGGCACCAAAAAGGCCAGGTAGTTAACCTTCCCCCTCAGCTCAGGGTGGCTCTCCAGGAGCATATCAAAAGTCCTAAAACCACGCAGGATGTTCTTGCTGGGCTCCATGCGGTCCACCCGGACAATGGTCTTGTCGCCGCATAAGGGGCGGAGCTTTTCCTCATATCCTTGAACCCAGGGCGTATTGACTACCCGCTGCAGGTTAGCTACATCCACGGATATGGGATAGGAGTTAACCTTGGTGAGGTGGCCATCCACCAAGACGGTGTCCTTCTTAAAATCCACCTCAGACCCATCGATAAAGACCTCACAGGTGTGGAGGAAGTTTTGCACATCCCTCTTCGTTTGCATGCCAACGATGTCGTTGGCGCAAAGGCCCCGACAGATGGCCTTGCGCATGCAACTGGTAAGCAGTTGCCAGTAGTGAGGTCCGGGCCAGGGGATGTGGGTGAAGTGCTGAAGGATGACATCGGGCAATTCCCTCCGAATGTAATCGGCAGCCAGATAAAGATGATAATCATGGAGCATCACCAGGGGAAGGCGATCGCTTTCCCGGACCTCGGCAATCACTGCTTGAGCAAAGGCCTTGTTTACCTGTACATAGCCGTTTTCCCAGGCATCGTGGACCCGGGCATCGATGTTGGGGGTATGAGAGGAATTCCACATGCAATGTTGCAGGAACCATAAAAGGGGATTACAAAAGACGCTGTAGAACTTATGATAGGTGCTCCCCGATGAAACTACGAAGCGGAGGTAAAGATTATGTCCAACCAGGGGTGCCTTAAGGCGGCCATGTTGAGCCATTTGCGCAGCCTTGCGGTCTCCTTCACCGGTGGCACTGGCAATCCAGGTAAGCGCCACATATTGGCTGATAGCGCTAAGGGCAGTGACCACTCCGCCACTGCCGCGGCGCCCCTGTAATTTACCATCTTCAGTAATATGGTATTCAATGGGACCTCGGTTGCTAGCGAGGATGAGCCCCCTTTGCTCCAGCAGCTCTTGGCACCGATAGCTAAGTAGAGCTCTGCGATTCTCCCGCCGGTTGGGCGTAGGCATTACCCATAGTCCTCGTTTTTGTCGTTTAAGTTAGCTGAGGCAATCGGGTTCTGGGGGATAGTCAAACTTAACACAACCGCCTTGGGGTTGTCAAGTCAGCGGCGATGGCGCTGCTCATTGACACATGACCTTGGGTTACAATAAAATCGGGGAGAAGTAAATTGGGATTACGGTGAAGAAGGTGACCGGCGACGAGATCAGGGAGCTTTTCCTCCGCTTTTTCGAGGAAAAGGGCCATCAGGTAATTCCCAGCTCCTCCTTGGTGCCCCTGGGAGACCCAACGCTGCTGCTGACCACCGCGGGCATGGTGCAGTTCAAGCGTTACTTTACCGGAGAGGCAACTCCCCCCCACCCCCGCCTGGCATCCTGCCAGAAGTGCTTCCGCACCACCGACATCGAATCGGTGGGCGATTCCAAGCACCTAACCTTCTTCGAGATGCTGGGGAACTTCAGCGTGGGCGACTACTTCAAGCGAGAGGCCATAGAATGGGCCTGGGAGTTTGTCACCCAGAGCCTGGGGCTGCCCCCGGAACGCCTTTGGGCTACCATCTTCCTGGATGACGATGAGGCTTTCCGCTACTGGCAAGGGGTTGGGGTCCCCAGGGAGAGGATCCTTCGCTTTGGGGAGGAGGACAACTTTTGGGGACCTGCCGGTGAGAGTGGACCCTGCGGGCCCTGCAGCGAGATCCACTATGACCTGGGGGAGGGCATTGGCTGTGGCAGGGCTGAATGTGGTCCGGGCTGCGAATGCGGTCGCTTCGTGGAGATCTGGAATCTGGTCTTCACCCAGTATGATCAGCAGAGGGATGGGCGACGCGTCCCCCTGCCCAAACCCAATATCGATACCGGTATGGGCCTGGAGCGAACTGCTGCCGCCGTTCAGGGGAAGGCGTCGGTCTATGAAACCGACCTCTTCGCCCCCCTCATAGAATTGGTGTCAAGGCTTGCTGGCAAGGGCTATGGAAAGGATGAAGCCAGCGACCGGGCGCTGAGGATAGTGGCAGAGCATGGTCGCGCCATCACCTTCCTCATCGCCGATGGCGTAGTGCCCAGCAACGAGGGGCGGGGCTATGTGCTGCGCCGCGTGCTGCGCCGCGCCGCCCTGTTCGGCAGGAAGCTGGGGCTGGAGGGGCCCTTCCTGGGCAGTCTGGCACGGGCCGTCATGTCCCAGATGGGGCAACAGTATCTGGAACTGATGACAAATCGGGACTTCATTCTCAGCACCATCGAGGCCGAGGAAGCAAGGTTCAGCCAAACCCTCGTCACGGGACTCAATCTCCTCGATAGGATCATGGAGGAGGCCAAACAGAAAGGGAAGAGCTCCATCTCTGGCGAAGATATTTTCAAGCTATATGACACCTATGGCTTCCCCAAGGAGTTGACGGCTGAGATCGCCGCCGAGAACGGGCTGACGGTGGATTTTGAGGCCTTTGAGGAGGAAATGGAGCGCCAGCGCGAGAGGGCCAGGGCAGCTCAGAGGGTGGCTTCGGCGGAGGAGAAAGCGGAAGCCTACGCCGCTCTCAGCGCCCCGCCAACGGTGTTCGTTGGCGATGAGGCCCTCAAAAAAGGCTCAACCATAGTAGCACTGCTTCTCGATGGTCAGCCAGCGGAAACAGCTTCCGAAGGCGATGAGGTGGAGGTTGTCCTACGTGAGACGCCCTTTTACGGGGAGATGGGAGGTCAGGTTGGTGATAGCGGCGAAATTCGCGGCGAAAAGGGCAGGATGACGGTCACCAACACCATAAGGCATACGGAGAAGCTGGAGGGGGCATATAAGGACCTCTTCATTCATCAGGGAAAGGTGGTTGAAGGACAAATATCAGTCAATGACGAGGTCGAGGCCATCGTGGACGAAAAACGCCGCCTGGACATCGCCCGAAATCATACAGCGACCCATCTGCTTCAGGCAGCGCTGCGCCAGATGCTGGGAAGCCAGGTGCAGCAAGCGGGGTCACTGGTCGCCCCTGACCGATTCAGATTTGACTTCACCTATTCCAGCACCCCGACCCGGGAGCAACTGATGGAGGTGCAGCACATGGTCAATGAGTGGGTGCGCCAAAACCTCCCGGTGAGGGATAGGAGAACCTCTTATAGGGAAGCGATAGCCCGAGGTGCCCTGGCCTTCTTTGGAGAGAAGTACGGGGAGGAAGTTAGGGTGCTGGAGATCGGCAAGCCTCCCTTTAGCCGTGAGCTCTGTGGAGGTACCCACGTAAGGCTAACCGGGGAGATCGGCCTTTTGCTCATCCTCGGTGAGAGCAGCATTGGCGCCGGGATGCGCCGCATCGAGGCGGTTACCGGGAGGGGGGCCGAGGAGTTCGTTGAGAAACAGGTGTCCATCGTGGAGGAGACCGCCCAGGAACTGGGGGCCAAGGCGCTGGATATCAAAGGCCGCATCTCCGACCTTCGCGCCGAGCTGGAGGCAGAGCGAAAAAGGGCCCTCACCCTGGAGCGAGAGCTTTTGAGGAGGAAGGCCAAAGAGCTGGCCGAAAAGGCTGAGCCCGTTGGCGAGTTCAAGATACTGGCCGAGCCGGTTGAGGAGGCCTCGAGCATCGAGGCGTTGCGCCAGATGGGCGACTTCCTGAAAGGGGAGCTGGGCAAAAGCGCAATCGTTTTAGGCACTATCCTCCACGATAGACCTAACTTTGTGGTCATGGGAACTGCCGATGCGGTGAAGCGGGGATTTCATGCCGGCAGGTTGGTAAAGGAGGTGGCAGCGGTCACCGGGGGAGGCGGCGGCGGGACGGCCAAGCTAGGGCAGGGTGGAGGCAGAGACAAAAATAAGCTAGGCGAAGCGCTGAAGCTGGCAAGAAAGCTGCTGAAGGAGAGCATCCAAAAATCATGAGCACCCTTGGACTCGATATCGGGGAGAAGCGGATCGGGGTGGCCATCGCCGAAGGGATGCTGGCCGTTCCCCTCACCGTGATGGAGCGGGCAGGGGAGGAGGCCGATGTGAGGAGGATCCTTGCCCTGGCGGAGGAGCATGGGGCGAAGCTCATCGTGGTGGGGCTTCCCCGCTCCCTGGATGGCAGCATAGGCCAGCAGGCGGAGAGAACCCTCGCCTTCTCCCAGGCGCTTTCTGAGCACACCGATATCCCCGTAGAGAGTTGGGATGAACGGCTTTCCACCGTTGCTGCCGAGCGCCTGCTGCTCCAGGCCGGAATGAAGAGAGAGAAGCGAAGGGCGCGACGCGATGCCATGGCAGCAGCCCTTATCCTGCAAAGTTACCTTGATAGCAGGCGCGCCCTTTGCAACCAATAATGCCAGGCAAAAAGCGGCTTTTTTAATTTGGGGAATTTGCCATGACAAAGTATGTTGGGCTTATCGGATACCCCGTGGGGCATTCCGTGTCCCCCCAGATGCAGCAGGCAGCCTTCGACCAGTTGGGCCTGGACATTAGGTATGAGGCCTGGGAGACGAAGCCAGATGAGCTTGGGGCTATTATGGAGCGGCTTCGCCAGCCCTCAACCCTGGGGGCTAATGTGACCATCCCCCACAAGGAGGCAGTTATGCCGCTGGTGGATGAGCGGGACGACCTCGCCCATCAGATTGGCGCCATCAACACCATAGTCCATAGAGAGGGAACGCTCATCGGCTATAACACCGACGCCGAGGGTTTTTTGCAGGCGCTGCGCCAAGAGGGGGGCTTTGAACCCGCGGGAAAGAGGGCTATCCTTCTGGGTGCCGGGGGGGTGGCCCGGGCAGCAGGCTTCGCCCTGGCCAGGGCAGGGGTGAGGTCGCTGGTCATCACCGATGTCATCGTTGAGCGGGCGGAGAAGTTGGCCAAAGACCTGGAGGCGCTGGGGGTCTCCGTATCTGTGGCAGAGCACTTTATCGATGCGCTCCCCCCTTGCGACCTGGTGGTCAACTGCACCCCGCTGGGGATGAAGCATAGCGCCACCGAGGGCCAGTCCCCGCTCAAGCCGGGGCTTGTCCCAAAGGAGGCGCTGGTCTACGATGTGGTGTATAATCCCATAGAGACGCCGCTGCTTTTGGATGCCAAGCGCGCTGGGGCGCGCACCCTTAACGGGCTGGCGATGATGGTTTATCAAGGGGTGATAGCCTTTGAGCTGTGGACAGGGAAGAAGCCGCCAGTTGACATAATGTTTGAGGCGGCAAGAAAGGCGTTGTAGGATCAGTTAGTTCGAATTCTGCTCGGGAGCGAGTTCGCTTTTTCCGAATATGACAGATAGAAAATCACCCGAAATCATGCTAGAGGAGGCATGATGGACAGCCAAGACGCGCGTATTAAGACACACTTTCCGTTATGGCACCTGCTGAACCAGATCAGGTCAGACCAAGTCCCACAACTTCCAGGAACATATATTTTAAGGCTAGCAGGGGCAAAGTGCATTGGACGCTTGAAGGGAGTTTCAGACATTCTCTATATTGGTAGCACGGTTAATCTCCGCCGACGAATTTATCAGATAGTACATCCTGGCCCAACGCAATGGACCAACAAACGAATTTCTAAACTCATGCAAAAGTATCAGATTGAGATTGCGTGGTGTGGGAAGCTGCCTCACTCCTTAGATCCTGGGGAATTTGAAAAACGCTTACTGAAGGACTACCAACAAGACCATGACGAACTGCCACCATTGAACGCCGCGCTCGGGGAGGACAAATGATATTTCGCTTTCTGACCGCAGGGGAATCACATGGTCGAGCATTGACCGCCATCGTTGAGGGGGTGCCTGCGGGCTTGCCCCTGGATGAGGGGTATATCGCCCGCGACCTTAAGCGCCGCCAGGGGGGATATGGCAGAAGCGTCCGCATGGAGCTGGAGCAGGACAGGGCGGAAATCCTCTCCGGGGTGCGCTATGGCCTGACCATGGGCAGCCCCATCTCCCTCCTCATCTGGAATCGAGACTGGGAGAACTGGAAGGAGGTCATGGCCGTTTCCCCTGTGGAGCAAGAGATTGAGCCGGTGACCCGGCTGCGTCCGGGCCATGCCGACCTGCCAGGGGCGCTGAAATACGGCGTGGAGGATATCCGCCCCATCATGGAGCGGGCCAGTGCCCGGGAGACGGCAGCCAGGGTTGCCGTTGGCGCTGTGGCAAGAAGGCTTCTCGAAGAGTTCGGCATCGAGATTCACAGCCATACCATTGCCATCGGAGGGGTGAAAGCAAAAGAGAGTCAAAATATAGACTGGGCCCAGCTCGAAAAATCGCCCCTTCGCTGCGCCGATGCCAAGGCGGAAAGGGAGATGATGGCTGCCATCGATAGGGCAACGGAGGCAGGCGACAGCGTGGGGGGGATCTTCCAGGTCATCGCCACCGGGGTGCCCATTGGCCTGGGGAGCCATGTCCACTGGGAGCGCCGCCTTGATGGCAGGATCGCCCAGGCATTGATGAGCATCAATGCCATAAAAGGGGTGGAGATCGGGGCTGGGTTCGATTTGGCCGACCTGAGGGGTTCTCAGGCTCACGACATAATTGAATTCGATAAAGCAAAGCGAGAGTGGCATCACACCACCAATCGCGCCGGGGGGATTGAAGGGGGGATGACCAATGGCGAGCCCATCGTGGCAAACGCCGTGGTCAAGCCCATACCCACCCTGGCCAAGCCGCTGCCCTCGGTGGACCTGAAGACGGGAAAGGCGGTGGAGGCCCATTACGAGCGGAGCGATATATGCGTTGTCCCCGCGGCAGGGGTGATTGCCGAGGCCATGCTGGCCATCGTTCTCGCCGATGCCCTGCTGGAGAAATTTGGCGGCGACCACATCGGGGAGACGTTGCGCAACTACAAGAGCTATCTGGATGCGATGGCCAGATGATCATTGAGATGAATTGGCATGGGTGAAAGAGCTCCTCGAAACATCATCCTCACCGGTTTCTCCTTTACCGGCAAGACAAGGGTAGGGCAGGAGGTGGCGCGGCGGCTGGGGTGGGGCTTTGTGGACAGCGATGACGTGATCGTGGAGGTCGCCGGCAAGGACATCCCCCAGATCTTCGCCCAGGATGGCGAGGAGAGATTTCGCCAGCTGGAGCGTCAGGTGCTGGGGGAGCTCTGCGCCAGGAAGGAGCTGGTCATCGCCACCGGTGGCGGAGCGGTCGTCGACCCCAGGAATCGGGAGCTTTTCGCCCGTAGCGGGATGGTGATCTGCCTTGAGGCCAGTCCCCAGACCATCTATGAGCGCCTCATTGCCGCTCAACAGGCAAATTCGGTGGTCAGGCCCCTGCTTGCTGGCCCCGAACCCCTCAAGCAGATAGAGTCGCTGAAGATGTCTCGCCAGCCCTACTATGCCCTGGCTGACTGGGCGGTGCATACCGATAACCTCACCATCCAAGAGGCATCGGATGAGGTGATTCATTGCTGGAGAAAGCTCGGCGAAAGGTGGAACCAGGAAAGGAGCGAGGGTGCCTCCTTTGTGGTAACCGCCACCGAGAGCTATCCCGTTTTCGTTGGCTGGGGGCTTCTCGATGAGCTGGGAAGTCGAATGCGCCGCGCCGGGCTGGGCGAATTTGCCTTCATCATCAGCGATGAGGAGGTCTTCTTGCTCTACGGCGCTCGGGCCAGCGAATCCCTGGAGCGAGCAGGATTTGGCGTAGAGGCGTTTGTAGTGCCACCGGGCGAGGGCACAAAAACCCTGGACACAGCGGCGCAGCTCTACGATTGGCTGGTGGAGCGGCGTGCCGAGAGGATTCATGCCATCGTCGCTCTGGGCGGGGGGATGGTGGGAGACCTGGCCGGCTTTGTGGCTGCCACCTTCCTGCGCGGCATGCCCCTGGTTCAGGTGCCCACCACCCTGGTTGCCATGGCCGATTCCGCCATCGGGGGCAAGGTGGCGGTCAATCACCCCCAGGGGAAAAACCTTATCGGTGCCTTCTATCAGCCCTGCCTTGTCCTTGCCGATGTGAGCACCCTCTCCACCGTTCCCCAGCGCGAGCTCACCTCAGGATGGGCCGAGGTGATCAAGCATGCCATGATCCTCGATCCAGGGCTGGTGGATTTTCTGGAGGTTCATGCCGAAAAGCTCCTAAATCTGGAGGTGGAGGCCACCACCGAGGCGGTGAGGCGTAGCGCTACGCTTAAGGCCGGGGTGGTGGCTGAGGACGAAAAGGAGCGGGGACGGCGCATGATCCTCAACTACGGGCACACCATCGGCCACGCCCTTGAGGCGGCCACCGACTATGAACGCCTGTTTCACGGGGAGGCGGTGGCCATCGGCATGATGGCGGCAGCGATGATCAGCGAAAAGCTCGGGCTTCTTCCTCAGGAGACCGTCAAGCGCCAAGAAGGGCTGATCCAGAAATTTGGCCTGCCCACCACCTGCCCTGGCATCGAAAGGGGAAGGGTTCTTGGCGCTATAGAGCTGGATAAGAAGGTGAGGGAGAGGGCAGTGAATTGGGTGCTGCTCAGGGGTATTGGTCAACCCATGATCAGCAATGAGGTTCCTCTGGAGCATGTGGTGGGCGCGCTCGATAAGCTGTTAACATGAGGAGCAAACTATGCATATACCCACGGGCCGGCTCAGGGAATTTGAGCCCATCTTCCACCCCAGATCCCTTGCCGTGATCGGGGCCTCCGCCGATGAGCGGAAGTTTGGCGGGCGCTTTCTGAAAACCCTCCAGGAGTTTGGCTTCAAGGGCGAGCTCTATCCGGTAAATCCCCACGAGAAAGAGGTCTCTGGCTTAAAGGCATACCCCACGGTGAGGGATATCCCTGGGGATGTCGATTTTGCCGCCATCACCGTTCCCGCCCGCCTCGTCCCCGGGTTGGTGGAGGATTGCCTGGCAAAGGGGGTGAAGGCGGCGGAGATCCTGAGCGCCGGCTTCAGCGAGACGGGCGAGGCGGAGGGGCGCAGGCTGGAAGGGGAGCTGGTGAGGCTGGCCAAAAGGGGGATAAGGCTCATCGGCCCCAATTGCTTCGGCGTCTATTGCCCTGGCGGCGGCCTGACCTTGCTCCCGGGGGCGAATTTCCCCAAGGAGAGGGGCCCGGTAGCTTTCATCTCCCAGAGCGGGGGCCATGCCACCGAGTTTGCCCGGGAGGCTAGAGGATGGGGCATCACTTTCAGCAAGGTCATCAGCTATGGAAATGCCTGCGATGTAAATGAGGCCGACCTTCTGGAATACCTGGCCCAAGACCCGGAGACCACCATCGTCACCGCCTATATCGAGGGCACCCAGGAGGGGAAGCGCTTTCGCAGCCTGCTTCAGCACATCCAAAAGCCGGTGATAATCTGGAAAGCGGGGCTTACCGAGGCAGGCTCAAGGGCAGTGAACTCCCACACCGCCTCCCTCAGCGGCGAGGAGGCCACCTGGGATGCCCTTTTCAAGCAGACCCCTGCCCTCAGGGTGGGGAGCAAGGAGGAGCTCATCGATGCCACAGTGGCCTTTCTCTACCTGCCACCCGCCACCGGCCGCCGGGTGGCGGTAATTGGTGGCGGAGGAGGGATCAGCGTGGCGGCTGCCGATGCCTGCGACCAGGTGGGGCTCAGCGTCCCCCCCTTTTCCCTCCAGGTTCAAAGGGAGATCAGAAAAATCCTGCCCCCTGCAGGAACCAGCGTTTGCAACCCGGTTGATGTCGGTGCCCCGGTGAGACCTCCCGCGGCATGGAAAGGGGTTCTGGAGGGCGCTGCTGGCGCCGAGAACATCGATACCCTGATCGCCACCCAGGCGATACACATCTTCCTCTACGACATGATGAGGGCCTTCTTTGACACCAGCGGAACCTTCATCCAGGATTCCCTGGAGGCCCCGGTGAGCGTCAAGGAAAGGTCCGGGAAGCCCTTGGTAATGGTCCTCTCCGAGGGGGGCACCGAGGTGGAGAGGATGGAGGTGGAGAAGGCGAGGAGGCAGTTCCGAGATTTCTACCTGAAGGCGGGCATTCCCGTTTATCCCACCCTGGAGCGGGCAGCAGCAGCGGTGGCAAAGGTGGTAGAATACTACCAAAAGATGCCTGGAGAACGATGTATCGCTCGCTGAGGAAATATGTCGAGGTGCTGAAGCCAAGGGAGACCTCCCTTTTGACCCTCATCGGCGTTTGCGCCGCCGTGGTCGCTGGCGGTGGTCGCCCCCCCATGAGCCTGCTTTTCATCGCCCTCATCGCCATCGCCCTGGGGAGTGGCGGCTGCAATGGCCTGACCAACTACCTTGACCGGGAGGTCGATGCCAGGATGAGGCGCACCCAGCACCGCGCCCTGCCCTCAAGGCGTATCTTCCCCCCAAGGAGGGTTTTGCCCCTCGTTGCCTCGCTCATCGCCCTGGCCCTGGCCCTGGCCTGGCTTCTCCATCCGCTGTGCTTCCTCTTTGGGGCAATAGGGGTGGCGGCAGCGGTCATGTGGCGCAAGACCTGGGCCACCCACCTTCTGGGGATAATAGCCGGCAGCGCCCCGGTGCTGGTGGGCTATCTGGCCATCAACCACCAGCTAAATCTGACCCTCTTCTTCATGTGCCTGCTCATCGCCGTCTGGGTCCCCCTTCACGTCTGGAGCCTGATGACCTCCCACCGTGATGACTACCTCCAGGCCGGGGTGAGGATATTCCCCGTTACCTGGGAGACGAGGGATGCCATCAAGCTGCTCGTGGCCTTATCCGTTCTGCTCTACGGCATTTCCATCGCCCTTTACTTCTTCAGCGATTTCGGCCTTCTCTACCTGGTGATGGCAAATATCCTGGGAATCGCCATGGTCTTTGCCACCTCAAGGCTGCTCATCACCGCCCAATCCAGGGATGCGTGGCGGGTGTATAAGCTAACCGCCTTCCCTTACCTTGGCATTCTGTTCCTCACCATGGGCATAGACCTGTTCCTGCTATAAGCCCGGTGCTTGACATAAGGAGGGGCGAAAAAATGGACTTCAATCTCAGCGAGCAAGAGAGGATGATCCAGAACATGGCGCGGGATTTCGCCGAGAGGTCGGTAAGGCCGGTGGCCATGGAGATCGACCGCCGCTGCGAATTCCCCTTCGAGCTGGCCAAGGAGATAGGAGAGGTGGGCTATTTCGGGCTCCCCTATCCCAAGGAATATGCAGGGGTGGGGGCGGGCTACACCGGATATGCCCTGGTCATCGAACAGCTATCCCGCGCCTCCATGGTAGCGGGGGCGCTCATTGGGGTCAATGGCCTCGCCGAGGAGGCCATCTTCCGCTACGGAAGCGAGGAGCAAAAGCAGAGATTCCTCGCCCCCCTGGCCAAGGGGGAGCACCTATCCTCCTTTGCCTTCACCGAGCCGGCTACCGGCTCAGACCCCCGGGCCATCGAGACCAGGGCCAAAGCTGAGGGCGACGATTACGTCATCACCGGCCAGAAGCAGTTCATCGCCCTCTCCCCGGCCTCCAAGGTGGCGGTGGTCTTTGCCAGGGACGAAACGGAGAGGGTGAGCGCCTTCATCGTGGATACCTCCTCCCCGGGATATGAGCTGCGAAAGGCGTGCGAAACCCTGGGGGCGAGGGGGCTTTCCCCCTGTGTAATCTATCTGGACGACGTTCGCACCCCCAGGGCAAATCTGCTGGGGGAGAAGGGAAGGGGATTTGAGATAATGCTGGAGGCGATAAGCGTGGGGAAACTGGCGGTTTCGGCTGAGGCTCTGGGGGTGGGGCAGGGGGCTCTTGAGCTTTCGCTGAAGTATGCCCAAGAGAGGAAGGCCTATGGCAGGCCCATCGCCGATCTCCTCACCATAAAGTGGCTCCTTGCCGAGATGGCGACCAGGGTGGAGGCCTCCAGATGGCTCACCTATATGACGGCTTTGGTTCGCGATGGAGGGGCAAGCATCCTCAAGGAATCGGCAGTGGCCAAGCTTTTCACCTCTCAGGCGGCGGTGGATGTCACCAGGATGGCGATGCAGGTCCATGGCGCCTATGGCTACATGAAGGACATGGAGATCGAAAGGCTTTATCGGGACGCCAAGCTCACCGAGATCTATGAAGGGGTCTCCGAGATACAGCGGGTGATCATCGCCGATCACCTGCTCCGGGAACGGGGGCTTGAGGGGTGAGCACATCCTTTGAGGTGAAGGGGACCTGTCCCCATACCGCGGCCCGCGCCGGGGTGCTCACCACCCCCCATGGGGAAGTCCCCACCCCAACCTTTGTCCCCGTGGGAACCCAGGCAACGGTTAAGTCGCTGAGCCCGGAGGAGATCTCCGCCCTGGGCACCAGGATGGTCCTGGGCAATACCTATCACCTCTATCTCCGGCCGGGCATCGAGGTGATCGAAAGGCTGGGGGGGCTTCACCGCTTCATGGGCTGGCACCGCCCCCTGATCACCGACAGCGGTGGCTATCAGGTCTTCAGCCTGGCTAGGCTGCGCCGGGTGAGCGATGAGGGGGTCCTTTTCCGCTCCCATATCGATGGCAGCGAGCATTTCTTCACCCCCGAGCTCGCCATCCAGTTCCAGGAGACGCTGGGAGCCGATATCATCATGGCCCTTGATGAGTGTCCCCCCTATAGCGATGACCGGGAAGCGGTAAAGCAGGCCACCCAGAGGACCCACCGCTGGGCGGAGCGGTGCCTGAGGAGCAGGAAGCGACAAGACCAGGCCCTCTACGGGATCGTTCAGGGGGGCGTCTTTGGGGAGCTGCGCCGCGATTCGGCGAATTTTCTCACCTCCCTGGGCTTCGAGGGCTATGCCATAGGTGGCTTGAGCCTGGGGGAACCCAAGGAGGTGACAGCGGAAATGGTGGCGGAGACGGTGGCCCGGCTGCCCCAGGATAAGCCCCGCTATCTCATGGGTGTGGGCTCTCCCGATGACCTCGTTGAAGGGGTTTCCCGGGGGATCGACATCTTCGATAGCGCCCTTCCCACCCGAATTGCCCGAAATGGCGGCCTGTTTACCACAGGGGGGAGATGTATCATCAGAAATGCCCAGTTCAGGGATCGGGATCGCCCTATCGAGGAGGAATGTGACTGCTATACCTGCCGCCATTTCTCAGCCGCATATCTGCATCACCTCTTCCGGTGCGAAGAGCTCCTGGCCTATCGCCTGGCCACCCTCCACAATCTTCGCTTTGTGGTGAGGCTCATGGAGCAGATGAGGGAGCATATCCTCAGCGACACCTTCCCCTCCTTCAAGCACTCCTTCCTCTCCAGCTACCAGCCCACCGATGAGGGGATAAGGTTCGATCAAAGGCAGAAATGGCTCAAGGCGCGGGGATATGACGCCTAGCGGGGAAGGATGCGCCAAGGGTGAGAATATATGTTGAATCGCCCTTCCCTGGCAAATCCGATGAGGGTTATGCCGAAGCGGTCGGCCTTTTCAATTGCCAGGCCGGTTACGGCGGAGATGGTGATGACGATGGGGATTTGGGCATAGATCGCCTTCTTCATGGTGGAAAGGGTCTGGCGACAGGAGGTGACCAGAACGCTGTGGGAGAGGTCGAGCCCCCTCTTTGAGGCCAGGCCTACCACCTTATCGATGGCGCAGTGCCGGCTGATATCCTCGATGAAGACCTCCCTGCCACTGCTGAACAGCCCCACCACATGAGTGCCCCCTGTCTTTTGGAACAGGGGGCAATTTTGGTTAAGCCTACTTACGAAATCGAAAACCTGATCCTCGGCTATCCTCGCTTGGGAGGTGATCTTCTTCGGCTTGGTGCGTTTGCCCTGCCGCCGGGCATCCACCGAGATCCCATCTGCCCCCTCTCTGACCTCGATGGAGGAAGGGGCTATCCCCTGAGATATGAGGTGCCCCGAAACAAGCTCCTCAATATGGGTGGGCAAACAGCAGAGTCGGCAGTGCAACCTCCCCTCAACCCTGATGGCCACCTCAGCTTCACAGATGACGGAATCGAGCCCTGGCTTTCTCCCCTCCCCGGATACCTTCCAGATCTCAACGCTATTCGTTTCCACCCTACTTGGCTTGGGAGGCAAGCCTTTCCAACACCTCTTTGGGCAGCTGCTTGGCGATGTCCAGCTTCTTGACGCAGGCGGTCTTGATGCCTCGCCTTTTTGCCTCTTCCCTCAGTTGCTTGGCATCTATCTTCCTGACCAGCTCGTCGATAGTCATAACCGCCTCCCCCTCAACCCTCCTCAACCGGCTCCACCGTTACCCCTTTAGCCATAACCCAATCCAACCCCTTCTCGATGTTCTCCTCCTCCCCCTCCATCTCCAACACCACCCAGCCTCGGTCCTCGGTGATGTCAGCACGGCGAATGTTGGTCACCACCCTGAAATCCTGACCCAGGCCGTAGATCACCGGCTCAGTGACCAGCTCAGGGGGAAAGGTAAACTTCAGGCATCGCTTGCCCATGGCTCCCCTCCTGTTTCCAGACTATCATGCCCCCATTTTGATGTCAAGCACCTTTCATTGACATTCACCCCCATGGCAAGATATGATTTCCCCCAAAAGGAGGTGGCTGGAATGGACTATGGGGATATGATCCTGGAAAAGGAAGACGGTATTGCCATCCTAACCCTCAATCGCCCCGAGAAGCTGAACGCCATCAGCATGGAGATGAGGGAGGGTCTGGTGAAGGTGGCCGAGGATGTGAGCCGTGATGATGGGATAAAAGTGCTCATCGTCACCGGGGCGGGCCGCGGGTTTTGCTCCGGCGCCGATGTCAGCGGGCAGGCGGCGCGCATCGCCGGTGAGCTGGAGATGCCCCGCTGGTATGTGCTGGAGCCCACAGGCGCATGGCTGATGCCGCTGAGAAACCTGAGCAAGCCAACCATCGCTGCGGTAAATGGCATCGCCGCCGGGATTGGCTGGACCCTGGCCCTGGTATGCGACATGATCATTGCATCGGAACAGGCGAGGTTTGGAGCGATATGGGTGAAGAGGGCGCTCATCCCCGATGGAGGGATCACCTACCTATTGCCGCGGGTAATGGGAACGGCAAAGGCACTGGAGCTGATGCTCACCGGGGAAATCATCGATGCCCGGGAGGCGGAGCGATGGGGCCTGGTGAACCGGGTTGTCCCCCATGAGGAGCTGATGAAGGCAGCAAGGGAGCTGGCAACCAAGATAGCCAAGGGACCCCCCATCGCCATCGAACTGACGAAGCGGGCGGTGTTAAGGGGGCTGGAGAACGATTTCGAGCGCCAGCTGGACTTCGAGAGCTACGCCCAAAACATATGCCGCGGCACTGAGGATCACAAGGAGGGGGTTAGGGCCTTCCTGGAAAAGAGGGAGCCCGCTTTTCGGGGCCTTTAGCCCTGCTTAGCGGCCACAGCGTCCCTTATATAGTCCACGATCTCACCGGTGGAAGAGCCGGGGCCGAAAATGGACTTGATCCCCATCTGCTGGAGGGAGGGGATGTCCTCCTCGGGGATGATGCCCCCGGCAACCACTATGGGATTAAGCCCCTTCTCCCTGAGCCGCTCCATGATGGCGGGGAACAGCTCCAGGTGAGCCCCGGAGAGGATGCTAAGCCCCACCACATCCACATCCTCCTGAAGGACGGTCTCGGCGATCATCTCCGGGGTCTGACGCAGCCCGCTATAGATAACCTCCATCCCGGCATCGCGCAGGATGCGCGCTACCAATTTGGCGCCCCGGTCGTGTCCATCCAGACCTGGTTTTGCCACCAGTACCCTGATCTTCTGCTGTGTCATGGAAATTTTCCCCCTAGACCTTCTGTGCCAGCTCGATGAGCACTCCCTTTACCGCACGAGGGTGAATGAAGCCAACCCTCCCCGCCAGCCCCTTCCGCCCCACCTTATCGATGAGCTCAACCCCCTTTTCCGCCAGCGCCTTGAGCGCCTCATCGACGTTTTCCACCTCGAGGCAGATGTGGTGGATTCCCTCCCCCCTCCTCTCGATGAATTTAGCTACACCCCCCTCAGGATCAATGGGCTCCAGGAGCTCGATCTCGCCATCGCCTATGGGGATAAGGGCTGCCTTCACCCCCTGGTCGGGTACCTCCTCTATATGGGATGGCTTGAGCCCGAAAAGTCTATCGAGGAGGCTCAACATCTCCTCCAGGCTCTTTACCGCAATGGCTACATGGGCAACGTTTTTGATCATCTTTCCTCCTTCTTCGAACCCCTGACGAGGCTTTAAAGTCCACCCTCCGCTTTCGAAGTGCTCCCCATTGCCATCCTCTCATCCCTCGCGGAGCAGGCTTCGGGCAATGGTGAGCCGCTGTACCTCCGAGGTCCCCTCGTAGATCTCGGTGATCTTGGCATCGCGGAAGTAGCGCTCCACGGGGTAATCCTTGATATAGCCGTAGCCACCATGGATCTGGATGGCCTTGGTGGTGGCTGCCATGGCCACCTCCGAGGCGAACACCTTGGCCATAGCTGCCTCCTTGATGAAGGAAAGCCCCTTCTCCTCCAGATAGGCTGCCCGGTAGGTCAACAGGCGCGCCGCATCGATGGCCGTTGCCATATCCACCAGCATCCACTGGATGGCTTGAAAATCGGCGATGGGCTGCCCAAACTGGTGGCGCTGCTTTGAGTAGCTGAGGGAGACATCGAGGGCCGCCTGGGCAATCCCCACCGCCTGGGCAGCGATCACCGCACGGCTGGAGTCGATGATGCTCAGCGCCAGCCTGAATCCCTGACCCTCTTCTGCCAGACGGTTCTCCAGGGGAACGAAGCAGTCCTCGAAGATGAGCTCTGTAGTGGAGGAGGCCCTTATCCCCAGCTTTCTTTCCTTCTTGCCCACGGAAAAACCGGGGCTGCCCTTCTCCACCACGAAGCCCACGATCCCTCTTGACCTCAGGGATTTATCCACAGTGGCAAACACCACCACGATCTCCGCCTCGGCGCCATTGGTGGTGAAGATCTTGGTGCCGTTGAGGATATAGCCATCGCCCTCGCGCCTTGCCGTGGTCTCCAGCGCTGCCGCATCGCTTCCGGCACCGGCCTCGGTGAGGGCAAAGGCCCCTATCTTTTCCCCCCGGGCCAGGGGAACCACAAAGCGTCGCTTCTGCTCCTCATTGCCAAACTTATAGATGGAATGGCAGCAAAGGGATATATCAGCTCCCAGGATTACGCTGGTGGCGGCGCAGGCATGGGCCAGCTCCTCCACGGCAATGATGAGGTGAAGGGCATCGCCACCACTGCCACCGTATTCCTCAGCGATGGTAACCCCGGTGAGGCCCAGCTCCGCCATACGGGCGAAGTTATCCCAGGGAAACTCCTCCCGCTCATCGAATTCTGCCGCCACTGGCTCCACCTCCTTGGCGGCAAAATCCCGCACCATCCTGCGGAACATCTCGTGCTCTTCAGACAACGAAAAATCCATTTTTTCGCCCCTTTTTCGCCCCTTTTTCGCCCCTTATGCTTTGGTCAAAAATCGTCGACCCGAAAGTAATGCTCCTCAGTGGCAGTTCTTAAAAGACCAAGAATTCCTTCTGCTCCCCAAAGGCCCCCCGCAGCACATCGCACATCTCGCCAATGGTGGCGTAGGCCTCCACGCATTCCACAAAATGGGGCATGGTGTTCTCCATTCCCCGCGCCGCCCCCTCCAGCCCCTTCAACGCAGCGCCCACCCTGGCCTCATCCCTTTCCCTCTTCACCTGGGCCAGCCGCTCTCTCTGCCTCCTTGCCACCTCGGGGTCAACGCGAAGCAGCCCCGTTATCCTGGGATAGGGGGAGACGAACCGGTTTACCCCCACCACGATTCGCTTCTCGCTCTCGATGTCCTTCTGGTAGCGATAGGAGCTCTCCTGAATCTCCCGCTGCTGGAACCCCTGCTCGATGGCAGCCACCGCCCCGCCAAGCTCATCGACCCTCTCAATATAGCCTTTGGCCTCCTCCTCCAAGGAATTGGTCAGCGATTCCACCAGGTATGAGCCAGCCAGCGGGTCAACGGTATCGGCAACGCCGCTCTCATAGGCGAGGACCTGCTGGGTCCTGAGCGAAAGCACAACCGATTCCTCGCTGGGCAGGGAAATGGCCTCGTCCCAGGAGCAGGTTGCCAACGACTGCACTCCACCAAGCACGGCGGCCAGGGACTGGATGGTGGCCCTGATCAGATTGTTCACCGGCTGCTGCGCCACCAGGGTTGAGCCCGAGGTCTGCACGTGGGTGCGGAACATCCAGCTTCGGGGCTCCTTTGCCCCAAAGCGCTCCCTCATGATCCTGGCCCACAGCCGTCGTGCTGCCCTCAGCTTTGCCACCTCCTCAAAGAGGTTATTATGGGTCTGGAATATCCAGGAGAGCCTTCCGGCAAAGCCATCGACATCGAGCCCGGCATCGATGGCTGCCTGAACATAGGCGATGCCATTGGCCAGGGCGAAGCCAATCTCCTGGGCGGCGGTGGAGCCAGCCTCCCTGATGTGGTAGCCACCAATGCTCATGGTGTTCCACCTAGGCAGGTGCTGGCTGCAATACTCAACGATGTCTATGGTGAGGCGCATCGAGGGGCGGGGAGGGAAAATGTAGGTCCCCCGGGCGATATACTCCTTGAGGATGTCGTTCTGGGTGGTGCCATCCAGCTTCGCCAGGTCAGCCCCCTGCTTCTTGGCCACCGCAATGTACATCGCCAGCAGAATGGGGGCGGTGGCATTTATGGTCATCGAGGTGCTCACCCGGTCCAGGGGAATATCCTGGAACAATATCTCCATATCCTTAAGGGTATCTATGGCCACCCCCACCTTCCCCACCTCCCCCTGGGCCATGGGGTGGTCGGAATCATAGCCAATCTGGGTGGGGAGGTCGAAGGCAACGCTGAGCCCCGTCTGCCCCTGCTCCAGGAGATAGCGATAGCGCCGGTTGGACTCCTCGGCATCGGCAAATCCGGCGTACTGCCTCATGGTCCAGAGCCGGCCGCGATACATGGTGGGCTGGATGCCCCTGGTGAAGGGATACTCCCCGGGATAGCCCAGGTCTTGGTCATGATCAAAGCCCCCCAGGTCCTCGGGGGTGTAGAGCCCATCGATGGGGATGCCGGAGCTGGTCTCAAAAGCCTCCCCCCGCTCCCCGAAGCGCTTCAGAGCAGGCTGGAGCGTCTGCTCATACCATTCACCCTTGCTTTCGCTCATTTTTTCGCCCCTTTTTCGCCCCTTATGCTTTGGTTAAAAAGGCATCAACCCGAAAGTAATGCTCCTCAGTGGCAGTTCTCAAAAGATCAAGAACTCCTTCTGCTCCCCAAAGACCCCCCGCAGCACATCGCACATCTCCCCAATGGTGGCGTAGGCTTCCACGCATTCCACAAAATGGGGCATGGTGTTCTCCGTCCCCCACGCCGCCCCCTCCAGCTCCTTCAGCGCAGCGCCCACCCTGGCCTCATCCCTTTCCCTCTTCACCTGGGCCAGCCGCTCTCTCTGCCTCCTTGCCACCTCGGGGTCAACGCGAAGCAGCCCCGTCATCCTGGGATAGGGGGAGACGAACCGGTTTACCCCCACCACGATTCGCTTCTCCCCCTCGATCTGCTTCTGGCAGCGATAGGAGCTCTCCTGAATCTCCCGCTGCTGGAACCCCTGCTCGATGGCAGCCAGGGCACCACCCAGGCTATCGATCTTCTCAATATAGCCTCTCGCCTCCTCCTCCACGGTGCTGGTCAGCGATTCCACCAGGTATGAGCCACCCAGCGGGTCTACGGTGTCGGCAACGCCGCTCTCATAGGCAAGGACCTGCTGGGTCCTCAGCGCAATGGTCACCGCCTCCTCGCTGGGCGGGGCATAGGCCTCATCGCGGGAGTTGGTATGAAGGGACTGGGTCCCCCCGAGGATGGCAGCCAGCGCCTGAATTGTAGTTCTGATGACGTTGTTATCGGGCTGCTGGGCGGTTAGGGTTGAGCCCGCCGTCTGGGTATGAAAGCGAAGCATCCAGGAGCGAGCCTCCTTTGCCCCAAACCGCTCCCTCATGATCCTGGCCCAAAGGCGGCGTGCTGCCCTGAACTTGGCCACCTCCTCAAACAGGTTGTTGTGGCTGGCAAAGAAGAAGGAGAGCCTGCCAGCAAAGCCATCGACATCGAGCCCGGCATCGATGGCCGCCTGAACATAGGCGATGCCATTGGTCAGGGTAAAGGCAAGCTCCTGGGCGGCGGTGGAGCCAGCCTCCCTTATATGATAGCCGCTGATGCTGATGGTGTTCCACCGCGTAACATGCTCCCCGCAGTATTTGAAGATGTCCGTTATCAAGCGCATGGAGGGGTGGGGAGGGAAAATGTAGGTACCCCGGGCGATATACTCCTTGAGGATGTCGTTCTGGATGGTGCCATCCAGCTTCGCCAGGTCAACCCCCTGCTTTTTGGCCACCGCAATATACATCGCCAGCAGAATGGGGGCGGTGGCGTTTATGGTCATCGAGGTGCTCACCTTGTCCAGGGGGATTTCCTGGAACAATATCTCCATATCCCTCAGGGTATCTATGGCCACCCCCACCTTCCCTACCTCCCCCAGGGCTATGGGGTGGTCGGAGTCATAGCCAATCTGGGTGGGAAGGTCGAAGGCAACGCTGAGTCCCGTCTGCCCCTGCTCCAGAAGATAGCGATAGCGCCGGTTGGACTCCTCGGCATCGGCAAATCCGGCATACTGCCTCATGGTCCAGAGCCTCCCCCGATACATGGTGGGCTGGATGCCCCTGGCGAAGGGATACTCGCCGGGGTAACCTATAGCCTCAACGTAGTCCAACCCCTCTATATCCTCAGGGGTGTAAAGGGGCTCAACCTCCGTTCCGGAGCTAACCTCGAAGCGTTCCTGGCGCTCCGGGGAGCGCGAAAGCACCTTCTCTAATGTGGAATCGCGCCACTCCTGTTTGCTTTTGCTAGGCATCGACGCCCCCTTTCGTGGAGAATTCACGGCAAGCTAGCTACCTTTTGAAGTTTATCCCATCCCTCGATAGCTGTCAATGAGATGAAGCTTGGTTATGGCGGCTCAAGTTGTGATATAATTGGTTAATCGATTTTGGGGAAAGGGAAATGGAGCGCATCGTATCCGGGAAGCCAAAAGAGGAGGACATCCCCCTCGATACCACCCTTCGCCCCAAGCGCCTCGCCGAGTACCTGGGGCAGGAGAAGGTCAAGGATAATCTAAAGATAGCCATCGCCGCCTCTCAGGGGAGGGGCGAGCCCTTGGATCACATCCTCCTCTACGGCCCCCCGGGGCTGGGCAAGACCACATTGGCAAATATCATCGCCGCTGAGATGAGGGTTAACATCAGAACCACCTCCGGCCCCGCCATAGAGCGCCCCGGGGACCTGGCTGCCATCCTCACCAGCCTCAAGGAGGACGATGTCCTTTTCATCGACGAGGTTCACCGCCTCAGCAGGGTGGTGGAGGAGAAGCTCTACCCCGCCATGGAGGACTTCGTCTTTGACATCATCCTGGGCAAGGGGCCGGGGGCGAGAAGCCTCAGATTGAGCCTCCCCCCCTTCACCCTCATCGGTGCCACCACCCGCTTTGCCATGCTCAGCCCACCGTTGAGGAACCGGTTTGGCGCCGTATATCGCCTCGATTTCTATGATAATGAGGCCATTGCCGCCATCATCAGGCGTTCGGCACGCATCCTGGGGGTGGAGGTGGATGAGGGGGGGGTAAGGGAGCTTGCCCGTCGTGCCCGGGGAACGCCAAGGGTGGCAAATCGGCTGCTTAAGCGGGTGCGGGACTATGCCCAGGTGATGGCGGATGGGGTGGTCACCGAAAAGGTGGCCCTGGAGGCACTGGCAAGGCTGGAGATAGACCACCTGGGACTGGACGAGCTGGACCATAAGGTGCTCTCCACCATCATCCAGAAGTTCGATGGTGGACCGGTGGGGCTGGATACCATTGCCGCCTCCATCAGCGAGGAGGCGGATACCATAATGGACGTTTATGAGCCCTATTTGCTTCAGCTTGGCTTCCTGGAACGCACCCCCCGGGGTAGGGTGGCCACCCGCCTTGCCCATGAGCATTTGGGACTGCCGTATGAAAGAGGGAAACCACCTCAGCTAGGCCTTTTTTCGCCCTAGTTGTGACGAAATGACGAAAAAGATCCTGCTTCATGCCTGTTGCGGCCCCTGCGCCATCTACACCGTGAACCGGCTAAGGGAGCAGGGTTTTGAGGTAAGCGCCTTCTGGTATAACCCCAACATCCACCCCTTCACCGAGCACCGAAACCGCCTGGAGGCAATGCGCACCGTGGCCGAGGCCCTGAACCTCCCCCTCATCGTTTCCCCGGGTTACGACATGATCGATTACTTTCGGGCGGTGGTGGGGCATGAGGGGGACCGCTGCGGCCACTGCTTTCGGCTGCGCCTAAACAGGACGGCGGCGGTGGCCAGAGAAAAGGGCTTCGATTCCTTCACCACCACCCTGCTCATCAGCCCGTATCAAAAGCACGAGCTCCTGAAGGAAGTAGGCGAGCAGGTGGCAAGGGAGCAAGGGGTTGAGTTCTATTATGAGGACTTCAGGCCCGGCTTTCGGGAAAGCCACCGCCTCTCCCGGGAGCTTGACCTCTATCATCAGAAATATTGCGGCTGCGTCTACAGCGAGTGGGAGAGATACGCCAAGGTGGACATCGCCAAGCTTGTTGAAAAATCTGATTAACGTTTTCCTTCTGAGGATGTTACCCCCACTGCTGGCAACGGTTTAGGAAAGGTCCGCCTGGTAGCCCGGCAGAGCCACACCAGGGAGAGCATGATAGGAACCTCGGTCAGAACGCCAACTACGGCAGCCAAAGCAGCCCCCGATGCCACGCCGAAGAGGGTGGTTGCCACCGCTATCGCCACCTCGAAGTGATTGCTGCCAGCGATGATGGCAGCTGGCGCTGCATCCTCGTACCGAAGCCTCAAAAACCTGGCGGCAACATAGGTGACACCGAATACAACCAGTATGTTAACTAGAATGCCAACCGTTATCATTCCTATTATGGCGGGTAGTTCGATGATCAGGTAGCCTTGAAAGGTGAAGAGCACGATCAATGTGACAAGCAGGGCGATAATGGACAATTTAGCCAAAGGGGGAACCAGCCTGGTTTCAAACCACTCCATACCTCTCCTTCTGATCGCCTGCCTCCTGGTGATATACCCGGCGATCAGGGGGGTAACGATGTATATAGCCACGGAAAGAGCTATGGTTTCCCAGGGCACCCTTATGCCCGAGATCCCCAACAGAAGCATAGCCAAAGGCGCATACAGGACCACCATTGTCAGAGAGTTTATTGCCGTCATCACCAGGGTGTGCCCCATGTTTCCCCTCGCCAGGTAGCTCCACACCAGCACCATGGCGGTGCAGGGGGCCACTCCCAGCAGGATCAGACCTGCACGGTACTGCTGGATCTGATCAGGGGTGAGGAATTGGGAGAATATAACGCCTAAAAAAAGCCAGGCGAAGAGGGCCATGGTGAATGGTTTTACCACCCAGTTTGCGAAGAGGGTGAGACCGATGGGCTTTGGTGAGCGCAATGCCCCCTTTATCTCCTCCCAGCTTATCTGAACCATTATGGGGTAGATCATGGCAAAGAGGCAGATGGCGATGGGGATGGAGATGTGGGCTACCTCAAGCCTGGCCAGAAAATCGGAAATCTGGGGGAAAAGCCGGCCCAGACCTGTTCCCGCCAGAATACAGAGGGCAATCCATATGGTCAGGTATTTCTCCCAGATGCCCAGCCTTCGTTCTTTTTCCATATTACCTTGACTGGCTCCTTTTCATAGCTTTTGTCGCTTCGCTTCCGTCAAGAACCCTCACCGTGCTCTGCTTTTCGAGACAGCCAACGCCCTAGAGCGAGGAATTCGCCCCTGTGGAACAGTATCTGAAAAGCCAGGGCCAGAAGCACAAAATCAATAACCAGACTTTGCACAGCAAGCAAGGGGACTGCCGGCCCAAAGCAACCGCAGATACCAATGTCCAACCCTCGGGCAAGGGCGGTGATCTTGGCAATAGCGAAGCTCAGCACTACCAATCCGCTGACCGAGGCGCTGATCCTGAGGAATAGCCCCACGACCAGAAGAATTCCCAGCGCAATCTCCAGAGGGGGCAGCACGTAACCATATGCGGTGGCCAGGCCGTGAGGCAGGATATGGTACTGGTTGATCTCCCATATTAGAGTGTTGATGTAGGGCAGCTTGGCTATACCAGCGAAGATGAAAATCCCGCCCAGAGCTATCCGGCTGGCCAATGTGACATAGGGGTGGAGTAGCCATGGCCCTATCTGTCTTGCCCTGAGAACGACGACATCCATTCATTCCTCCTTGAACTCTAGGTCCTCTCTTCTTGCCTCCAGCTCCTCTTTCACCCTGGATAAGATATCCCACTGCGCCACGATCTGCTGCACCTTTTCCCTCCCTCCTGGAAAGGAGATGGCTCCTTCAGGGCAAAGGCTGCCGCAGGTCTGGCAGCCCACCATGCAGTTGTAGGGATAAACCACTTTCGCCTTTCGACGCCTATAGTCATAGCGAAAAACCCGGCGACCACAGGAGGTGACACAAATACCAGAACCTTTACACTTCTCCTCGTCAACCCTCGGATACCACTCGATGTCCTTTCTATTCACGCCATGCCAGAGGTCGAATTTTGGGTCAGGCACGAGGCTCACCCACCTTTCTTGAAAATCTCCACCGGGCTCTCGCCGCCGGTGTCCAGATGAGATTTAAGCCTTCCCCTTTGCGCTTTGGCTACCTTATCATACACAGATTTCTTCAAGAACCTGAGGGCTTCTTTCTCATCGCGGTCGATGACGATCCTCGCTAGCTCGATCAATTCCCCTTCCTCAAGGGCTACAGCCGTTTTTCTGGCTTCGATCATCCTTATTCTCCCCCGTTCTTTCTAACAGTCCCTGTCCCCCTGCCTCCCTATCTTCACCGCCTTTTCGAGCCTAGCCCTATCTTCCACCATCGTTTGGTCTTCTGTCAGTTGGTTTCTCAAAAGCTCCAACAGCTCGGAATACCGGGTGGCGACCTCCTGGTTCAGGGAGTAATGAACCCACTTCCCCCCACGCCTGTCCCTGAGGAGGCCAGCATCCCTGAGGATGCCCAGGTTTCGGGAAGCGCGAGTCTGGGATATCTCCAGGGCTTGCATGATCTCGCAGACGCAGAGCTCCCCATCCAAAAGCAAGTGAAGCATTCTCATCCTGGTTTCATCAGAGAGGGCTTTGAAGACCTTGAGCAGCTCCCACATCTCCTCCTCCAAATTAATATATGCGCATTTCCGCATATATTATATCAAGGTAAAGCGTAGATTTCAAGGCTTAGGGATGTTTTGAACCAAAAAGGGGCAGCCCCAAAGGGGCTGCCCCCTATTTGACCCTTTTATCTATTCGGCGCCAGGCGAAAAGGGGCCCTGAAACGGCATCCCCCTAAAGGGCAATACCTTGATGGGTTCGGCTATGATCACGATGCCCTGCGAGGGGATGGCCACCGCGATTGCGTCCTTATCGGGATGCCAAAGAAGGAGGGCGTGCCTTACGGGCTTTACCCTCAAGCCCTGGGGCACCACTATAACTCGCTGGGCGATAAGCTCCCCATCCTCTTCGGCCACAATCACCACCCTGTCCCCTTCGTAGACGCCCTCAAGAGAAGGCTCCCTTTCCGGTGGCAACCGATATTGGGTCTCATCAGTGACCATTACGGTAAAGGTTCCCTTGATCCTGTCAACTCTGAAGGAACCATCCTCCACCACCCGCTTCACCTTCACGCCCTCAACGGTAATGGAGCTCTCACCTATCCCCGTCACCTTGCCCACGATCCGGCACAGGTTTTGCCCCTCAAGCGGCGGTGCCAGCTGAGGTGCAGAGGTATCTTGGGCAAGAGCCACTCCCACGGAGCCTAGAGCTATTCCCACCACCACCAAAGCCACGATGAGCCATGCCTTTCTCACTGCTTGTTCCTCCCTTTTTAATCCTCTTATTTAATATAACGAAAAAAGCGCCGGAAGGTTAGCGCCCCTCTGCCCTTTTTATCAAATTCTCAAGCCCTTGGGTGCAGTAGCCTTGAGGCAACCACTCACAATCCCGGCATATGCGCTCCAAATCCCCAGGGGTCAGGGCGGAGCGAATCCGTTCTTCGGCCTCAGACCAGGTCAATTTCCCTCCCTCCTCGACTTCGATTCGCTCCATAACATCGAGGTCTCTTTTCCTCCTCTCCTCCTCGGATTGGGGCCCCTTATCCTGGCATCCCCCCTCACCGAGGAAAGGGCACTGAGAGCATATGTCATCGGGCTGGCCCAATATCTCCAACTGGATTTGGGGGAAGGAGCGCAGCCTCTCTGCGATATGGGACATGTTTTCCACGAACTCCGGGGAATAGCCCAGTCCCCTAAAGCCAAGAAGGCAAAGAAGATGATGAGCCCGCAGCCTCATTTTCCCTCACCCCCTTGGATAGCTTGAAGGGTTTCCAGATAGGCCTCCCTTGCCCGCTCCAGGGCAGGGCGAAGGGCAGGCCTTTCCTCCTCCAGGGCCTGAAGGGTGGCCAGATTCCCGGCAGCGTGCTGCTGCAAGAACTGCCTCAGGTCATGTATCCCAGGCCCATGAGCGCGGCGCCTTATCTGCTGCAGATGAGCCTCCAGGCGGTGAGCCACTCTCACCGCCACCTCGGTCTTATCCCGGTGGACCATTTGGGCAATCTCCTCTGTTCGCCGGTTGACGAATTGAGCATGTAGCCGGGCCTTACCCATGTCCGTTGGGGTAAGCCATAGCCTTATCTGCTCCACCCTGGTCTTCACCGGGTAAAGGTGCTCATCGGGAAGGCTTGCTGAGGAGGCAGCCACTGTGCTGCCACCGGCGAGGATGAGGAAAAGCACAATAGCTAGAGGCAAGGCCCACTGCCACCTGAGGCGTAGTCCCCTCCGTTGACGCCGCTTCACCCCAGTTGTGAGCGCCGACTGAAGCCGATACCTTGCTTGAGCCTTGAATTCAGGGCGGGGCTCAATGGCTGATGCCTCCCTGGCAGCGAGGGCAACCTGGAGTAAGGGCTCAAGCTCCGCCGCCTGCTCCGGGTAGCGGGCAAGGCAGTGCTCCACGCTTTCGCCCTCCAGCAGACGCTGGAGGCACTCATCCAGGATTGCTTCAAATTCCCTGCTCATCGTTCCGCCAGCGATAAAGCCTTTTTCTAAGCGCCACCAGGGCGCTATGTTGCAGCGCCTTCACCGCCCCTTCCCTCTTTCCCAGGACCTTGGCCGTTTCGGTGATGGACAAGCCGGCAGCAAAACGAAGGGCGATCACATCCCTCTGGGCTGGAGTGAGCCCTTCTACGGCAATGACCAGTTGCTCCATAGTTAGCCTCTTCTCTGCCACCGCCGCCAGGTCGAAATGGTAAACGGGTTCATCACCGAGACGTCCTTCCCTTCCCTTCTTCCTCAGCTGGTCGATGGCCAGATTACGAGCGATGCGAAACAGCCAGGCGGAGAAGGACACCCCGCGCCACCTAAAGGAAGCGATGGACTCCAACGCCTTGAGGAAGACCTGCGCCGTGAGGTCCTCGGCATCGGCCTTGCCTCCTACCCTGAGCGCGATGTAGCGATAGATCCTGTCGAAATTCTCCTCGTAGAGCCTGGCAAAGGCCTCCCCATCCCCCCGCTGCGCCCGCTCCACCAGGCTCCTCTCCTCCTGCACCTGACAACCCCCTGCGGCAAAGACCGCCAGATCAGCGTTATCCTGTGCATATAATATAACGCACAGGGTAGGCAAAGGATAGTGGTAGATGATCCAATGTGGTAAAATATGGCCATCCTTGTATGGGGGACGCCTTGCGATACGCGGTGCGACCGATGCAGGTTGAGGATGTTCCTCAAGCCAACGAGATCGATAGGGAATGCTTCCCCACTCAGTGGCCTCCCCCCTCCTACAAGCGGGAGCTCCTTTTCGGCAGCCTATCCCATTATCTGGTCGCCTGGGATACCGAGCAGCCCGCCCCGCCCCCGGAAAACCCAGCGGGAAGATCGAGGCCCAGCCTTTTCTGGGAAAGGATAAGATACCTCCTGGGCATGGAGCGAAAAGAGCCGCAATCACCAGGCCAAAGGATCGTTGGCCTTATTGGCCTGTGGATCATGGCAGATAAGGCTCACTTCACCACCATAGGGGTGAGGGGGGCATATCGCAGGCAAGGGATTGGCGAGCTGCTCCTCATCGCCGCGATCGGGCTTGCCCTGAGGCGCAATGCCAGCGTTGTCACCCTGGAGATGCGTCGCTCCAACCTCGCTGCCCAGGCCCTCTATGAGAAGTATGGCTTCTCCAGAATTGGGGTGCGCAAGGGCTATTACTCCGATGATGGGGAGGACGCCGTGGTTATGAGCACGGAAAGGATAACCTCGGCTTCCTTCCAGAGCCAGCTCCAGAGGCTAAAGAAGGCCCACGCCCAAAGATGGGGATCAGCCCAGCTTCAGATTGATTGACGCCCCAATCGGTCCCATGTTTTGCCCCCTTAGGCGCAATTATGAGGCCTAAGTTTCCCCCTTTCAGTTCGGAAGTACTATTGACTTGGCCGTAAGAACGCCTGATATGATGGTATATGATGGTAGGGGTTATAGTTATTGACATAAATCCCCCATTGCAGTGATCGGCATGGATAAGATAACTGTTTTCCTGGTTGATAGCCAGGTGCTCTACCGAGAAGGGATAAGAAGGGCCCTGTCCCGGGAGATGGATATCGAGGTGATAGGCGAGGCCGATGATGGCGAAGAGGCCCTTCATCAGATAAAGGCCCTAGCGCCCGATGTAGTGGTCCTGGATTCCAAGCTGCCTTCCATCAACGGATTTGACCTCACCCGCCAGATCAAGCGCTACTCGCCGCTGATATCGGTTATCGTACTCACCACCAGGGAGGATGATGAGCATTTGTTTCTTGCCATCCGAGTGGGGGCAGCAGGCTATTTGACCAAGAAGGCTACCTATGAACAGCTGCTTAGTGACCTAAGGAAAGCCTACCGCGGGGAATATCCCATAAACGAAAGCCTGCTCACCAGGCCAGGGGTTGCGTTGCGCGTGCTGCAGCAATTCCAGGAACTGCTCGTGAGCGAAAAAGAGGTGGAGCCCCTAATGTCACCCCTCTCCCGCCGCGAAACGGAGATCCTGCAACATGTTGCCGGGGGCAATTCCAATAAGGAGATCGCCCATGCCCTGGGCATCTGCAACCAGACGGTGAAGAACCACGTCACCTCCATCATGCGCAAGCTGTCTGCCAATGACCGCACCCATGCCGTGGTGCTGGCACTGCGCAATGGCTTGATCCGGGTGCCTTAGCCACCCAGAAAATAGGGCTATAGACCTAGGCCTAATTTCTTATTGACAATTCAGGTGCATCGATGTCGTATAATGAAGTAGAAAGCAGCTCAAAGGGGGACGACCAGCTAAAGCACAGAATAATGGCTTATGCCATTGCCCACCCTGGGATTAAGCTATCGGACATCGAAAAGGGGGTTGGGGCGTCGCGGACCGAGGTTGCCGAAGCAATTCAGGAGCTGATCCACCAGGGGATGCTGCGCAAGGACGAGGAAACCAGGGAATATTATCCTATCTTGTAGCGGGGGAAAGGCTACCAAAGTCGATCGTCAAGGAATTGCCCTTTAGGGGCTTGACAAAATTGTAATGTTCTGTTATAAATTATATGAAATAGTTAAAAATAATATGCCTGGGGGACGAGATGGAAATTCATGAGCTGCTTCAGCTTTTGGTGGAAACGGGGTCCTCAGACCTTCATCTCAATTGCGCATCTCCACCGGTGCTCCGCATATACGGGGAGCTGGTTCCCCAAAGGCAACTTCAAGTGCTGACGGTTGGGGATATCGAGCAGGCCTTCGACAGCATTACCACCAACGAGCAGAGGAATCGCTTTGCCGATGAGCTGGAACTGGACTTTGCCTTTGGCATTAGCGACGTGGGGCGCTTCAGGGCCAATGCCTCCTTGCAGCGGGGCACCATCAGCCTGGCCTTCCGTGTCGTTCGCAATACCATCCTTAACATTGATGAGCTGAGGCTCCCCCAGATATGCAAGAGCATGGCCCTAATGGAAAACGGGCTTGTTGTGGTCACCGGGCCTGCTGGCAGTGGCAAATCCACCACCCTCGCCGCCATGATCGATCACCTCAATGAAAAGGAATGCCGCCGAGTTATCACCATCGAAGATCCCATAGAGTTCCTCCACCATAACAAGAAATGCTTCATCTCGCAACGGGAGGTAGGGATGGACACCAAGTCCTTCACCGCTGCCCTCAGTCATGCGCTGCGCCAGGACCCAGATGTGGTGCTGGTAGGGGAGATGCGGGACCTGGAGACCATTGCCACCGTTCTCACCGCGGCAGAGACAGGGCACCTGGTTCTCACCACTCTCCACACCCCCAGTGCCCCCCAGGCCATTGACCGCATTGTCGATGTCTTCCCCCCACACCAGCAACAGCAGGCCCGAATCCAGCTCTCCACCACCTTGCAAGGGGTGCTCTATCAAACCTTGATACCCATCAACAACGGCTCAGGGCGTATCGTCGCCGCGGAGGTGATGGTGGCCAACGATGCCATCAAAAACCTCATCAGGGAGGCGAAGACCCCCCAGATGATGAACGTGATGCAGACCGGCTCCCAATACGAAATGCAAACCCTGGATCAGGCGCTGATCAGCCTCTACTTGAGTGGGGAGATCACCCTAGACGACATGCTGGCCAGATGCAGGGATCCAGAGGTGACAAAGAAGACCCTCGCCAACTCCCACGCCAACTCCCACGCCAACTCCCACGCCTACGCCAACGCCACCAGGCACTAGTCCCAAGGGAGAGAAATGCGCCTGGGGATGCCTCTGGTGGTGCCCCCAAGGGAATTCGAATCCCTGTTTCCAGCTTGAAAGGCTGATGTCCTAGACCTCTAGACGATGGGGGCACCTGGCTAATATACCAGAGGCGACTCCAAGAAGCAACGCTTTCTACGGATATACGGCAGCACCCTTCAGCGCCATCCCCTCATCGAAGCCAAGCATGATGTTCATGTTCTGCACTGCCTGACCGGCTCCACCCTTCACCAGATTATCGATGCAGCTAATGATTATGAGCCTTCCCGCCCTCAGATCGATGGTGGGATAGATGAGGCAGAGGTTTGTTCCCCAGGCTTGCTTTGTCTGTGGCGGCACATCCACCACCCTGATGAAGGGCTCACCGCGATAGAACTCGCGGTAGAGCTCCAAAAGCTCCCCTTTCCCCCCTTCCCCCATCGCTATCTTCCCCTCCCTGGGCTGAGCATAGCAGGAGGTGAGGATACCCCGGCTCATCGGTACCAGATGGGGAACGAAGGTCACCGAGAAGGATAGCTCTGGATTCAATTGAGAAAGCCCCTGAACTATCTCCGGCAGATGGCGATGGCCTTCAAGGGCATAGGGGGAGACGTTTTCATTTGCCTCCGCAAAATGGGTGGCCAGGCTCAGCGTTCTCCCCGCCCCGGAGACCCCCGATTTAGCGTCGATGACGATGTGGGGCTCAATTAGCCCCCCCTTCACCACTGGGGCGAGGGCGAGCAGGGCCCCGGTGGGATAACAGCCCGGATTTGCCACCAGGCGGGCGGGGGCAATGAGGGGACGATTTAGCTCGGTCAAGCCATAGACCGCCATTTCAAGAAGCTCTGGGCGGGGGTGGGAAAATTCATACCATCTCTGGTATTCCTGGGCATCCCTTAGCCTGAAATCGGCGCTCACATCCACCACCTTCATCCCTCGCTCCAATGCAGCCACTACCGCCTCAGCGCTGCTCTTATGAGGCAGGGCGGAGAAGACCAGATCCACATCCCCAAGCTCGGGCTGAATCACCAGATCGATATCGCCAAGATGGGGCAGGAGCTGGCCCAGCCCCTGCCCCACCGCGCTTCTCCCGGTAATGGAGGAAAGCTCAACCCCGGGATGGCGATGAAGAAGCCTGGCAATCTCCATGCCGACATATCCGCTGACGTTGATGATGCCTACCTTTGGTTTTTGCATTGGCATTCCTTTCTATAAAATTTTGGGGCACTCTTGCTGGAAAATACATTCATAACATAAGGGTCGCCGCGCCCGGCATACCTTCCTTCCATGTGCTAGCAGTTGAAGATGAAACTGGTACATCGCCTCCTCGGGGACCATCTCCTCCAGCAGCCGCTGCGCCTCCTTGGGGGATACCCTGGAATCGATCAGCCCCATACGCCGCGAAACCCGGTAGACATGGGTATCCACCGGAAGCACCGGCCTTCCCAGGGAGAACAGAAGCACACAGGCCGCCGTCTTCGGTCCCACCCCAGGGAGTTTTTCCAGCCACCCTCTGGCCTCACTGGAAGGTCGATGGGCCAAGAATCCCAGGTCCAGCGAGCCCTGGCTTTTCAGCATCCGCTCAAGGATGGCCTTTATCCGCGCCGCCTTGATCCGGCTCAGCCCACCTCCCCTGATGGCCTCAGCGATCTCGTCGATGCCCGCCTCCGCCACCCTCTCCCAGGTGCCAAAGGCATGGATGAGCCGGTCGAAGGCCCGCCTGGAGTTCACATCGGAGGTGTTCTGGGAGAGGATGGTTCCGATGAGCACGGAGATGGGATCGGCAGGGGAGCGCCGCTCCAAGGCACCATACTCTTGCTCCATAAGGGAGATGATTTGTTCCATGGTCATGATTTCAGGTTCCTCAGGTGGCAGGTATCGTTGAGCAGCCTGACGGTGAACCTCCCCTGCCACACCTCGAAAAGGTTGATCGCGGTGGCATCCTGAGCTATCTGCCAGAAGTGGGAGTTGTCCAGGCCAAGAAGGTGGCAAATAAGCACTTTGCACACCACCCGATGGGTTACCAAGACAACCGTTTCCTGGTCGTGCTTTGCCGCCACCTCATCGATGCAAGCAACCACCCTGCTCCGCACCTCCTCCAGGGTCTCCCCCTGAGGAACCTTGAGCCGATGGGGGCTAAAGCGCCACAGGTCAAAGAGCTCCGGATACCGCTGCCTCACCTCCCCGATGGGAAGCCCCTGCCACTCGCCGAAGTGCATGTCGATGATCCCCTCCAGCGGCTCAACCGCAAGCTGGAGGCGCTGGGAGATGATCTCAGCCGTCCGCATCGCCCTCTTCAGCGGGCTGGAGTAGATGGCCTTCACCCCCCAGCTTGCCACCTTCTCCGCCGCCGCCTCAGCCTGCCTCAGCCCTGTCCTATCGAGGTCGATATCCACCCTGCCCCTGAACCTCTCCAACCTGTTCCACCGGGTCTGTCCATGCCTGATCAGGATAAATCTGGTCAAAGGTTCCTCCTCTGGCTCAGGTTAACCCCTCATCCCTCAGGGAGTTAACGATATACTGAATTTCGTATGTGGTCAAGCCGAAGCGATGCAAGGTATGGCGGATCATCTCCAGGCCAGCCTCAAACTCGGGGCGCACCAATTCAGCAACGCCCACACCTCGCAGCACCTCAGCCTCCTCATCGCCGTGAACACGAGCCACCACATCCAGCCTGGGATTTATCCTCAGCGCATTCCTCACCGCCAGCTCGGTGGCTATTGGATCGGCGAAGGTGACCACCATAACCTTTGCCCTTTCCAGCTGCGCCTGGGCCAGGATATGGGGGTTGCTGGCATCCCCATAGATGGCAGGGACACCCCGGGCGCGCAGGGAGTCGATAACCCGGGGATCGATGTCGATAACCAGGCGGGAGAAATTCCTTCGCTCCAGGACGCTCCCCAGATTTCGGCCCACCCGACCACAGCCGCAGATCACCACGTGGTTGGAAAGCTCCTCCCCCTCCGCCTCCGGGTCAGGGCGGGCGGCGAGAAGCCTTGAAACCCTCTCCCCCTGGCTGAAGCGGTGGTAAAGTGCTGAGGCCAGGCTCAGGCCGAAGGGGGTCAGCAATATAGTAATAACAGCGCTGGTCAAGGTCAAGGAGTAGAGACTATCGGAAATTACGCCCCTCTCCAGGGCAAGGGCAGCCAGGATGAAGCTGAACTCACCGATCTGAAACAGGCCACTTCCCACAAATAGCATCGTCTTGAGGCTGTAGCCGAATAGCCAGGGGATAAGGGAGCAGATGAGAAACTTTCCCAGGATTATGACCACCACCACCCCGCCCACCAGTGCCGGATTTGCCATCACAAAGTTGGGATCGGCGAGCATCCCCAGGGAGACGAAGAAGAGGGTGGCGAAGACGTCCCTCAGCGGAACGATATCGGCCAGAGCCTGGTGGGCATACTCGGACTGGCTGATGAGAAGCCCGGCGACGAAGGCACCAAAGACCACCGAAAGCCCAAAGTAGTAGGTGCCAAAGGCTGCCCCCAAACCAAGGCAGACTATGGCCAACAGGAATAGCTCCCTGGAGCGTGCCCCGGCCAACCTCTTCATCAGCCAGGGCAGCCCCCAAAGCCCCAAAACAAGCATCACCCCGAGAAAAACAATGGCCTTGAGGGCGGCCCAGCCCAACGCTGCAAAGAGGGCCATTCCCGACTCGCCCAGGGAAGGCACAATGACCATCAGGGGGACCACGCTCAGGTCCTGCACCAGGAGGATGCCGATCATCACCCGACCATGAGGGGTTCCCAGCTCCCCCCGCTCCATGAGGGTCTTGATGACGATCATGGT
>JAUVVB010000001.1 GCA_030604825.1 Chloroflexota bacterium | reverse complement strand
GTCAACCGGGATCGCAGTCCCACCTATCAGGCCATCGCTGACATCCGTCACCTCCAGGATGAGGGGATCGTAGATGACGTCATAGTTAGCGGCATCGAAATCTGTCACATCGGTGATGTTAACCCTGACGATGAAATCCGTGCCTTCCCCTACCTCAGCCGGGGCATCAATGCTCACCGTAACATCCTGGGCACTAGCAATAGAAGGGTAAAGCAGCATCATTATCAAGCACAGGGTCACTCCCACCACTAACAGACGCTTCCACCTCTTCATCTTCCACCTCCATTGAAGGATCAACCTCCCATGATTATCAGCTCTATTTTGGTTATATCCATGGCATCTATGTTGCCATCTCCAGTGGCATCAGCCCCTGGGGTTGGGCCATCCAGCCCCATGATGATCCTCTTCAGCTTGGTTATATCAAGGCTATTTACAATTCCGTCTCCATTAGCATCGCCAGGCATGTACCCAGCAATGATGTTCACCGTCGCCTGGCCCTCTATGGCGTCCACAGTGGCCTTGACATAGCCACTAACGCCGGCGGTGCTCTGAGCGGTGAACAGGCCGTTGTCATCTATGCTGCCGACATCGGTGCTCCAGCTAGGGGTGATGGGCACCTGATTACCGTACTGGTCATAGCCGGTAGCGGTGAACTGCTGGCTGCCGCCGACCTGAATATCCGCTGTTGATGGCGTCACCACGATGTGGTCAAGAGGCCCGGGATTTGTCGCATAGGTCGCTAGCATGACATATTGGTTGTTATTTGCACCGGCGGGGCTATTGTCAAGCGCGGCAGGCCAATCCCCGTATTGCCAGGACCACCAGACATGCCGTCCAGACCCGCTCTGGTATCTAACATCGTTCTGAGTGTCCAGCCAGAAAACCAGCCAATAGGTGGCATTTGCACTTAATTGAACCGGTGATGTTCCCCATTCCATCCAGCCATCGGTAGTCGATTTGTTGCTCCCTCCCCAAAGCAGGTTCTCGGGCAGGTCATTTGTGGCATCATGGTCATATATGGCTAGCTTGACATTCCCGCTTGGCGAAGCATCATCGAGGAGCAATCCTATTTTGGTCAGGGTGCCATCATCCGAGCATGCGAATTTCATGCCATTGATAGCACCTGCATCCAAGCCCCAAGTGCCATCTCCGTTATCAAGACCAAAGGTGCCCGTTTGCCCAGGTGGGGGTGGAGGACTCGACGCATTGACGGTGATGGACACGGTGGCGATGTTGGAGTCGGCTTGCCCATCGTTGGCTACGTAGGTGAAGCTGTCGCTGCCGGTGTAGTCGGGAGCAGGTGTGTAGCTAAATGAGCCGTCATCATTCAGGGTGAGGGTGCCGTTGCTGACGTCGCTTACCAGGACTGCCCTCAGCGGGTCGCCGTCCACATCGCTGTCGTTAGCCAGCACGCCCGGCGCGGCCACGGTGATAGTGGTGTTCTCATCTACGCTGTAGGCATCATCCACCGCCACCGGGGCGTTGTTGGGGGTGAGCATCGTGATGCTCACCGAGGCATAGCCGGCTATGGATTCTGCCTCTGTCTTCACGACGTCAGGGTATGTGCCCTCCACTGTGCCCGCGGTGAACAGACCACTATCATCGATGCTGCCGGCAGCGGGGTCAACCACGCTCCAGGTGAAGCTGAGGCCGGTGATGACTCTATTGTTTTGGTCATAGCCGGTGGCGATGAACTGCTGGGTCTGGCCGACCTCCAGGCTAACGCTACCGGGAGTGATGCCGATATGGTGTAGGGGGCCAGGGGGCGACCCGTATCCGGATTCGTAGGCGCCTATGTCTGGAGCTGAGCCTTGATATGGCCACGGGGAGTTCTCATCGTTAAAACCGGGGAGAATCACTCCGGCATCTACGCAGGGAGAATCAGACTGTAGCCTAAAGTCACCATCATCACCAGGGACGACGAATCTTGGATCAGCAGAAATACCATGGCTGTCAAAGCCAGTCGCAGCTCTATATTCAGAAAAGTCTTGCTGACGGTTATCTACACCAACCTTCCATTTGGAGAAATGACTCTCGCTAGTGCTGTACATGTCATTGTAGTCAAAATCCCAGCCTTCATTCCATCCCTCCACATTAGCAGAGCTATCTATAACATACTTGCCCGTGTAGACGATGTTGTTGCGAGCTTTGACATTGTTCAGCAACTCATTGTTTCCATAGACTGCCCACGCTGGCACGAAGTGAGTGGAGTAGATAGTATTGTGATAGAAGTATTGAACTCCCTGAGAGCTATTACCATTCTTTATGGCAGCATCACGGTAATCTGTAAATAGGTTTCGGAACACATAGTAGGGGCCAACCATCACAGGTGCAGTCCCCAGCCCCATTTTGCCAAAGTATGATTCCTGTGACCAATCATTATATGTCTCGTTACTCCATATGCCGACATTGACATTTGCTCCCTCTATCTCAAGCGCATCATCCCACGGGCTTCTCACCTCATTGCCATGAATGTACATCTCCTTGGTGCTAGTTCCACCAATGCCGTCCTTAAAGCCCGTTCCACTAATAACATTATTTCTGAAGGTCCAGTTAGTATTTTCACCCCATACGTAAATACCATACTTTTCTGCCCTGTTATCGTCGCATGTGAAATAACTATTCTCTATCAAACCATTGGTGCAAGGTGCATTGTGGTCTATACCATCTCTGATCAGAACACCTGCATCAGCCCACGCATTGCCTGGATTGTGCCCCTCACAATCATCGAGGATAATCCCTGTGCTACCATGATCGATCAGAAAACAACGGCCTGCGGGGTTTTGGGCTATCAAGCCTTTCAACTTCACGTAGTCAACGCCTCGGATGACCACGCCGTGACTACGAGTACCTCCACCTTCGATGACTGGCTTGGTGCTCTCATAGTTCTCAAACACTATGTAGTTACTTGGCGTCCCCGAAGCACTTAGACGAACCTCTTCGTTGTAGGTGCCAGAAGCAATTTTGACAATGTCTCCAGCCGATACGTTATCCGCTGCATGCTGTATCGTTCTCCAAGCAGTCCCTATGCTCAAGCCGTCGTTCGCGTCATTCCCTGAAGGAGAGACATAGTAAGTGGCACCGTTAGCAGGCGGATTGTCATCCAAAGTTGTGGTGGTATCAGAAACAGGGTTCGTTCCACTGACTCCATCCGGATCACTGAAAGTGACCCTTGCTTCATACTGAGTGTCTGGATCAAGGTGAAAGATGACAGCCCGATATTGATCCTTCCAAGGATTGTCTTTCCAAATCGTAGCGCCAAGATCACCGTTGTAGTAGGAATACTGATCCCTTCTATCGACAGTAAACGGAATCACCTGTATCCAGTCCGGATCGCCAACTTTCCTGTACTCCAAGGTTGCCGAGTTATTCTCGTTATCGTCGGCAGAGAAGTTGGCATAAACCGCAATGGTCGAGTAAGAATGGCTCAAGGTCAAGGATCCCACAGTTGTGGTGTTCGCCAGAGCCAGGGCTGGGGAAGCCACGCCAGCCATCAGCAGCGAGGCCAGAGCTAAGGCTGCCAATACAATGTAAAGTACTTTCCTTTCACGCTTCATCTTATGCCCCCAAGGATGAACAAATCATAGCCATCTGTTAACCGGTCCTTATATCAGGAGTATACAATATTATACAATAACCTATTCCTTTTGTCAATCTTGTCTGATTTTGGAACACAAGACATATCCCACCATGACCCATTTCCACTATTCTCATACCATAGACCTATACCACTTTAACCAAAGAACCAAACATCTCAAATAGTTATTTGGTAATAGTTACTCCTATTTAGTACTAGTTATTTGGTACCATGTTTCCTGAACCAAAAGGGCTAATCAGAAACTACCTGACGCTGAGGTGGGATTGGGACTTACCCTTTTATAGCGGCGGACTGGTCTATCGAGGTGGCTGCATTCTCGTCTTCGGCATCGGCCGGCGTAGGGTGTAGCGAGAGGCATTCAATTGCCTCGGAGGTCCGGCAATTGCACGCTGTCTTCTCGATTCTAACCACCCTGTAACTGAATTCTAACTTCCTTCCAACCTCGCAATGATATACTCACGGTTGAATGATGCTAGCAAAATCGCCGTCCAACTCCAGGGGAGCCAGAAATCTGCTCTCAAGGGTTAGAGCCGTATTGAGCCGCTTTGGGATCACTTCCAGTAAGATCGAAGCGAAGTTGAATAGATATGTTGATGTAACCCAAAAATTCGGCTGTGCGCCTACCTTTCCCTTAACGGCTGTAACCTTGAGCAGGCATCCTGAGCTGATAAGAAAGCTAGGCAGCAGAGGTGTTGAGTTCGCTGTTCACGGCTACATTCACACCGACTACAGGTCGCTCTCTTTGGAAACGCAAATCGGACACTTCAAGAAAGCGATCGATATTTTTAGAAATTGTCAGATTTCCTTCACAGGCTTTCGCGCTCCTTACCTGCGTCGCAATGGTGAGACTGTCGAGGCACTTGACAAGCTCGACTTTGCCTACGACAGCAGCGGAACAATATGGTGGGATGTAGTTGATAAGAGCAAATATCCAAAACAAGCGTGGGACGATTACGAAAGGCTGCTGGCTTTCTATGAACCTCGAAATGCTCAAGGATACCTTTCCCTGCCCAGGATCATAGATGGCATTATTGAAATTCCCGTTTCAATTCCGGATGACGAGGCAATGGTGGATAGGCTTGGCATAACAGATGGAAAGGAGATCGCAAGGATCTGGGAAATGATCTTTCGCAGAACGTATGCCAGAGGTGAGCTAGTCACCCTTCAACTCCACCACGAGCGAATTTCGCTTTGTGAAAGTGCTTTGGAAACCATTCTGCAACAGGCGAGGGAAATGGACCCTCCGGTTTGGATTGCTACCCTGGGGGAAATCGCTGAGTGGTGTAAGGAGAGACACGGGTTCACCTTTGACGTCAATTCTCAGGGCAACGGACAGTACAGAGTCAAGGCAAACTGCTCTGGGAGAGCAACCCTCTTGCTGAGAAATTGTAAGGTGAACAGGCCGACCGCCGAGTGGTCGGGTGGGTATCAAAGCATAGATGCTACGGATTTTCTCATAGAAAGTCCTACACGCCCCTTTGTCGGTGTGGGTCCAAATTCATCGCCATACGCTATCAATTTTCTGAAGAGTGAAGGGTTTATAGTTGAAGAGAGCGACCAACCTGATAATTATGGAATTTACCTTGCCAATTTGGCAGATTTCCAGGAAGCTGATGAGAAACTGATCTCTGAAGCAATAGAACGCTCAAACGCTCCTTTGTTGAGGTATTGGAGATGGCCCGATAAGGCTAAGAGTGCTTTGGCAATAACCGGGGACATCGACTCAATAACCTTGATGGACTTTGTAATGAGAGTGTTTGAGGTCTGGCGACAAAACGGCAGGTAAAGCCTATTATGCTGAACCCAGCTCTTAGAAAGGTATATTACGGGATTTTACTGATTAAGCATGGCGGCCTAACGATTTTCTGGCATCGGTTGAAGCGCCAAATCTACAGTAAGACCATCTTTTGGGGCTTGGAAAGGAATCTGCAAACAAATAGCGTTCATGTTCCGTGCGGGATAGAGTACTCCTTGCGATCGGCCTCGGAAGAGGACATGGAGGAGGTACTCCAGAAATCAAAATCGGGAAGTCAGGAATCGGTTTATGAGCTGATACAACGAAGGTGGTTTTACGAATCTGGTTTCCATGATTGCTACGTTGCCAGAACTGCTGATAGCAATGAGCTGTGCTATATCCAGTGGCTAGTCTCTTCAGCGGATGACCACGTGGTGAGCCGGGGTTTTAGGAGCAGATTGCCAAGGCTTAGGGAGGATGAGGTTCTCATAGAGAACGCGTTTACCTTTGAAAAATACAGAGGAAAAAGGATCATGCCTTCGGTCATAGTTGAGTTGTGTGAAATGGCGAGGAGGAAGGGATTTAAACGAATGCTAGCCTATGTCGCAGAGGATAATATAGCTTCGCTAAAAGGCTTCGAAAGGGTCGGTTTCAACAAGTTTGAGGAAATACGTGAGATTAGATTCCTCTTTCTTACCAGAAGAAAACATGCTTAAGAATCAAATCTGTTACCAATACATTACCTGATAATCATACTCAAAGTGCATTTGGATGAAAAAGGGGTCTGTCATGGCAAGGTCTGTGCCAGGAAAAGAGCTGACTGCCTTTACTCACCGGGCAGATGAAAAAGTAGGGGCTGTCATCATAGGGGGGCATTTCCAAGGTCTAGGCATCCTGAGAAGCCTTGCCCGGCAAAATATTCCAGTCTACCTACTGGATCATGAACTATGCATCGGCAGGTTTTCAAGATACCCAAAGAAGTTCATAAGGTGTCCCAGCGTAAAACAAGAAGTCCCCTTTCTCAACTTCCTGACGGATCTGGCCAGAAAGGAAAACATTGAGGGCTGGATAATATATCCTAACGATGATGAGACGGTTTGTTTCTTGTCCAAATATAAAGAACAACTGCAAGAATATTATAGAGTTCCAACGCCACCATGGGATGTGGTCAAGTTTGCTTACCAAAAGAAATTAACCTATCAGCTAGCTGAGAAATCGGGCATTGCTATTCCCAAAACATTCTACCCCAGGAATCTTGAGGAACTAGGGCGACTGGATCTAGAATTTCCGGTTATTATTAAGCCCTCAATAAAAGAGCCTTTCTATAGTAAAACCCGGAAGAAAGCGGTGCGCATAGATAATAGCGAGGAACTTGTACGGGAATTCGAAAAAGTGCTCTCGATAATCGATGGTTCAGAGATAATGATCCAGGAACTGATCCCTGGCGGACCCAGTTACCTATTTTCTGTTGGTTCATTATACAAAGATGGGGAGTTCTTAGGCAGGGTGGTTGCACGGCGAACTAGGCAGCATCCCATGGATTTCGGCCATGCCACAACCTATGCCGAGACTGTGGATGTACCCGAGTTGGAGGAAATCGCTGCCAAAATCTTGGGGCTGATAGGTTACTACGGCCTATCAGAGGTTGAGTTCATGCTGGACCCCAGGGACGGAACATACAAATTGCTCGAAATAAACGCCAGACCCTGGGGCTGGCATACCCTGGCAATCGGCGCCGGGGTAGATCTACCTTACTTGTTGTATCAAGACGTACTGGGAGAGGGGGGGAAACGGAATGGGTTCGACAAAAACGCCAAGTGGATTCGCCTGACAACGGACATCCCCACAGTGATCGCAGAGATACTCAAAGGGAGGCTGAAGGTCAGTGATTATCTCAATTCGCTGAAGGGGAAGAAGCAGTTTGCGGTATTATCGATAAGGGACCCCCTGCCCTTCATTGCGGAGTTATTGATGCTTCCTTATTTGTGGAGGAAGAGAGGCTTCTAGAGATGGAACTCGAGATTTTTGTTTCCAGCCTGGTGCTTGCCCTCGTATTTCTGCCTTTGCTTGCTTGGAAGTGGCGAATCAAGATGAAGATAGCGATATCAGGCGCGGTGGTGATCGGTGGCCTGAGCGGACTCATCGTGAGTTGGATAGGCTCATTGCCAGCCAATTTGGGCATGACCGCGCTGGTCTTCATCGAATTATTCTTCATTTTGCTGATAACCTCTCTAGCCATCATTTTCAGATTCTATAGAGACCCGGAAAGGGTCCCTTTGGAAACCGAGAAGGTAATCCTCTCCCCTGCTGATGGCAAAGTCATCTACGTCAAGGAGATAGAAGAGGGCTCCTCCCTTGTTTCGACTAAGGGTGAGAAGCGGTTTGAGTTAAACGAAGTAATGGCTACCGATTCACTTGCTGATGTAGCATATCTAATCGGGATAGATATGAACATGCTTAATGTCCATGTAAATAGGTCTCCGATTGGAGGAAAGATAATCTTACAAAAGCATACCAACGGGAGATTTTTATCCTTAAGGAGACAGGAGTCAGAGATACTGAATGAAAGGGTTACCACGATTATCGACAATGGGGTGTTTAGGGTCGGTGTAATTCAGATAGCCTCGCGCCTGGTCAGAAGAATAGTCGCCTATCTTAAGGAAGGTGATGGCGTAAGGATTGGACAGAGGATCGGAGCTATCATCTTTGGCTCTCAAGTGGACGTGGCAATTCCAGACATAGAAGATCTAAAGATAAGCGTTAAGCCGGGGGATGAGGTAATAGCCGGGATCTCCGTAATAGCAAGATATGGTTAGAAGTGTAAGTTCAACGGGGGAAGCATGGTAGGTATGGAAACGAGCCCTAGGCAGGTCAATCAGGTAATGGCTGGTACAGGAGTGAGACGCTGTGTCCGTTGCGTCATGCCCGAGAATTATCCCGGAATCGCCTTTGATGCGGAAGGGGTGTGCAGCTTCTGCCGGTATTTCGAAGCCCATTGGGGCTCGTGGGTTGCCAGTGCCAAGGAGCAGGCCCGCTCTGAGGCGAAGCTGCGACGCATCTTCGAGGCTGCTAAACGAAAGGGCAAGCCTTACGACGCTCTCCTCGGCATCAGCGGGGGCAAGGACAGTTCTTACTGTCTCTACCTCTGCCACAAGGTCTACGGGCTTAAGGTTCTCACTTTCACCAGGGACAACGGCTTCCTTTCCGACGAGGCCAAGCAACGCATAGAGAGGCTGGTAGAGGCGTTTGGCGTGCCCCACCTGTATCACGGAGATCCCCTGACATTCAAACTGGCGCCTGTTTTCATGCGTAAGACTGGGCACTTCTGCGCGCCCTGTGAACTGTCCACATTTAATCTCTTCGCCATGATTGCTCGCGAGTATGATATACCGCTCGTGATCTTGGGCAGTTCCAGCCGCACCGAGGCCCCTCCTCCGAAGTCCCTCAACCCCTGGGACCCGTGGTACTTTGGAAAGGTGTTGAAGGGTGAACTCTACCGGGAGCGGCTACGTTGCTCCCTCTATGCCCGGAATTACCTTGTCCGGGAAGGATTAGCACGGGTTTTCGGTCGCCGACGCATTGTGATTCTGCCCGACTATGTGGAATGGGACGAGAAAAAGATATTCGAACTCTTTGAGCGGGACTTTGGCTTTCGCTTCGGCGAGGAGCATTCCGATTGCTGGGCCAGCGGGGTAGCAAGGTACCTCTACTCCAAGAAGTGCGGTGGCAATGATCCCAGAGTAGGCAAGTATAGCCTGCTTATTCGCGCCGGGAAAATGAGCCGGGAGGAAGCCCTCGAACAGTTGAGCAAGGTCGAGGACAATCTGCCGCCGCCAGAGCTTGATCGTTTTCTCGAACTCATCGGCATGACGCGTGACGAGTTCGACGAGGCAAGCGAGAGAAGCCCCGATCCCTACTTGACAGGTCTAACTCGACTGTTCAACGCCCTTCGAAGGAGGGTGCGCCGCCAGGCAGCCTGACCGAGGTTGGATATTAGGCTCTTGAAATGGTTTGGCTATAGCACCTTGGTATGTGGGCAAAAATGGCGAAGATGGGGGAACTAGGATGAGGTTTGAAAGGGTGCTACTGGTTAATCCCTTCTCTCACGGTGAGTGGCGGGGGCTTACGCCCCATCTGGGTCAGGCGTATCTGGCCCAAACTTTGCTTGAAAATGAGATCGAGTACGATGTCCTGGATATGAATTTAGGCTATAAGTTAAGACATCTGCAACAAAGGATTGAAGATTTCCGCCCCGATCTCATCGGCATGAGTTTGATCTCCCTTGAATATAAGATGTTCTATACCCTCCTCACGGAGATCAAGAATCTCGATGGAAGGGTAAAAATAGTGGCCGGTGGTCCCCATGTATCGATTATGAGGGAAAGGGTACTAAAGGAGTGCGCCGCCATAGACTATGGTGTGGTTTTTGAAGGAGAGGGCACCCTTATCGAACTTTGTAGAGGTGAGCTTGCAGAAGATAAGATCAAAGGCTTAATCTTCAGAGACGGCGATGGTATCGTTTATACCGGGGATAGAGAATTTGTATCGGATTTGGATCAAATACCCTGGCCTCGGTATGAGAAGTTTGAACTCAACAGGTATATCAGGGAGATGACGATCTACTCCAGTAGAGGTTGCCCTCATAAATGCACCTTCTGTCCCAATAGAATCCTTTCGCCACAATTCAGGCCTCGGAGCCCTAGACACGTGGTGGATGAGATGGAGTATTGGTACAGTAAAGGTGGCAGGCAGTTTAACTTCGATGACGACAATTTCAACCTAGTAAGGAGTAGGGTCTTCGAGATATGTGATGAAATCGAACGGCGCGGGCTTAAGCGGTTATTTCTGCGCTGTTCCAACGGCATCCGGGCGGATAGAGTGGATAGGGAGATGCTTGCTAGAATGCGCGAAGTAGGGTTCAGGTATATAGCCTTCGGGGTCGATGGTGGGAATAACAGGATATTGGAGATAGTAAAAAAGGGCGAAACTGTAGAAACCATAGAACGGGCCATTAAGGATTCCTGTGATCTCGGCTATGATGTCAAGCTATTGTTTGTGGTGGGTACACCGTATGAAACCCGGGAGGATGTTGAGGATAAGGTTAGAATTAGCAGAAAATATTCCATCCAGGAGGTCCATTTCTATAATACTATCCCCTATCCGGGGACAGAACTCTATGACTGGGTAAGGGAAAACAATTACTTTCTCAGGGAGCCGGAGGATTATCTAAACGATGTCTCCTGTCTTACCAATGTTCCCGTTTTTGAAACGCCAGAGTTGCCAAGGCAAGAAAGAATACAAGTGCTCAATTACCTCGGTAAAGTTAGAAAGCAGGTGCATAGGGATGCTGTCTCGCGAACCTTCCGTAAGCGCAATGTGATAGGGGTATTGGCGAGTTATGTATTGGCGAATAGTTTCGCGGAAAGGCTTTTCTACCAAAGCATATTCTGCAGAAAAATAATAGAAAGCTTCAGATACAGGTTGGCCATAAGCAAGTAGGGCTATGAGAACACCTAATCTTGCCTCACGAGCAGCATGGTGAGCAACAGTAGGCTAGTTCTCTGGGGTTTAGCACAAGCTTTGGCCACCGTTTTGGTTGGCGGCGTAGCAATGGGGGGCGTGACACTATTGCAGAGATGGGAGGCACCGGGGGACGGCTACCTTGATAAACTGGCCCTGGTGCTACTATTTGTGACTGCGGCCTTGGTTAGCGCCCTCTTGGTTCTGGCCTATCCTCTCTACTTAGTTCTACAACAGCGACTTCGAGAGGGATTCTCGCTTCTGCTGTCCACCACTGGATGGCTCGTGCTAATCCTGGTAAGCGTTATCGCAGCCATCGTGTTTGGGTTGCATGGCTGAGGCGCTGTAAGGTTATCCTTTTGAAGCGAAAGCGCATTTCTGATTGCGAATCTACCACGCCGTGAGGAAGATGTGCACCCCGGGTCTGTGAGCAGAGGTGATCCTTAGGCCCCCCTTATCTGGATGCCAGGCCTGCCAACGATTTGTAGTACTCCACCGCCTGGGAAAGGCCTTCTCTAAGGGTGAATCTGGATTTCCAGCCCAGTTCCCTTTGGGCTTTGCTGGAATCGAGGTAGATGTGATGGATCTCGCCCTGGCGAACCGAGGCATAAACAGGGCTGCCTGTATAGCCGAGTGCCTCGGCCAAGGCATCGAACATCTCCTGGTCAGAAGTCCCTACCCCCGTGCCCAAGTTGTAGGTTGTCTTTTCCCCCCGCTCCATAGACAGGAGATTGGCTTCGACAATGTCAAACACATGAGTATAGTCTCTGGTTTTATCCCCTGAACCGAAGATGGTGGGACGCTCTCCCCTGAGCATCTGGCTGGCAAAGATGGCCACCACACCCGCCTCTCCACGGGGGTTCTGCCTGGGGCCGTAGACATTAGGGTATCGCAGCACCACATAGTTGAGCCCGTTGCGAAGACCGTAGAGATAAAGGTAGTGTTCCACGGTGTGCTTGGAGATCCCATATTCTGAGACGGGGTTGATGGGGTGTCCCTCGTCTACTGGCAGATACTTTGGTTCCCCATAGATTGCCCCCCCTGAGGAGGCGTAGATTAGTTTGCTGATGCCGAAGCGAATGCAGTTCAGAATAACATTTAGGCTACCCAAGATATTCTCGCGGGCGTCGAATACGGGGTCCTCCACCGACCTCTGGATAATCATTTGAGCGGCGTGGTGGTTCACTATCTCTGGCCTCTCCTGCTGAAATACCTTGGCCAGCTTCCGATCGCAGATATTCATCTGGTAAAACTTGGCTGCGGGGTTAACGTTATCGATAAAACCGGTGGCAAGGTTATCTGCCACTACCACCTGGTGACCGCGGTCGATCAAGGCGTCAACAAGGTGGGAGCCGATAAATCCGGCTCCCCCGGTGACCAGGACTTTCATCCTCATCTCCCCCGAGCTGGCTGATCGGTGGGCAGGGAAAAGCTGAAGGTGCTGCCCTCCCCCACCTTGCTTCTCGCCCAGATATGACCGCCGTGGGCCTCCACGATAACCTTACAAATATAAAGGCCTAGGCCTGCTCCTGAGGTAGCGCGAATCAATCTGTTGTCCACGCGGTAATACTTCTCAAAAACCCGCTCCAGCTCATCCTCAGGTATGCCCACCCCCGAATCCCTAACCGCCACAATCAAGCAGGGGGGCTTTACCCAAGATGCCTCTCCCCAAATTGCCACCAGCTCCTCTTCATCCCGGACCTGCTTTACCGAAACCTCGATATCACCCCCGTGCGGCGAGTATTTCACCGCGTTGACTAGAAGATTCATTATCACCTGCTCGATCTTCTGGCGGTCAACATAAACCAGGGGCAAGGAGCGAGGCAGGAAGAGTTTAACTACATGCTGAGTGGTCTGGCCCTGCACTTCAGTCACGCTCTTCCGTAGCAGCCCGGGTAGGGAAGTGGGTTCGACGGCGAGGTCGAGGTGGCCAGCCTCGAGACGGGAGACATTTACCAAGTTCTCCGCTAACCGAGTTAGTCGGCTGGTAGCGGATTCAATGCCTCGAAAATACTGTCTCCTCTGCTCCTCGGTGATGGTTTCACCAAGTTGTAACAAGGTGGCAGCATACCCCTTGATCAAGGTGAGAGGAGAGAGCAACTCGTGAGACACCGCGGCAATGACATCCGGCTTGGTGCCCCTCCTCTGTTTTTGAAGGGGGATGTGGCGCACAATGACGATCTGGTGTCCTTCTTCATGATATGGTGGGGAGGACAATGGTGCGTGGCTCATGGACACAGCGACCTCTTTCCCCTCCCTGCTGGTGAAGGTGCATTCCTGCTTACCTGCCATCGGGCAGGGATAGCCCCTCTGCCCCGCGGTGCTGCCGTTACCACAAAGGTAGATCTCCCAGCAATGCTGCCCCACAGCCTGCTCTCCCTGCCACCCGGTTAACTTCTCTGAGGCATGGTTGAAGGCGACTATCCTCCGGTCGCCGTCAACGATCATCATGGCATCGCCAGCGCTGTCGAAAGCAGCTTTGAACCTTTCGCTATCTCGTCGGGTCTCCGCCTTCTCAAGCGCCACTGCCATCCAGTCAGCTAGGAGCGTCGCCAGGGCCAAAGCATGGCTGGTAGGGGAGAAGGCTTGGCAGGAGGCGAATACGATTGAGCCTAACAGACTGCCATCCCTGTCACGCAGTGGAATCAACCACAGAGACTCTATACCCTCCCCTCGGGCCAATCTCCATAAAGGGCCGAACCGCCGGGTACTGGGAAGATCGATTACCAGCGATTGGTTTGCTTGCTCGGCGGCTGCGGTCAGAAGACGCGTTCTCCGCTCAGCCTGGATCAAGGCGGAAACGAATTCGGGGGAGAAATGAGCCGCAGCCTCTGGGAGAAGGAGCTGCTCCATAGGATTGAAAAGGAGCAGGAAGCACTTATCGATCCCCGGAATCACATATCTCAGCAGAAACGCCGCCTGCGCCAGCTCCTCCGCTGAGGGATCGCCGACCAGCTGGCTGCTGATCACCTTGAGGAGGGTTAGTTGCCGCCCCAACATGTCCGGTGGGTAACCAGACGGAGGCATCTCCTCTGAGGGTGTCCGCTCTGCCCGAAGCCGAGCAAAGTCAACCCCTTTCAACCCCACCTCCTGCCCCGAGTCAGCCCCACTACCAACTTTGGGCGCCCGATTAGATGATGCTTGCCTTACCATTCTTCTCCGGGCTACAGGCCATCCCGCAATGTCGCTAGGTCGAGAATCGGTATCCTACACCCCTTTCGGTTAAGATCCACTCCGGGTTGCTAGGGTCTCTCTCTATTTTCTGGCGCAAGTATCTAATGTATAGCTTGACGTAGCTTCTCTCGCCGAAGTAGTTCGGCCCCCACACCTTCCGCAACAGCTCATCATGGGTAACAATCCAGCCCCGGTTCTCAATCAAGCAAGACAACAGCCGGAACTCCGTGGGCGAAACCGCCACTCGCTGCCCTCGAACCCACACCTGGCGGCTTCGCCAATCTATATCTATTTCCTCGTTGTGGAAGGTGCTGTTATTATCCTGTGGCCAACTGGCACTGGACCGGCGCAGAACAGCTTGCACCCGGGCTATCAACTCCGGGAAGTGAAAGGGTTTGGTAACGTAGTCATCGACACCAAGGTTGAATGCCCGGAGCAAATCGGCTTTTTCCCCGTTCACGCTTACCATGATGATGGGCATGTCGCACATCTCCCGAATGCGGCGACAGACCTCCCAACCATCCATGCGCGCCATGCGGATATCCAGGAGCACTAGATGGGGACGAGCGCTATACACCTGACGAAGCCCCTCAATCCCGTCTTCTGCGATGAGCGCCTCGTATCCGGCATTTTGCAGCCAGTTCTGAGCCAAGCCCAAAAGCTCGGGGTCATCGTCGATCACCAGGATCTTCTCCTTCATAGTATCAATCCCTCTCGGTATTGCTGCAGCCAAGGTAAGACGCTAGACGTGCTAACGTCCTCGTTGATGCGGAGGCGCCTTTCACATAGGCAGAGGGCCCTGGGGATTAACTGCCGTAGGCCACCCTGGTAGGAAGGACACGTCTCAGCGACGTGTACGAAAGCAGCCAGCAGAAAGTGAAATCAATGCACTAACTTTACACTGGCAATGCACAACAAATCATAGATACCGAATTCGTATTTGTCAATCCCCACTATCCAAAATCGGATAAACTTGTTATGAATCCCTAAATTCTAACCGTTAAATTCTAAAGGTTGTAACCTTTTTCTAACCTCTTTCTAACCTGCTCTAACCAACCTCGTCATGGAGTGTCGCTGCATGTGGTACCGTTTTGATTTGTCAAGCAGGTCACCCTGCTGAATCCTGCCCTCTAGTACTGAAGTCCCAAATTCTAACGTTTTTCTGACCAAGCTCCAACTCCGTTCTAACACGTCTCTGTTAGACTAACAAAGCCAACAAAGTTGGCATGGGGGTTTGGCGGGGAAGAAGTCAAAGAGGCATTGGTATGACGGGCGGCGCCATAAACCGAACGGGAAGGACTATCCTGGTGGTCGATGATGACCCAGGGGTAATTCAAATCTTGGAGGCAAACTTGCGGCATGCCAATTTCGAGGTTCTCTCAGCGGTGAATGGGATCCAGGCTTTGGCTAAGGCCTCTAGCGAGAGGCCGGATTTGATCCTGCTCGATGTAGTGCTTCCCGATCTGGACGGCCTTGACGTTTGCTGGCGCCTAAAGCAGAGCCGACAGACCAGCCAGATCCCGGTGATAATGATCAGTGCTAAGGTGGAGAGCAAGGATATCATAGCAGGCATAGCTGTGGGGGCTGAGGATTATATCACCAAACCCTTCGCCCCTGCTGAGGTCGTGGCTTTGGTAGAAGCCCACTTAAGACGAGCAGAGCAGGAGAAAAACGTAAATCGGCTGAGCGGGTTGCCGAGCAGCCCCCAGATAAATACCGAGATCAATGCCTTGATCGGACAGAATAAGCCCTTGGCTGTCATGTATGTGGACATGGATTCTCTCAAGGCTTTCAACGATGTGTATGGCTTCGCTCAAGGTGACCGCGCAATCCGGCTTCTGGCTGAGATACTGCGTGAGGCGGCGCGCCTGTTTGGCAATCCAGATGATTTGGTGGGACACCGGGATGGCGATGATTTCGTAGTTATCACCACGCCCCAAAGGGCGCAAACTCTCTGTCAGCGGATTATCGCCGCGTTCGATAGCCGTATCAGGACCCTGTACCACCCCAAGGACTTACAGCGGGGCTACATCGAATACGATGGCCGATTGGGTCAGCGGGAGCAGTGGCCGATCATGACCCTTTCCATCGCGGTGGTTACCAACGAGAGGCGGAGAATCGACAGTTATCTGCAGGCCAACGAGATAGCTGCCGAGCTACTAGATTATATCAAGCGCCTTCCCGGTAATAACTATCGCTTTGACCAGCGACAGAACGATATTGGGGCACAACCGCCCCTCGCCCCCAAAGGTATACCATCCTCATATCGAGAAGAGCTGAGGGCGATGCAGGGGGCGTTGGCGTGGATCACCTTTGTGGCCAGGGAAGTGGAAGCGCCGATCAACGGGATAAGGGGTTGTGTGGACTCACTACTCAGGGGCCGGGTTGAGAATTTGGACTCCCAGCAGGTGAGCAGCTTGGAATCGATTAAAGAGAGCACCGGGCAACTCCTGGGCACCCTCAAGGAACTCGAGAGCCTGGAATGGGTCGAGGGGGGTGCAGTTGGGACCACTTTGGATGAGGTGGACCTCAAAAAGACCCTTGACCAGGTTATGGAGCTGGTGCAGGGACTGGCTGAGGAGAGGGGGGTGGAGGTTGATACCCAAGGGGCTGAGGACATCAGCCAGCTGATAGTGGATGAAAGGAGTCTTACTCAGGGTCTATTCTATCTATTGAGAAGCGAAGTTGAGTCAAGTGCGCCTGGCGACCGGCTGCTGGTGAGCGTCTCCGAGGCGAGGGAGGGCTTTATCGCCGTGGAGATCATCAACCGCAATCGCCACATCCCCCCACCCGAACTGGCAATGCTCTTTCGGGCTCAAGGGGAGGGCATGATCGGTGGTGGCCGAAGAAACGCTCTCCACCTAGCCATGGTATTGGTGCAGGGCTTGGGGGGCAAGGTTGAGGTTAAAAGCGGGCAAGAGGAAGGGACAGTTTTCACCGTCTTTGTCCCCAAAAGGTGGCGGAGCGGGGTGGAGCGAATCAACCGCCTGCAATCTGAGCACGAGAGGAGTGGCCAGGCGGCGCGGGCCGAGCTCAAGGATATTCGCTATCTGCTGTCGTCGACCGGAGAGCAAGTGTCATCGGCCTTGGTTGAAAGGCTAGAGACCATCGACTGCAGGGTGCGAGAGCTCGAAGTGCTCTGTAATCGCGCTTTGCTCCTGGCGGACGACCTCAGTAGCGATCTGGAAAGGCAGCAAGACCGCATCCTCGAGCAGGAGGTCGAGCAGCTTGCCGCCTTGGAGGCTATGCTGGTCCTCACCGGGGAGATCGCCAAGTCGGTACGGGCGAGGTATCTCTTTGACTTGGATAGCGGCCGACGGGTGTCAAGGTATGCTCCGGCGATCGCTACCGACCTCAAGCTACTCGGAGGTGAACGGCAGGCACTCCACTATGCCGCCTTGCTTAAGGATCTGGGCCTTGCTTCAGCTTCTCAGGAGGTGCTTGATGGGAGGAGGCGGCTCACTGCTGAGCGGTGGGCTAGGCTGAGAGAACGCCTGGCCGCTATGGAAGAGGCGCTGTCACGGGTTGACTTTCTGGCGCCGGCCTTGTCGCTCGCCTCGCACATGTATGAGAGATATGACGGCACCGGTTACCCCTCCGGCCTAAAGGGTGGGGAGATTCCATTGGGAGCGAAGATTCTAGCTATCGCCGATGCCTTTGATGCCATGACCTCGGGGCGGTCGCCTCTGGGGGCGTTAGACCCGGAGGCGGCGGTAAAGGAGATTGCTGCTGATTCGGGGCGGCGCTTCGATCCCCAAGTGGTGAGCATCTTCCTCCAGGCGTGGAGGAGGGGAAAGCTTTCCGTCGAATAACTTGGGCAGGCTATGTTGGAGGTATAGAGATGGTGAAAAGTATCAGCGTTATCGGAGCAGGATACGTAGGCCTGGTCACAGCGGCCTGTTTCGCTGAACTCGGCCATCGGGTAACCCTGTTGGAGATCGATGGTGAGAGGTTAAATGCCCTGGAGCAGGGGGTGTTGCCGGTTCACGAGCCAGACCTGCCTGAGCTTTGGCAACGCCACTGGGCAGGGGGAAGGTTACGCCTGACCAGCGACTATGAACAAGGGTTAGACGGTAGTGAATTCGTCTTTATTGCTGTGGGCACACCATCGACCAGAAACGGAAGACCTGACCTGAGATGGGTACGCTCAGCGGCCAGGGGCATCGCCGAGGCAGCCAACGGACCCATCATTGTGGTCAACAAGAGTACGGTGCCGGTAGGCACTGCTGACCTTGTGGCTGGAATAATTGCCCGCTACAAGCGGAGCAACCACAATTTTGCTGTAGTATCCAATCCCGAGTTCTTACGGGAGGGCTTGGCGGTCTTCGACTTCCTCCATCCCATCCGGGTGGTTGTGGGTTCAGCAGATGTGAACGCTGCTCAGGCCGTGGCCCAGCTCTATGAGCCATTGGGTTGCCCCATTATCCTGTGCGATGCTCGGACCGCGGAGTTGTCTAAGTATGCGTCAAATGCCTTCCTTGCTGCCAGGATCAGCTTTATCAATGAAATTGCCTTACTTTGCGACAAGTTGGGAGTCAACGTTGTGGATGTGGCCAGGGTAGTTGGTATGGAACCTCGATGTGGTGACGGCTATCTGGGGGCGGGTTTGGGATGGGGTGGTAGCTGTTTGCCCAAGGATGTAAGGGGTCTAATCTATATGGCGGCAAGCCGGGGGGTCTCTGCCCCACTGATTCGCTCAGTGCTCAGGGTCAACCTTCGCCAACCTCGAATGGTGGTGGCAAAGCTTCAAAAGCTGCTCGGCTCGACAAAAGGCAAGACCGTCGGCATCCTGGGGCTTTCTTTCAAGCCCAATTCGGACGATATGCGCGAGGCCTCATCACTGTCGGTCATTTCTCTCCTCCAGGAGCAAGGCTGCCGAATAAAAGCCTACGACCCGGTAGCGATGAAGACTGCAGCTAAACTCATGCCCACGGTGACCTATTGTGCTGACGCTTATGAAGTAGCCGAGGGCAGCGACGCCCTCATACTGGTTACCGAGTGGGATGAGTTCAAAGAGCTAGATATGAGAAGGATCAGTTCTTCGATGAACTGCCCCATCCTCATTGATGGTCGCAACCTCTATGACCCCGAGCAGATGATTAAAGCAGGGTTCATATACGAGGGTGTGGGCCGTGGAGAGATCAGCCGTAAGCAGCCAAAGGCAGCGTTGGTCAAGCACAAAATCCAGCTAGAATTGGAAGCGGTAGAGTCGATTCAAAGCTAAGCCAGCGAGTAAAAGCGATGAAACTAGCGGGAAAGAAGATCTTGGTTACCGGCGGGGCCGGATTCATTGGCAGCCACCTGGTGGATGCCCTGGCGGTAGCAGCCCTAGTGGACCGAAAGGGGAGTCTGAACATATGGCCATCCTAGAGGGCAAAGGAGTTCGCCGCCTATTTGCCTATTCCTGCTGGAAGGGTGTCTTTGACCGTTTGCTGGCGGTGCTGGGCATAGTGGTTTTATCCCCGCTCCTGGCTCTACTAGCAATCGGGATCAGGGTCGATTCGCCTGGAAGTCCGATATTCGCCCAGGAGCGGGTGGGGAAGGACGGTCGCAGATTCACCGCTTACAAATTCCGGACCATGCATGTGAATAACGACGACAGCGATTACAAGGCATATTTGAGGAGGCTTATCACCCAAGGTGTCCCCTATGGAGTAGACCGCCAAGGGCGGCCGGTGTATAAGGTCGCTGATGATCCGCGGGTGACCCGAGTGGGTGCTTTGCTGCGCAAGACCAACCTAGATGAGCTTCCCCAGCTTTTCAACATGCTGAAGGGAGAGATGTCCTTTGTCGGCCCCAGACCGGATATTCCCTTCGCTGTGGAGCTGTATGAAGATTGGCACAAAAAGAGGTTTTCAGTCAAACCGGGCATCACGGGGCTATGGCAGGTATGTGGGCGGGCTGGCCTTTCCTTTGACCAAATGGTGCGCCTCGATATCGACTACGTAGAGAGGCAGTCGCCGCTTCTGGACGGCAAAATCATGTTGCTAACCGTGGGCACCGTCCTGGGGAGGGACGGCAGCTACCGAGAGCTAAAGGAGATGCGAGATGGTTAATGTGGGCATCGTCGGTTGCGGCTATTGGGGGCCGAAGCACGTCAGGAATTTTCACGAGCTGGCGGGGGCAAACGTGACCATGGTCTGTGACCTCGAGCAGGACAGGCTCGAACAGGTCCGAAGGCAATATCCCTATGTGGTGACTACCTCCGACTTCGGGGACCTGCTTAAGGGCGATGTGGACGCCGTGGTAGTAGCCACCCCGGTCTGCTCCCACTATCGTCTGACCAGGGAGGCACTGCTCCACGATAAGCATGTCCTGGTGGAAAAGCCCATAACTGCCAGCAGCCGGGAGGCGGTGGAGCTCATTGAGCTGGCCGAGAAGCGAAACCGGGTGCTGATGGTAGGGCATACCTATGAATATCATCCAGCCGTGGACTTCCTGCGGCAACTGGTGAAGAGCGGGGAGCTGGGAGAGATCTACTATATCGATGCTGCCCGGCTCAATCTGGGCCTGTTCCGTCCTGACGTCAATGTCCTCTGGGACCTGGCCCCCCACGACATCTGTATCGTGGTTGCCCTGCTGGATGGGGAACCCATCACAGTAAGCGCCAGGGGAGGGGGCCATATCGACGCCGCTGTTTACGATGTGGCCTATCTGGAGCTCAGATTCCCCGGCGAGGCCCTGGCCCATTTGCACGTGAGCTGGCTTGACCCCTGTAAGGTGCGCCAGATCACCATCGTCGGCAGCAAGAAGATGGTGATCTATGACGACGTGTCGGAGGCGGAAAAGATACGCATCTACGATAAGGGAGTAGCCATTCCCGCCAACGCTGATAAGTTCGCCGCCTGGCCCCCCAGTTATCGCCACGGCGATGTGACCATCCCCTTCATTTCCAATGCCGAGCCTTTGAAGTTGGAGTGCAGCCACTTCTTGCAGTGCATAACTGAAGGCAAGAGGCCCAGGAGCGATGGCTGGGCGGGGCTCAAGATAGTCAATATCCTAGAAGCAGCAAATAGGTCCCTTTTGAACGGAGGCCGGCGAGAGAAGCTGCCCTCGACTATGGCTATTGCTGAGGGCTGTTCAGCAAAGCTTATTCAGGGGAAACGTTGATGAAAGGTCAAAGGCAAAATAGCTCTGCGGTACGGTTAGGGGAAGGTGCGGTGATCGATTTGGGGGTGGTTCTCGGCTACCCTCCGGCCCAGGGCGACGACCACCTGCTCATCATCGGGCCCAGCGCCCGTATTCGGAGTGGCACCGTTATCTATGGCGGCAGCTGCATCGGCTGCAATCTGGAAACCGGCCACAATGTGGTCATCAGGGAGCAAAACCTCGTCGGAGATAACCTCCGCATCTGGAGCAACTCCACCATCGACTACGGCTGCAGGATAGGGAATAACGTCAAGATCCATCACAATGTCTATATCACTCAGTTCACCACTATCGAGGACGATGCCTTTTTAGGGCCTGGCGTTATCCTAGCTAATGATCTTCACCCCGGGTGCCCCGATGCCGCGGAGTGCATGAGAGGTCCCCTTATCAAAAGGGGGGCTCAGATCGGCATCAATGTTTGCGTGCTCCCTCGAGTCACTATAGGAGAATATGCCCTGATTGGCGCCGGAAGCGTGGTCACCGAAGACATCCCGCCTGGGGCAGTGGCCTACGGCAACCCGGCTCAGGTCAGGGGCAGGATAGAGGACTTGGTTTGTACCAACGGCCTTAGGGACAAGCCCTACAGCCATCTCATAGAGAGGTTAAAAGATGTTTATACCCTTCGTTGACCTAAAGAAACAGTATCAGGCCATTAGAGCAGAGGTTCTGGCTGGGATAGGTGAGGCTCTGGAAGGAATGCAGCTCTTCCTGGGCCAGAATGTTCAGGCGTTGGAGGCCGAGTTCGCCCGCTACTGTGGCACCGAATTTGCCATCGGCGTGGGCTCGGGGACCGAAGCCCTGCACCTAGCCCTGCGCGCCTGTGGGGTGGGGCCAGGGGATGAGGTGATCACTGTTTCCCATACCTTCTTTGCCACCGTCGAAGCCATAGCCCTGGTGGGGGCCAGGCCCGTCTTCGTCGACATCGACCCCCACACTTATAACATGGACCCCTCCCAGATAGAAAGTAGGATCACCGCCAGGACCAGGGCCATCCTCCCCGTCCATCTATATGGGCACCCCGCCGACATGGGGCCCATCTTGGAGCTGGCCCGAACTTACAACCTCAAGGTTATCGAGGATGCCTGTCAGGCCCATGGTGCTGAATGCCAAGGGTGCCGCACCGGTTCCCTGGGGGATGTCGGATGTTTCAGCTTCTATTTCACCAAGAACCTGGGGGCCTATGGCGAGGCAGGAATGATGGTAACCTCCGACCCCGATATAGCCAGGAAGTCCAAGATGCTGCGAGACCATGGCCAGGATGCCAAATATCATCACCATCTGTTGGGGGTTAATGGCCGCCTTGACGAGATCCAGGCTGCTGTGCTCAGGGTAAAGCTCCCCCACCTGGATGAGTGGAACGAAAGGCGGCGCAGCCTTGCCCAGGCCTATGAGGCAGGCCTGCCCTCATCGGTGACCAAACCACAGCAGATGCCCTGGGCCAAGCATGTCTACCATCTCTATGTCATCAGAACCCCAAACCGTGACCAGCTTCGCGCCTGGCTGGAAGCCAAAGGCGTAGCCACAGGAATACATTACCCTATCCCCATCCATTTGCAGGAGGCCTGCCGAGGCTATTGCGGCAACGATGCCTTTTTGCCCGTCACCGAGGAGGTTAGCGGGGAGATACTCTCCCTTCCCATGTACCCTGAGCTCACCGCCGAGGAAATAGGCTATGTCTGTGACTGCTTTCGGGACTTTTCCGAGTTCGGTCTGGAGGCAAGTAAACTAGAAGTGTGAGGAGGTAGTGAACATGGTTCCGTTTTTCAGCCGCCGCTCGATTTTGATTTTGTTGCTGGGGCTTATCGTGGGGGGTCTGTTGGGCCTGGGCTATTGGCACATCAGCCCTATAAATGCCGAAGCCGAAATGGGATGGCCACCCATTCACTTCAATAGCCCGCCTGACCTCTACGAAAGCACAGTGACCCTCGAACTCATGCCCCCCGGCTCGTATTACAGGAGTGTGAAAAGCCTCCAATATGAAGGAGAGTACTACGCCGCCAAGATGGGCACCTCTTCTTTCCTTGAGTTCTTCAGCCATGAGGTGGAGGTTCTGGCCCCCCGGTATTCTCACACCCTCCAGGAGCTGGAGGAAATGATGAGAGTTAGATACGAATACTCAAGCGACAACCCCCTTGTCTCTGTGAGGATGACCAGCCCCAGCGAGGGCGAGGCTTTCTTTCTCGCTGGCATCGCACCGCAGGTCTTCCAGGATTATTTGACGGCGGAAGAACGCGATCTGCAGCAGAAAGAGTACCAGTACGTGAAGGCGAGGTTCGGCAGCGTCAGTGCCGACCTGGTTGAAGCCAGAAACGAGCTCGCTGACCTGGCGACGCAAACCGGGGTTGACGGGCTCGTGGACGCCGACCTGCTCGAGCTGGACGTAGCCTATGTCATGACCGATGCTAGGGTCAGGGCGCTACAAAGAGAACTCGATACCTTGTCCGCCCAACTGGTATCGTTGTCCACCGCCGATCCCGTCGAGCCGGAGGTGCTCGGTCGCCTTATCATCGGAGACCCCTCAGCTCCAACTTTGGTGCCCCCGGACAAGATAAGGGGTCGAAACGCCCTGATAATGGGGGCTGTGTTTGGCGTAGGTTTTGCCTGGGTGGGGTTGAACTTCAAAGGCCTGAGCAGGTACGCTCGCCCGTCACCAGCCACTACACCCAGACTAAAGGAGAAGGAAGAGGACGAGGAGGGGACAGAGGAACAGGGGAAGGAGACGTGAAAAAAGCAGTCTTGGTCACCGGTGCCGCCGGCTTTATCGGCTCCCACCTAGTGGAGCGGCTGCTCTGTCTGGGGTACCAGGTGGTGGGGTTGGACAACTTCGATGATTCTTACTCCCCGGCCATCAAGTGGAAGAATATCCATGCCCTGCGAGAAAAAGATGGCTTCCTGCTAGTAGAGGGGGACATCCGGGATGCTCTCCTCTTAGGCCATGTTTTCTCGGAGAACGGCATCGGCGCGGTGGTGCATCTTGCGGCTCGCGCCGGGGTCAGGCCCTCCCTAGAGCAGCCACTCCTGTACCAAGATGTCAATATAAAGGGGACAATAAACCTGCTAGAGGCCTGCCGAGCCTCCGGGGTCAAGCAGTTCCTCTTCGCCTCCTCGTCATCTGTCTACGGCCTCAATGGAAAGGCTCCGTTCAACGAGGACGCCAAGGTGAGTTACCCTATCTCGCCCTATGCCGCCTCCAAGGCAGCGGCGGAGCTCTTCTGCCGCACCTATAGCTACCTTTACCCCTTGCCCCTTGTGGTGTTCAGATTGTTCACGGTGTACGGGCCTCGCCAGAGACCGGAGATGGCCATCCATCGCTTTGTCAAAATGGTAGATCAGGGGGAGGAGGTTACCCTCTTTGGCGATGGCACCGCCAAAAGGGACTACACCTATGTTGACGACATCATAGCTGGTTTTGAGGCTGCCCTCGTCCGACAGGAAAAAGGCTTCCACATTTTTAACCTAGGTAGGGGAGAGGCCGTGGATCTCAGATATCTCCTCGAGCTGATCGAAGAAGCCCTGGGCAAGAAGGCCAGGACCAGGAACCTGGCACCACAATCTGGGGAGGTGCCCGTCACCCTGGCTGATATCTCCAAGGCCCAGGCCCTTCTCGGCTACGAGCCTAAGGTAAGCATAGAGGAGGGCATACCCCTCTTTGTCCGCTGGTATCGGGAGAATAGGAGGTGACGGGATGAAGGTTTTGGTCCTCACTAACATGTATCCCACGGAAAGGAAGCCTTGGTTCGGCACCTTTGTTAAGGAACAGGTAGAATCCCTGAGGAAGGAGGGGGTGCAGGTAGATGTATTCTTTGTTGATGGGGTAAAAAACACCCTCAACTATCTATGGGCCTTTCCCCGGCTCTGGGCATGGCTTTTGACCCACCGCTATGACCTGATCCATGCCCACTACGTGTTTTCCGGGATAATTGCCAGGGCGCAATTCCTCTACCCGGTGTTGCTTACCCACCATGGCTCCCAGGTATTTGCCGGTTGGCAAGCTCCCATTTGCCGGCTAGTCACCCCGCTAATGGACCGGGCGATAGTGGTATCTCCAGAGATGAAGGAGAAAATGGAAAATAACAAACTCGAGGTCATCCCCTGCGGCATCGACTTTGATCTGTTTAAGCCGATGCCCCGGCAACAGGCGAGAGAAGAGCTGAATCTCCCCCAGGACAGGAAGCTGGTTCTGTGGGCGGGGGAATACTGGAGACCGATCAAGAGGTTCGACATCGTGCAGAAATCGGTGGACCTCCTTCGGGAAAGGGACCCCGATGTGGAGCTAGTCCTGGTAGGGGGGAAGCCGCTTTCTGCGGTTCCGAAATACATGAGTGCTTGCGACGTATTGCTGCTGGTATCAGATGGTGAGGGCTCGCCCATGGTTATCAAAGAAGCTATGGCTTGTAACCTGCCAATCGTGTCGGTCCCGGCGGGGGATGTGCCCCAGGTTATCGGAGGCACCGAGGGCTGTTACCTCTGTTCCCAGGACCCACAGGACGTAGCTGGCAAGCTTGAACTGGCGCTTAAGAGGGGAAGAAGGACCGATGGCAGGGACGGGATAGGCCACGTCGAGATCGGAGCCATCAGCCGAAGGATCATCTCCCTCTATGAGGAACTGCTTCAAGAGAAGAGGAGGCGAGGGCTGGGCCGATTGTGGTTCTGGCAAAAAGCCTGAGGAGGGCTCGTGAAGAGAGTATGCATTATTAGACAGAAGTACTGGCCTAACAAGAATGTGGTGAGGAATGCTGAGGCTCTGGTCAGCCAAGGCTATGAGGTGGATGTCCTTTGCCTCAGAAAGAAAGGCGAGAAGGGGCAGGAGACAATTCGGGGGGTAAACTTGCATCGCCTCCCCTTGGGATTTCGCCGCGGCAACGCTCTCTGGTACGTTTTGGAATACATTGCCTTCTTCCTCCTCTCTTCTCTGAAGCTGGCCTGGCTTTCGTTGAAGAAGAGATACGATGTGATAGAAGTGGATACCATGCCTGACTTTCTTGTCTTCATCACCCTATTCCCCAGGCTCCTGGGCACGAAGGTCATCCTCTACATGTATGAGAACATGCCCGAGCTCTTCGCCTCCACCTTCAAGACAGGCCCCAATCATATAGGCGCCAGGCTGCTGCGCCTGTTGGAGAGGGTCAGTGCTGGCTATGCCCACCGGGTAATCGTCGCCGACGGCATTCCCTATAAGCGAGTGCTGGAAGGCCATGGTGTCCCCAGCGAGAAGCTCACCGTGGTGCTGAATGTACCCGATGATGAGCTCTTCAACATCGTTGCCCCTGCCCCGACGAGTGATGGCCACTTCCGCCTGATAACGCACGGCACCATCCTCAAGAGATATGGGGTGCAAACGCTGATAAGGGCTATGCCTCTGCTGCTCAAGGACATCCCCGAGCTGAGGGTGGACGTGGTGGGGGATGGGGATTACCGCCCGGAGCTGGAGAAGCTGGCTCGCGATTTGGGAGTGGATGAGCATATCTGCTTCACCGGCTGGGTCTCCCTTGAGAGCGTCCCTTATTTCATCGCCCAAGCGGATATAGGAATAGTTCCCATGATCGATGACGTGGGCCTACCCAATAAACTATTTGATTACTTTGCCCTAGGTAAGCCCTCGGTAGTCAGCGCCCTGCCTAGCCTCAAGGCCACCTTCGATGATGACTACGTCCTCTACTACCAGCCCGACGACGAAAAGGACTTGGCCGCCCGGATTCTGGAGCTCTATAGCAGGCCAGAAAAGAGGGCTTCCCTGGCCTCCCATGGTCAGGCCTTCTACCGCAACTGCCAGTGGCAAGTAATGAAGCATGAGTACCTGAAGGTCTATGAGGAATTGTTGGCCTAGGAGATGGAGATGGAAGCCGCAGCTCAAAGACCAGGGCTGTTGAACCGCACCCAAGCCATTGTCCTGGCTGTCTTGGGAGTAGTGCTCATATGGAGCTTCATCCCGATCAGCCCGCTGACGGCTGCGCTTCTGGCCGTGGCTGCCTTGTTCCTTCTCGGCCTGAGAAGGCCGGTGTGGGCCATGGCCGCCTTCTTGGTCAGCCAGTTGACTGCCACCAGCTACATGGTCACCACCCCCTTTGACCTCACAATCAGCCTTCGTCTTTTGTTGCTGATACTGATTGGGCTCGTCCTGTGGCGCTCCTTTGCTCAAAAGCAGGTCGAGCTGGGACCAATGGCACGGCGAGTCCTGATCCCGGCTGTCATATTGCTGGGAGTAAGCGTGATCGCCAACATAGCTAACACGGGACTCGACTTCATCTTTAGAGATTTCCGAAACATGTTGGTTGGCCTGTTGATCATTATCTTTTTGCCAGCAGTTGTCAGGAACTCGAAGGACCTGAAGATACTGTGCGGAGTGGCCTTTATTGGCTTGGCCGCCTCAGCCATTATCGGCTTGATGCAACATTACCAGTTCCTCGGTATGGACCAAAACACCCTCATTCCCGGATTTCTCCAGCTCCCTCGGGAAGGGGTAGGCAGGGTGCCGGGGATGGGTGAGACCGAGCTTGAGCTGGCATTTACCCTCTCGGTGGCACTTCCGGCGCTGCTCGGCGTCTTTCTAGTGAAGGGGGTGAACACCGGCACCAGATGGCTACTAGGATCATCGGCGGTGCTGATAGGATTGGCTTTGTACTTCACCTATACACGTTCAGCTCTCTTCGGTCTGATCTTGGGGCTGGTGGCACTGGCTCTGTTCTTGAAAACGCGAATCAGGGGCGAGATCATTTTTGCCGTTTTATTGCTGGGAATTGGCCTCATTGCAGCAACTGGAATGCTGGGGGGCCAATATCTTGGGGGCAGGCCAGCAGGTACACAAGAGGAAAGCTCTGTTTCGCGGCAGATATTGTGGCAGTCGGGCATTTCCATGGCCATCGAGAACCCGGTGTTGGGGATTGGCGGGGACAGATTCAGGGTCGTCTCTCCGGAATACGCCTCCGATGTTGATCCGTCCCTCTTGGCATGGGAGGAGGAGAGATACTGGGGCTACAGCACTCTGGGGAGCGAGCCGCCCCACAATGATTTCTTAATGATGTGGATATGCTATGGAACGCTGGCCCTGGTAGCCTATCTCTGGCTTTATGTCGTCGTCTTACGCAACCTCCTTGACTCCTACCGGGCGTCGACTACACGTTTCATCAAAGGGTTGTCCGTAGGCCTGGCTGCTGCCCTGATAGCTTACGCGGTAAATGCTTTCTATCATAACCTGATGGTCACTATGCCCCTCTTCTGGATACTGGCCGGCTTCTCGCTGGCCACCGCTAAACTGGTGCTTCAAAGCCAAGGCCCGAAAGCAAAGAGGGCAAGTCAGAGCTGAGGTATTGGGGTGAGGTGGGTTGATGAATGAGCGCATAACGGTGCTTTTCCCCATAACTGACCTAGCAATGGACGGAGCACAGCGTCAGCTCCTGGAACTGGTCAAGGGCCTGGACAAGAAACGATTCAAGCCCGTTGTCCTCACCCTTCACCCCGGGGGCCCTCTGGAACGGGAATTCAAGCAAGTGCCCGACGTCGAGGTCATTTCCCTAGAACGCAAGGGGAAATACGATCTTCTCTGCCTGTTTAAGGTCTTGGGCATCCTCCGCAAGATGAAGATCGATATAGTTCAACCTTTCCTCACCCCGGCTACCCTTTTCGGCCTTCTGCCAGCGCTCCTGCGACGCACGCCGGTGAAGATTGTGACCGAAAGATCCGGCCCCGGAAAAAGGAATGATCACCTTGGCTATCGTATCTACCTCAAGGCTGAGGATTTCCTCACCCGCTTTGCTGACTGGGCTGTTCCTAACAGCCATGCGGGACAGGAATATCTTGTCCAACGAGGCATCAAACCTTCCCGCATAAGGGTGATCTATAACGGGATCAACCTGAGTCGCCTGACCGCCGATGACGAGGGCGTGGAACAGGTCAGGCGGAGGCTCGATCTGCCTCCCCACGGCAGGGTAGTGGGCATGATGGCCCGTTTGTTTCCGGTTAAAGGCCACGCTATCTTCCTCCAGGCGGCAGCGTTGATCAACCAGGTTATGCCAGATACAAGATTTGCTCTAGTGGGAGACGGACCCTTGCGCAGCCATCTGGAAGACATGACCCAGGAGCTGGGTCTGGCTTCAAAAGCGGTCTTTTTTGGTGAGCAACGAGATGTGGGCACCTACCTTTCAGCCTTCGACATAGCTGCTCTGACCTCAGAGACCGAGGGCTGTTCTAACTCCCTGCTCGAGGCCATGGCGCTGGGAAAACCGGTGGTGGCCACGGATGTGGGAGGCAACCGGGAGCTGGTGCGCCACGGCGAAACTGGCTTCCTGGTTCCCCGGGGGGATGCTGAGCCGCTGGCACAGGCCATCATCGCACTACTCCAGGATCCAGACACAGCCGAGGCCATGGGCCAAAGAGCCAAGGAGAGGGTTGTCACCCAATTCAGCCTGGAAAGGATGGTACACCAATATCAATCACTATATGAGGAGACTCTGAGGCAGAGGGAGGGCCTCACTGTTGGGTAGAGCATGGATGATAGCCGGAACCATTGCCATAAGCCAGACGAGGTGGGCTGATTAAATGAGCGGTGCGCTAACTAGGTCAGCAGTGCGCGGGGTGACTTGGTTTGGAGTCTCCCAGGTCCTGGGGCAAGGCCTGCGCTTCATAAGCATGATCGTTCTGGCCCGGCTGCTCTTCCCGGAGGATTTTGGCATCGTCGCCATGGCGATCATCGTCACCGAGCTAGTGCTGCGAATGGGCGATCTGGGCTTTGGCGAAGCTATCATCCAGCGAAAAGAGGTAACCGCCAGTCATCTTTCAACAGCCTTTTGGACCGGGTTGGCCTTTGGCCTTGTCTTCTGCACTGTGACGGTGGCTATCTCTCCCTTTGTGGCAGATTTCTTCGGAAACGAGCTCGTCGGTCCGATATTGGCGGTTTCCTCTCTAGCCTTCGTCATTGCTCCCCTGAGGTCTGTCCACAGCAGCCTGTTGCGGAAGAGGTTACAGTTTTTCAGGTTCTCAATCGGTGAAATTGGACAGGGAGTTACTTACCTGGCTGTAGCGGTGCCCCTGGCATTTGCCGGCTTTGGGGTCTGGAGCCTTGTCCTGGGCAACCTGGCAAGCCACCTTGCCCTTGCCATCCTGAGGTGGGCTCTATGCCGTTGGCACCCGTCTATTATGTTCAGCCTCAAAAGCCTGAGGGATTTGTGGGGGTTTGGCTCCAACTTGACCGGAAGCAGGGTCGTTCAGTATCTGACCGAGAGATTAGACTACCTGATCATCGGAATATTCTTAATGCCGGCAGCCCTGGGGTTCTACAACTTGGGGCATAGAACAGCAGGCTTCGTGGCAACGGGGCTGTGGATGACTGTGGGCAGAGTAGCTTTTCCTGCTTTCTCAATAGTTCAGGATGAAGATGAGCGGTTGCGCCGCGGATTCACGAAGAGCGTGACATATCTCTGTCTAATTGTCCTCCCCTTATTCGTTGGGCTAGCTATAGTCGCCCCTGAATTGGTTAAGGTAGTTTTTGGTCAAAAATGGACTGCGGCTATCCTGCCCATGCAGATACTCTGTATCATGGCCGCTATTGCCTCGATCAGCGTAACGGTTGGACCTGTTTTGCGGTCCAAGGGGAGGCCTGATATTGAGCTGAAACTAAGTCTAGTAACAGTTGCCCTTCTGGTTCCGTGCCTGCTCATTGGAGTCAGATTCGGAACAGTAGGTGTTGCCCTGGGTGTTTCAGGGGTTGCTGCTATCATGTGGCTCACTCGCCAGATATTTGCCAACCGACTTATCGGTTTGAGGATGAGAGATTACCTGGCCTCACTGCGCCCCGCCGCCTTTGGCGCTGTAGTGATGGCCGTGACCCTGCTTGCCTTTCGCTATGCGGCAGCAAGCTTGTTCACTTTACCTGATGTTGGGCTCCTGGTCAGTTCAGTGTTGTTAGGTGCTGTCATCTACTTCATAACATTGAAGGCGGCCAGAACCGAAGCCCTCAATGAAATGATTGAACTTGCTCTGGAGATGGTCAAGCCATATGCAAAGTTGGTTATGGCTAAAGTGCCTTTGGTTTGGAGGCAAGGCCCACCCGTCATCGAGACACCGCATGAGGAAACCAAATGAGCTTTGCAGATACCCGGGTCAAATATATTTACCGGGAGAACCAGGGGGCCACCTGCCGCTCTCAGAGGCTTGGGGCAAAAGGGTAATTGTGGAGGTGTATAAATGACGCATACATTGATAGAATGGGGAAGAAAGGCAATTAGTAGTATACTCCCTGAAGGTAGATTTAAAGATTTTCTGAGAAGCCTTCTTTTCAGGTATTATAATCCTCTAGATGCCTTAAGTAAAATTATAACTCAGGTAGAAGAGCTAGAAGACGGATCCTTGCGCGTGGAGCTTAACGATGGCGTTAAGTTTTATGCTCAGCCAGACGGGGAAAAACAAGACAGCATACTTGACTTTTCTACTAGAATTCGCTCTAGGTATGGAAATCAGCACATACTCACTAAAATAGTGACAATTGAATACTTTGGAACCCTTTGGCGCCAGTTAGTGCAGCAGTATAGGGACGAGATATACCAAAAGTATTATAAGGTCAAAAAGGGTGACATCGTTGTAGATGTAGGGGCACACATAGGGACGTTTACGGTGAGAGCAGCAAAAACTGTGGGGGATGGGGGCATGGTCGTTGCAATAGAGCCTGAGATGGATAATTTAAGGGTCTTGGAAAGAAATATTCGGGCAAACGGGCTAAACAATGTGGTGATAGTTCCGAAGGGCGTTTGGAGCAGAAAGGACAGGCTAAAGCTTTTTATCAAAGAGAATACATCAGGGCATAGTTTCGTACGTTGCAGGGGTAGATTTATGGAGGTCGAAGTAGATACATTGGATAATATATTGAGGGAATTGGGTGTAAACAAGGTTGATTTCATAAAAATGATCGTCGAAGGTGCGGAGATCGAGGCATACAAAGGGATGAAGGAAACCTTGAAGGACAACGATGTAAAATTGGCAATCGCAACATATCATAAAGCGGGAGAGAAAGAAACTTACAGGACCATTGTTTCTTGGCTAAACAGGGACGGATTTGAAGCCCGTAGAAACAAGGGCATAGTGTACGGTCTAAAAAAACCTCTACTTTGAAGTTAAGGAGGCGTACTTCAAAGTAGGCGAAATTCCTTAGGGAGGTGCTGTATGAGTGTAAGATTTGCTTTCATAACATGGGGTTCTCACCCCACAAAAACCAGCGCTATGCAAACACAAATAGAAGACTTTCCCGGTTCAGAGCCTGAACAACGAAGAATTGAATTTGGATTGGCCACATTAAGAGATGCTTTGGATATGGTCGATTTTCACAACTCCCATTATGGAACAAGAAGAAGACCCGAAGATTGGCTATGGGAGTATGAAACATGCATGCCCGGGAAGGCAGTATTCGCATTTGCAAAAGATGGTGACAAATTAATCGCAACAAGAGCCATGATCCCTATTTATATGGAGGTTGGGACTGAGTGTGTCCTGTCCGGAAAAAATGAAAGCCTGTTAATACTGCCACCTTATAGAGGAACCACTCTTTTGCTAGAGTTAGCGGGATATGTAGAAAAACATTCCATTGACCGTGGAATTCAATTCTTATGGGGTCTCGGACCTTTAGTAAAAGTGCCTCAAAAACTTGGATATACTCTTTACCCAGACATTCAAGTGTGGCTGCGACCTGGCAACATTTGGGCTGATATAGTTTCAAGGCTACGAACCAATCCCTACGGAACCACAACCCCGCTTTGGCGTCGAATTGGTTCTGTAGGAAAGTTAATTACACAATCTTCCTTTATGAGAATAAGAAATAGCAGAACCATTCCTCAAATTCAAAAACAAGCAGGATATGAAATCAAAAAAGGGGAGATAGACGAACGTTCGTTGAAAGAACTTTATGAAAGGGTAAAGTCAAAACATAACAATATTGTATCTCTAAAATATGATCAAAAATATCTTAGGTGGAGAGTTCGAGAACATCCATTCCTTAAATACGATGAGTATCAAGTTTACCAAGGTGGTAAATTACGGGCATATGCGTTTGTTGTATTGTTTCAGGGGTTTGCATCCATTTCAGACATTCTCTCGGAAGACAGATATGCAACATCTCTTTTGTTGTATGCAATACTCAAAGATTACGCCAAAAAAGCGGGACGGTTTCGGTTCTTGGGGAATCCAAGGGATTCTCTAGCTCAAGATGTATTTGACCAGTTGCATCAATTTGGTTTCTCAGTCGATGAAAAAACGAGTGGATCTTGGAATTTTACTGTAAAAGACCTAACAGGGGGTAAGTACGAGCAAATCTTTGATATACGCAACTGGCATATAACTGGTTTATGGACTGAAGGCTTTCTATACTGACCGTACTCACCTGGCAAGTCTACACTGGGAAAAAGTAGGCGCTGAGATAGTTAAAAACATAGAGACTACTCTCAGGCACAATGGATGAAGGCAGGGTTTCTCAAGGAGGTCCTCTATGGCAAGAAAATTTGCTTTCATAACACGGGGGGCTCACCCCTCGAAGGGCAGTGTTATGCAAACGCTAATAGAGCACTTTCCCGATTGGGACATTGATGTAATACATGTTGGGGATTTAATTAGAAGCAAAAAAACTGTAATCCTGGTAAACATGTTCTTTATTTTGAAAGAGTATGGCTCGGAAATACTGCTGGGCAGGAAAAAAATCAGCGAATGTTTTTGGAGAACGACATATATATTTAGAAGAATAAAAACCTTGGTGTCCAACCTCCTTTCGCAAGATGAGTACCGGTTTTCCTTTCAATTTCAATCATTATATGATGGAAGTAAAGAAGGCTTGCCGCACTATGTCTATACTGACCACACTCACCTGGCAAATCTATCTTATCCAGATTTTGAGAAAAAAGACCTGTATAGCCCGCGCTGGATTGAACTGGAGAGAACCATTTATCACAATGCCACACTTAACTTTACCAGGAGTAGTAATATATCAAGGTCTATTATAGAAGACTATTCTTGTCCTTCAGATAAAGTTATTTGTGTGCACTCAGGTAGCAATATAGGAACAAACATCGAAGTGGATAAAGGAAAATACGAAAATAAGAACATCTTGTTTGTGGGGATGGATTGGGAAAGGAAGGGTGGACCGGAGCTGGTAGAAGCATTCAAACGGGTTCTAAAAGCTCATCCTACCGCTCGACTCACCGTTGTGGGATGCTCACCTAAATTGAATATTCCCAGTTGCGATGTAGTTGGTCGAGTTCCCCTCGAAAGGCTCAATCATTACTATGAAAGGGCTTCCGTGTTCTGTCTTCCAACCAAGCTAGATCCTTCTTTTCCAATCGTATGCTTAGAGGCATTTGCTCATGGACTTCCCGTCGTTGCTACAGACGTTGAGGGAATACCTGATTTGGTTTTAGAGGGAGAAACTGGGCACCTTGTGAAGTGTGGCGATGTGGAACATCTATCGGAGGTATTAGTCGAGCTAATAGGGAATGCGGAGAAATGCCAGGCTCTGGGAGAAAATGGTAGACGTCTTGTTCTCGAAAAGTACTCATGGGAAAAAGTAGGCGCTGAGATTGCCAAAAACGTAATGGCCACTCTCAGAGGTAATGAAAGAACTTTGTAACCCTCTCGAATTGGATCCAGTTTCCTCCGTTAGAACGAACCCACCGCCGGGCGAGGTAGGAATATTACACGCGGGGCATTGCCTTAATCCTTCTTTCTGTTTTTGTCAAGCTTATGCTTGATGACGTAGCTGGGGCCGCTAGCGGGCTTATGTGGCGATAATGCAGGAAGCGAGCAAGGTATGGCTGAGGCGATGACATCATCCCCAACGTTTCTTCTTGAGGTCAAAGGGTTTGTTGGCCTCCCTGAGTTATTATTTTCACCTGCCTTTTCCCATGAGCTGACCAGCTCCACTCCTAGTACTTCCTGTCTACTCCGCCTAGGTCAAAAGGGTACCAAATAAGTATTGACCTGTTTGATTAAACAGCATAATTGCTGGTAGCTATGGCGACGATATAATATGCAGTCATGGACTATTGTATGATATCGTATATTGCTGTAAATTATCTACAGGAGTGACCGTAAGTATTCGGTTAAGACATGGTTGTGATTTCTCGACCCTTGGCCATGAAGATGAAGCATGAAAGGAAAGTGCTTTACATCGTATTGGTAGCCCTAGCTCTAGCCTCACTGCTGATGGCTGGCATGGCTTCCCCAGCCCTGGCTCAGGGGAAGTCAACCACTGTAGGCACCCTGTCCCTGGTCCCAGCCTTTGAAGGTATTTCCGTGTATTCTAACTTCAGCGGAGATGATAACGGAAATAACCAGGCCACCTTGGAGTACAGTGAGGTCGGCTCCCCAGTATGGAAACAAGTAACACCGTTCACTGTGGATAGAAGGGAGCAGGTGCCATATTATGACGGCGACCTGCACCAGACGCTATATTTGGATAACGCCTTCAAGTATCAATGGCGAGGCATTATCTTCTGGCTTGAGCCTGATACCGAATACGAAGTAAGGGTTACCTATACCGACCCTGACGGTGTCTCCGGTAGTCCGGTCACAGCAACAATCAGGACGAGAAATGACAATCCACCATCTAATGGAAATACCTATTATGTAGCTATTGATGGAGACGACTCAAATCCTGGAACTGAAGCCGAACCCTTCAGCACAATCCAGCATGCTGTGGATATAGTGCAGGCGGGAGATAAAGTCCTGATAATGCCAGGAATCTACAACGAGGAAGTAATTATCAATGGAAGATCGGGGGCCGAGAACAACTACATTACCCTTCAGAGCTATAGCTTAGATGACAAGGCAGTAATAGATGGCCAGAAGAGTCGAGGCCACAACATCCTTATCGCCAGCTCCAGCTATATCAGGATTAAAGGATTGGAGCTTAGGGATCCTTTTAGCACCGGTGACGGCCGCAATATTCTGCTTGATTATGATACCAACAACATCATTATCGAAGATAACATTATGATCGACCCTGGGAATCAATGGGCTTGCTCCGGAGTGTTGATAAGGGACGGTATAGACGGAGGACACCCCTGCCACGATATCCTCATCCAGAGGAATCATATCACCTACACAGGTGAGAAACGCGCCCAAAGGTTCGGGGTGTTCTTCTGGAATCAAGGCAAACCTGGCAATTCGGTAATTGTGATCCGTAATAACACCATCATTGGCAAGGGATTCAAGGACGGTATAGGGGGCAACAGCTACAAGGACATATTCATCCATGATAACTATATCGAAGGTCCATGGGATGATGGGTTGGAGATAGAAGGCGACAATGTCAATGTGGCGATATGGGCTAATTTCTACAAGAATTCCTGGTCCGACTCTATGGGCTACATGGGTCTGGGTTTGGCTCCAGTTACGGTTGGGCCATACTATGTCTTTCGCAACGTCTTCGTCGATTTTGCTGACGCCGGTCTCAAGATGGGCAATAGTTCCACCGGAACTATCTATCTATACCACAACACTATCTACACCTCCCGCAATTCGAGGGGAATAGGCCATTTCGGAAATAATGCCAAGTTAAATAACGTAGTTTCTCGTAATAATCTTGTTCAAGTTGGCGGGTATGTTATAGAAAATGGCGATACTGACCCGGAGTGGAGCTACTGTGACTATGATTACGACAACTTATATACTAGATCTTCAACCAGATTTGCGAAATGGCAAACAGGCGTAGCTGACGCATATACCACCTTTGGGGAATTTCGAGCAGCTACTGGTTATGAGAAACATGGAATCTCAGCCGACAGCCAGTTCGTCGACCTAGCTAATGGTGACCTGAGCTTACAATTGACCTCCCCTTGCATAGGTAAAGGCATAGTCCTCCCCGGCTTCAACGACGCGAACTCCCCCTGGCCATATCAAGGCTCTGCCCCAGACATCGGTGCCTTCGAATTCGGTGGTTCTACCCCGATCCCAAAACCAACACCCGCCGGTGGTGGTTCTACCCCGACCCCGACCCCAACACTAACACCCACGCCGATGCCTGCCAGTGGTGGCGGAGGAGCAGCGTCCACACCTACACCTACGCCACCAGCGTCCACGCCTACACCTACACCTGCGCCCACGCCAACACCAATGCCAGCTCCTACGCTTACGCCAACTCCTACTCCAACGCCAACAGATGACAGCTCTGGAGTGCCCTGGGGCGTTATTGGTGGAGTAGCCGGTGTGGTGCTAGTTGTAGCCTTAACGAGCTTTGTGGTGATCAGGAGGAAGGCGACATAAGAGCGGCGGGCTGCTGGTTCCCGCAATACTGTTGCTTCTTTGCGTTCTTGCGCTGGGCTGCTGAAAAGCTCCCAGGTTGAGGCAGGTAAATCTAGCGGCATCCACCCCGCACTGACCTTGACCCCGCAGTCACTAAGGCCTAGCTGCGACTAGCGGCCGATCAGCTATGCATGCTGTAGCCAGAATAGCCACATTGGAAACGATGACCATCGCCCTTCCCAGGTTAAGCCCCTTAAATAGGAGCAGCCCCCTCAGCTCATAAACCGGGCCCAACTACCATGGTTAGAATTAGGTTAAGGCGAGGTTAGAATTTGGTTAGAACCTCGACCCACAACTAAGGGAAACGATGGGGAAAAAGGGTTAATAATCTACGTAAACGGATAGAGAGGCTGAAAGGCGCTCTGCCCCTGGGGTGGGACGAACTGTGCGCGTTCTAACCATCATATAACCCAATTTTGACCTTATTACAACCTGACACGGTTACACTCATCAAGGAAAGTGTAATTGGCGAGGACGGCGAAGGCGGGAAAGTGAGGACTTTCTTTCAAGGCATAATTTTGGGGGCGGTCCAGGGGATAACTGAGTGGTTGCCGATAAGCAGCCAGGGCATCAATACGCTTATTCTGCTGCATTTCTTCCAACAGCCGATAGCTGAGGCTATTGGAATCTCCTTGTGGCTACACACGGGAACATTGTTTGCCGCCCTGATTTATTTTAGAAGGGACATCGCCGATCTGTCACGCCATCTGCCACAGTACATAAGGGACCTGGGAGCCGCTAGCGGGTCAGAGAGGAATGCGTTGATTACCTTCTTAATAGTCTCAACGATGTTAACCGGGGCGGTGGGAGCCCCGTTGATGATTTTCGGTTTAAGCGAAAAGGGAATCCCTGCGGGCATGGTAATGGCAATCATAGGGGGGTTCTTGATAATCACGGGAATGGTACAAAAATATGCGTCCAGATATTCGGGGTTGAAAACGATGCCGGGAATAAAAGATGCTGTCCTGCTCGGCGTGGTTCAAGCATTCTCCGTGTTCCCTGGACTGAGCAGATCCGGTCTAACCGTGTCTATTTTATTGTTCAGGGGATATGATGCAAGGAAAGCAATAAGGGTGAGCTTTCTGATGAGCATCCCGGTGGTGCTAGCGGCGGAAATAGGGTTGGGGTTAATTGACGGGGTGAGTTTCAACCTGGTAGCTATAAGCGCTATTCTAGCTGCTTTCCTCTTTGGCATTCTGACCATTGGCGCACTACTGAGGATTGCCACCAAAATGCGTTTTTGGAAGTTGTGCATCCTGCTCGGGGGATTAAGCCTATTGCCCCTATTGATAGAAAGGTTATAGCACGAAAGACAAGATTGTGTAGCATGTCAAGCGGTTTCTCCTTGATCTGGTTCACCCCGCCGCGGTTGCGTCATTAACCCAAACCTTGCTAAAATGCTGCCAAAAGATGGGGCAGATACCGGGATGGCTCACCTGTTGGGCGAGGTTGACCCCGAACAGGTGCAAATTGGAATGCGCGTGGAAGCCGTTTTCAAGGAGGAAAGGGAGGGCAATATATTCGATATCAGATATTTCAGGCCTATAGGCCGTTGACTTCTAGCGGCTCACACCGTCCCCTTCCCCCGTTGCCCGCTCCTGACCGGCGAGCACCCGAATTACTCGGGGAATAAGGCGGTGGGCTAGGTCTCTGCGGCTCCCCCCGCACAGGACGACGATGAGCCTGCCCTGGCATACCTCGTTGGCCACTTCCCTGATCTCCCTCGCCAAGCGTACGTGGATGTCGGGTGAGAGCCCGATGTCTCCATATTCCCCGCGGGTCCCGTCATAGCCCCAATTCCAGAAAATGGCCTCCGGCTGAAACGCCTTTGCCCGGTGGGGAAAGCCTTCCCTGACCAGCCTCAGATATTCCTCATCGCTGACTCGCCACGGAACCTGAACGTTCACCTTGTTGTTCTTCTCCACGAATTGGCCGGAGCAGAAGCAGACATAGAGGACATCATGGTCGGCTTCAAAGATCTCCCAGGTGCCATTGCCGTGGTGGGGGTCGGTATCTACGATGGCGAATCGCTTGGCCCCGAAGCGCTGCCGCAGTTGAGCGATGGCTATGGCGGCGCCGTTGAAGTAGCAACCCCCGCCGAAGAAATTGCTGCCCGCATGATGGTCCCCGTATCCGGTAAAGACGAAGGCGTTATCTATTTCACCCCTCCATATCCTGATCGCCGCCGCCACCGTCCCCGCCACCGAAAAGAGCGCCCCTTCAAAAGCTCCGCTTCTCCTCACCCGCTCCACCATTTCGGGGGCATGGAGCTGATAGAGGAGCTCTGCCGGAATGGGCTCCAGGTCGAAGGAAGAGGGGGGCTTAAACGGGTAGAAGGCATCATAGAGGAAGACGTTGTCCTTATCCAGGATTCCGTCCAGCGCCTGAGGAAAATCCCTGAGCCTCTCCCCCTCCTGATAGTGGAAGAAAATGCCGGTCCGCTTCATCGCTCCCAGGGAAGAACAAACCCCTTGATAACTGAAAGGCAGCGCTCCATCCTCAACATTATATCATTGGGACCAGCGCCAGGCACGATAACCGGACGCTTGACCTTTGAAAGCTTCGAATGTGATTGGCAGGGACAAGATAAGAAAAGTGCGGTATAATACCATCCGCATTGAGGGGTAGGATTTGTTCACACACAGCGGGGGCTGGTCGCTAGGCCCCACCAAGTATCAAACAGCGTAGAATGTCACTCACAGTCGATATTACCATAATCGGTGCCGGCGTTGTGGGCCTGGCCGTAGCTGCACAAGTTGCAGATGGCAGAAGAGAGGTCTATATACTGGAGAAGAACGACTCTTTCGGCCAGGAAACGAGCAGTAGAAACAGCCAGCTTATCCACTCCGGCGTCTTTTACCCTGAAGGGTCGCTCAAGGCCAAAACCTGCGTAGAGGGAAATGCCAGCCTTTACTCGCTGTGCCAAAGGCATGGGATAGGCTGCCAAAGAAGGGGGAAGCTGGTAGTTGCTGTAGACAACTCGGAGGCTGAGCAACTGGAAACCCTCTTACAGAGTGGTAGGGAGAACAACGTGGAGGGCTTGAGGTTGCTCACCCCAAAAGAGGTCGAAGAGATGGAGCCCAACGTGAAGGCGGTTGCTGCCCTTTTCGTACCCTCCGCTGGTGTCATCGATGTCTATGGCCTGATGGGATACTTCCTGGCAAAGGCGAGAGAAAATGGAGCTAGGATAGGCTATAGGTCTAAGGTTGTAGCAATCGACAAGCTTGGTAGCCAATACCAAGTCACCGTAGAAGACGCCTCAGGCTATGTCCCCTTTTCCACCAGGGTTATAGTCAATTGTGCTGGTCTGAATTGCGACCAGGTGGCCGAGCTGGCTGGGATAGATATCGTCAGGGCAGGCTACAAGCTATACTATTGCAAAGGGGAATACTTCCGTGTCATGGGAAGCAAGAATAAGCTGGTCAAAAGGTTAATATACCCCATGCCTCGGCCGAGAGGAGCAGGTCTGGGCATTCATGTCACCCTGGACCTTGAAGGGAAGATGCTACTGGGGCCTAGCAGCCAATATGTGGATGAAATAGATTACTCGGTGGACTCTCAGCACAAACAACTCTTCTATGACTCGGTAGTGAAGTATTTGCCTTGTATACAACTTGACGACCTTGAGCCCGAAATGGCGGGAATTAGGCCGACATTGCAGGGGCCTGAGGCAGGTTTAACCGATTTCGTGATCCGGGACGAGAGCGACAAAGGCCTGCCCGGGTTCGTAAATTTGATCGGCATCGAATCGCCAGGCCTGACCAGCGCTCCAGCCATAGGAAGATACGTGGCGAGCATGGTTGATGAGGCGCTGGGGGATGCGAGGGGGAAGTCTCAAGGATGAGGGAGTTTATCCAGCACTTGGCTACAAAGGCGGGTGATGTCCTGGTCGACCATTTCGGGAAAGACCGGGAATTGGTCAAACTTCGAACTTCGGTTAAAGAAGCGGTAACTACGTACGACAAAATGGTTGATGAGCTGATCGTTGAGGAAATCAGGGGGAAATATCCTGACCACAGCTTGTTGACCGAGGAGAGCGGCTTGTTGAAAGGCGATGCCGATTGGCTTTGGATCGTGGACTCCCTTGATGGCACTAGCAATTTTGCCAATTTAAATCCCTTCTTTTCGGTTTGCATAGCTTTGATGCACAGAAACGAGCTGCTACTAGGAGCAATCTATGCACCGGCAATCGATGAATTCTATCTGGCGGAAAAGGGGAAAGGAGCCTATCTCAATCAAAGGAGAATTCAAGTTTCGGAGGTCTCTGATCTCGGCCAAAGCTACGTCCTTTATTGCGGGGGTGGTGAAAAGGACCGATCCAGAACCGGCAACATCTTGAGCAAGGTCTATCCAAGGGTAATGGATCTACGCAAACTCGGTTCGGCGGGCCTGGAAATAGCCTGGGTGGCAGCGGGGAAGGGGGAAGCCTACTTCACCACTAAGATCGAGCCCTGGGATGTTGCTGCTGGGGTTTTGTTGATTCGAGAAGCAGGAGGGCAGGTTACCGATTTCGGCGGCAATCCCTGGAAACTGGAAACAAGCGACCTTTTGTTCTCCAACAGAAAGGTTCATCCGAGCATGTTGGATTTGGTTCGTGGATAGGGTGTGCCCGGAAGGCTTGACAGTTTCAAACGGGCTGTGCTAGGGTGCCAAATTGGGGCAGGATTTTGGCTAGACCATTCCACTACGGAGGGCAGGCGGTTATTGAAGGGGTGATGATGCGCGGTCGCAAGCACCTGGCGATCGCCGTTCGTCGCACCAACGATGAGATCGCTACGGTTACCAGACGCCTGCCAACTATTTTCACCGGTTCCTTTAGGCAGATCCCTCTTGTGCGCGGCATCCTGGCGTTGGCGGAGACCCTGGTCCTGGGCATTCAGTGTCTGCTCCATTCCGCTGAAGTGTTCACCGAGGAAGAGCAAATCAAGGGCAAGTCGGCTATGCTTTGGGGCTCAGTGGCTGTCGGCTTGGTCATGGGCTTCGCCTTGTTCTTGGCGATCCCATTGGCAATCACTCGGGCCGTTGACCCATACATTGGCTCAGACCTTGTAAGCAACCTGGTGGATGGTGGTGTCCGCCTGGTCATCGTTATCGCCTACATGGGGGCCATTGGCCTGATACCCAATGTTCGCCGTCTGTTTGGCTATCACGGGGCAGAGCATAAGGTGATCAATGCCTATGAGGCTGGAGCTGGCATGGAGGTGAAGGATGTCCAAGGATACAGTACCGCCCACCCCCGCTGTGGCACCGGCTTTCTGCTCATCGTCCTGGTCATCGCCATCATCGCCTTTATATTCCTGGGGCGTCCCCCTATGTATCTACGCTTTCTGTCGCGGCTTCTCCTTCTGCCCTTCATCGCTGCGGTCAGCTATGAACTGATGCGCCTTGGCGCTGAGCACGTCAAATACGGCATAGTGCGAACCCTGTTGGCCCCCGGCTTAGCGCTGCAGGCCCTGACCACCCGTCAGCCCGATGACCAACAGCTTGAAGTTAGTCTCTCCGCGCTCAAAGCGGTTATCGATGCCGATGCCGTCGATGCCGAAGCTACGGAGAGGGGCAACAGGGCGGAGCTCCAAGTGGGGGAGCCGGGCTAGTGAGGCTCGGCGCCGCATTTAGCCTGTCCGGGCTGCCAACATCTTATCCAGCACCCGTATCAGCGCCTCCTGCCATTCCTTGCCCAGACGCTTTATGTCAAGCCGCAGCTGATTCATCCCCACCTTCACCACATCGCCCGGGGCAAAGAGAGCGCCACCCACCCTTCTCCCCTCCCCCATCCTGAGCACGAGCTGTCCTTCCTCTGGGGCGATGGACTCCACTCCGGCATCCATGGCCAGCATTCTGACCTTCATGGCGTAAAGGAGGTTTTTCACCTGCGGCGGCATTGGCCCGAACCTGTCCACCAGCTCCTCCCCCATCTCCTCCACCTCCCGGTGGGAGCTTGCCTTTGCCAGCCGCTGATAGAGGGCGAGCCTGGTGTCCACGTCGGATACGTAATCCTCGGGGATGCGGGCAGCAAGGGGCAGATCGATGGTTGGGGGCGGTGTGGGCAGGGCCCGCTTTACCCCGCCTTCCTTGAGTTCCTCCACCGCCTCCGCCAGCAGGCGGCAGTAAAGCTCGAAGCCCACGGCGCCGATGTGTCCGCTTTGCTCCGCCCCCAGCAGGTTGCCCGCCCCCCTGATCTCCAGGTCCCTCATGGCGATGCGGAATCCGGCTCCCAGCTCCGTGGCCTCGAAGATGGTGCTGAGCCGCCGCTGGGCCTGAAGGGTGAGGCTCTTTCCCCTGACATAGAGGAAATAGGCATAGGCGCGGTTGGTGCCTCTTCCCACCCTCCCCCTGAGCTGATATAGCTGAGCCAGCCCCAGCCTGTCGGCGTCGTTGACGATAAGGGTGTTCACGTTGGGGATATCCAGCCCCGACTCGATGATGGTGGTGGTGACCAGGATATCGATCTTCCCCTGGGCAAAATCCAGCATCACCCGCTCCAGCTTCTCCTCGGGCATCTGGCCGTGGGCGATGGCTACCTCAGCCTCGGGGATGAGGTCGGCAATCCTTGAGGCCACCCGGCGGATGCTGTTTACCCGGTTATGGACGAAGAAGACCTGCCCCCCCCGGTCCAGCTCCCTCAGGATGGCCTCCTTGATCGGCCTCTCATCGTAGGGGGAGACATAGGTCTTTATGGGCAGGCGCTCCTCTGGGGGGGTTTCCATGGTGCTCATATCGCGCACCCCGGCCAGGGACATATACAGGGTGCGGGGGATGGGGGTGGCGCTCAAGGTTAATACCTCCACCTCCCTCCTCAGCTTTTTCAGGTGCTCCTTGTGGATGACCCCGAAGCGCTGCTCCTCATCGATGATCACCAGTCCCAGGTTTTTGAAGCTGACATCCCTTTGCAGCAGGCGGTGGGTTCCGATGCAGATATCAATGGTGCCCCTCCTCAGCCCCTCGATGACCTCCTGCTGCTCCCTCTCGGAGCGAAAGCGGCTCAGCACCTCAACCTTTACCGGGAAGGCGGCGAGGCGCTCGCTGAAGGTGGCGAAGTGCTGCTGGGCAAGAACGGTGGTGGGCACCAGAACCACCACCTGAGCGCCGTCCATCACCGCCTTGAAGGCTGCCCGGACGGCGACCTCGGTCTTGCCATAGCCCACATCACCGCAAACCAGCCGGTCCATGGGCTTTGCCCTCTCCATGTCCTCCTTGACCTGAAGAACCGCCTGGATCTGGTCTGGGGTCTCCATATAGGGGAAGGAGGCCTCCAGTTCCTCCTGCCAGGTGGTATCTGGGGAGAAGGTAAAGCCGGGGATGACCTCCCTGGCGGCGTAAAGGGAAAGGAGCTCCTGGGCCAGGTCTCTGGTTGCCTCTATCACCCTTTGCTTGGCTCGAGCCCATTCCTGGGTGCCCAATCGGCTGAGGGATGGCGGCTCCCCGCTGGGACCGATATAGCGAGAAACCCTGTCTACCTGGTCGCTGGGCACATAGAGCCTGTCGCCAGCAGCATATTCCAGAATCAGGTACTCCCGCTCCGCCTCTCCAATGCTCATCATGGTTGTCCCGGCAAACCTGGCGATGCCATGCTCGATATGAACCACATAGTTGCCCACGGTGAGTTCGGCGAGGAACCCCGCCTGGCGCAGCGGACGCCGCCTCATATGGCGGCGCTTCTTGGTGAAGCCGAAGAGCTCTGCATCGGTGAGCAGGGTGACCCCATCCATGACCCACCCCCGGCCCAGCGACCCTTCCACTAGGGCGATGGCCCCTGGCGGAGGCGGCTTCTCCAGTTGGGTAAGCGGGGGGGCAATGATGTCCTGTTCCTCCAGGAGTTCCGATAGCCTCCTCGCCTGGTGGGAGACGATGATAATCCGCCGCCTTTTTTGGAGCATCTCATGGGCATCCTCGAGGAATGCCGATAGCCTTCCGGCGTAATCCGGGGCAGAGGCAAAGGGCAGCGACAGCGCTGCCCCATATCCCTGCCAGGCCCGTAGGTTTAGCCTTCGCCCTATGCCACCCATGCGGGGCAAAAGCCCTTCCCAGTCAAGGTAGGGGGAGGGGAAATTCCGGGGAAGCTCGCCCCGCCTCACCTGCTCCCGCTTTAGCTCCCTGGCCTGAGCGTCCAGCTCCTTTACCTTCTCCTCGATCTGCTCCGGCTCGTCCAGGACGAGGAGGGCCTGGGGTGGCAGATATTCGAGCAGGCTGGCTGCGGAGAAGAGGGGGACATAGAACTCCGCCCCATCCAGCTGCTCTCCGCTGAGAATTTTCTCCACCTCCGCCTCGAACCTTTCCCGCACCTCGATTTGGCAGTTTGAAAGGTCAAGTCGAGCCAGGATATCTTCGGGCCCTATCCCCTCGTTGGGGAAAAGGGCTTCGCTTGCTGGGACGATGGCGATGGAGCTTATCGGCCTGATGGAGCGCTGGGTTGCCGGGTCAAAGAGGCGGACGCTTTCTATCTGGTTGCCAAAAAACTCGATCCTGGCTGGGAGCTCGCTCGATGGGGGATAGATGTCCAGGATGCCGCCGCGCCGGCTGAAGCTCCCCGGAACCTCAACCGTGCTCTCCCACCGATAGCCCATACCCAGCCATCGGGCGATGAGATGCTCCATATCGAGCTTTATCCCCTGGGCGATGGGGTGGGAGAGGGAGGCGAAAAGTGAGGGGGGGATGGTCTTTTGGCAAAGGGAATGGGCTGAGGCGATGACCACAGGGGCTTTCCCGCCCTGCTCCAGGTGGGAGAAAAGGGAGAGGGTTTTTATCCTTTGCTGGATGGTGAAGGGATCGGGGGCCAGTCGTTCGTAGGGCAGGGAGTCGGGCTCGGGGAATATCTGGACATCGCCCAGCCAGGTGGTGAGCTGCTCTTGAAGCTGCTTCGCCTCCTCTGGCGTTGCGGTGACCACCATCATGGGAAGGCCCAGCTCCCGATGGAGGGAGGCAAGGAGGTAGGGCCTGGCGGCGTGAAGCACCACCAGCTCCTCCCCCCTGCCGCGCTTTAGCGCCTCGAGGAGCTGAGCGTAGCCCGCCATCTCATTGATTAGCGGCAGCAACGAGGCTAAATTCATCCCAACACCTAAAGGGCTAGCCGCTGCTGACTAGCCCCGTCAAGATTCTAGCACAGCGCCCCTCCCGGGACAAGGAGGCTTGCTTGTCCCGCACCCTATTTGTTGCTATAATGGCAGCGATCTCGGGGGCTGGTAATGGGTTTCATAAAGGAGTTATTTGGCAAAGAGGCGGAGGAGCTTACCTCTAGGGATATGCGAAATCTCATCTCCATGAAAAAAGAGGAAGACCGCTTTCTGGAGTATAAGGGCGCTGACATTTTGGACAAGCCCGAAGAGCTATCCCAGTGGGTTTCTGCCTTTCTCAATGCCGAGGGGGGGCTGATCATCATTGGGCTCGTCGAGGACAACCCGAAAAAAAAGGAATCCCCGGATCGCAAAGTGTATCCCAAGCGAATAGCCCCTGTTTCCAAGAAGTATACCCCGGAAAGGGTGGAGCATATAATCCTCTCCAACATAGGCTCTTCTTCCCGGCCGACTATCAAGGTATATCCGGTTCACGGCGCCAAGAGGGTGAGCAGGTCCAGGGCCGTATATCTGGTGGAGATTGCCCCCGGCGCTGACCCCCCTTACCAGGCGAGCGATGGCAAGTATTACCGCAGGGTCAACTTCACCAAGTATGCCTTGAATCACTATGAAGTTGCCGACCTCTTTGGGCGGAAGGGAAAACCCTCCCTCTCCCTGATCCCGGAGTTCACCGAGGTAGGGGTGGAGGATGCTACCTATCGCTTTGGCCTGAGGCTTTTCGTGGCCAATGAGGGGAGAGCGGTTGCCAAGTATAGCCAGTTCTCCGCTTCCTTCGAAAATGCGGAGATCGAGACCGTGGAGCCGGGAAACGTGCTCAGGATCGATGATGTTCACGGAGGCTTGCCTTCCATCCAGTGGGATTGTAAGCGGGTGTTGCATCCCACGGGGCAGAGAACCCTTATCGCCGTCATCAGGTTCAGGGTAAAGGACAACGAGGAGCCTTGCACCCTGGACTATACCCTGGTCTGCGAGGATATGGAGCTGGTGAGCGATAGGTATAGTTTCGGGGTTGCCCTGCTGGAGGAGGCAAAGCAGAAGATAGAGCGGGGGATGACGGCGGTTTTGACCCATGGGGGAGTGGAGGGGGGTAAAGGTGGCTGAGCTGGGGACCCCTTATCGGCGGCTGGTGGTCAAGCTAGGCACAAATCTGCTCACCGCAGGCAGCGATCGCCTGGACCTTGAGGTGATGGCCACATTGGTGGGTCAGTTGGCGAGGCTTCACCAGCAGGGCTGTGAGGTGATCATCGTCTCCTCGGGGGCCATCGCCGCTGGCAGGCAAAAGCTGGGGCTCACCAAGGAGCGCAGGGACATCCCCTTCCGCCAGGTGATGGCGGCGGTGGGGCAGAACGCCCTGATGCACTCCTATGAGCAGCTCTTCGGCTGTCATGGCATCACCGTGGCCCAGACCCTGCTTACCAAGGCGGACCTCTGCGACCGCCTGGGCTATCTCAACGCCAGAAACACCCTTCTTGCCCTCCTCGAGTTCCGGGTAGTGCCCATCGTCAATGAGAACGATGTGGTGGCCGTAGACGAGCTTGAGGGGGCGACCTTCGGCGATAACGATAACCTCTCCGCCATGGTGACCAATCTGGTAGATGCCGACCTGCTGGTGCTTTTGGGCGATGTTGCCGGGCTCTATACCGCAGACCCGGCCAAGGTCAAAAGGGCAACCCTCATCCCTCGGGTGGACAGGATCGATGAGGCCATTGAGCGCCTCGCTGGCGGCACCAGGGGCCGGGGGCACGGTGGCATGGCCACCAAGATTCAGGCGGCCAGGCTGGCCACCGCCTCCGGAGCCTCGGTGATCATCGCCGATGGCAGGGAGAGGGACATCTTGCTTCGGCTGGTGGCAGGAGAGTCCATAGGCACCCTCTTCCTGGCGGCGACCAGCAAGATGGAGAGCAGGAAGCGCTGGATGCTCAGCGGGCTGGCGGCAAGGGGGAGGCTGGTGGTGGACGAGGGGGCGGTGGTGGCGTTGAGGGAGCAGAACCGGAGCCTGCTTCCCGCAGGCATCAGGGAGGTGGAGGGCAATTTTGAGCGCGGCGATGCGGTGAACGTCGTTGACACCGAGGGCAATCAGATTGCCTGCGGCATATCTAACTATAGCTCAAGGGAGATCGCCGTGATCAAGGGCGCTCGCTCTGACAGGATACAAAGCCTTCTCGGCTATGGATACGGGGATGAGGTGGTGCACCGGAACAATTTGGTCATTTTGTAGGAGGTGGCGGCATGGATGAGTTAAAGATCAATGTTCTCTATTATGGCGACAATCTTGAAATTTTGCGCAAATACATCCCGGCTAATTCCATTGACCTGATTTATCTTGACCCGCCTTTCAGCAGCAAGAGGCACTACAACATTCTGTTCAAGGAAGCGACAGGCGAGCTTTCTGCGGCGCAGATAAAGGCTTTCAGCGATACATGGCACTGGGATCAGGCAGCGGAGGACACCTTTCAGGAGATCATTAATACCGCGCCGCCGAAGGTGGCGAAGCTAATAGATGCCATGGTTGATGGCCTGGGGCGAAACGATGTTACCGCCTACCTCGTGATGATGACCATCCGCCTGGTGGAGCTTCACCGTGTTTTGAAAGATACAGGCTGCCTTTATCTCCACTGCGACCCCACCGCCAGCCACTACCTTAAGCTCGTGCTGGATCAGGTGTTTGGGGTCAAGAACTTTCAGAATGAGATTGTGTGGCATTATCGGCGTTGGACTGCTCAAGCCAAAAGATTTCAAAGATTACATGAGACTTTGTTTTTCTACACAAAGACTGGAAACTATAAGTTCAATACGCAGTTCACACCCTACACCGCTGGTTCCCTTGAGAGAAAACGGCAAGGTATCTTACACAGGTTTAAGCGAGGCGAAGAGCCCTATTTAGTGACGACAACCAGAGAACAAGGAGTCCCTGAACATGATGTTTGGCACATCCCGTTCGTCCCTCCCTCCGCAAAGGAGCGCCTCGGCTATCCCACTCAGAAGCCAGAAGCGCTACTGGAGCGTATCATCAAGGCAAGCTCCAATGAGGGTGATGTCGTCCTTGATCCCTTTTGCGGCTGTGGCACCACGCTTGTGGCGGCGCATAGCTTAAACAGGCGCTGGATTGGCATCGACATCACCCATCTGGCAATCGCCGTTATGCGAAGTCGTCTGGAAGACACTTTCCGTGGCATTCAGGTTGAGGCTATTGGTGAGCCGGTGGATGTAGCGGGAGCTAAAGCCTTAGCCAGGCAAGACCGCTATCAGTTCCAGTGGTGGGCGCTGAGCCGTATCAAGGCCAAGCCCTTCCCTGAGGAGCGCAGGAAGGGTGCTGACAAGGGGATTGACGGCGTCATTGACTTTGTAGATAGGGACGAGGCTACGGGCAAACCGAGTATGAAGCGGGCTGTCGTCTCTGTAAAGAGTGGCCATGTTCATGTGAAGGACATCAGGGAATTAAAGGACATCGCCAGCCGGCATGCCATGGGCGTCTTCATAACTTTGGAGCCTCCCACCAGAGAGATGAGAACAGAGGCGGTGAGCGCTGGCAGCTATCATTCGCCGCTCTGGAATAAAGAGTATCCCAAGATTCAAATCCTGACAATTGAGGAATTGTTGCGGGGTAAGGCTGTTGACATGCCGTCGCCAACCTCCCCCTATGCCAAAGCGCCCAAGGTTTCTAAGAAAGAGGAGCAATTGCCGTTAGAAGGGAGTTAATGCCATGTCATCTGCCATGGAGGAGCTCGAAAAGAAGGGAAAGGCTGCTAAGGCTGCCTCCAGAACGCTGGCTCACCTTCCCACCGAGGTGAAGAACAGGGCGCTAATGAATATCGCTCAAAGCCTCGTCTCCAGGGAGGGGGAGATCCTTGAAGCTAACAAGCTCGACTGTGATGAGGCCAAGGCCAGCGGGATGGGCGATGCTATGCTCGACAGGCTGCTCCTCACCTCGTCCGGGCTTCAGGCCATGGCTCAGGATGTGGGCACCGTTGCCTCCCTCCCCGACCCGGTTGGGGAGAGCTTCGATGTCAGGGTGCTTCCCAATGGGCTGCACCTTGAGCGGAGGAGGGTGCCACTGGGGGTTATCGGAATCATCTATGAGAGCCGCCCCAATGTCACCGTGGACATCTCGTCCCTTTGCCTCAAGTCGGGGAATGCGGTGATCCTCAGGGGGGGAAAGGAGGCGCTCCGCTCCAACGGGGCCCTGGTCAGGGTGATAAAGGACGCCGTTGGGGAGGCGGGGGTTCCCCCGGATGCGGTGCAGTTCATCGAGTCCACCGCTAGGGAGCTGGTAAATCAGATGCTAAGGATGAAGGACGCCATCGACCTCATCATCCCCCGTGGTGGCGAGGCGCTGGTGGCGCTGGTCGCCGAGAATGCCACCATGCCCGTGCTTGCCAGTGGGGTTGGCGTGTGCCACACCTATGTGGATAGCACCGCCGACCTGGATAAGGCGGTTGCCATCTGTTACAACGCCAAGGTGCAGCGCCCCACGGTGTGCAATGCCCTGGATTGCCTGCTGGTTCATCGCGATGTTGCCCAGCGCTTTCTGCCGATGATTGCCGGAGAGTGGGCCCAGGCTGGGGTGGAGATGCACTGCGATGAGCGGGCGCTTGCGACCCTCTCTTTTTCGAACTTTAAGGTCGCCCCAGCATCCGATTCCGATTGGGGGAAGGAATTTCTAGCACTGGTTGCGGCGATAAGGGTTGTTGATTCTCTGGATGAGGCGCTGGAGCACATCCAGCGCTACGGCTCGGGGCATTCCGAGGCCATCGTAACCGAGGACTACTCCGCTGCGATGCGCTTCTTGGATGAGGTGGATGCTGCCTGCGTCTATGTCAATGCCAGCACCCGCTTCACCGATGGCGGTCAATTCGGGCTGGGGGCTGAGGTGGGGATCAGCACCCAGAAGTTTCATGCCCGCGGCCCTATGGGGCTAAAGGAGCTCACCACCTATAAGTGGGTGATCATGGGCAGCGGTCAGGTCAGAGGCTAAGGCTTCCTGGAGATGAGGGAGCGCACCGCTTGCTCGATTCCCTCCACGGTGAGGCCGTGCCGCTCCATAAGCTCCTCCGGCTTTCCTGAAGGGGAGTAGAAATCCCTTATGGCGAGGAAGGACATGGGGACGGGATGGTACCTGGCCACCACTTGAGAGACCCTGCTCCCCAGCCCGCCGTGCTGAAGGTGTTCCTCCGCGGTCAAGATAGCGCCGGTCTCCTTTGCTGCCTTGACGATGACATCCTCATCTAAGGGCTTGAGGGTGGACATGTTAACCACCCGGCAATCGATTCCGTCTCGTATCAGGTTGTGGGCGGCCTGAAGTGCCCTGGCCACCATGAGGCCACAGGCGATGATGGTGACATCCTTCCCCTCCCTCAGCGTTGCTGCCTTGCCAATGATGAAGCGATAATCCTCCCCCAAGATCAGCGGCGTTTTGGGGCGGCAGAGCCTGATATAGAAGGGGCCATAGGTATTTGCTGCCGCTCTCACTGCCTGGGCTGCCTCCACGGCATCGGCGGGGACGATAACGGTGAAGTTGGGGAAGGAGCACATCAGGGCCAGGTCTTCGATGGAGTGGTGGGAAAAGCCATCCTCCCCCACGGTGATTCCGCCATGGCTGGGCACGATCTTAACGTTCTGACGGGGCTGGGCGATGGACATGCGAACCTGGTCATAGCAGCGGGAGGAGGCAAAAACGGCGAAGGTGCTGGCAAAGACGGTCTTTCCCGAGGCGGCGAGGCCGGCGGCAATTCCCATCATGTTCTGCTCGGCGATGCCACAATCGAAGAAGCGGTGGGGAAACTCCATGGCAAAAATGCGGGTCATGGTGGAGCGGGAGAGGTCTGCATCGAGGACCACGATGTCTTCGTTCTCCCTGCCCAGCTGGAGAAGGGCATTCCCATAGGCCTCCCTGGTGTACCTCTCCAGGGCCATCACTCCAGCTCCTTAAGCGCCCTCTCCGCCTCTTCGGGGGTAGGGGCCCTGCCATGAAACTCGGGGTTATTCTCCATGAAGCTGACCCCTTTCCCCTTGGTGGTATGGGCGATAATGGCCGTTGGCCTTCCCTTCACCTGCTTTGCCTCATCGAGGGCAGCCAGGATCTGGGCTAGCTCGTGCCCATCGACCTCGATGGTGTGCCACCCGAAGGAGCGCCACTTCTCGGCCAGGGGCTCGGTATCCATCACATCATAGGTCCAGCCATCGATCTGCTGTTGGTTGCGATCGACGATGGCAACCAGGTTATCCACCTTATAGTGGGAGGCAGCCATCGCTGCCTCCCAGACCTGCCCCTCATCGCACTCCCCATCCCCCAGCAGAACGTAGACGCGGTAATCGCGGCGGTCGAGGCGAGCGGCAAGGGCAATGCCGATGCTGAAGGATAAGCCCTGCCCTAGAGAGCCAGCGGACATCTCCACCCCTGGGGTGGTGGTCATATCGGTATGACCCTGCATCCTGCTATCCAGCTTTCTGAGGGTCAAAAGCTCCTCCACGGGGAAATAGCCAGTTTCGGCAAGGGCGGCATAAAGCAGCGGTGCCGCATGGCCCTTGCTTAACACAAATCGGTCGCGGTCAGGCCAGCGGGGGTCTCTGGGGTCGTGGCGCAGGAAATTGAAGTAGAGGGCGGTTATGATCTCCGCCGAGGAAAGGGAACCGCCGGGATGCCCGCTGCCCGCCCTTGCCGTCATGGCGATGATGTGGCGGCGCAGTTTTTTCGCCCTTTCCTTCAACGCCTCCACGGTGAGAGGCTTCGCTATCGCCTGAGAAGAAGTAGCCTCGGCCCTAGCTTTCGCTGCCGAGGCTGAGGGATTTGCTCTAATGGTCCTTCGCTTCTTTGAGGGCAATCTATACCTCCTCGCCTCGTTGGGTTATTATACAGTAACCATTACTTGTTGTCTATAGATTTGTTGACCCCGGAGGCTCCGTCTGGCTGGCCTAGATGGGCATATTGACCACGGGCCAAATGTCCTCTAAAATCGGAGCGTGATCGTGGACTTTCACACCCATATTTTCCCGCCAAAGCTGAGGGAAGGCAGGGAGCACTATCTGGGGCGTGACCCCTGCTTTGCCCACCTCTATTCCAACCCCAAGGCCAAAATTGCCACCGCTGAGGACCTCATCGCCAGCATGGACCGGGAGGGCATCGACCGCTCCATCATCCTCAACATCGGCTGGACGGACCACGAGCTATGCCAGGAAACGAATGATTATATCATGGAAGCGATATCTCGCTATCCAGATCGGCTGGTAGGCTTCTGTGCCCTTCAGCCCAGGGCGGGAGAGAAGGCCGTCGCCGAGATGGAGCGCTGCGCCCGCGGGGGGATAAAGGGCATCGGGGAGCTGAGGCCCGATATCCAGGGGTTCGATCTGGGGGATGAGGTGGTGATGAGGCCCATTGTGGAGGCGGCAGCACATCACCGATTCATCCTCCTTACCCACTCCTCGGAGCCGGTGGGGCACCTATATCCAGGAAAGGGGAACGTAACCCTTGATATGCTCTATAGGTTCATCTCCCAGTTTCCCCAACTCCCCATCGTCTGCGCCCACTGGGGTGGTGGCTTGCCCTTCTATGCCTTGATGCCTGAGGTACGTCAGGCGCTCGGGAACGTCTTTTTCGATACCGCAGCCACCCCCTTCCTTTATCAGCCCCAGGTCTTCAAATATGTGAGCCAGATATTGGGTGCGGACAAAATCCTTTTTGGCAGCGATTATCCGCTGCTTCCCCCCAGCCGGATCATGTCGCAGCTTCGTTCCGCTGGCCTGGAGGAGGAGGCGGAGGGTTTGATCCTGGGAGGGAATGCGACAAGGCTTCTCGGCCTTTAGGGATCATGGAGCAGATTCGAGCCTTTATCGCCATTGAGCTGCCCGATGAGGTGGAAGGTGGCCTTTCCTCCGTGCAGGGCAGATTGAGGCCGGAGCAGCATCCCTGTGTGAAGTGGGTTGACCCCAAGGGAATTCATCTTACCCTCAAGTTTCTGGGGAACGTCGCCGGGGGTAAGGCACCCCAGATAACGGAGGCCATGGCCCAGGCGGCGAAGGGCATACCACCCTTTTGCCTGGAGCTGGGGGGGCTGGGGGCCTTCCCCAATCTGAGGCGACCCCAGGTGCTTTGGGTGGCGGTAGCCGGAGAGGTGGAAAGGCTGGCTGCCCTCAAGCAGGGCATCGATCACGTCCTGCTTCCCCTCGGCTTCCCCGTGGAATCCCGCTCCTTCGCCCCCCATCTCACCCTGGGGAGATTTAGGCAGGGGGCATCCCCCGAGGAGCGGCGGAGGCTGGGGGAGCTGGTGAGCATTACCAAGTTTGAAGGGGGTTTCCCCTTTGAGGTGGGTGAGATAAGCCTGATGCGGAGCACCCTCACCCCCAAAGGGGCAATTTATAGTCGAATTTCCTCGATTTCCCTGGAAAGCCTATTGCCAAAAAACGATGTTTAGTAGTATACTTCGAGGCGTTAATTAAAGGTCGGGAGGTGGCTCTTGGAGAACAGTGGCTTTCCCAAATGCCAGAAGTGCAAGGTGGGTGATCTAGTCCCCTTGTCGGACTTCGGCAGTCAAGGGGCGTCCATCCACTACAAGGCATGGGTTTGTACCAATCTCGATTGTGGCTTCAACCTAAAGATCAGGAACGGCGATGTTTATGTGAACGAGCCCATCATTAGTGGGGCATCATATAGCCCCCGGCCGCGCTAAAAGCCCTTTCCAATATCGTTCGGGGAAGCAGGTCCCCCTTTTTACGGTGAACTTAGTCGCCCAGCTAAATCAGCTCAAAGGGACGGTTCTTGACCTTTTCTTTCCTCCCTGGTGCGTTGGTTGTGGGGTGAGGGGAAGCTTTCTTTGCCCTTCCTGCAGATCATCCCTTCCTCGGCTTTCACCCCTTCTATGTGCCAGGTGTGGTGCCCCTCTTTCTTTTGGCACCCTCTGTCCTGGCTGTGAGGCGCGTTCGCTTTATATCGATGGCATTCGCTCCCCATTTCGCTTTGAGGGGGCGGTGCGCCAGGCAATTCACTCCCTGAAATACGGAAATGTGAAGGCTCTGGCCGCCCCCCTGGCCCAGCTCATGGAGGAATATCTGGCTGGGAACCCCCTTCCCGGCGATGTCTTGATCTCGGTACCCCTTCATCCCCGCCGCCTGCGCCAGCGGGGCTATAATCAGTCCTCCCTTCTTGCCCGGGAGCTGGCGAAGCTTTGCTCGCTGCCGCTGGCTGAGGGGCTACTGGTTCGGGTGCACAACACCCCACCCCAAACGGGAACGAGGAGCGCTTTGGAGCGCCAGATAAACGTTGCCAATGCCTTCTCCTGCCGCGGCGAGCTGGAGGGGAAAGACATCCTCCTCATCGACGATGTGTGCACCTCGGGTGCCACCCTTGACTCCTGTGCCGCCGCGCTGAAGGGGGCAGGAGCCGCCTCGGTGTGGGGACTCACGCTGGCAAGGGAGGTTTGATGGCAGGTCCTAGCCTCATCCTTTTCCTCGGCGGCATGGGGGGCAGCCCGGTGGAGGAAATGGTTGCAGCATGTAGGCATGCCATTGCCAGGGATACCATAGAGCGGGCGCAGGGGAGCTTTCAACCCATTATCCTGGTTACCGACAGGGAAGCGATGGGCCACGGGCTTGTCCCATGGGTAATGGTCGAGTCAAGCCAAGGCCCATTTCATTTTGGCACGAGGCTCAGGGAGGTTATCGAAAGGCACGATATTGAGCAGCCCTTCTACGTTGGCGGGGGGAGCATTCCCCTTCTCTCCGCTCCGGAGCTGGGTGCGGTTGCCCAGCAGCTTTCCCGGGCAACCGATACGGTGATTACCAATAATCCCTATTCCGCCGACATCGTTGCCTTCACCCCGGGCAAGGCAATAGATGCCATCGACCTCCCTGCCACCGATAATCTGCTGGCCCAGCTTCTGGCACACCAGGCTGGGTTAAGGCAGGTTTTGCTTCCCCGCACCGCCGCCTATCAGTTTGACGTGGATACCCCCACCGATGTCCTCGTCCTCAAGCTTCACCCCAATCTGGGAAACCATACCACAGCCTATGTGGATAGCCTGGACCTGGATACCTCACGCCTGGAGGTGGCGATGAGCTATTTGGGCGATGAGGATGCTGAGGTGTTGGTGGCAGGGCGGGTTGGCAGCCATGTTTGGTCTCAGCTGGAGGGGGGGACTGCCTGCCGGGTGCGCATCCTCGCCGAGGAGCGGGGGATGCAGGCTGACCGCCGCAGCCAGGTTCATTCCATCCTCGGCTTCTACCTGGAGAGGGTGGGGCTTCATCGCTTCTTTGACACCCTGGGCGAGCTGGGCCATGCTGCCTTCATCGACTCCCGGGTCATCTTCAGCCACCTTGGACTTCGGCCCTCCCGCTCCGATCGCTTCTATTCCGATTTGGGGCAGCCTGAGAAGATAGCTCATCCCTTTATTCGCCAATTCACCCAGGCGGCCGTTGAAGCCCCCATTCCGGTGATCCTTGGCGCTCATTCCCTGGTTTCGGGGGGGCTGCTGGCCCTCATCGAAATAGCGGTTGTTGACAGGGGGGGTATGGTGAGGTAGACTATCCTATGAACGGGGAGGGAATCGTTGGATCGGGCATAGGGGTGGCAAAGCCTGTAGGGGAAGAGCAGCGGAGATGGTTCAAGGGGGCCACGCCACGGGGTTGCGTGGCTTTCTTTTTAAGGGGTAGTCGTAATGGGTGTTTTAGATAGGAGCGATCCTGAGATTGGTGAGGCGATCTGCCGTGAGGAGCTGCGGCAGCGGAGTAATATCGAGCTCATCGCTGCCGAGAACTACACCAGCAAGGCGGTTCTGGAGGCCATGGGCTCGGTGCTCACCGATAAGTACGCCGAGGGCTACCCCCAGCATCGCTACTACGGGGGCTGCAGCGAGGTTGACCTGGTGGAGGAGATAGCCAGGGAGAGGGCGAAGAGTCTTTTTGGTGCCCAGCATGCCAATGTCCAGCCCCACAGCGGTGCCCAGGCCAACATGGCGGCATACCTCGCCCTCTTGGATCAGGGCGATACGGTGATGGCGATGAAGCTGTCCCATGGTGGGCACCTCACCCATGGCAGCGGGGTCAATTTCTCGGGGCGGTTCTATCGCTTCATCCTCTATGGGGTGAGCCGGGAAACGGAGCGGCTGGACTATGAGGAGATCGAAAGGCTGGCGCTAAGATATAGGCCAAAGCTCATCGTTGCTGGCGCCAGCGCCTATCCCCGGATCATCGACTTTGAACGGTTTCGCCACATCGCCGACCTGGTGGGTGCCCGGTTGATGGCGGACATCGCTCACCTGGCAGGGCTGGTGGCTGCCGGGGTGCACCCCAGCCCCGTTCCCCATGCCGATATCGTCTCCTCTACCACCCATAAGACGCTGAGAGGGCCTCGGGGTGGTTTTTTGTTGTCAAAGGCGGAGTTTTCCTCCCGCCTGGACGAGGCGGTTTTCCCCGGGGTTCAGGGTGGTCCACTGATGCATGTCATCGCAGCGAAGGCAGTTGCCTTTGGCGAGGCGATGAGGCCGGAGTTTGCCAGCTATCAGCGAGCCGTGGTGGAGAATGCCCGCATCCTGGCCGCCGAGCTTCAGCGAGGGGGGCTTCGCCTCGTCTCCGGGGGGACGGACAATCATCTCATCCTGGTCGATCTCTCCGAGATGGGGCTGACGGGAAAGGAGGCGGAGCAGGTGCTGGAGGCGGTGGGGATCATCGTCAACAGGAATGCCATACCCTTCGACTCTCGCCCCCCCCAGGTTGCCAGCGGCATCCGGCTGGGCACCCCTGCGGTGACCAGCCGTGGCTTTGGTGCCAATGAGATGAGGCGTATTGCCCCACTCATGGTGAAGGTTCTCACCAACATCGGCGAGGAGAAGGCATATGAGGAGGTGCGCCAAGAGGTGGCAGAGATCTCCAGCGCTTTCCCCGTGCCTGGTTTAGGCCCTTAGCCTTGTTGCCATTGGCTTTTTCATGTATAATTGCCAAAAATGGAGGCAACTGGTTGCGGGACTACGAGCTGGTATTGATCATCAGCCCCGAGGTCGCTGAGGAGGAGATCCCTGCCACTTTAGAGAAGATAGATCGACTTATAACTGAAAGGGGTGGTTCCGTTAGCGAGGTGAATCAATGGGGTAGAAGAAAGCTTGCCTACCCCATAGGGAAGTTCATGGAAGGTAATTACGTTCTGACCCAGTTCAAGATGGAGCCAGGTTTGACCGCGGATCTGGAAGCAAGCTTGAAGCTCTCCGATGAGATTATGCGCCATTTGCTGGTGAGGATAAGTGAATCCTGAAAGGAGCGGGTGAGATGGCGAGTTTGAACAAGGTTATGGTCATTGGCAATCTGGGAACCGACCCCGAGATGAGATTTGCCCCCAGCGGGAATCCGGTTACCTCCTTTCGTATCGCTACCACGCGAACCTATACCACCCCTGAGGGGGAAAGAAGGCAGGAGACGGAATGGTTCACCGTTGTCACCTGGAGCAAGCTGGCGGAGAATTGCAACCAGTTCTTGGCTAAGGGAAGGCGGGCATATATCGAGGGCAGGCTTAGAACACGTACCTGGGAGGGGCAGGATGGGCAGAGGAGGTTCACTAACGAGATCGTGGCCAACCGGGTGATTTTCCTGGATCGCCCCGCTGCTGCCCCGCTCCCTGAGGAGGGGGAGGGGGAAGTGCAGCCGGAGGAGGAAGTGCAGCCGGAGGAGCTCCCCTTCTAAGGGAGGTAAGATCATTTGGCTCGTAGGAAAGTGACTTCGAAGTCCCAGAAGGCAAAGGCGAGGAAGGGAGCCAGGAGGTATATCCCAAAGCGCAAGGTCTGTTCCTTCTGCGTGGCTAAGGCGGAGGATATCGATTACAAGGACCCCTCGCTGCTTCGTCGCTATATCTCGGACCGGGGCAAGATCCTGCCCCGGCGCAGGACGGGAACCTGTGCCAAGCACCAGCGGGCTTTGGCGATGGCAGTGAAGCGGGCACGCCATCTTGCCTTATTGCCCTTTACCCCGGCCCATATCCGCAAGACCGGGGGGTTGGTCTAAGGGATTAGCTCCCCTGTGCATCTCCGCCAGTTTAAATCCCCACCATCGGGGCGAAAACGGAGCTTGACTTGGCAAGGAAGGGAAAGGCGCCGCCAGGGCGAGAGGTCACCAAGCGTCGCCTCGCCCGATGGCAGAGGGAGAGGCGACGGCGAAGGATGCTCATCTCTTTGGCTGCTTTAACCATCGTTGTCATCCTGGCGATCGTTGGCTATGGATATTATGCATCAAGCATTGCCCCGGGAAGGGCGTGGCTTTCAACGGTGAACGGCACTATACGCACTGTCAGCTTTACCGGTGAAGATTATCTCCGTATGGCTGAGTTACTTGGTATCTCCGCCCAGACCCCTAGGGATTACCCCCTGCTGATGCTGGAGCAATATGAGCTGATGAGTCAGCGGGTGGAGGATCTGGGAATTGAGGTCTCCGATGAGGAGGTCACCGATAAGATCAGAAGCGTCCTCTTCCCCGAGGATGAAGAGGTGGGGGAGGAGGAGTTTGAGCAGGCCTACCAGCAGGCCGTCGCCAACTCGGGCCTCGCCGAGGAGGATTTTCGATGGTTTTTTGAGTACCAGCTTTTGCAGGCAAAGCTGGATGAATACCTAAGGGAGCAGGTTCCCCAAGAGGCATTGCAGCTTCACGTTCAGGGAATCCTGGTCGCCACCGAGGAGGATGCGGCAACGGTGATGCAAAGGCTTGAGCAGGGCGAGGATTTTGCTGCCCTTGCCCAGGAACTCTCCCTGGATGAGGCCTCCAAGGAAGAGGGGGGCGACCTGGGCTGGATCCCAGAGGGGATCAAGGGCAAGGCGTTCGATGAGGTTGCCTTCAACCTGGAGCTGGAGGAGGTGAGCCAGCCCTTCCTCACCGTCCAGGGCTACTGGGTGATAAAGGTGCTGGAGCGGGAGCAGAACCGGGCGCTGGATGAGGAGTTGAGGGAGCAGCTCATGGATAGGGCGTTCAATAATTGGCTTGCCCAGGAAAAGGATGAAAAGGTGGAACGAAACCCAAACCTCGATCTGGATAGGATACATGAGTGGGCTGTGGGGCGGGTTAGCTAGGAGGATAAAGTGAGGCAGAGCATTGGCATCGGGCTGATGGGTTTGGGGGTGGTTGGTGGTGGGGTGGCCAGGGCCCTGGTGGAGAGGGCGGAGGCCCTTTCCCATCAGGTGGGCTGCCCGCTGAGGCTGAGAAAGATACTGGTGCGACACCCCTCAAAGAAACGCCCGTTTAAGGTGGAGCGTCGCCTGCTCACCACCGACCCGCGGGAAATCCTCGATGACCCCGAGATAGACATCGTCATCGAGGTTATCGGCGGGGAGAGCCCGGCCCTTCAGCTTATAAAGGAGGCCATGGCCAGGGGGAAGCACGTGGTCACCGCCAATAAGGAGGTCATCGCCAAACATGGCCCTGAGCTCCTCTCCTTGGCCCGGGAGAAGAAGGTGGACATCCTTTATGAGGCCAGCGTGGGTGGGGGAATCCCCCTCATTGCCCCCTTCAAGCAGGACCTCTTGGCCAACCGGATCTCAGCGATTCACGCCATCATCAACGGCACCACCAACTATATCCTCACCAGGATGGCCGCTGAGGGGCTGGATTTCTCCTCCGCCCTGAGGGAGGCACAACAGCGGGGCTATGCCAAGCCCAACCCGGCCAACGATATTGAGGGCATCGACGCTGCCTATAAGCTTGCCATCCTGGCCACCCTGGCCTTCCACGCCCAGGTTCACCCTGAGGATGTTTACCACGAGGGGATCTCCCGCCTCTCTTCCCATGACTTTAGATATGCCAATGAGCTGGGCTACGCCATAAAGCTCCTTGGTATCGCCAAGGAGGAGGATGGCTCCATCGAGGTTCGCGTCCATCCCGTCTTTATCCCCGAGGAGCTCCTCCTGGCCAAGGTGGATGGCGTCTATAATGCGGTTCAGGTGGAAGGCGACCTGGTGGGGAGGGTCATTTTCTACGGGGAGGGGGCTGGTGCCCTGCCCACCTCCAGCGCTGTGGTTGCCGATGTCATCGATCTGGCGCAGCGGATCAACCTCGGGGTGAGCATCACCCCCAGGCTGAGGCTTGACCCCACAAAGAGGATAAGGCCCATCTGGGAGATCGAGACCAGATATTATCTCAGGATGATCACCGATGACCGCCCCGGCGTATTGGCGCAGATCTCCAGGATCCTGGGCGACCTCCAGATAAGCATCTCCTCGGTGATCCAGAAGGAAAGCGATATCTCGGCGGATGTGGCCGAGATCGTGCTCATGACCTACCCCGCCCAGGAGCAGGCGATGCAAAGGGCGCTCAAGCAGATAGAGAAGCTGGATGTGGTAAAGCAAATCTCCAGCTTCATCAGGGTCGAGGATTAAAGGACATGTGCAGTGGGGATGTGAACGAGTTATGAAGAACCAATATTTTGGAGATGTTAGGGATTTATTTAAGTATGATTTGATTCAACGGATTTTGAAGGAGATGGGCTCCTTACAAGGATTTACCTTCATTCCCATGCTAACAAAAAATGACCCTAGAAGAAGAGATGGTAATAAGAGAGATTTTGATAGGGCTAAGGAATTTGGTAGGCCAGGGACGAAGAACGAAGAGCTAATAGAATTTCTGAAGCCATACATAGACAAAGAAATAGACGGGGATAAAAGAGATTTTACGGAGATAGAGAAATACTTTAAACTAAAGGGCTTTAAAATACGTATTTATAAAGGTCATGAATATTTCAATAATAGGATAAGAGGCGATTATTTCAAAAATATACCTGAAGGATTCCTGCATAAATCTTTGGTCTTTGTAGACCCTGATATTGGATTAGAAATTCAAAATTCGAAAGAGAAGCATCTTCTACGTAGCGAAGTTAAATATCTTTATGACCGTATGGATGAAGATTCAATACTGATGATATACCAACATTTTCCGAGAGAGGATCATAAAGAATACCTTAGCAGAAGGTCGAATGAGTTGAGGAGCAAACAGATGATTTGCCAATATATATCCGACAATGAGATTATATTCTTCCTATTAACGAAAAGGGATGAACTAAAAAGGCAAATTGGAGGGATAATCAATAGGTACAAGAAAGATTACCCAAATCGAATTCGGTTGCCGGGCGATAAAAGGTAAAAATGAAACAAGGCGTTCTATTAAGATACCGTCAGTTCCTCCCCATAACCCCAAAGACCCCGATGATCACCCTGGGGGAGGGGGATACGCCCCTGGTGAGGTCGCAGCGGCTGGAGAAGGAGATCGGCTGCGGCGAGCTCTACTTCAAGCTAGAGGGGTGCAACCCCACCGGCTCGTTCAAGGATCGGGGCATGGTGGTGGCCGTGGCCAAGGCGGTGGAGGGGGGAAGCCGCGCCATCATGTGTGCCTCCACGGGAAACACCAGCGCCTCGGCGGCGGCCTACGGGGCCAGATTTGGACTTGAAACCTTGGTCATCGTCCCCAGGGCGGGAATTGCCCTGGGAAAGCTGGCCCAGGCTCTAGCCTATGGGGCAAAGATCATCTCCATCGATGGCTCCTTCGATGATGCACTAAGCCTGGTGCGCGCCCTGACCCAGAGGTACCCCATCACCGTGGTCAATTCCATCAACCCCCATCGCATCGAGGGGCAGAAAACCGCTGCCTTTGAGATCGTCGATGCCCTGGGGGATGCCCCCGACTACCTTTTCATCCCTGTGGGCAATGCGGGAAACATCACCGCCTACTGGAAGGGGTTTTTGGAATATCAGAGGGCAGGCCGGTCAAAGAGCACCCCCGGGATGATGGGGTTTCAGGCCGAGGGGGCTGCTCCCATTGTCCAGGGGAGGGTCATCGAGGAGCCCAGGACGGTGGCCTCGGCGATCCGCATCGGCAATCCGGCAAGCTGGAAGGGGGCGGTGGCGGCAAGGGATGAATCGGGGGGGCGCATCGACTCGGTGAGCGATGAGGAGATCCTTTCCGCCTATCGGCTTCTGGGCAGTTCTGAGGGCATCTTTGGGGAGCCAGCCTCGGCTGCCTCCGTGGCTGGCCTGGTGAAGGTGGCAAGGCAAGGCCTGGAGCTAAAGGGCAAGAAGGTGGTCTGCATCATCACCGGCTCCGGGCTTAAGGACCCCGATACCGCGGTGGAGATTGCCCAGCCCCCCGCCGAGCTCCCCGCGGATATAGCCGCCATCGAGAAATCCTTGGGCTTGGTTTAGAGATGTCTCGGGCTAAGGTAATCATCAACCCCACCTGTCGGTGTGGGCTCAGTGGTAAGAGGTGGCCCCACATCAGAAGTCTGCTTCAGGAAGCGGGCCTCTCCTTTGACCATGAGTTCACCCAGGGGGTGGGGCATGCCACCCAGCTGGCCCGGGATGCGGTGGTCCAGGGGTATGAGCTGGTGATCGCTGTGGGTGGCGATGGCACGGTGAACGAGGTGGTAAATGGCCTGGTGGATGAGGAGGGGAAGGGCAGGACGACGTTGGGCATCATCAGCATGGGGACGGGGGGCGACGCCGTTCGCAGCCTGGGCATCCCGGGGAACTATACCCAGTCCTGCCGCCTGTTTTCGAACTTCAAAGAGGTCACCATTGATCTTGGCGCTGTGGAGTATGGGAGGGGTGATGAAAGGGTGCGCCGCCTTTTCATCAATACCGCGGGCTTGGGCTTTGATGCCGCCGTGGTGGAGCGCTTCAGGCGTTCCTCCCTGAGGAGGATTAAGGGCACCATGCCCTATGTGATTTGCTTGCTGCGCACCCTTGGCGGTTATGGCAACAAGGGGGTGAGCGTGGAGATCGATGGGGTGGGGGAGGAGAGGCGGATCTTCTCCATCATCGTCAACAATGGGCGCTACTTTGCAGGGGGGATGAAGATCGCCCCCGATGCCGACCTCTGTGATGGACTTCTCGATGTGATCATCATTGGGGATGTGGGCAAACTGGAGGTGCTGAGGACCTTCCCCAAGGTCTATCGGGGCACCCACATCACCCATCCCAAGCTTGCCCTCTACCGGGGGAAGAGCATCAGGGTTGACTCGGTGGAGAGGCTGCTGGTTCAGGCTGACGGCGAGCTTCTAGGGGAGACGCCGGCAAGCTTCTGGGTGCTGCCCTCCGCCCTGTCCGTTGCCATATAAGGTGAGAAAAGGAGGTCGATATGGCCAGAGTGAGCATGGAAGGCGCAGGGGAGTATTTTCACCACTATCCGAGGGTGGCCATCATCATCACCGTTCACGCCGGGGACAGGGACAATGCCATGGCGGCCGCTTGGCACTGCCCCCTTTCCTTCACCCCTCCCCTTTACGGGGTTGCCATCTCCCCCAAGCGGTTCACCCATGACCTGATAGTGGAGGCCGGGGAATTTGGGATAAACTTCGTGCCCGTGGAGAAGGCGGAGCTCATCGCATCGGTGGGGGGCAGCTCGGGGAGGGAGGTGGACAAGTTCCACCGGTTTGACATCGCCAGGGAGAAGCCGCTGAAGACATCGGCGCCCCTGTTGCGGGATGCCTATGCCTCGTACGAGTGTAAGTTGGTGGAACACAAAACCTATGGCGATCACGTCTGGTTTGTGGGGGAGGTGGTTGCCTCTCACTTCGACGAGGATGTCTTTACCCCGGAGCAGACGCTCGATCTAGAACGAGTCGCCCCTGCCCTTTACCTCGGGGCGGAGCTTTATACCATGCCAGCAAAGGATGCCATCCGACACCTGGACAGAAAGGTCTACGGTAAACGCTGAAAGGAGGCCATTGGTGGACCAGGCAAAGATTGAAAAGGCGGTGCTCTCCATAATCGAGGCCATAGGTGAGGATCCCAAAAGGGAGGGTTTAGTGGGTACCCCGAGGCGCATTGCCGAGATGTACGCCGAGCTCTTCGAGGGGGTGGGCCTCGACCCCAGAGAGGAACTAGCGGTAAGCTTTGAGGAGGGGCACCAGGAGATGGTGATCCTGAAGGACATCCCCTTCTTTTCCATGTGCGAGCATCACCTCCTCCCCTTCTTCGGGGTGGTTCACATTGGCTATATCCCCAATGGGCCTGTTGTCGGTGCCAGCAAGCTGGCGCGGGTGGTGGAGGTCCTCTCCCGCCGCCCCCAGCTTCAGGAGAGGCTCACCACCCAGATCGCTGAGGCCATTCGGGAGGCCGTCAGGCCCGATGGCGTTGCCGTGATCATCCAGGCGGAGCACATGTGCATGACCATCAGGGGGGTGAAGAAGCCGGGGAGCAACATCATCACCTCGGCCACCCGGGGCCTTTTCCGGAGCAAGGCTGCTACCCGCGCTGAGTTCCTTTCCCTGGTTCAGGGAAGGTAAGCTCCGGCGATTCTGGCAAGGCCGTCCCAAAGGCTTGACAAAGCTGAAAAGGTATGTTAGTGTCAATAAAAGCCTGGGGGAGGAATATATATCCTTCCACAGTTTACCTAAATCAAGAGCTAGAAGGAGGTGAAAGTGAAGAGGTTAGCCTTTGCACTGGTTATTGTTCTGCTGTTAGCGCTTGTGGGGGGGGCGGTGGCTTGTGGTGGGCCTGCGGAGGAACCGACGCCCACGCCCACACCTACGCCGACGCCTGGCAAGACGCCCACACCCACGCCAACCCCCGGCCCCACGGTGACCATGGCGACCTATACCGCGGATGACTACGCCATCGACTACCCCGAGGACTGGGAGGAGTCTGCGGAGCTAGTGGAGAGGTGGGGGAGCTTTGTTGCCATTGCCGATCCAGCCGCCGAGAATGTCTACATCACCGTGGGCATGACGATGCTGCCCGGGCTCTATGATGTCTGGACCATCTTCGACTACGCGCGGGAAACCACGATCCCTCCGGACTACCCGGATTACGCCGGCCTTGATGAGGGGATCGATGCCACGGTAGACGGCCTCGATGCCATCCTCCACACCTATACCTATACCGATGATGGCACCGCCATGAAGCTGAAGCAGGTCTATGTGATAGACGGCTTAAACGCGTGGGGCGCCAAGTGCTATGCCCCGGAGGCCGACTGGAGCGAATACCAGGACATATTTGACCAAATCCTCGGTAGCTTCACCCTGTCGCCTTAAGTTGCTGCGTAACAGCTTTCTTAGCTGAGGGCGGATGAAATGACGCCCCTCTTTGGGGCGTCATTTTCTGTCTTGATGGCAGCGCCCGGGTCGAAAGGTCACTCCTGGGTGCTGAAGGACCATACGGCAAGCAAAACCATAACCAGTCCAAAGAGGGCCACCAGCAGGATGTCCTCGGCAATGGACATGGGGTGACCAAAGAGGTTGATGCCGAAGTTCGCCGACGTCGGCTCTAGTATCGACTGGCGAAAGGAATCGATCCCATAGGAAACGGGGTTTATTCTGACCAAGGTGCCCAGCCAGGAGGGCAGGTTCTGCACCGGGAATCGGGCCGGCGAGAGGAAGAAGAGGGGGAAAAGGAGGAGCTGCATCACTACCTGGAAGGCCTCCATGGTCTTTATCCGGGAGGCGATGAGGATTCCCATGGCGGTGATGGAGCAGGCGAAGACGAACATCAGCACTATGAGCAGCAGCACCTGGGACACCGATAGGCTGACGCCAACGAAGGGGGCAAATACCAGCATCACCGTTCCCTGAACGGTGGCGATGGTGGCGCCGCCCAGGGTCTTGCCCATGGCCACTGCGGCGCGGCTTATAGGCGCCACCAGGATCTCTTTGAGGAAGCCGAATTCCCGGTCCCAGACGATGGAAACCCCCCACATGACGGCGGTGAAGAGGACGATCATGCCCACAATCCCGGGGAAGAGAAACTGGATGTAGTTGTAGCCTGCCTCCTCGGTTCCCCTTCCCAGGAGGAGCATGCTGGCGCTGAGCCCGGTGCCGAAGATGACCAGAAACAGGAAGGGCATAACAAAGCTGGAGAAAAGTCGTGCCTTATCCCGCCAGAAGCGAAGCAGGTCGCGATACCAGATGATGTATATTGCCCTCAGGTTGCTCATCCAAACCTTCCCCTGTGATCCCGCGCCTGATACATGGCCCACTGTCTCCTCATCGCCGCCTCTCCCCCAGCTTCCTCGCGGATCTCACGCCCGGTGAGTTTGAGGAAGACATCGTCCAGGGTGGGGCGGCGCATGCTGATGCTGTGGAGATCGGTTTTGAAGTTGTTCACCAGGAGGGGGATGAACTCCTCCCCATTGGGAACCTCGAAGAAGACCCCCTGGCTATCTTTTTGGGCCTCGATGCCGAACTGGTGGCGAATCTCTGCCATTGCCGCCTCAGCATTTTCCGTCTTCAGGGTGATGATGTCGCCGCCGATCATCCTCTTCAGGGCATCAGGGGTATCCAGGGCCACGATCTTGCCATAATCGATGATGGCAATACGGTCGGCAACGCCGGCCTCATCCATGTAATGGGTGGTGAGGAAGATGGTGATGCTCTCCCTTTTCCTGAGATGGAGGATATAATCCCAGATGTGGTGCCGGGTCTGGGGGTCAAGGCCCAGGGTGGGCTCATCCAGGAAGAGAACCTTGGGATAGTGAAGCAGTCCGCGGGCGATCTCCAGGCGGCGCCTCATCCCCCCGGAGAAGTTTCTCACCTCCTCCCTGCGCCTATCCCAGAGCTCCACCATCCTCAGCACCTCCTCGATCCTTTTCTTCCTCACCGCCCGGGGGACACCATAAACGTAGGCGTGGAAGTTGAGATTTTGAAGCGCGTTGAGCCTTAGGTCCAGGCTGGGGTCCTGGAAAACCAGCCCGATGGAGCGGCGCACCTGGTTCTGCTGGCGCACCACATCGAAGCCAGCGAGGCGAGCCCTTCCCGAGGTGGGCTTAAACAGGGTGCAGAGGACATTGATGGTGGTTGTTTTCCCCGCCCCGTTGGGGCCGAGGAAGCCAAAGATCTCCCCCTCCTCCACGTTAAAGCTGATGTCGTCCACAGCGACCAGGTCGCCGAACCTCTTCACCAGATTTTCGACCTCGATGATATGCCTTTTCAATCCTTGGCCCCTTTGGCAACGATGACAAACCTATTCTATCACCAAATTGGAGTGGGTGAAAGTGAGGCCCCCAGGTCGAAAAAGGCTAGGCCAGATAAAGCCTTCTCATCAGCTTGAGAATCAGGGTGGGGATGGGCTCGGCGATGCGCAGAACGAGGAGGGCAAAAAAGCCCATCCCAATGCCGATCACTGCCCCTCCCAGTATGTCCAGGGGGAAGTGCACCCCTACATAAACCCGGGCGAAGCAGACGAGGATGGCAGGGATGAGCAGGAACCACCCCACCCTGCGATTTCCCAGCCATGTGCCTGCGGCGAAGCCGAAGGTCACCGCTGCCATATTGCTGGGGAAGGAGGGATCGGCGGGGGGGTAGAAAAGCAATTGGACGGCTCCGGGGTACATCTCGAAGGGTCGAGGGCGGTCGAAGAAGAGGTTACATATCTCCACAGCGAGGCAGGCGAAGCCGGCGGCAATCAGGGCAGCCCAAACCGTCCTCTGGTTTCGCTCCCTCTCCTCGGGATTTCGCCCGCTGAACCATAAGGCGAGCACTGTGAGGGCCATGATCAGGGGGATAAAGTAGTCATTCGCTATGAATCTCACGATGCTATCGATGACGGGGACCTTTCCGGCAAGGCCATTTATCCAGAAGAAGAGGGTGCTATCGGCGGAGACCATCCTTTTTCCCCCTTCTCAGCTGGTGAGCAATGGCCTGAAAGTAGGTCATCCTCCTCAGGGCGTCGATCCCCGGCTCAGGATTGTCCTGCCTGGAGAGGCTCCTCCTCTTTATCAATGAGGAGAGGGAAAGGGTGATTACCAGGGCGAGGAAGAAGGCAGCGATAAGCAGGGCGAACACCTGGGGACCGACCAGGCCGGGGACCAGGCGATTCTCAACGGCGAAGAACCAGGAGAGGGACCCGCCTATGGTGAGGGCGGCGAAGAGATACCCCCAGATGGCCCTGTTGAAGAAGGATATTCCGTGAAGCCCCTCCCGAACCGCTATCAGCTGAAATAGCCCCAAGCATGAGACGAAAGCGAGGATGAGGTACTCCAGAAGGAGTCTCGCCACCTTCTATCCATTACCCCTTTCTTTGAGCTTGGCTGGAGCGTGTCTGGTGGTGATGTAATGGGTGAAGCCCACCAGGCAGGGGAGGGCAATACAATAGGCGATGAGCACCCCCGGTGCCCCGAACCACCAGGCCACCAGGGGCAGTGGGGAAAAGAGGAAGGCGGAGGCGATGACGACATTACGGGTGATGGCAAAGGGTATCAAGGCCACCCCAAAAAGGATGAGCATCTCATAGGGGAGCATGGTGGACAAAACCCCGATGGTGGTGGCCTCTCCCCGGCCCCCCCTGAATTTGAGGAGGATGGGCCAGTTGTGTCCTGCCACCACCGCCAGCCCGGTGAGCAGGATGACAGGAAGGGGAACGCCTATCGCTCTGGCGATGAGGAGCGCTGCTGCCCCCTTGCCTATATCCACTATGCCTACGGTGATACCTGCCCTGGCACCCAACTCGCGCCATGTGTTGGCGGCTCCCATATTGCCATCGCCCAGCTCCCTTATGTCCACCCCCCTCATCAGGCGACCGACGATGTAGGCGGTGGGAAAGCTGCCCAGAAGGTAGCCCATAATAACCACAAGGATGGAACTCCAGATCATCCCCCCAGACTCCTTTTCTTATTCTTACGCCTTAACCCGCTTGGTGTAGGCAGGGGTGCACCAATCGAGGTATTTCTTGCTCCTGCCCCGCACCACGTCGAAGTATAAATCCTGAAGCTTTTTGGTTATCCCGCCCACCTCGCCGTTTCCCACCTTGCGGTGGTCGATCTCACGCACCGGGGTGACATGGGCTGCCGTGCCGGTGAGGAAGCATTCCTCGGCGGTGTAGAGCTCGCTTCTGTCGATCTGCCTTTCTATGGTCTCGATGCCCAGCTCCCAGCTTGCCAGCTTGATCACCGTATCGCGGGTGATCCCCATGAGGATGTTATCGGAGGAGGGCGGGGTGACCAGCTTCCCCCCCATCACCAGGAAGATGTTCTCTCCGCTGCCCTCGGAAACATGCCCATCATGGGTGAGCATGATAGCCTCATCGAAGCCATTCTCCATGGCCTCCGTCTTTGCCAGGGCGCTATTCACATAGAGCCCGGTGATCTTGGCGCGGGGCGGGATCATGGTATCGTCGATGCGGCGCCACGAGGAGACGCCGCACCTTATCCCCTTGGTCACATCCAGGTAGTCGCCGAAGGGGGTGACGAAGATGAGGAAATCGTCCTCCAGGTCGTGGAGCCTTACCCCCACGACGTGGGAGCTCTTATAAGCTATGGGGCGAACATAGATGTCCTCCCGATAGCCGTTCTTCTCCACCAGCTCCACCGTAAGCTGACATAGCTCATCGATGGTATAGGGGATGCTGATCTTTAATATGCGGCAATTGTTGAGCAGCCTTTGATAGTGGTCCTTGGTGCGAAAGAGATATATCTGCTCCTCATCAGTATTCCAGTTGCCCCTGATGCCCTCGAAGCAGGCGGTGCCATAGTTAAAGGCGTGGGTCATTATGCCGATCTTGGCCTCGGAGAGGGGCACGAGTTTCTTGCTGAAAAAGGCATAAGGCTCCATCCAAGTCTCCTCCCCCAGATGTTGCCTTATTATAAAACAGCCTGGCTTTGAAAAACAAGCCCCATATCTGGCGGGTTGACAGGGGGTGATAGGGCTAGTAGCATATTGGGCACCAGACCTCGTGCTGGCGACCTGGGGTGTTAGGATGAGAGCCAAGAGCTTGGTGGCAATCGTGGTTTTGGGCATCTTGTTGCTATCGGGCTTTGGCTGCGCTGAAGGCAGCCCAGCAGCAACGCCCACGCCTGCACCCACGCCGACCCCGCTGGCAGGGTATGATGTCTACACTGATGAGGATAATGGCTTTTCCATCTGGTACCCTGAGGAGTGGGAGAAACCGGCACAGGAGCTATGGCAGGGGGCTCTCATTTGTTTTCGGCGATGTCCTGTCTGCGGGGGCACGGTGGCCAGCTTCAAGGTAGCCAACGAGGAGCTCCCCTCCCCCATGAGCCTCAGCACCTACTTTGGAGAAGCAAAGCAAGAGTTGGCGCAGCTTGATGAATACAATTCCCTATCTGAAGAGGGGCTGACCATAGGCGGCAGGGCAGCAATCAAACACGTGTATACCTTTCTCCTTTTGGAGGGAGCCGAGGGGGCCATCATCAAGGTGATGCGAGTTTATGTAGTAGCAGGCACCACTGCCTGGACTATCACCAGTGAGTGCGCACCCGAGCGCTGGAAGGACTATGAAGCCGCCTTTGACATAGTAGTGGGCAGCTTCCGCCTGTTGGATTAGGCTGGCTGCATGGGGTTGGCGGGAATGAGGCAGATAAACTGCCAAAGATATGCGCTGGCCTCAGTGCTGGCAACGAAAAGAGGCGGGGAATGAAAGCCAAGAAACTCATTGTATTGACGCTTTTGGCCATGCTGCTGTTATCAACGTTCGCCTGTGAGGGAGGCGCAGAAGAGGAAGCGACACCGACGCAACTGCCATATTCGGATGACTTCAGCAGTAGCACTAGCGGGTGGGATACCTTCGCTGATGAGGACGGGCGGGCCTCCTATGAAGGAGGCTGGCTACATGTAACCACCTACACCGCTGCCGGATTTGCCACCTATTCCTGCGCCCACCAGCATTTCACAGATTTCATCCTAGAGGTAGAGACGAAACTAGTCGCAGGCACCGATGACAATTGGCATCAAATAGTGTGCCGATATCTCGATGACAATTACTACGACTTCGACATCAGTGCTGACGGCTACTACGGGATATTAGCTTGGATCCAAGGCTCGCGGCACGTCTTAGTTGAGCCCACGTCCTCGATTCATATCCTGCAGGGGCGAAACGCTACCAACCGAGTCCGTGTTGAGTGTGTGGGTAGCACCCTCAGCCTGTCAGTCAACGGGCATTTGCTAGTGGAGGTTACCGATGCCCGCTTACACGGTGGCGATATCTGCTTGGGCGTTAGTTCGTTGGCGGGCACATTCTCTGAAGTTGCCTTTGATAACATTGTAGTCACTGCTCCATAGGTTCTGATTAGACACGACTGTGCTGCCTGTCCGCTGTGGGCAGCTCGCGCCTGTTAGGTCAGGATTACCCTAAGCTCACGTACGGTTTTGGGTGGGGAGGTGATGGAGGCAAAGGGAAATCGGAGATGGAGGACCGGCCATATGCTTAGGTTAAGTTTTTTGCTTTCGTGCTGGCCTATTTGGCCAGCATCTTTATGCTAGAAGGAGAGGGCCATGCTGAAAGGGTGGCTTGAAAGGTATAAGGCAATCATCGTCATTTTTCTGATCGCCGTCATCGCCGGCGGAGGGGTGGTTCTTTTCTATAAGCACCCCTGGGGGAAACAGCCGCTGCAGATCGTGACCTTGGCGCCATCCTGCCAGGTCACCTTCGGCGTTATCGGCGAGGTGGAAAGCCCGGGCATTTATACCCTTGAGGGCTGCTCTCTTTCCATCCGGGATGCTGTGGAGGCGGCGGGTGGATTTACCAATGATGCCGACCGGGGTGCCTTAAACCTCACTGCCCCTTTAAGCAACGGCGACCTGATCCATGTCCCCCGCCTGGGCGATGTACCGCAGAGGGTAAATATCAATACCGCCGATGTCTGGCTGCTGGAAGTCCTGCCCGGAATCGGCCCCACTTTGGCGCAGCGGATCGTGGATTACCGCAAACAGAATGGCCCTTTTAACCGGGTTGAGGACCTGATGGAGGTGGAGGGGATAGGAGAGGGGACCTACAACAAGCTGAAAGACCTCATCATCGTGGAGTAGTAGGGCGAAAAAGGTCGGGAAATGGCGCTGGTCTATCTCAGCATCGCCTTTGTTGCCGGCATCTATCTTGGCTCCCGGCTGTTCCTACCGTTAGAGGTCGCCTTACCCCTTATATTCGCCGCCTTCCTCCTCGCCCTCATCTTGCGCCGGAAGCAAGCCTTCCTCCTGTGTGGGCTATGCCTCGCCATCTTCCTCTGCGGCGGCCTCCGCTTTCAGGCCGTGCCCACCGGGGATGAGCTCCAGCAATATAGATGGCAGACGGTGGAGGTCATCGGGGTGGTGGATGAGGAGCCTGAGCCCAGGGATTCATCCACCACCTTTCACCTCTCGGCCAGGGAGATAGGGGTGGAGGGGGAATGGGAGGAGGTATCTGGGGTTATCCTGGTGCGCACCGCAAGGTTCCCCCTTTATCACTACGGGGATATGCTGAGGGTGAGGGGTGAGCTGGAGGAGCCACCCCAGCTTGGCGATTTCGACTACCGGGCACACCTCGCCCGTCAAGGGATCTACACCACGCTCTATTATCCCGATGTCCAGTTCCTGGAGGGCGGGCACGGGTCGAAGCCGCTTCAGTGGCTCTATTCCTTCAGGGAACGGATGTCCGAATCTTTGGCGGCATCCCTTTCCGAGCCCCAGGGCGCTGTGGCGCAGGCCCTCCTCCTTGGCCTGCGGGGCAATATCCCATCATCCCTGTATCAGGACTTTCAGCGGTCAGGGACGGCTCATATCCTTGCCATCTCCGGGCTTCACCTGGCCATAATCGCTGGCATTCTGCTCAGCATCTCGGTATCCGTCTTTGGCAGGCGGAGGCCCACCTACTTCCTGGTGGCGCTGAGCACCCTGTGGCTCTATGCCATTCTTGCCGGGATGTCCCCCTCGGTGATGCGCGCCGCCATCATGGTCAGCGTTTTTCTCCTCGGTGCCTATCTTGGCCGACAGCGCACCATGATAACCGCCCTTGCCTTTGCCGCGGCGCTGATGGTGGCCATCAGTCCCCAGATTTTGTGGAGCGTCAGCTTCCAATTGAGCTTCGCCGCGGTGACGGGGATCATATTTCTGGCCCCCATATTCCAGGGGTGGGGAGCAAGGGCGAGGGCGCCAAACATCCTGGTCGATAGCTTCTCCTTTACCCTGGCAGCTATCCTGGCCACGCTTCCCCTCGTTGCCTACTACTTCGGATATGTCTCCCTGGTGGGCCTGCCCGCCACCTTCCTTGCCCTGCCCGCGCTTCCTGCCGTCATCGTCATCTCAGCCCTGGTGGGACTTATCGGGCTGTTTGCCCTTCCCCTGGCCCAGGTAATCGGCTGGGTGGGCTGGCTCTTCCTGGCATATATGACCGGCATTGTGGGGCTGTTTGCCGCCCTGCCCTATTCATCGGTGGCGGTGGGCAGGATGGAAATCTACCTGGTCTTGGCATATTACATCCTCTTTGGAGCAGCCCTCTGGCTGGGCAGGAAGGAGGTCTTTTTGAGCATTGGGGCCGGTTTCCGAAGGGCTGCTGGAGGGCTGGGTTCCATCTCTCATAGGTTGTCTGCAAGATGGGTCCTGTTTCCACTCCTGATCATTGCCATCCTTGTCTGGGTTGCTGTAGTGGTAGCCCCTTCAGGGGGCAGGCTCAGCGTCAGCTTCCTGGATGTGGGGCAGGGGGATGCCATCCTTATTACCACGCCATCAGGTCATCATATCCTGGTTGATGGCGGGCCAAGCCCGGAGCAGATCATGCTCAGGCTGGGAGAGGAGCTCCCCTACTGGGAGAGGAGCATTGACCTGGTGGTGCTCACCCATCCCGAGGCTGACCATGTCAGCGGGCTGGTGGAGGTGCTTCGTCGCTATGAGGTAGGCGAGGTGTTGGAGCCATGTTTCCCCCACACCGCTTACCCATATGATGAGTGGCTGGACATCATCGAGGAGGAGGGGATCGAGCGCACCCAGGCCCAGGCGGGGCAGCGGATCGAACTTGGCGGCGGGGCGACGATAGAGGTGCTAAACCCGCCCCAGGAATTCTTTGAGGGCACCGATTCGGATATCAATAACAACGGGGTGGTGCTGCGCCTGGCTATGGGGGATGTCAGCTTCCTATTGACGGCGGACGTCTTTGGGGATGGGGAGCAATATCTATTGGATCAGGGGTTTGAGCTGAGGAGCACAGTGCTTAAGGTGGGGCATCACGGCTCGGACACCTCCACCGGCCCTGAGTTTTTGGCCGCCGTCTCCCCACAGGTAGCGGTGGTCTCCGTGGGCGCTGATAACCGCTTCGGTCTCCCCAGCGCTGAGGTCATGGACAGGCTCAAAGAGAGGCTCGGCGAGGAAATGGTCTATCTCACCTCCGAGGACGGAACCATAAGCTTCACCACTGATGGGGAAAGGCTTTGGGTGGAGGCGGGGAGGTGATCAGCCTATTCAAACGTCCTTATCTCCACATCTATTCCTTCTTGCCCGATGGTGAGGATGGCCATGGAGGCTGGGGTGCGAAAGGCGGGATAGGCCTGGCCTGGGTTCAGGAATAAGACGCCGCCAATCTCCTTCTGGGTGATGTCGTGGGTGTGGCCGAAGAGGATGACATCAACGTCGGAGAACTCGCCGGCGATTCTTTCCTCTATGCCGAAGGGGGCACCGCCCCAAGGGGGGTGGATGACCCCTATCCTCTTCCCCTCCACTTCAAAGGTTGCCTTTTGGGGTAGCTCCTCTCGAATCTCCCTGGGGTCAACATTGCCATAAACCGCGACGAAACGCCTTGATATCTGGCGCAACCCCATCAGCACATCGATGCTGGTAAAGTCCCCACAATGAACCACCCAGTCCCCCTCGGCTAGCGCCTCCACCAGCTCCTGGGGAAGCTCGCTCATGCTCCTGGCGTGGGTATCGGAGATAACCAGAATCCTCGTCATATCAGTGGTTTGCTAGCTCCACTACGGTGGCACCATCGCCTCCCTCCTCCAGCTCAGCGGGGCGGAAGGATTTGACCAGGGGGTGGCTCTTCAGTGCCTCTCGAACCGCCTGGCGCAGGGTGCCCGTTCCCTTGCCGTGAATCACCCGAACCGTGGGCAGGTCGGCGAGGAAGGCATCATTTAAGAAGCGCTCCAGCCTGAATAGTGCCTCCTCTATGGTGAGGCGGCGCAGGTGAATTTCCAGCGGCAATTTTGGGGCATCCTTCTTGGAAGAAGTCATAGCTACCTCTGCCTAATTATAGCGTCAGGGTCGCTTCATTGCCAGCGCCAGAGACTAGTGGTATACTTTGCTATCTAGGGGTGTCAGATTGCTGAGGAAAGACGGTCGCGCCAACGATGAGCTTCGCCCGGTGCGCATAGTTCCCGGCTTTCAGCCCTATGCCGAGGGCTCAGCCCTCATTGAGCTGGGGGATACCAAGGTGATCTGTGCCGTTAGCGTGGAGGAGCGGGTCCCCGGCTTCATGAAGGCGGAGGGGAGGGGGTGGATCACCGCCGAGTATTCCATGCTTCCCCGAGCCACGCTCACCCGAACCCCCCGTGAGGCTGGGGGGAGGGCGGGGGGCAGAACCCATGAAATCCAGCGCCTCATTGGGCGCTCGCTACGTGCGGTCACCGACCTCGATGCCCTCGGTGAGCGGACGCTCGTCGTTGACTGCGATGTGCTCCAGGCCGATGGGGGGACCAGAACCGCGGCCATCACCGGCGCTTATGTTGCCCTGGTGCAGGCGGTTGCCAGCCTGGTGAAAAGGGAGCTGCTTTCATCCTCGCCCATAAGAAGCGCAGTAGCCGCCACCAGCGTGGGCATTGTGGGTGGGGAGGCCATCCTCGACCTTTGCTATGATGAGGACTTCTGGGCCGAGGTGGATTTCAACGTGGTGATGACCAGCGAGGGGGAGTTCGTGGAGGTTCAGGGGACTGCGGAGCAAACCCCCTTCTCTAGGAAGTCCATCGATTCCCTGTTGTCCCTGGCGCAAAAGGGAATGGAAAGGCTCTTTGAGGCTCAGCGGGTGGCCCTTGAGAAGGCGGGTCTAGTATGATATATAGCGCCGATATCTGGGGGGCGAAGGATAAGAAGGGAAGGGCAGCTATAGGAGGAGGGATGGAGGAGGAAAGGGAGAGGATCGAACAGAAGCTGAGGCAAAGGTACCTGGGCGAGCCCAGGAGGAGGGAAGGTGAGGAGGGCAAACCGAGACTTGACCGGGATACCATGGCGCTCAGGGTGGCCAGGGAGTTTGAGGATGGCATGGTGGTGAACCTGGGCATCGGCATCCCCACCCTGTGCGTCAACTTCATCCCCGCGGGGAGGCAGATCCTGTTCCACACCGAGAACGGCGCTTTGGGCTTTGGCCCCATCGCCTCCCCCGAGGAGGTTGATATCGATCTGGTAAATGCGGGGGGGCAATTCGTCACCCCCAAGACAGGGATGTCCTTCTTCTCCCACGATGAGTCCTTCGCCATGATCCGGGGGGGACGCATTGACGTCTGCGTTTTGGGGGGGATGCAGGTATCGGAGAGGGGCGACCTGGCCAACTGGCTGCTCCCGGAGAGGGGCATTGGCAGCATTGGCGGGGCCATGGATTTGGCCTTTGGAGCCAAGAAGCTCATCGTGGTTATGGAGCATACCACCCTCGATGGCAAGCCCAAAATCCTCGATAAATGTAGTTACGAGCTCACCGCACCCCGGTGCGTTGACCTCATCGTCACCGATATCGCGGTCATCGGGGTCACCGAGGAGGGGCTGGTGCTCAAGGAGGTGGCCCCGGGGTGGAGTGCTGAGGAGGTTCAGGCATTGACCGAGCCCAAGCTCAAGCTAGCCCCGGACCTCAAGGAAATAGAGCTGATGTAGCCCTCCCCGCCAAATCGGAAAAAGGAGCCTTGGTGTCGGATCAAGCCCTCAGTGGTATTTTGGTTTTAGACCTCTCCGAGAACATCTCCGGCCCCTACTGCACCAAGTTGCTGGCCGACTATGGGGCTGAGGTGATCAAGATAGAAAGGCCGGGCGGTGGCGACATCGGCCGCAGCATAGGCCCTTTCCCCCAGGATGAGCCCCACCAGGAGCGGAGCGGGCTTTTCCTTTTGCTGAACACCAATAAGAAGGGCATCACCCTTGACCTTGAGCGGGGCACTCACATATTCAAAAGGCTGGTCAAGGAGGCGGACGTGGTGGTGGAGAATTTTGCCCCCGGGGCGATGTCCGATATGGGCCTCGGCTACCAGGCGCTGGCAGAGATAAACCCCTCTTTGATCATGACCTCCATCTCCTATTTTGGGCAGTGGGGGCCATACCGGGACTACCGGGGCGCGGATATCGTTGCCCAGGCCATGGGAGGGTTGATGGGGCTAACCGGGGAGGCTGAGCGTGAGCCGTTGAAGCTACCAGGCTCTCAGGCGGAGTTTCAGGGGGGGCTTAATGGGGCGGTGGCCACCCTTTGTGCCCTCTATTTTCGGGATCAGACGGGGCAGGGGCAGCACATCGATATCTCCCTCCAGGAGGCGGTGGCCTCCATCCTGGAGTCGGCGGTGAGCATCTATAGCTATAGCGACCTGATCCGGGGGCGGACGGGCCCCCGCAACCCCCTTCAATGCCCCTCCACGGCGATGCGCTGCAGGGATGGCTGGGTTCACGTTCAGGCGGGGGCCAACTGGGATCACTTCGCCACCTTCCTCCACACCCCGCAGCTCATGGAGCCAAGGCTGGCATCCATCCTTCGCTACCATTACGCCGATGAGGTGGAAAGGTTGATCCAGCCCTGGCTTGAGGGCCATGAGGTGGAGGAGATCTTCTCCTCCGCCCAGGAGTGGAGGATCCCCTTTGCCAAGGTGCTGGACATCGATGAGCTGATGGAGGACCCACAATATGAGTCCAGGGGGTTCTTCGTGGAGATAGAGCATCCCCTTGCCGGCCGCCTTCCCTATCCTGGTGCCCCCTTCAGGATGAGCCAGACCCCATGGCAGGTGGTGCGCCCGGCACCCCTTCTGGGGGAGCATAACGATGAGGTCTACCTTGGCAGGCTGGGGTTGAGCAAGGAGGAGATGGCCAGGCTCAGGGAAGGGGGTGTCATCTGATGGAAAGGCAGGCCCTTAGGGGCTTGAGGGTTATCGACCTCTCCCAGGTCTTTGCCGGCCCCTATGCCACCAAGCTCCTGGGGGACATGGGGGCGGAGGTCATCAGGGTGGAGTGTGCCGCCCGTTCGGGGAGGGGAGGGGTGTTGCCCAGGATGAGGCCCGGCGGTGTCTTTGGCTCCTCCTTCCCCCATGGCGATACCGGGGAGAGGTCCTATAACCGCTTTGCCTACTATAATGAGGTCAATAGGAATAAGCTTGCCATCACCCTTGATCTTTCCAAGCCTCTGGGGGTGGAAATCTTCAAGAAGCTGGTGAAGATAAGCGACGCCGTTGTCGAGAACTTCACCCCCCGGGTGATGGAGAACTTCGGCCTGGACTACCCCGCCCTTAACAAGGTTAATCCCCAGCTCATCATGCTCTCCATGTCGGGTTATGGTGGGGATGGCCCCTATCGGGATCATGTCGCCTATGGGGAGGGCATAGAGGCCATGGTTGGCCTTTCCCATCTTGCGGGCTATCCCGATGATGGGCCGCTCCGGCCCGGGGTCGCCTACGCCGATGCCACCAGTGGTCTCCATGCTACCTTTGCCCTTTTGGCTGCCCTTCGCTATCGTCGCCTCACCGGGAAGGGGCAGCACATCGACCTCTCCATGAGGGAAGCGGTCACCCCGCTCCTGGGGGAGTTCATCATGGATTACGCCATCAACCACAGGGTGGCAAAGCGCATGGGGAATCGCCATCCCTCCATGGCGCCCCATGGCTGCTACCGCTGCCGGGGGGATGACTCCTGGGTGGCCATCGCCGTCTCCTGCGATGAGGAGTGGAGGAGCCTGCGCAATGCCATGGGAAATCCCCCCTGGGCCGGGGAGGAGAGGTTCGCCACCCTTGGGGGCAGGCTGGAGAATCTGGAGGAGCTTGATCGGCTCATCGAAGGCTGGACCTCTCAGTATGACCACCGCCAGCTGATGGAGGCGTTGCAGCGGGCTGGCGTCAGGGTGGGGGCAGTACTTAATGTGGCGGAGCTGGTGCAGGATCCCCACCTTGGGCAGCGGGGCTTCTTCGAGCAGCTCACCCATCCCGAGGCGGGGACTCACCTCTATCCCGGGGTCTCCTGGAAGATGAGTGCCACCCCGGGGAGCCTTCGCCTTCCCGCCCCCCGCTTTGGGGAGCATAACCAATACGTCTTCGGTGAGCTTTTGGGAATGTCGGAGGGGCAGATTCTCAAGCTGGCTGAGGAGGGGATAACCGCCAGCGAGCCCCTGAGGTGGGAGGATTTTTCGCCGTTAGACCAAGGTGAGGAGGACAGGTGTTAGAGGAAGTCAGCCCTGAAATGGTTCCCCCTCCGTGGACGGTGGGCGACATCGCCAGGGGAGTGGCAGTGGTCGTTGCCATTTTCATTCCCATCCTCTTTGTTATGGTGGTGGGTGCTGTTCTTATTTTTGGCGTAGAGGGCTATTCCGATCACCTGGTGATACTGACCCTGTTGGGTAGCTTCGCCCTTTACGGGGCGCTGGTCTTCGGGGCGTGGCGCTTCAGCATTGCCAAGTACCGCTGCGGCTGGGGTACCCTTGGCTTTCGCTCCTTCAACGTAAAGAGAGGCCTCATAGTGGTGGCGGTGGCGCTTTGTGCCGCTCTATCGATCAACTTCCTCTATGGGGTGGTGGTGACCCACTTTGGGATAGAGCACCTTGAACCCATGCCCTTCCCCCCCGAGTATACCCAGGGGGCTGTTAACATAGCTATGCTATCCTTTCTTGTCGTTTTCCTCGCTCCCTTCGTTGAGGAGACCTTCTTCCGGGGCTTCGTCTTTTCCGGCATCGGCAAGCGCTTTGGCTATGGCTGGGGGGCCGTGCTGAGCGCCCTTCTCTTTGCCCTGGCCCATCTCCAGCTGGGGGCGCTGGTGCCCATCTTCCTCTTGGGCCTGCTCCTGGCCTGGCTCTACTGGAGGACCCGCTCCCTATGGACCTGCATCTTCACCCATTTCGCCTATAATTCCCTTATCCTGCTATTTATGATATTATTCCAGGGGTAAAGGCAATGGTTTGTCGAGGCATTCGGGGGGCAACCACGGTGGATGCCAATACCAAGGAGGACATCCTGGCGGCAACCAAGGAATTGCTTCAGGAGATGATGAGGGCTAATGGGGTTGAGCAGGAGGATGTTGCTTGCATCCTCTTCACCACCACCCCGGATATCGATGCCGAGTTTCCCGCAGTGGCCGCCAGGGAGTTGGGCCTCTCCAACACCGCCCTGCTGTGTGGCCATGAGATGAACGTCCCCGGTGGTTTGCCCATGTGCCTGCGCATCTTGATCCTTTTCAACACCGAGAAGCGGGCTGAGGAGATCGTCCATGTCTATATCGGGGGAGCCAAGGGGCTGAGGCCAGGAGGCAATAGTTAAACGGGAGGGTGAAATGATCGTCGTCATGAGGTTGGATTCGGGAGAGAGGGAGCTCAACGATATCCTTGAGCGCCTGACCGAACTGGGGCTTACCGGCCATCTTTCCCGTGGCGTGGAGCGAACCGTCATTGGGGTGGTGGGAAAAACCTACCCCGAGCTTCGCGACATGCTGGAGCTCTTCCCCGGGGTTGACGAGGTGGTCCCCATTTCCAAGCCCTATAAGCTCTCCAGCCGCGAGTTTCAGCCTCAAGATAGCATCATAAAGGTTGGCCCTCTCACCATCGGGGGCGATGAGCTGGTGGTCATCGCTGGCCCCTGCGCTGTGGAAAGCGAGGAGCAGGTCGTGGAGACGGCGCGCGCGGTGAAGGCGTCGGGGGCAAATATCCTGCGGGGTGGCGCCTTCAAGCCCAGCACCTCCCCCTATAGCTTTCGCGGCCTGGGGGAGGCGGGGCTCCGCATCCTGGCCCGGGCTCGGGAGGAGACCGGGATGCCCGTCATCACCGAGGTGCTCACCCCCCAGGACGTGGAGCTGGTCTCCAGCTATGCCGACATCCTCCAGGTGGGGGCGCGAAATATGCAGAACTTCATCCTCCTCGATGAGGTGGGAAAGGCCAAAAAGCCGGTGATGCTCAAGCGGGGGATGTCGGCCACCATCGAGGAGTGGCTCCTCTGCGCCGAATATATCCTCTCCCAGGGAAATCGCCAGGTAATGCTCTGTGAGCGCGGGATCAGAACCTTCGAGACCTATACCAGAAACACCATGGACCTCAGTGCCATCCCCATCATCGAGAAGCTGAGCCACCTCCCCATCATCGCTGACCCCAGCCATGGAACGGGGAAGTGGTATCTGGTGGCCCCCTTGGCCCTGGCGGCAGTGGCCGCAGGTGCCGATGGGTTGATGATCGAGGTTCACCCCACCCCCGACTCCGCCCTGAAGGACGGCGCTCAGTCCCTCACCTTCGAGAACTTCCACAAGCTGATGGACCAGGTGGCCAGCGTGGCTGCCTCGGTGGGACGCAAGCTGGCGGGTAGTACTAAAGGTTAAGCGGGAGACGGTACATAAGTACTAACGGTTAATTGACAAGGGTGACATAAATCCTGTAGCCTATAGCGTGGAGCCTGGGGTTGAACAGGGGGTGGCGGAATGGGTGCGGAGAGAAAACGCCCCAGAAGCACCAGGCTCACGATGGATGACCGTTTCCTCAGGGCCTTTGCTGCGATGGCCAAAGGGGTGAGCCGGTCCCTTCCTCTAGAGACGATCCTCAACATGGCTTTGGAGGCGACGCTGCAGGACCCCAGGGTGGAGGCGGTGGAGATATACCTTGTGGATGAGGAAAGGGGCGAGCTCACCTACGCTTGCCAGCGCGGGCTATCGGACCAGTGCGCCAGGGAGGCGCAAGTAACCCCCATCAAGCTGGGGGAGGGCATTATAGGGCGTGTCGCCTCCCTGGGGGAGCCCGCCGTGGTGCTTGACCTTCCCCGGGAGCCCCGGTTCCCCAGAGATATTCTCAAGAAACAGGGATACTACGCCCTCTACAGCATTCCCATAAGGTCAGCGGATAGGGTCTGCGGGGTGTGGAACCTTTTCTTCAGGACCAAGCGGCTGTCCCCCCGGTACCTCAATTGGCTTGGCACCTCCACCGAGATGCTGGGGGTGGCCTTCGAGTATGCCCAGGTCATGGCGGAGAGCAATGCCAGGTTGGAGGCGCTGCGGGACTCGGAGGAGAAGTACCGCCATCTGGTGGAGGACATAAATGATGGCTATCTGGTGGTTCGGGGGAACAAGGTGCTCTTTGCCAATGAGAGGGTTGCGGAAGTCTTGCAAAGACCCCTGGAGGAGATAATTGGTGGGCCTTTCGTACAACGTTTGACCCCCGAGACCCTCGAGAAGTCCAGGGAAATCTATGAAAGGACCAGGCGCGGAGAGCCGCCGCCAGAGATAGAGGAATTCACCATTCAGCGAGAAGATGGGACCAGCATTCCCATTGAGGCCAGGTTCAAGCAGATCACATATGAGGGTGAACGTGCCTATTCTGCCGTTATCAGGGACATCAGCGAGCGCAAGCGGGCGGAGGAGGAAACCAAACTTGCCCACGCAGAACTCGATCAGATATTCGACACCGCAGCTGACGGTATGCGTTTGATTGATAAAGACTTCAACGTGCTTCGAGTGAACAAGACATTTTTGACTCTGTCGGGCGTAAGCAAGGATGAAGCGTTGGCCAAGAAGTGCTATGAGGTGTTTCACGGCCCCGCATGTCATACTCCCAATTGTCCGCTGACCCGGATTCTCGGCGGTAAGGAGCGTGTTGAATATGAGTCTGAAAGGGAACGCAACGATGGCACCAGAATGCCTTGCATTGTGACGGCGACTCCCTTTTGGAGACCTGATGGCGAACTGATAGGCATTGTTGAAGGTTTTAGGGACATCAGCGAGCGCAAGCGGGCGGAGGAGGCGCTGAGGGAGTCGGGGGAAAAGTATAGGACTTTGGTTCGCGACATGCGCGACGCCTATCTCGTGGTTCGAGGCTCCCGGGTATTCTTTGCCAATGACAGAGTTGCCGAAATCTTCAGAATGCCTATGGAGAGGATAATGGCGAGGGGTATCTTCGACCAGATGACCCCTGACAGCCAGGAGAAGTCGAGGCAAATCTATGAAATGACCAAGCGGGGGGAGCTGCCGCCAGAGATCGAGGAACTCACCTTTCAACTGGAAGATGGGACCACAATTACAGTTGAGGCCAAGTTCGTGGAGATCACCTATGAGGGCGAGCGCGCGTATGCTGTGCTACTCAGCGACATCAGCGAGCGCAAGCGGGCGGAGGAGGTGCTGCGGGAGAGCGAGGAGCGGTTGCGGGACTTCTTTGACAACGCCAACGACCTCATCCAAAGCGTGGCTCCCGACGGCCGCTTTATGTATGTGAACCGTGCCTGGCGGGAGACACTCGGATACACGGAAGATGAGATCGCTGGTCTTTCTTTATTCGACATTATTCACCCCGACAGCAGGGCACACTGCATGGAGATATTCCAGCGTGTGATGGACGGGGAAAAGGTTGATCGCATTGAAGCCGCGTTCGTGACCAAAGACGGCAGGACAATTCTGGTGGAGGGGAGTGCCAATTGTCGCTTCCAGGATGGCAAGCCCGTTGCCACTCGCGGCATTTTCCGCGACATCAGCGAGCGCAAGCAGGCGGAGGAGGAGCTGATCCAGGCGGCAGCGCACTGGCAGGACACTTTTGACGCCATTGAGGACCTGGTTATCATCATTGACAAAGACTTCCGGGTAGTGCAAGCCAACCAAGCCATGAACAGGGCTTTCCCTGGTGCGAAGGTGCTCGGTGCACACTGCTATGAACTGATGCATGGCACTGAAGGACCAATCCCCAACTGCCCTTCCTGTCAGACATTTAGCTCTGGTGAAGCCACACACTCTGAGTTGTGTGAACAGCACCTCGATGGTCGCTGGTTTGATGCTTATGCCTACCCCATCAAGGGCAAAGACGGCACAGTTCAGCAACTGGTGCATATTTTCCGCGACATCACCGAGCGCAAGCGGGGGGAGGAAGCGCTAAGGGCCTCAGAGGAGAAATACCGAGAGTTATTTGAGACCACGCTTGATGGCATGGCTGTTATTGATGCTGAAACGATGAGAATCGTGCTTGCCAATCAAGCTGCTGTGAAAATATATGGATTTGATTCTGTAGAGGATATAGTTGGGGTGAATCCGCTTGATTTCATCCACCCAGAGGATAGAGATCGGGCTCTCAAGATTATGGTAGAGGACATGTTTGAACATGACCTACGGCAGATCAACGAATTTCGGACGATAACCAAAGACGGCAGAGAAATATGGCTAAGCACTGTTGCTATAAGAACTGAATATCAGGGGAAATTAGCAGGTTTGGCTTCATTCCGCGACATCACCGAGCGCAAGCGGGCTGAGGAAGCGCTTAAGACTTCGGAGGAGAAGTACCGGCATCTGATGGGGGATATGAATGATGGCTATATGGTGGTTTGGGGGAACAAGGTGCTCTTTGCCAATGAGAGGGTTGCCGAATTCCTGGGAAGGCCTGTGGCGGAGATAATTGGTGGGCCTTTCGTGCAACATTTGACCCCCGAGAGCATCGAGAAGTCCAGGGAAATCTATGAAAGGACCAGGCGCGGCGAGCCGCCGCCAGAGATAGAGGAATTCGCCCTTCGGCGGGAAGATGGGAGCAGCGTGCCCCTCGAGGTCAGGTTCAAGGAGATCACCTATGGGGGTGAACGTGCCTATTCTATGCTACTCAGGGACATCACCGAGCGCAAGCGGGCGGAGGAGGAGATTCAAAGGCATACCAAGCAACTTGAGGCGCTCTATGGCGTGGCCTCAGTGGCAAGCCAGACCCTCGACCTTCAAGAGCTTCTAGACATTGCCCTGGCCAAAGTGCTGGAGGTGATGAACGCCGATGCCGGCGGCATATACCTTTTCGATCTTGAGGCCGGGGAGTTCACGCTCAAGGCTCACCGCGGGGTATCGGAGGAGTTTGTTGGCAGCTTGGGGAGAATAAGGCTGGAGAAGGAGGAAATCGAGAGGGGGATGGAGTGGCGGGAGCCTGTATTTGAAGCCGAGGGCGTGTTCGCTGAAGCCAAAGCGGTTGGGGCGGCGGCGGCGATGGAAAAGGAAGGGTTAAAAGCTTATCTCACGGTGCCCTTCTGGTACCGGGAGCTGCCGCGGGGGGCGATAGTCATTGCCAGCCGCGGCGACCACCAGTTTGCTGCCGAGGATGTAGGCCTGCTCACGGCCATCGGCAACCAGATAGCGGTGGCCATAGAGAACGTCTCCCTCTACCAGGACGTCAAAGATAAGGCGGAGCGGCTTGAGGTGACCGCTGAGCTGACCAGGATTATCACCTACAGCCTGAACATCGAGGATGTATTTGAGGCCTTTGTCGCCAGGGTAAAGCGGCTGGTGGACTTTGACCGCATCAGCATCGCCCTGGTGGAGGGGGACAAGCTAAGGCTTTTTGCCGTTTCCTCGGCGGTGGAGACGGAGCGCAAGGCAGGGACCACTTTCCCCTTAAAGGATTCGGCAACGGCGTGGGTTGTCCAGAACAGGATGACTAATATCGAAGCCGATCTTGCCCAGGAGAGGCAATTCCCCCTTGATGAGACCTTCCTAAGAGAAGGTCTCAGGTCGGCGATTCGCCTCCCCCTCTTCTCCAGGGGTGAGGTCATTGGCACCTTCAACTTTTTCAGCCGCCGTCCCAATGCTTATGGGCAGAGGGAGTGGGAGATACTGGAGGAGCTGGCAGGTCAGATTGCCGTTGCCATCGCCAACGACAGGCTCTATCGGGAGGTAAAGGAGCGCAAGGAGGCGCTGGAGACGGCCTATAGCGAGCTGCTGACCAGCACCGAGGCCCTGGACCAGAGCAAGCGGCAGCTTGAGGATGCCTATCTGAAGATGGCCAGAACCCTGGTGCTCACCATCGAAGCCCGCGACCCCTACAGTCGTGGTCATTCGGAGAGGGTGGCCCAGCTTTCGCGGCAGCTCGCCTTTGATATGGGGCTCCCTTTGGAGCAGGTAAGGAATCTGGAGTCAGCAGCCAGGCTTCATGACCTGGGCAAGATCGGCACCCCCGATGGGATATTGCTCAAGCCAGACGAACTCACCCCCAGCGAGAGGGCTGAGATCCAGCTTCACCCCACAAGGTCGGTGGATATGCTGCGCTTCCTCAGCTTTATAAATGGAACCTTGGATGTCATCGAGCACCATCATGAGCGATACAATGGCGGTGGCTATCCCGGCAGCCTGAAGGGGGAGGAAATCCCGTTGGGAGCGCGCATCATCGCCGTCTCCGATGCCTATGATGCCATGACCTCAGCCCGCCCCTATCGCCCCGCCATGACCAGTGAGCAGGCCATGGAGATCCTCAAGAAGGGGGCGGGGAGCCAGTGGGACCCCGGGGTGGTAGCTGCCTTCCTCCACGCCTTTGGCAAAAAAGGTGGGGGGAAGAATGCTCGTTGAAGACGAGCTGGCGAAGGTGGTGCCAGGGGGTGAAACGGCGCTCAGCATCGGGGTTTTCGATGGCGTTCATTTGGGTCACCAGCATCTGATCCACAAGCTGAGGCAAAAGGCCGCTGAGGAGGGTCTCCTCAGCGGCGTGGTAACCTTCCATCGCCACCCCCGCCTGGTGCTCTCCCCCGAATCTAAGCTTACCTACTTGACCAGCCTCAAAGAACGGGTTAGACTTTTAGAAAGCCTTGGAGTGGAGCTTATCGTCACCCTTTCTTTCACCGTTGAGCTGGCTCAACTTGGCGCCCGGGAGTTTCTCATCCTGCTTCAAAAACACCTCAGGATGAGGTGGCTGGTGATCGGGCCGGATTTCGCCCTGGGCAGGAGGAGGGAGGGGGATGCTGCCACCCTCAAGGCGCTGGAAGAGGAGCTCCATTTTGGTGTTGAGGTGGTGCCGCCAAGGGTGTGGCATGGGGAGGTGGTGAGCAGCACGGCGATTCGCCATGGTCTGAGTCAGGGCGATATGACGAGGGCAAACCAGCTTTTGGGTCGGCGCTTCACCCTCAGGGGGAGGGTGATAAAGGGGGATGAGCGGGGCAAGATCCTGGGCTTCCCCACCGCAAACATCCTCCCCGAGGCGGAGCAAGCGTTGCCCGCTGATGGGGTGTATGTCACGCGTGCCCTCCTCGGCGAAAGGGTTTATAAGGCGGTGACCAATATCGGGGTGCGCCCCACCTTCGGCGGGGGACAGCGTCTCATCGAGGTTCACCTGCTCGATTTTGAGGGGGAGCTATATGGGAGCGAGCTTGCCATCGAGCTGGTGGAGCGGTTGCGGGGGGAGAAGAGGTTTGCCAGCGCCGAAGAGCTAAAGGCTCAGATAAAAAGGGATGTGGAAAGGGCAAGGGCTTTGGATTTGTAGGTGGCATGATGAAGCAGAAACTTTCTTCCCTGCTAAGGAGAGGGGTTGCCGAGATCATCGTTGAAGAGGAACTGGTGAGGCTCTTGGAGTCGGGGCGAAAACTTTGCCTCAAGCAGGGCTTTGACCCCAGCTACCCCGATATCCATCTGGGACATGTGGTGGGGCTGAGGAAGCTGCGCCAGTTTCAGGAGCTGGGACATCAGGTCATCCTCATCGTCGGTGACTGGACCGCCCAGATCGGCGACCCCAGCGGCGAGTCCCAGACCCGTCCCATGCTCTCCCCCGAAGAGGTGCGCGCCAATGCCGAGACCTACCTGAAGCAGTTCTTCAAGGTGGTGGATAGGGAGAGGACAAAGGTGGTGTGGCAGAGCGAGTGGTTCTCGCGGTTCAACCTCAGCGATGTGATAGCCCTTACCCGCAGGTTCACCGTGGCCCAGATGATGGCCAGGGAGGACTTCGCCAAAAGGCAGGCGGCAGGTCGCCCTATCGCCCTCACCGAGCTGCTTTATCCCCTGCTTCAGGCCTATGATTCCGTGGTCATAGAGGCCGATGTGGAGTTTGGTGGCACCGACCAGAAGTTCAACTGCCTGGTGGGGCGGGAGCTTCAGCAGATGATGGGGCAGCCCCCGCAGCAGGTCTTCCTGGTCCCCCTTCTCCTGGGCACCGGCGGCAGCCAGAAGATGTCAAAAAGCCTGGGCAATTACATCGCCGTCGATGAGCCTGCCAATGACATGTACGGCAAGGTGATGAGCATCCCCGATGACCTCATCATGGATTACTTCGAGCTGCTCACCGATGTCCCGGACCAGGAGCTGAAGGAGTTTAGGGCGGGGCTTTCCGCCCGATCGATAAACCCGATGGAACTAAAAAAGAGATTGGCCTGGAAGATCGTGGCCCAGTTTCATAGCCAGGATGCAGCCCACGGGGCTGAAGCATACTTTGCAAGTGTGTTTCAAAAGCGGGAACTTCACAAAGAAGTGCATGCTACTATTGGTATCAAGGTCAGCGCTGAAGTAATCCTTCGCAGGGACATGCCGAAGTGGCTTGTGGATAACAATCTTGCGAATAGCATAAGCGAGGCTAAAAGGTTGCTTGCTCAGGGTGCTGTTCAGATAATTCACGCAGATGGAACCAGACATATATTAACGGATGAGGAAGCGCGAATTAAACCTGGTGATGTAATCAAGGTGGGCAAGCGCCGGATAAAGAGGATCGTAAATGCCGATAAGAGGGGCTGAATGGCGAAAAAAGCCACAGCCAATATCCCCGATTGCGCTATCTCCTTTAATGCGCTGAGGGAAGAGGGCATCCTCTTCGATGTGGGCTGCGTGCTGCCCATCCCCGCAGCCTTTGTCAATGTGGCCGACCTTCTCCTCGCCACCGGCCTCGCCGAGAACCTTGAGCAGGCAAAGCGCCTCCTCGCCCAGGGCGGCATCGAGATCGATGGCAAAGGGGTGACCAACAACATCGCCGAGATTCGCCACGGCAGCGTGATCAGACTGGGCAAAAGACGCTTCCTAAGACTGGTAAATAGCGATATAATAGGCTAAAGTCTTAAACACGGAGGCGTAGGATGCAATTGCGTATTCCCGGTCCCACCCCCATCCCCCCCGAAATCCTCGAGGTGATGAGCCGCCAGATGATCAACCATCGCGGTCCCCAGTTCGCCGAGCTCATTCACGCCATCACCTCCAGGCTTAAGGAGGTGTTCCAGACAAAAGGGGATGTTCTCATCCTCACCGGTTCGGGTACGGGAGGCATGGAGGCTGCCATCGTTAACACCCTCTCCCCGGGGGATAAGGTGCTGGTGGTCAGCAATGGCTTCTTCGGGGAACGCTTTGCCGATATCGCCGAGGCTTTTGGCGCTGAGGTTGAGCGGCTTCGCTTTGAGTGGGGCTCCCCTATCGATCCCGATGCAGTGCGCCAGGCCCTGTCCCAGGACCCGGGGATAAAGGCGGCGCTGGTGACCCACAACGAGACCTCCACTGGGGTAACCAGTGACCTGGCCTCCATAAGCGCTGTGGTGAGGGAATTCGATAAGCTCCTTGTGGTGGATGCCATAAGCAGCCTTGGTGCCATTGACCTTCCCACCGATGCCTGGGGCTGCGATGTGGTGGTCACCGCCTCGCAAAAGGGGTGGATGGTACCCCCGGGGCTTGCCATGGTGAGCGTTAGCCAGAAGGCGTGGCAGGCGCAGGCCGGGGCGAAGATGCCTCGCTATTACTGGGACTTCGCTAAAGCGAAGAAATTCCTGGAGGAAAAAGGGCAGACGCCCTGGACCCCAGCGGTGAGCGTCTTTTTTGCCCTCGGTGCCGCCCTGGAGATTTTCCAGCGGGAAGGGCTGCCAAACGTCATGGCTCGCCACGCCCGGGTGGGCTCAAAGGCGAGGGAGGAGGTAAGGTCACTGGGCCTCTCCCTGCTGCCCGAGGATAGCTATGCCTCCAACACCGTTACTGCGGTGAGGGCGCCGGAGGGGCTCGATGTGAAGCTGCTGCTGCGCATCCTCAGGGAGGAGCATGGCACCATCCTGGCGGGGGGGCAGCAGAGGCTGGAGGGGAAGATATTTCGCATTGGACATCTGGGCTATGTAAATGAGCAGGACATCGAGGCCGTCAGCCAGGCGTTGCGCGCTGCCCTGCCCAAGGCAGGCTTCGTAACGGCGAGATAAGAAAGGGGGGCTGAGATGGAGATCGAGGAGATCGGGGTTGGAGCTCGGCTGGGAATGCGAGGGCTAAAGAACAGGGGTATGATGGAGATCTCCGAGGACCCAAAGACCGGGGATTTTCTCCTGGTTATCAGCAAAGGCATCCGTGAAAAATGGTACCGGAAGTGGTTAAGGATCAACCTACCGGAGGGGATGTGGAGGGTGAAATGCAAAAAGGAGGAGGTCTCTGAGGCGGTGAATAAGTTCTTGGCGGAGAAGGTTTTGGCATGAAGGTTTTGATCGCAGACCCCATCGCCGCTGAGGGCATTGAGGCAATCAGGGCTCATGCCGAGGTGGATGTTGCCCTGGGGCTGAGTCCCGATGAGCTCATCGGGAGGATTGGTGATTACGATGCCCTGGTGGTGCGCAGCGAGACCAAGGTGACGCGGCAGGTTATCGAGGCGGGGAGTAAATTGCAGGTTATCGGACGGGCCGGGGTGGGGGTGGACAACATCGATGTTGATGCCGCCACCAGGAGGGGCATCGTGGTGGTCAATGCCCCGGCGGGGAACATCGTCTCCGCTGCCGAACACACCATTGCCCTCATGCTGGCCCTGGCTCGCAATATCCCCCAGGCCAATGCCGTCTTGAGGTCGGGGGAGTGGCGGCGCCATGATTTCCTCGGCATCGAGGTGAGGGGGAAAACCCTGGGCATCATCGGGCTGGGCAACGTTGGCTCTGAGGTGGCGAGGCGGGCTAAGGGGCTGGAGATGCGCATCATTGCCCACGATCCCTTCGTCTCTCTGGATCATGCTCGCACCCTTGGGGTGGAGCTGGTCTCCCTGGATGAACTGCTTAGAGAATCGGATTTCATTACCGTTCATACTCCCCTCACCGGGAAAACCAAGGGCTTGATTGGCGCCAAGGAGCTGGCTAAGGTCAAGCCAACGGTGCGCCTTATCAATTGCTCCCGCGGTGGGATTATCGATGAGAAGGCGCTTTTCGAGGCCATAGAGGCGGGGAGGGTAGCCGGGGCGGCCATCGATGTCTTCGCCGAGGAGCCAGCGCGGGAGAACATCCTCTTCAAGAGCGATAGGATCGTCGTCACCCCCCATCTGGCGGCGTCCACCGCTGAGGCTCAGACCAGCGTTGCCCTGGACGTGGTGGAGCAGGTGGTGGCGGTGCTTAGAGGTGAGCCCGCCCGATATGCGGTTAATCTCCCGCTGATGCTGCCGGAAACCCTCGCCGTGGTGGGCCCCTTCCTCGGCGTGGCGGTACACATCGGTAGGCTGCTCACCCAGCTTGCTGAGGGGCAGGTGAGCACCATCGCCATCAAGTATGAGGGGGAGCTTGCCAATCACGACAGCGCGGCGCTGAAGGCAGCCGTTTTAGGCGGCCTGCTGGAGGCCGTCTGCGAGGAAAGGGTTAACCTGGTCAATGCCAATATCATCGCTAAAAGCAGGGGGCTCAAGGTCACCGAGCAGAAGGACCCTGTCTGTGAGAACTATGGCAACCTGATCACCGTGGAGGTCACCACCAGCGCCGGGGCAACTACGGTGGCGGGGACGGTGATGAGGGGTGAGACTCACATCGTTCGCGTGGATAGCTACTGGATCGATGTGGTGCCCTCGGAGGGCTACTTCCTCTTCAGTGACCATCGCGACCGCCCTGGGCTCATCGGGACGGTGGGCATGATATTGGGCAATGCCGACATAAACATCAGCTCCATGCAGGTTAGCCGGCTGGAGCCCAGGGGACAGGCCCTAATGGTGCTGGGGCTTGACGAGCCCATTGGGGAGGATGAGCGGCGCAAGCTCCTTGCCATCCCTGATGTCTATACTGTAAAGCTAGTGAAGCTCTAGGGGTGACCGAGGAGGCGAAGGAGGCTCTTTTCTAAATAATCATGAACTTCGTTCAAATTAGCCTTGCTCTGTAGCTGGTGGGGAGGTGATTGCAGTGCAGGATATGGAACGGGCGAAAAAGAGGATCGAGGAGTTACGGGAGCAGATCAACTGCCACAATTATCGCTACTACGTGCTGGATAGCCCCGAGATCTCAGACGCTGAGTACGATGAGTTGATGAACGAGCTGATGCGGCTTGAGGAGGAGCACCCCGAGCTTATCACCCCCGAATCCCCCACCCAGCGCGTGGGCGCTGCCCCGGTGGAGGCCTTTGGGGTGGTGGAGCACCGGGAGCCGCTGCTCAGCCTGGCCAATGTCTTCTCCCACGACGAGCTGATGGCTTGGCATCGCCGAGCCTCGAACCTTGTTCCCGGTCGCGCCATGGATTTCGTCTGCGAGCTCAAGCTGGACGGGCTTGCCGTGGCCCTCACCTATACCGATGGACGCCTCACTACCGGGGCCACCAGGGGGGATGGCTATCGGGGGGAGGATATCACCCAGAACCTGAAGACCATCAAGAGCATACCCCTGGTTGTTCCCAAGGATGCCCCATCCAGATTTGAGGTTCGGGGGGAGGTATATCTTTCCAAAACGGGCTTCAAGAAGCTGAATGAGGAGCGGGCGCGGGAGGGGCAGCCCCTCTTCGCCAATCCCCGAAACGCCGCCGCCGGCTCGGTGCGCCAGCTCGACCCCCGCATCACCGCCAGCCGCCCCCTGGACATCTATATCTATTCCCTGGGCTGGGCTGAGGGAAAGGTCCCCCAAACCCACTGGGAAACCCTGGAATATCTCAAGTCCCTGGGATTTAAGATAAGCCCTTATAATGAACATGCGGCTTCCCTTGAGGAGGTGGAGGGATACTATCAGCGCTGGCTGGTGGAGAGGGAAAAGCTCGGATTTGAGGCTGACGGAGCGGTGGTCAAGGTCAATTCCTTTGATGTGCAGCGCCAACTGGGCGTGGTGGGGCGTGACCCCAGATGGGCGGTAGCCTATAAGTTCCCCGCAGTCCAGGCCACCACCAGCCTGCTGGATATCGGCATCAGCGTGGGCAGGACGGGGAGCCTGAACCCCTTTGCCATCCTGGAGCCGGTCTCCGTTGGCGGGGTAACCATCAAGCAGGCAGCCCTCCACAACGAGGAGGACATCCATCGTAAGGACATCCGCATTGGCGACACGGTGATCGTGCAGCGCGCCGGGGAGGTCATCCCCCAGGTGGTAGGCCCGGTGGTCTCCAAGCGCACCGGAAAGGAAAAGGTGTGGCATATGCCCACCCGCTGCCCTGTCTGCGGCAGCCCTGCGGTGAAGCCCGAGGGGGAGGTCATCGCCCGCTGCACCAACGTCTCCTGTCCCGCCCAGATTTTCGAGCTCCTCACCCATTTCGTCTCCAGAGGGGCCATGGACATCGATGGCATCGGTGAAAAGCTGGCGGCAGCACTGCTCAAGGAAGGGCTGGTGAAGAATGTCGCCGATCTCTACCGTCTACGCGAGCATGAGCAGGAGCTTATCGATCTGGAGAGGATGGGGGAGAAGAGCGCCCAGAACGTGCTTGATGCCATCCACAGGAGCAAGGACCGCCCCCTCTCCAGGGTGATCTTTGCCCTGGGCATCAGGCATGTGGGCCAGGAAACGGCGGAGCTTCTGGCCAGCCATTTCGGCAGCATAGATCGGTTAGCCCAGGCATCCCCGGAGGAGCTGCTTGAGGTGCTCACCATCGGCCCCAAGATCGCCCAAAGCATCCATGCCTTCTTCAGGCAGGAGGCAAACCTCAAGCTCATCGAGAAGCTGAGAAGGGCAGGGGTCAGGCTTGAGGCTGCGGTGAGGGAGGAATTGCCCCTCTCCGGTCAGGAGTTCGTGGTCACGGGCAGGCTGGAGGCCTTCACCAGGAGCCAGGCTGAGGAAAGGGTCAAGGAGCTGGGCGGTGCTGTGGGGTCCAGCGTCACCAAGAAGACCACTTTCCTGGTGGTGGGGGAGGACCCAGGCTCCAAGCTGGATAAGGCGCGAGCGCTGGGAACAGGGTTGCTCGGCGAGGAGGAGTTTCTGGCCATCCTGGAGCAGGCGGCAAATAAATGAAGGTTCCCAGTCTTTTCTCCAATCTCAAACCTGGCGAGCCCCAGCCCTGGAAGGCGGTTTATCACGGGGTCGAGTACCCTGGTGAGGTGCTCATCGCTGAGACATGGCAACCCGAGCTGGGCGAGATCGCCAGGGATATCAACTTTCGCATTGTGGTGCTCACCAGCCATCAGCGGGTCCCCTACATTGCCGACCGCCGCATTGCGGTTTGTGTTCCAGGAAGGGAGAGACCCAGGCTGAGGCGGGCAGCCCAGGAATACCTTGCCCTCAGGGAGGAAAGGGAGACCTATGGCATCGGCAGGGAGCGAAGATCGCTGCTCAAGGAGAAGGCCGAAGAGGTTTTGAGGGAGGAGGCGAGCCTCTACGCGGCGGGGATGGTTTTCACCAGGGAAAGGCTGCTCATCGATGCCACAGAGCTTTTCTCCATCCCCGACAACGAAAGCAGATTTCAGCTCCTTTCCTCTGCCCTCCTCTCCCGTGCCTACCCTCGCCTGCCCATAAATGTCTCGGCCCTCAACAAGACCCTTCGCCCCAGCGATATCGGCAAGGTGTTCGATGGGTTCTTCGGCAAGGGGGATAGTCGAGAGGCAAGGAGTGTCCTGCGAAGCTTTGCCCCGGCCCTGGGACTGGCAAGGCCAGAGGACCCGTACCGGTTTGATCCCAGGGATTGCCGCGTTTTCCCCATCATTGCTCGCCGACTTGAACAGCAGGGTGGCAGCCTGCCCATTTTGTCCCTTTACCACGGGCTTTGCTCCAGCCACGGCTTGACCTGGTCCCTCGTCACCCTTTATCTTTTATGCTTTGTTTACCACAGAAGGCCCCAGGTTGAGCTTAGGTTGAAGCCGGGGCATGCCCTTATCCTCCGCTCTGGGAAAATGCCCCCCCAGGATGCGCTGACGGCTGAGCTCATCCCCCAGATTTGGTGGACCAGCGACCTGGAGCGGGTCTTCGATAGGCTTTGCTATAGCGAGGAGACCCCATGGAATGCCCTGCTTCCCTATGCCCGCCACCTCTGCCCCGAGCTCGAGCCGGTGGCAAACCTTAAGGAGGTAAAAGGGCAGGAGCAGCTGCTCCTGGGGAGGCTTGGGGAGCTGAAGGAGACCATGTCTCAGGTTGAAGGCCACCTCGATGCCCTTTCCCCAAAGCTGGGGAAGCTCCCTAAAGGAATTCTCCAGGCGCTGGAGCGCCTTTCCCGGATTGCCCAGAGCAGGGACCACTTCCATTTTTATGCTTTGGTTCAGCAAGAATGCTCCTCTTCCCAAGCACTGGGGGAAGATATATCCAGATGTCAGGCTCTATCTCAACTGAGCCAGATAGGGGACGAAATACTGGCCATAAAATCCTATCTTGATGGGGTGGTGCTGAGGGAGGGGGAGCGGGAGCTGGATATGGATCGAGTTTCCATACTGCAGCAGCTCAGGCTGGAGGACCTTTTGCCCAACCTTCATCTTTTTCCCAGCGTAAAGGCCCTGTTCGATTGGTTCCTCTCTCGCTATCGGGCCCTTTACCTGGCCCATCATCAGGATTACCACCAGGAGGTGGCTTCCCTCCGCTTGGTGCTGGAGGACTCAAAGCCGGAGGTCGATGCCCTGAGGAGGCTCAATTCCATCGCCGAGCTGGGCGAGCCGGTAGGCGAAGAGCTATTCGTTACATATGAGCAGCTTCTGGCTAAAGCTAGCCCCTGTCCCATCGGGGAGGTGTCCGTGGATCAGGAGCCGACCTGTCCTTGCTGCCAGCTGGTGCTCACTGCCCGGCCGCCGAAGGGCGAGGTGGAGCGCTTCCTTCACCGGCTTAAGCAGGCCCTCAAGCAGCAGCAACGCCGCCTCAGCTCTGAGGCCATCAGGCACATCCTGGCTCAGAGCGGGGAGAGGAGGGTTGACCAGTTCATAAAGGTGGTGCAGAGCAGCGAGCTATCTCCATTGGTCAACGTGCTGGATGATGAGCTGGTGGATTTCCTTCGTCAGCTGCTTCAGGAGGCTCACATCGAGATAGAGTGGCGTCCCACCCTCAGCGAATTGGCGGAGAAATTCCCCTCCCTGGAGGAAGGGGAGGTCGATGCCGCTGCCGCCGAGTTTGCCCGGGCATTAAAGAAGGCCTTCGCCAAGGCAAAGAAGGAGCACCCCGGCAAGCGGGTGCGCCTCAGCTTCAAGGAGTAAACCCCAAAATCGATGAAACTGATCGTTGGCCTGGGAAATCCGGGTAAGGCTTATGTCAATAATCGCCACAATCTGGGCTTTCGCTGCATCGACCACTTTGCCCGGGTACATCACATCTCCGTCAAGAAGCGAAGGGCAAAGGCGAAGGCGGGCATGGGCGAGGTGGCGGAGACCTCGGTCCTCCTGGCCAAGCCCCAAACCTACATGAACCTCAGCGGGGAATCGGTGGTGCTCCTGGTGCGCCAATTTGGGGTGCCCCTGGAGGACCTGGTGGTGATCTGCGACGACCTAGACCTCCCCCTGGGCAAGGTACGCATTCGCCAGCGGGGGGGGGCGGCAGGACATAAGGGCGTGCAGTCCATCATCGCCGCGCTGGGGAGCCGGGAATTCCCCCGAATCCGTGTTGGCATCGGTCGCCCCGATGGGGATGAGGTCTCCTATGTGTTGAGCGATTTCACCCCCGAGGAAAAAGGCGTGGTCAAGGAAGCGGTGGCCACGGTCTCCGACGCCCTCTACTCTATCCTGAGCGAGGACATAGTGGCGGCGATGGACAAGTATAATTAGCCCGCCTTCCCTTCTATTGCGGCAGCCGAAAATAAAGTGCTATAATCTCCTTTGCTTGTCTGTGAGGAGAGAAAATGTTCATAGCCGTTATTGGCGCTAGCGATTGTTCCAAAGGGGAAGCCAGGCTTGCTGAGGAGGTGGGCAGAGAACTGGCGAGGCGAGGCGCCACCCTGGTCTGCGGTGGCCTGGGTGGGGTGATGGAGGCTGCCTGCAGGGGGGCTGCTGCTGAGGGGGGCACCACCATCGGTATCCTGCCCGGGAACAGCCCCAAAGATGCCAATCCTCATGTTAAGATTCCCATCGTTACCGGCATGGGCTATGCCCGTAACGCCATCGTTGCCAAGTCAGCTCAGGCAGCCATCGCCATCGGCGGAAGCTATGGAACCCTTTCTGAGATCGCCTATGCGCTGCAAAATGACGTTCCCGTTATCGGCCTCAATACCTGGTCGCTATCGCGGGAAGGCGTTGAGGACAACCCCATAATTGTGGCCCAAAGCGCCAGTGAAGCTGTGGAAAAGGCCTTCGCCCTGGCGAAGGGTTGATCGGGGAGGAAAAATTGGCTGCTATCGAGGAGGTGACCGCCAGGGAGATCCTCGATTCTCGGGGAAATCCCACGCTGGAGGTTGAGGTCAGGCTCTCCGATGGCACCCTGGGGCGTGCCTCCGTGCCCTCTGGAGCCTCAACCGGCGCCCATGAAGCCCTTGAGCTTCGCGATGGGGATAAAGGTAGATTTGGAGGGCTTGGGGTGCTTAGGGCGGTGGAGAACGTCAACCGGCACATCGGCCCCGCCATAATCGGGATGTCTCCATCGGAGCAAGAAGCCATAGATAGGGCCATGCTCCAGCTTGATGGCACCGATAATAAATCCAGGCTTGGCGCCAATGCCATCCTGGGGGTTTCCCTGGCCGTAGCCCACGCCGCAGCCAATTCCCAGGGCGTCCCCCTCTACCGACATATCGGTGGAGAGGAGGCGCGCACCCTTCCCGTTCCCATGATGAACATCGTCAACGGTGGTAAGCACGCCGCCGATTCCACCGATTTCCAGGAATTCATGGTGCTCCCCCTGGGGGCGAAGAGCTTCGCCCATGCCCTCCAGATGGGCTCCGAGGTGTATCACTCCCTGAAGCGGGTGCTCAAGGGCAAGGGACTCAATACCAATGTGGGCGATGAGGGCGGATTTGCCCCCTCGTTGAGCTCGAATAAGGAGGCGGTGGAGCTGATCCTCGCTGCCACCGAGGCCGCAGGCTATAAGCCGGGCAGGGACTTGCATATCGCCCTGGACCCCGCAGCCAGCGAGTTCTATATAGATGGTAACTATGTCCTCGCCCGGGAGGGCGTGGCCCTCACCGCTGTCCAGATGGTTGACTATTATGTGAAGCTGGTCGCCGCCTACCCCATCATCAGCATCGAGGACGGGATGGCGGAGGACGACTGGGATGGCTGGCGACTGCTCATGGATAAGATAGGGCAAAAGGTTCAAATCGTGGGCGATGACCTCTACGTTACCAGTGTGAATCGCCTCTCCCGGGGCATCGCTGAAGGGGCTTCCAACTCCATCCTCATCAAGCCAAATCAGGTGGGCACCCTCACCGAGACCCTTTCCGCCATCGACATGGCGAAGAAGGCGGGCTGGACCGCCATCATCAGTCACCGCTCCGCAGAGACCGAGGATGTCACCATCGCCGACCTCGCCGTTGCCAAGAACACCGGCTTCATCAAGGCAGGAGCCCCCTGCCGCACCGAGCGGGTTGCCAAATACAACCGCTTGCTCCGCATCGAGCAGGAGCTGGGGGATAGGGCGAGATACTTGGGGATGAAGGCGTTTTCGAACTTGGGGAAGTGAGTGGCGCAATTGGGAGAAGATATTGCTCAAAGAAGCTTGGCTCTCTTGAAAGAAGAGCGCGAATTGTTCGACAAAGCTATGGCATTTCAAGTTGCAGCCATAGAATCGGTCACGAGCAGTGCCCCTATAACTGAAGATGGGCTTCGTGCAGCGGTTGCCCTTGCTTGTTATACTTTTGATATGTTGCTGTGTGGATGGAACTCGCTCATTCGCGGATTCTATGCTGTTGCCTTCCACTTTGTAAGGAGTATTGACCAAGCTACAGTCACCGAAGTGGCTGCTACGCTTGACCCCGACATTGCCCGAAAGTTTTGGGAGGATAAGTTAGATGATGGGGATGCGTCAAAGGCACTGCAAATAGCGATTGAGGCAGAGGACTCGGACTTTGGCAAAGAGTGGGGAGAGAGACGACTTTATCTGCGCAAGCTTTTCCATAAGTTTATGCATCCTGGTCGGACAGCAGTAAGCCCCTCCATCTTTATTGCGGATGATTTTGAATCCGCCACGCCAACAGTTGGGGGTTTCTTTGTTGAAAAGCAGTGTCTTCGGATAGGGAGATTGTATGCTGACCTTGCATTTAAAGCAGCAGTTGACGCCAGTCAAGCGTTCAAGACGGTTCTACCACCTAGCGGTAAGTTGAAGCAGCAATTTGATCAGTTAGTGGAACTGGGCAAACCATTGAAAGATAAGTGGGAAAAAGAGATGGGATTCTCATGACCACCATCGGCATAACAACCACAGTCCCTATAGAGGTTTTGATGGCGGCGGGGTATAAGCCCGTTGACCTGAATAATGTCTTTATCTCTGACCCTGACCCGGAGCGGCTGGTGAATGTCGCTGAGAAAGCGGGCTTCCCCCTGAATTGCTGCGCCTGGATCAAGGGAATCTATGGCGTGGTTATGGAGCAGGGGATTCAAGATGTGCTTTGCGTCACCACCGGCGATTGCTCCAACACCATCATGCTCATGGAGGTGTTCAGGCTCAGGGGGCTCAACGTCATCCCCTTCGCCTTCCCCGACCGCCCCAGCATTTCACATATGCAGCGAACCCTCGAATCCCTGACTGAGACATTGGGTACAACTTTAGAGGAGGCAGAAAAAGCCCGCCAGGCATTCGAAAAAACAAGGCGGCTTGCCGATGAGCTGGATGAGCTCACCTGGAGGGATGGCCTGGTGAGCGGGTGGGAGAACCATTACTGGCTGGTCTCCACCTCCGATTTCATGGGCGACCATACGGAATATGAGCGAAGGCTGAGTCAGCTTATTGAGGAGAGCCGGGGGCGAAAGCCCTACCCCGATGATATGCTTCGCCTGGCATATATCGGCGTGCCATCAGTCTTTGGCAAAGACCTTTACCCTTATCTGGAGGGGCAGGGGGCGAGGGTGGTTTTCAACGAGATTCAGCGCCAGTTCGCCATGCCCAACCCGGGAAGCTCCCTCGCCGAGCAATACACCAGCTATACCTACCCCTACTCCATTTTCGACAGGCTCAAAGACATTCTCCCCCAATTGCGCCTGCGCCGGGTGGATGGCGTAATCCACTATGTTCAGGCCTTCTGCCATCGGGGGATTGGCGACATCATCTTTCGCCACTATATCGACCTTCCCATCTTGACCATAGAGGGGAACGCCGACTTCATGCTCACCCACCACCTGCGAACCAGGCTCGAGGCCTTTCTGGACATGTTGAGGCGTCGTGCCCCAGCACACGTCCATCCTAAAGCGAGAGGAAGCTGATAGGCTTTAGCCATAGATCAAGGAAACGAAAGCGGTAACGGGATTCTAGACCACAGCAACCAGTTCGAAAAGAAAAAAGGAGGGGAAATGGCGACCAGGATTGGCATCAATGGCTTTGGCAGGATCGGGCGGCAGGTGTTGAAGGCGGTGAAGGAAAACTATGATGGGAAAATGGAGGTGGTGGCCGTCAATGACCTGACGGACACCAAGACCAACGCCCATCTCTTCAAGTATGACACAAGCTATGGCGCCTACCCCGGCAAGGTGGAGGCCACTGAGGACAGCATCGTCGTTGATGGCAAGGCGGTTAAGGTGCTCTCTGAGCGCGACCCGGGGAAGATAGCGTGGAGGGATTATGGGGTGGAGGTGGTCATCGAGTCCACCGGGCTATTCACCGATGCTGAAAGGGCTGCCGCTCACCTGGAGGGAGGCGCCAAGAAGGTGATCATCTCAGCGCCGGCAAGGAATGAGGATGTTACCCTTGTCCTGGGGGTCAATGAAGGCCACTATGACCCGGAAAGGCATCGCATCATATCCAATGCCTCCTGCACCACCAACTGCATCGCCCCGGTGGTAAAGGTGCTTCATGAGGCCTTTGGCATCGAGAAGGGGCTGATGTCCACCATCCATGCCTATACCAACGACCAGAGGATACTGGACATGTACCATCACGACCTCAGGAGGGCGAGGGCGGCGGCAATGAACATCGTGCCCACCACCACCGGTGCCGCCAGGGCGGTTACCGTGGTGATTCCCGAGCTGGCGGGAAGGCTGCACGGGGTTGCCTTCAGGGTGCCCGTATCCACGGTATCCCTGGTTGACTTCGTTTGTGACCTGAGCCGTGAGGCCAGCGCCCAGGAGATAAACGATGCCTTCCATAGAGCTGCCCAGGGCCCGATGAAGGGAATCCTGGAGGTCTGCGAGGAGGAGCTGGTAAGCGTTGACTTCAAGGGGAACCCCGCCAGCGCCATCGTCGATGCCCCCAGCACCATGGTCATTGCGGGGAACATGGTAAAGGTGCTGGCATGGTATGATAATGAATGGGCCTATAGCTGTCGGGTTGCCGACCTGGTGGCCTTCATCGCCGAAAAGGGGCTGGGCTGAAAGGGGCCCAAAATGCAAGTCCGCATCACCACGCTGAGCGAGAACACCGCCGGGGGTATTGGGCTGCTTGCCGAATGGGGGCTGAGCATCCTGGTGGAAACGGAGGACCTGAAAGTCCTCCTGGACACCGGGACGAGCATCTCTGTGCCCCACAACGCAGCCCTTTTGGGGGTAGACCTGGCCCAAATTGACAAGATCGTGTTGAGCCATGGTCACCAGGACCATACCGGTGGGCTGCGGGAGGTATTGACCAAAACTGGGGAGGTGGAGGTCATTGCCCATCCCGATATATTCGCCGCCAAATATGTACGCATCTTGGAGCAGGAAAGGTACGCTGGCATACCTTTCTCCAGGGAGGAGCTGGAAGCCTTGGGTGCCTCCTTCAACCTGAGCCGGGAGCCGGTTTGGATCGCCGATGACATGGTGACCACCGGTGAGATCCCCATGGCAACGGAATACGAGCAGATCGACCCAAACCTCTATGTCAAAGAGGGGGAGGAGCTAGTACCCGATCCCCTCTGGGATGACCAGGCGCTCATCATCAACGCCGATCAGGGGCTGGTGGTGATTCTAGGCTGTGCCCATCGCGGCATAATAAACACCCTGTACCATGCCCGAGAGCTGACCGGGGTGGAGCTGGTCCATACCGTGGTGGGGGGGACTCACCTTATTCGAGCCTCTGAGGAGCGGGTGCTACTGACCGCTGCCGCCTTAAAAGAGCTCGGCGTTCAGCGGCTGGGGGTGTCCCACTGCACCGGGATGCCGGCGGCGATGATGCTGGCCCAGGAGTTTGGCGATATCTTCTTCTTCAATAACGCTGGCACCAGGATAACGGTTCCCTGAGGGAGCTTTCCTTTCTCTTCCCGGCGTAGTATAATGGCAGCACAGGAGGTGTTGAATGTCTCTGGCGGAGTTGCGTGACCTTTTCATCGTGATCTATGCTGTAGCGGGGATAGCGGTAGGGGTCTTTATCTCCATCCTTATTTTCCTGGTTTTCCGCAGAATCCGTTCCATACTGGATTTGGGGAGAGCGACGGCGGGGAAGGTTCAGGATATGACCTCCCTGGTCTCGGAAAATATCGTAGGGCCCCTGGTGGGCATCGCCAGCTTCTTGCAAGGGGTGCGTAAGGCCCTTGAGTTCATCTCCGGATCTTCTCGGAGAAAGGAGGGGAAAAGAAGTGGCTGAGGAGAATAACAGGTGGCGAATCTTTCTCTTCGGGGTCCTCTTGGGAGGAGTTATCGGCTCGGTGCTTACCTTTTTGGTTGCAGACAAGGTAAGGCGGCAGTTAAGGGAACGGGGGATAGACATCAGTGGCAAGCTGGATGAGGTGGTGGCCACCATCAGGGAGAAGGGAGATGAGTTTCTTTCCCGGGCCAGGGAAGTGGTGAAGGAGGCCGTCAAGGAGGGAAAAGAGGTCCGCTCAGAGTTAGAGAAAAGGTTCAAGAAGGAAGAATAGTTCTTTTTGGGGCTGGTAAGAGGGAGTCAACGCTCCCTTTTACTTTTCGGCATATCTGGGGTAGGAGCCGAGGATCTTGAAAAGGGCGGTCTTCTCCCTCACCCGCGCCAGAGCCTCGCTGACCGCGGGATCCTCCCGGTGACCCTCCAGGTCGACGAGGAAGATATATTTGCCCAGGCTCTCCTTGGAGGGGCGGGATTCCACCTTTGCCAGGTTGATGTTGCGCTGGGCGAACTCTTGAAGCACCTCACAGAGCACCCCCGGGCGATCTTCGGCGAAGGAAAAGCAGAGCGAGGTCTTGTCACAGCCTGTTGGGGTATGGTCCATTGGGGCCAGGACCACAAAGCGGGTGACGTTGGAAGCTTGATCCTGGATGCTATGGGCTAGGGTCTCAGTACCATAAAGCTGTGTCGCTCGCCTGGTGCCAATGGCGGCCGCGGGATGCTCGCAGGCCATCATCTCCTCTACCGCGGCGGCGGTGGAGAGGGCGGCCACCACCTCCGCCTTGGGGAAGCAGCGCTCGATGAAGTGCCGGCACTGGGCCAATGCCTGGGGGTGGGAGAAGATCACCTTCACCTCGCTTGCCTCTGTTCCGGGCTTCACCAGAAGCTGGTGCTCGATGGGCAGAACCAGCTCCTTTTTGATGAGCACCCCGGATTCGTGGATCAAGAGGTCAAGGGTATCGGTCACCGAGCCCTCGATGCTGTTCTCGATGGCAACCACCCCTTCTTCGGCCATCCCTGAATCCACAGCCACCGCCACTGCGGGGACGCTGGGGAAGGGGATGAGCTGAGCGCTCTCATCGTAAACGAGGGCTGCCTCTTCGGTGAAGGTCCCCGCTGGCCCCAGGTAGGCGATCCTTTTTGGCACGATTAAACCCCTTTTGTGGCCGTTATCGCCGTCCGCAGCGCTTCCTCTGCCTCAGGCCTGGTCACCGCGATGAGCTGAGCCTCGGGCTCAAGGATGGTGTCGGGGGTGGGCACAATGGCCCCCCACTTCCCGATCATGAGCGCGATCACGCTGCCGGGGGGGAGGGCGATCTCCTTCATCCTTTTGCCCACCACCGCTGAATTGGGCGGCACCTTTACCTCAACCACCTCCAGATTCCCCCCCTTGAGGGTGAGCAGGTGCACTAAAGGATGGGTGGGCACCTCCTCCTCGATATGCTCCAGGATGAGATTGGTGCTGCTCACCGTGACATCGATGCCCAGCTTCTTGAAAAGGGCCTCGTTCTTCGGGTTATTGATGCGGGCGATGGTGCGGGGCACGTTGAACTTGTGCTTTGCCACCTGACAGGCAACCAGATTGTCCTCGTCCTCGTTGGTCACCGCGATGAGCATGTCCGCCCGCTCCGTCCCCGCCTCGGCCAGCGTTCTCGCCTCACAGCCGTCGCCCCGCACACACACGCTGCCCAGCTGCTCGCAGAGGAAGCTGGCTTTCCCTGGGTCCTTTTCTAGCACCAAAACCTCGTGACCTTCACGGAGAAGGGCGGTGGCCAGATGGTAGCCCACCTTTCCCCCGCCAACGATGATGATATACATGTCAGCCCTCGATTAAGTCCTTCAACAGTTTTGCCCCCACCGTTGTCGGGCTGATGGTCTCCAGCCCCAGGGTGTGATACAGCTCCTCGCGGAGGGGGTCATAGATGCGGCAACCGACCTTGGGAACATGGAAGATATGCCTCGCTATCTGGGCGGCCATCACATTGCGGTTATCCCCCTGGGTCACGGCAACAAAGGCATCAGCCTGCTCTATGCCTGCCCTCCTCAGGGAATCCTCATCGGTGCCATCGCCTACCAGGGCCGTTCCCCCAAAGCTGGGGGGCAGCCTTCTGAAACTGTAAGGTTCCCTGTCCATGATGGTCACCTCATGTCCATCCTCATCCAGCATCGCTGCTAGCTGGGCGCCCACCCTTCCGCAGCCCATTATGACTACCTTCACGCTTCCTCACCTATTTGTTCTCGCCAAAGTAAGACCTGGCATGGTGCATTCTTGAGCACGTAGGGCACAGCGCTCCCCAGGTCGAAGTCGCCGAAGCGCTTTTTATAGGGCATTCCCATGACGATCAAATCCACCCCCCGTTCCACCGCCTCATCCACTATCGCCGGGCCCACCTCCCGTGCCTGAAGCAGATCCGTTTCTATATCGCAGTCCATCTCAAGGGCAACGCGCTCCGCCCTTTTCAGTACCTCCTCCCCCTTCCCCGTTTCCGGCTCGATCTCTGCATCCAGGGGGAGGGCGCGTTTCACCTGGATCACATAGACCACGTAAACCTTCCCTTTCCCCCGCTTGGCCATGGTGCAGGCCATTCTAATGGTATCCTGATCCACCCTCCCCCCGTTCACTGGCACCAAAACCTTGGTTGCTTCCATGGGCTAATCCCCCAAAACCTTCCCTTCAAGGGGCACATTATAATCGCTGCCGCCAATTTCTGCAATGGCATTGCCAAGATTGTGGATCATCCCGCAGATGGCTCCCTTTTAGTCCTTCCTATCTGGGCATCGATAAGCCCATCGGTGACATCTTTAAGGGTCTCCAGCTCCTCCAGGGAAAGGTCCTCCAGCCTTTCCAGGTTATACTGCACCGTGGAGATGATCAGTCTGGTGGGGCGTCGCCGCGGCAGCAAGAAATAGGCGGTGACGCTGGCGATGATCGCCCCATAGAAAATTATGCACCCCAGGATCGCCCATATAGCTCCGACTATCTGCCCAGCCCCGCTTACAGGCATAGGAGCTGTCCCCATTGTTGTCATCGCTACTACCCCCCACCACAGGGCCTCACTATAGTGGTTTATCCCTGAGCCGATGGCTCCATGCTCGGCAAAATAGAAGCCGGTGGAGAAGAGCAACCAAAGGGCCACCACGATGGAAAGCATGGGTATAAAGGGCGTCCTGGTAACTATGTCTCTCAGCACTCTAAGGAGCATCGGGGCATTGGGGGCCAGGCGCAGCCGCCTTCGCGGCTCCCTCCTTCTTCGCAGCACCCTTTCCCCTGGCCGAATTGGGGGCAACTCTTCGAAAGGCTTTTCCTCCATGTTTGAGCACCTCACCTTCCTTCAGTGGGCGGAATTTTACTCCCCTGAGGACCAGTTGTCAATCGGTCAAGGTTTTTCTCCTTCAAATCGAGGATGAAGGCTTCCGCCTTCCCGTTATGGATCTCCAGGATGGCTACCGTTCCCAGCTGCCTTTCCCAGTTGTTGGGGAATGTGGGGCTCCCCGGATTTATCAGCAGGGTGCGGCCATATCTTTCCACGGTGGCCACATGGGTATCGCCAAAGACCACGATATCGACACCGCCGCCGAATACCCTCTCCGGGGTTATCCAGGGGAGCTCAAGGCAGTGAACCAGTCCCAGGCGCATCCCCTCCACGGTGAGGAGGTGGCTATCCTTGAGCCGTGGCTCGCTGAGCCCAAGGTCGCCATTTCCCTGAGCGGCAAGCACCGGGGCCAGTTCTTCCAGCTCATCGAGCACCGAGGAGGTGTAGATGTCGCCGGCATGAAGGATGAGGTCAACGCCACTAAAGGCGTGCATAACCTGGGGAGGAAGCCTCTCCCCACCAACGGGGATATGGGTATCGGAAAGGAGGCCTATTTTCACCCCTTTACCTCGGTGAAATTCTATCACCATCGGGGTCAACAGGCAAGCTGAGGTAGCTTTCAAAGGGTCTGGGAACGAAGTCGGTGGCGATATGCCCCCCTTGACAGGGGCTATGGGGTAATAATAACATGGCGAAACGATAAGGGCGGCTTGTCTTCAGCCTAGAGGCTAGCGACGAATTCCGGGGGTGATGCTATGGATGCGCCACAGGATTCTTGCTTGGCAGGCTATCGAGTTCTGGACCTAGCCGATGAGAAGGGGCTTTTGTGTGCCAAGATCCTGAGCGACCTTGGCGCCGATGTGATCAAGGTCGAAAGGCCTGGTGGAGACCCCGCCAGAAACATCGGCCCGTTCCATAAGGATATCCCCCACCCCAGAGGAGCCTTTACTGGTTCTTCACCAACCTGAACAAGCGGGGGATAACCCTGAACATCGAAACCCCCGATGGCAGGGAGATCTTCAGGCGGCTGGTCGAGACCGCCGATTTCGTGGTCGAATCCTTTGCGCCGGGGCATATGGAAAGCCTGGGCTTGGGCTATGAGGCGCTCGCGGGGATCAACCCTGGCATCATCATGACATCCATCACCCCCTTCGGCCAGGCTGGCCCCTATGCTCACTACCAGGTCACTGACCTGGTAAGCGTGGCCATGGGGGGAATGGTGCGCCTCTATGGCGAGCCTGACCGCCCGCCTAACCGCATAAGCTCCCCCCAGGCCTTTTTCCTGGGGGGGGCTCCATGGTGCCCTGGGCTCCATGATAGCCCTTTACCACCGGGAGCTGACGGGAGAGGGACAATGGGTAGACGTATCCATCCAGCAGGCGGTGGTGTTGACCCTGATGAACGCCGCTGAGATCTGGGACATCTACAGGATCAATTATCGGGCTACCGGGCCCAAGGTCTTTGTCCCCAGGCCCACCCCTCCCGGCCCCCTTTTCGCCCGCCTCATCTACCCCTGCAAGGATGGCTATGTGTTCGCTCAGCTTGCAGGAGGGGCTCAGGCTGGCGTGGTAGCCTCCTCAAAGGCCCTGGTGGAGATGGCCAACCGGGATGGGATGATGTTGGAGCTCAAGGACTATGATTGGGCTATGCTGGATATGGCCACTGTTAGCCAGGAAGAAGTCGATCGTAATGAAAAGCTTTTGGGCGAGTTCCTGCTCACCAAGACCAAGGCGGAGCTATTCGATGAGGCGGTGAGGAAGGCAATCCTCCTCATCCCGGTTAATACTCCCAAGGAGATAGTGGAAAGCCCCCAGCTTGCCTTCAGAAAATTCTGGGTGGATGTGGAGCACCCCGAACTGGGCGAGGCTATAACCTACCCCGGTTGGCCTATCAAAATGAGCGAGCTCCCTCCCTATAAGCCCCAGCGGCGTGCCCCCCTCATTGGGGAGCATAACCAGGAGGTCTATACGAAGGAACTGGGCATCTCCTCGGAGCAAATGGCCCTTCTGCAGGCCAACGGGGTGATCTGAGGGGAGGAAAAGCATGTCAAAGCAGGTATTTGAAGGGATTAAGGTTGCCGATTTCTCCTGGGTGGGGGTTGGCCCTCAGATTGCCAGGGAGCTAGCGGAGCATGGGGCTACCGTGGTTCGCATCGAATGCCATAGATACCCCGATACCTTGAGAACGGTGGGGCCGTTTAAGGATTTCGTCTCCGGAATCGACCGCAGCGCCTTCGCCGCTGCCTATAACACCAACAAATATAGCATCGCCCTGGACCTGAACATGCCCAAGGGGCGGGAGATCGCCAGGAAGCTGGTGGCGTGGGCCGATATCGTCACCGATGGCATGACCCCCGGAACCATGGCCAAGTGGGGGCTGGACTATGAAAGTTGCAAAAAGATAAAGCCGGACATCATCTACTACTCAACCTGCCAGATGGGTCAGCAGGGGCCTTATGCCAAGTTTGCCGGCTATGGCTTTTTCGGCACCGCCTACGCTGGCTACTGCCATCTGGTTGGCTGGCCCGATAGAGAGCCCCTTCCCCTGTTTAACAACTACAGCGATTTCGTCGCCCCCTGGTATTTGGCCTGCGCCCTTATCGGCGCCCTCCTCTACAGGCGGAGGATGGGAAAGGGGATGTACCTAGACCAGTCGCAGGTGGAGGCGGGGGTTAGCTTCCTGGCGCCCGTTATTTTGGATTACATGGTAAACGGGCGCATCGCCCAGCGCATGGGAAACCGGGACCCCTATATGGCACCCCATGGACTCTTTCCCTGCAAAGGGGATGATCGCTGGATCGCCATCGCCGTAGCCAATGAAGAGCAGTGGCGCTCCTTCTGCGCCGTGCTGGGAAATCCAGCATGGACCAGGGAGCCCAGATTTGCCATCCTGCTTGCCAGGAAGCAGAACGAGGATGAGCTGGAAAGGCTGATCGGGGAGTGGACCAGGAACTATATGGAGGAGCAGGTCATGGCCATGATGCAGCATGCCGGGGTGCCCGCTGGTGTGGTGCAGACCTGCGAGGACCTGTTCGCTGACCCGCAGCTGAAGCACCGGGAGCACTTCAGGTTTCTGGAGCATAGGGTGATCGGCACCCATGCCTATAATTCCCCTGCTTACCGGCTTTCCCAGACCCCCTGTGACATAAAGAAGGCGGGCCCTTGCCTGGGTGAGGATAATGAATACGTTTATAAGCAGATCCTGGGGCTCTCCGACGACGAGATTGCTGATCTGCTCATCGAAGGGGTGATCACTACCGAAACCGATGTCCCCGAGGTGCTTCGAGGTCGGTAACCGCCCCTCTATTTATTAAGCCCCCTGGCTATCCCCGGGAGGTCAATGCTTGCCTTTTCGAAGCTTCGATAGTAGAATATTGATATGTAAAGTTGTGACTTGGTTGGGGGAAGGAGAGGCGATGCAGAAAGGGACTTGGACGGTAAAAGCCGGTCTTGCCCGGATGCTAAAGGGGGGAGTGATCATGGATGTGGTCACCCCGGAGCAGGCGAAGATCGCCGAGGAGGCCGGGGCCTGCGCCGTGATGGCCCTGGAAAGGGTACCTGCGGACATCAGGGCTGCGGGAGGGGTGGCCCGCATGGCGGACCCAAGCATAATCGTGGCCATCATAGAGGCGGTCTCGATCCCGATGATGGCCAAATGCCGCATCGGGCACTTCGTAGAGGCTCAGGTTCTGGAGTCCCTGGGGGTGGACTTCGTCGATGAGTCCGAGGTGCTCACCCCCGCCGATGAGAGCCACCACATCTGGAAGCACGATTTCAATGTCCCCTTTGTCTGCGGCTGTCGTGACCTGGGCGAGGCGCTTAGGCGCATCGCTGAGGGGGCGGCGATGATCAGGACCAAGGGGGAGGCAGGCACGGGAAACATCGTGGAGGCGGTGAGGCACATGAGGGCAGTTATGGCCGGCATCCGCAGGATTCAGGGCATGACCACCGACGAGCTGGTTGCCGAGGCCAAAGCCCTGGGCGCTCCCCTGGAGCCGGTGATGGAGGTGCACAAGACAGGGAGGTTGCCGGTGGTGAACTTCGCCGCTGGCGGGGTGGCTACTCCGGCAGATGCCGCGCTGATGATGCAGCTCGGCGCTGAAGGGGTCTTCGTCGGCTCCGGGATCTTCAAGGCCAGCGACCCGGAGAAAGTGGCAAGGGCCATTGTTAAAGCCACCACCCATTATCACAACCCGGAGATAATCGCCGAGGTCTCCAAGGGCCTGGGAGCGGCAATGGCGGGCCTGGATATAAAGGCCATCCCCCCCGAGGAGCTTTTGGCTCCCAGAGGGTGGTAGCATGGAAAGGATCGGCGTTCTTGCCCTGCAGGGCGCCTTTGTGGAGCATATTGCCTTGCTTCGCCGCCTTGGGGTGGAGGCCTTCCCTGTCAGATTGCGCCAGGAGCTGAGGAAGCTGGATGGGCTCATCATCCCCGGTGGGGAGAGCACCACCATCGGCTGGTTGATGCAGGAATTCAGGCTCCTGGAGCCGGTGAGGAAGCTTGCCGGCCAAGGCTTTCCTATAATGGGGACCTGTGCTGGCATGATCCTTTTGGCGAGGCGAGTTTTGGGGTTGAACCTGGAGCCCCTGGGAGCGATGGATATGGATGTGAGGCGAAACGCCTTTGGCCGGCAGGTGGATAGCTTCGAAACGGACCTTGAGATCCCCGTTATTGGTGCCCCTCCCTTTCATGCCGTTTTCATTCGGGCGCCCTTTATCGAAAGGGTGGGGGACGGGGTGGAAATCCTGGCTCGGCTGCCCGATGGCACCGGCATTGCCGCCAGGCAGGGCAAAATGGTGGCCCTGGCCTTCCATCCCGAGTTGACCAACGACCTCAGGCTTCATAGCTACTTCTTGGGCATTGTCCGCGGTGATGTAGAGAGATGATTCGTTCCCTTTATCCCATAGACCTCATATCCCTCCTTTTGCTTCCGCCAAAGTCCCCTAACCAGGCAAAAACCAGGGATGGGCTGGAAAGACGAAGCCTTCTTTCGCCAAGGGCTCTGCTTGAGCACTGGCTTCCCTTACGGGGGAGGCGATACACCTGGGTCTCATCGCAGCAAGGTCGCATCCAGAGTCTCATCTCGGTCAGGAGCTGCTCCGGTCCCGCCGCCTGGCAGATCGACCATCTTCAGGCGAGCGATGGGGAGCGTTGCCTCGCCCTCCTGGACAGGGTGAGCGCTTTTGCTGCCCGGCAGGGGGCAAGGAGGATTTTCCTTCGCCTTCCCGCCGATAGCCCCCTCATTGATGGGGCAAGGCGCGCCGGCTTTTCCCCCTATGGGCTGGATTTCCTGTACCGTCATCCGGGGGATATCGGGCGCGTAGCGGTGACATTCCCTCAGCCCTATAGCCTTCGCCCCAGGTCTGAGGACGATGATTACCCCCTCTTTGAGCTATATAGCGCTGCCGTCCCCATCTCGGTGCGCACCGCTGAAGGGATGGCCCTTGAGGAATGGCGGGAAAGCAGGGATAGGAGCCTGGGGCTAAAGCAAAGGGAGCTCGTCCTCGACAAGGAGGGCAGCGTGGTGGGCTGGCTGCGAATCGGTGCTGCCGGAAGGGTGGGCTTTTTCGAGGTGATGGGTCATCCCTCGGAGGAAGCTAGGCTGGAGATGCTGGTCACCTGGGCCTTGGCTTGCCTCAGTGGCAAGTCCCCCCTTTTCTGCATTGCTTCGGCCTTTCAGGGGCAGCTTCTGGGGCTTCTGGGAAGGCATGGGTTTGAGGAGGTGGCCCAGCACTCTGCCCTGGTGAAGGAGACCGCCTTGAGGGTAAAGGAACCACATTATGCCGCTGCGGAGGTACGCTGAGGATGGAGATGCGTAAGAGGATCACCGACGACCTGGATGCCTTGCTGGAGAGGTTACCCCCCCACATCGCCCAGCCTTTGATGGAGAGGGAGGACAGGAGCGAACTCCTCGAGGTAGTCATGGACCTGGGGCGGCTGCCTGAGTCTCGTTATCCCGGCCGGGAGGTGGTGCTCAGCGACAAGGAGATCACCGCTGAGGATATCGAACATGTGGTTTCCCGCATTGGTGCCTTCAGCGGCGATAATCGTGCTGGCATCGCCCGCACCCTTCATCGCATCTCGGCCATCAGAAACCGGGAGGGGCGCATCGTGGGCCTGACCCTGCGCGTGGGCAGGGCAGTCTTCGGCACCATTGGCATCATCGAGGACCTGATCCGCTCCGGCAAGAGCATCCTCCTTTTGGGCCGGCCGGGGGTGGGGAAGACCACCATGCTCCGCGAGGTGGCTCGGGTGCTCGCCGACGAGCTGAAGAAGCGCGTCATCATCGTCGATACCTCCAACGAGATCGCCGGCGACGGCGATATCCCCCATCCTGCCATCGGCCATGCCCGAAGGATGCAGGTGCCATCCCCCCAGCTTCAGCATGCGGTGATGATCGAGGGGGTGGAGAACCACATGCCCGAGGTGATCGTCATCGATGAGATCGGCACCGAGCTTGAGGCACAGGCGGCTCGCACCATCGCCGAGAGGGGCGTTCAGCTGGTGGCCACCGCCCACGGAAACACCCTGGAGAACCTGATCCTGAACCCCACCCTCTCCGACCTGGTTGGCGGCATCCAGACGGTTACCCTGGGGGATGAGGAGGCAAAGAGGCGGGGAACCCGGAAATCCATTCTGGAGCGGAAGGTACCCCCCACCTTCGATATCGTGGTGGAGATTCAGGACTGGGATCACGTGGCCATCCACTCCGACGTCACCTCGGTAGTCGATTCCCTGCTCAGGGGGCGCCCCACTCACCCCGAGCTTCGCTGGCTGGACGAGAGCGCCGAGGTGAGAAGGGAGAGGATGTCCCTTCCCGAGAAGGCCAAGGCGGAGAGGCTCGCCCCTGGCAGAGAGAAAAGGGTTTGTCCCTTGGGCATCAATCGTAGCCGGCTGGAGCAGGCAGCGAAAAGGATGGAGCTGCCGGTGAGCCTGGTGGATGACGTGGCGGAGGCGGAACTGCTGATCACCTCCAAAAGCTACTTCCACAGGAAGCCCCAGCCCATCCGCGATGCCGAGGTGGCGGGCATTCCCATCTATGTGCTCAAAGGCAACAGAGTCCCCCATATGGAGCGGGCTCTGGCCAACATCTTCGATGTGGAGACCGCGAGTGAGCCCTTCAGCTTCGCCATCGAGGAGGCGGAGCGGGCCATCGCCCGGGTGATGGAGGGCAGGGAATCGGTGGAGCTCAGTCCCCAGAACGCCTATATCCGCATGCTCCAGCACCAGCTAGCGGAGCGCTATAACCTCGCCTCCAAGAGCAAGGGCAGGGAGCCCCGCAGAAGGGTAAGGATATTTCGCTCCGGCGGCGAGGCGGGGGAGGGTTGATCATCTTGAAGCATGTGAGACAGCTCTGGCGCTTGGCGGTTCCTATTCTTATCTTTGCCTTACTAACAACACGACTAACAACACGACTATGAGTGCTAACACAACACCAAGTCCGACTGCCGCTGGCACCAAAGTTCCCCCCGGCAACTGTGTAAATAACCAAACAGCGAACCCGGCGATAAGGCCAGCGGCAACGCCAGCAACAACACCTAAGACAATCGAGTCCATTATTCTTCTCGTGGATTCAATTAGAGGTTCATACGAAGCTGCCTTTTTATCCAACTGCTCGATCTTAATGGTCATCTTCACTGGGTCATACGGCTTTCTAGCCGGAACACCCGGCGGTTTTCTTAATGTCAAAATCTCGTCCTTGGAGAAGGGCGATGAAGCGGGTGTTGCTAGGCGGACGAACTCTGCTGTAACAAGCGGTTCACCATAGCGCAGCGAAATGGGCGAATCAGAAATGTTAGTGACAGGGAAGAAGAGGAACCCTTTGTAGCCCGGGTCTATGGGCCCTCCTGTATACGACAGCAGTTGTGTTGCCCAGTAGCTGCGAAGCGACAGATGTCCCTTCATGTAAAGTGGCATCTGAATTTTCTCCAAGCTTCGAACAACACAAGCTTGACCAGGCGGTATGCTCACCATGTTCTTACCCTCTATCGCAAGAAGGTCATTCGCTGTTACCCCGCCTTCTTCCTCAGGGTAGGCTATGAACACCAGCGAACCAACCCTAATGTCATATGAAGCAACCTTAAGGCAGTCGCCGTCAAAGGGTGTCAGTAAACTCTCGCCCAGTTGTGCAATATCCTCACGTATTAGAGTCACGTCGCCCATCGTTTCACCTCGTTTCATACCTTTCAAGAATCCGGAAGGTAGGTTAACTGTTCAAGTGATCGGACACCTGTTTTGGAAAGAGCTTTCTTGATGGCATTTGTTACTTCCGAGTGTACCTTTTGTACTGGTTGGTTTCCATTTATAATTTTAATTTTTTCCCCCTCAAGCAGGAGCTCTCGGATTATTTTCAAGTAGCTCTGCTGGACCCGTTCGAGAATTTCAATATCCTCATATAGCTCGACGTGCCATCGCTGCCTCTCTATTCTTTTTTTGCTAATTTGAGCTGGAACGTCTATAAATAGCGTAAGGTCGGGCCTCATACAGTTTGAATTCATCTGCTTTATCCAGCCCAAATCTAATTTCAGGGATTGATACGCCAAGGAGGATAGATAATATCTATCAGAAATAACGATAATACCAGAATCCAGTCTGGGCAAAATGACATTATTCAAGTGATCCATTCTGTCCGCAGCAAAGAGCAGAGCTAAGGTATAATCATCCAAAGGAGCAAAGCTATCTTTGGCCTTTTCGAAGAATAATCTCCTGGCAAGATGTAGACGGATAAGCGCTCCTACCGGTCCATCGGTCGGTTCTTTTGTAAGAGACACCTCGTACCCTCTCTTGTCCAACCAGTTTTTAAGCCGCTCAGCTTGCGTCGTAACACCTGACCCATCCAAACCTTCAATGACAAAAAATTTTGCTCTTCGCTGCATACTTTCCCCTCTTGAACTTCTTTGCTGGTGTGCTATAGTATTTTCATTGATTCCCATGCGTTAGTCAAGCCTGTTTGGTGAAGTTTTCGTGACGACTATTGGAATCCTTGTTTAGCGTGAGGGGCTGCTATGATAATTACCATCTGCGGAAGCATTACTTTTGTGAATGAAATGCGTTCTATCGGCTTGCTTTTAGATAAAAAGGGCCATACAGTTCAATACCCTGACCTCTCACAAGCAGCAAGGAAAAGTTCTAAAGAGGAACATGTAAAACGGAAGAGGCGAATGGACCTAATCCGGGCTCATTTCGAAAAGATCTCCCGGGGAGACGCCATACTTGTTGTTAATTTCGAGAAGAATGGTGTCAAAGGTTGGATTGGAGCAAATACATTTTGGGAGATAGGGTTCGCACACGTGCTAGGTAAAAAGATATTCTTAATGGAACCCCCACCTACTTTTGATTATTTTGCTGACGAGATTAAGGCTATCGATTTCAAAGTTCTGGATGGAGATCTTGACCGAATATCCTAAAAGCTTTTCACTGTGCTCCCGTGCCCACCTGGTCTCCCAGGTGATTCGCCCCGCCCTGGAGAAGGGGTCTCTAGTTATCTGCGACCGCTTTGCCGACTCCACCACCGCCTATCAGGGCTATGGGCGGGGCCTGGACTTCGCCCTCATCGAAGCCGCCAATAACATCGCCACCCAGGGGCTACGCCCCGACCTCACCGTTCTTCTGGACATCTCGGTGGAACGGGGACTGGCCCGAAAAAATTTGCGCGACCGATTTGAGCGGGAGGAGCTCGCCTTTCACCAGCGGGTGAGGCAGGGCTATCTGGAGATGGCGGCAAAGGAGCCGGGGCGCTGGCTGGTGCTCGATGGCTCTTTGCCTAAAAGGGAAATTGAGAGTATTATCTGGCAAAGGGTGCAGCAGCTTTTACCTAAGACCCTTCGCTAAAATTTTCTGTTGGATGGCAGAAAGTGCTCTCGAATAACCAAAGCACTAAATTCGAAAAAGGAGGTTAGCCAATGTTCAATAAGCGGTTCTTCGATTCCCAAGTCTGGCGCAGGTCTTTGGTGAACTTTGTCATGACCAAGAGAATCCCCGCACCGGTAATCAGTTTCACGTTGGTAGATGGGAGTTCGTTCAATGTCAAAACCTTGAAGGCTCTCAGCCACCTCATCATGTTGGAGGTATACGGCGAAGAAGGGGAAACTACGATGCGGTTCCTCCCCTATAAAGAGATCAAATCCATTGAGCTGAAGGCGAAAGAACCGGAGGAAACAAGGCCAATGGAATTTGACCTATCAACTCTGAAGCTAAAAACACGTCTATATTAGAATGGTTTTGCGTATACCAAAATCCGAAAAAGGGGTTGCCAAGATGGTGAGGGTGTGGTATCATAATTAAAACGCAGATGCCTATACGCGGTTGAACCTTTAACTCAGTCCCGCGAGGCTGGCAAGGGGAAGCAGGCATAGGCGAATTTAGTAGCGAAATCTTCATCCTCTTGCCAGCAAATGGCAAGAGGATTTTTCATGCCTCAGAAAGTGATCCTGGCGGAGGAGGACATCCGCCGCGCCTTGACCCGCATCGCCCACGAGATCGTGGAGAGAAACCACGGTTGCGATGGCCTGGTGTTCATCGGGATGCGCACCCGTGGCGTTCCCCTGGCGAGAAGGATTGCGGAAGCGATAAGGGAATTCGAGGGCGTGGAGATACCTGTCGGTGCCCTGGATATCGGCCTTTATCGCGATGACATTTCCTCTATGGCATGGCATCCTCCGATCCGCCCTACCATTATTCCCATCGACATCCGGGGAAAGAGCGTAATCCTGGTGGACGATGTCCTCTTTACCGGGCGCAGCACCCGTGCTGCTATGGATGCCATTATCGATTTCGGGCGACCTCTCTCAATCCAGCTAGCGGTGCTCGTTGACCGCGGCCATCGGGAGCTCCCTATCCGCGCCGACTACGTGGGAAAGAACATGCCCACCGCCATGGATGAGGATGTTGCGGTGCGGCTCAAGGAGACCGATGGCAGGGATGAGGTGGCGATCATAAGGAGTGATTAGGGGGTCCAATGAGAACAACGAAACAGCAAGAATTACCCGAGGCGGTACCCTCCCTGGAGGCAAAGCCTTCGCGGCGACGCCACATCCTGGACCTCGATGATTTCACCAGGGATGAGATCGAGTTTGTATTTGAGACCGCCGATGCCATGAAGGAGGTTCTGGAGCGGGAGATCAAGAAGGTGCCCACGCTCAGGGGCAAGACCCTGGTCACCCTGTTCTACGAGCCCAGCACCCGCACCCGGGTCTCCTTCGAGCAGGCGGCCAAGAACCTCAGCGCTGACGTGATCAACCTCAGCGCCTCAGGAAGCAGCGTGGAGAAAGGGGAATCCCTCATCGATACCGCCCGCACCCTACAGGCCCTGGGCGCCGATATCATCGTGATGCGCCACTACCACGCCGGGGCCCCCTACCTCATTGCCCAGCACGTCGCGGTGAGCGTGATAAACGGCGGCGATGGTTGCCATGCCCACCCCACCCAGGGCCTGCTCGACCTCTACACCATCAGGGAGCATCTGGGAACCATTGATGGGGCCAAGGTGGTGATCATCGGCGACATCCTGCATAGCCGGGTGGCCCGCTCCAACATATGGGGGCTCACCAGGATGGGGGCGGAGGTGATCCTGTGCGCTCCACCCACCCTCGTTCCTGTGGGCTTGGGCGCTCCCGCTTTCCCCGTTGTTACCGTGGAACCAAGCCTGGATCGTGCCCTTAAAGGGGCTGATGTGATCATGCCCCTTCGCCTGCAGAAGGAAAGGCAAAAGGGAGGGCTTCTTCCCACCCTTCGCGAATATATCCAGTTCTATCAGCTGGACTCAAGACGCCTATCCCTGGCGAAACCCGATGCCCTGGTGCTCCACCCCGGCCCCATGAACGAGGGAATTGAGATAACCCCCGAGGTGGCCCATGGTGCCCAGTCGGTCATCGAGGAGCAGGTGACCAAGGGGGTGGCGGTGCGGATGGCACTCCTCTACCTGCTGGTGGGAGGTGCCGAGTGATGCCGCTTCTAGTTGTCGGTGGTCGCATCCTCGACCCCAGCCAGGGAATCGATATGATGGGCGACCTCCTCATCGCCGACGGGATAATTTCCCAGCTCGGCGAAAAGGTGGCAATACCTCATGAGCGACACCTGGTGCTGCGAGCGGGGGGGATGATGGTCACCCCGGGCTTCATTGACCTCCACTGTCATCTGCGGGAGCCCGGATTTGAGGAGAAGGAGACCATCGCCACCGGGACTCGCGCCGCAGCCAGGGGAGGCTTCACCACCCTCTGCTGCATGGCCAACACCAACCCCCCCATTGACCATCGGGCAGCAGTGGAATTCGTTCAGCAGAAGGCTGCTGCTGAGGGGGTGGTTCGGGTATTGCCCATAGGCTGTATCACCAAGGGGCGGGAAGGCGAGGAGATGGTGGAGATGGGGGAGCTGGCCCAGGCGGGGGTGGTCGCCCTGAGCGATGACGGCAGCCCGGTTATGGACTCTCGCCTGATGCGCTACGCCCTGGAGTATAGCCGTCTTTTCGACCTGTTCCTCATCGAACATTGTGAGGACCTCTCCCTTTCCCAGGGAGGGGTGATGAATGAGGGCTGGGTTTCCACCAGGCTGGGGCTTAAGGGGATTCCCCCCGCCGCTGAGGAGATCATGGTTGCCCGGGACATCGCCCTCGCCGAGATGACCGGGGCAAGGCTTCATATCGCCCATGTCAGCACTGCCGGCTCCGCAGACCTCATCCGCCGCGCCAAGGATAAGGGCATCCCGGTTACCGCCGAGGTCACCCCCCATCACCTGACCATGACCGAGGAAAGGGTTATGGGATATGGCGGGGAAGACAAAAAGGCCGTCAAGCCCTCCTCCCTGGCTCTCTCCTGCTATGACACCAATGCCAAGGTGAACCCGCCGTTGAGAAGCGAGCAGGATGTCCAGGCTCTCATCGATGCCCTGAGCGAGGGCGTTATCGATGTCATTGCCACCGACCATGCCCCCCATGAAGATGTGGCCAAGATGTGCGAATACGACCTCGCCGCCTTTGGCATTAGCGGCCTGGAGACGGCGCTGGGAAGCCTGATGACCCTGGTTCATGAGGGCAAGATAGATTTGATGGCGCTAATATCGAAGCTCACCGTTGAGCCGGCAAAAATCCTTCACAAAAACGAACTGGGCACGCTTAAGCTAGGCTCTTCGGGGGATGTGACCATCTTCGATCCCGAGGCGGAATGGGTGGTTGACCCTTCAGCCTTTGCCTCCAAGGGCAGAAACACCCCCCTCGGTGGCTGTCTGCTCAAGGGGAAGGTGATGGCCACCATATGCCGCGGGGAGGTTGCCTATAAGGACGACGCCTTGAAACTTGAGACCATTCGCCGTGAGGCAAGGATTTAGGGGTGAGATTTGAATAAAAAGCGAATTTTGTGCTTGAGGGTGGCCTTAGTAAACGGGGGATCGTGGTGATAAGGGGCCTGAGTTGAGCGAAAAAGCGTTTCTGGTGCTGGAGGATGGCTCGGTATACGAGGGCTATTCCTTTGGCGCTGAAGTTTCCGCCTATGGTGAGGTGGTATTTAATACCAGTATGACCGGCTATCAGGAGATGCTCACCGACCCCTCCTACGCCGGCCAGATCGTGGTTCCCACCTATCCCATCATCGGGAACTACGGCATCAACAGCCAGGACTTCGAGTCCAATCGGATTCAGGTGGCGGGGTTTGTGGTCAGGGAGGAATGCCACCTCCCCAGCCACTGGCAGAGCATTTCCACCCTGCACGATTATCTGCTGTCAAGTGGCATTTCCGGAGTCGCCGGCGTTGATACCCGCGCCATCACCCGTCGCCTGCGCTCTTTGGGGGTAATGATGGGGATGCTCACCCTTGACTCCACGGAGGAAGCGCTGGAGCAGCTGAAGAGGCTGCCCCGCTATGATGATATCGATTTCGTGAAGCAGGTTACCACCGATACCGTTTACCGCTGGGACGCCCTGCCGGGGGAAAACCCCCTCTTTCACATAGTGGTCATCGATTGCGGGTTGAAGTTCAGCATATTGCGGAATCTGAGCAAACTGGGCTGCGCCTCGACGGTGGTGCCGTCAACCACCTCTGCCGAGGACATTCTCGCCCTGAAGCCCGATGGCATCCTGCTCTCCCCCGGCCCCGGCGACCCCGCCCTTCCTTATCTGGAGGAGACGGTAAGAAATCTTATAGGGCGAAAGCCCATCATGGGGATTTGCCTGGGGCATCAACTTCTGGGGCGGGTCTTTGGCGGCAAGACCTTCAAACTCAAATTCGGGCACCGCGGGGCAAATCATCCCGTCCGTGAGCTAGCCACTGGTCGGGTGCACATCACTGCCCAGAATCACGGATTTGCCGTGGATGCGGACAGCGTGAAGGGGGGGCTTGAGGTGAGCCACGTCAGCCTCAACGATGGCACGGTGGAGGGGCTGAGGAACCGGGAGCTTCACATATTTTACATTCAATATCACTCTGAGGCCTCGCCCGGCCCCCAGGACACGGTCAACTCCTTCGAGCGCTTCATAGAGATGGTGAGGGGAGGATACTAATGGCGGTGTTTTGGATCTGTAATCTGGAAGCGAGCAATTTCGTCTTTGAGGATGTCAGATTTGAAAGATTGAGCAATGAGGATTTTATCAAGAGAAGTTGGGCACCCGAGTACAATATTAGTTTCAAGGCAATTGCAGACGACGACTTAGCAATTAAACCAATCGTTCAGTCTAATGGTCTTTTAGGCGTGATCAACGACATATGTATGCTACTTTCGCTAGCCCAATCAAAACGGATATACTGCTCTCTATACGAAATTGAGGGAACAAGCACCTCAAGACATGTTACCCCCGGCATGTCTTTTGGTTGGAGTCCAATACCTGTAATACCTGAAAATAATATAGAGGTCTACCTGTCCACTGCTGCTACAAATCTTCGGAAACAAGGATGGGCAAAGAAGGTTGGATTCATTCCTTCAGTATATTTCTTACTGGAAAGTATGAATGCTCAAGTTTTAGACTTTAACTTTATCTCGGCTTGGATAGCCTTGGAAATCTTAGCTAATTGCCATGTTGCGAAATCAAAAATTTTGGCCAGTAGTAAATTTAAGACAGTTAGACGGCTTGTTCATGATGCCTTGGATGACGAAGCGAAGAAGGGAATTCTATCCGATAAACAGAAAGACCTCATTTTGCAGAAAGTGCCTGAGCTAAACCGTTTTTCCACTCGGGACTCAGTGATGTCTTTATCAGAGGCACGCGGATGGGACTCTGTAACAGATGAATGGGTAGGCAATTTGATTAATATTCGTAATGGTATTTTGCATTCAGGCACTTATAAAGGGTTTGAGCGACAGCATGTCGGCCAATTGTATTCACAGCTAGCAGGCACAGTGCAACTGATGTTAATAGACTTGCTTGGTTGTAGCCAATTCGCTGAAGTTAGCTTATAAAGGCGGCAAAACCAGAATGAGCAACAAAATCTCTAAAGTCATCGTGATTGGGTCGGGGCCCATCGTCATCGGGCAGGCGGCGGAGTTTGACTACGCCGGCACTCAGGCGTGCAAGGCGCTAAGGGAGGAGGGCGTTACCTCCGTTCTGGTGAACTCCAACCCGGCCACCATCATGACCGATGCCGGCATCGCCGACATCGTCTATATCGAGCCCCTCACCGTGGAGGTCATCGCTCGCATCATTGAGCGTGAGCGCCCCGATGGGCTGCTGCCCACCCTGGGAGGCCAGACCGGTCTCAACCTCGCCGTTGACCTGGCGAATGCCGGCGTCCTCGATAAATACAGCGTGCGCTCCCTGGGCACCCCCATAGACACCATCCGAAAGGCGGAGGACAGGGAGCTTTTCAAGAAGATGCTGGTTGAGATCGGCGAGCCATTTCCCGAAAGCGCCATCGCCAGGAATATGCAGGAGGCGCGCCAGGCGGTAAAGGAAATTGGCCTGCCGGTGGTGATTCGCCCGGCATATACCCTGGGTGGGACCGGTGGCGGCCATGCCACCACCATGGAGGAGTTCGAATACATCGCCTCCATCGGGCTGGCGGTTAGCCCTGTTCACCAGATTCTGGTGGAGAAAAGCGTTGTCGGCTGGAAGGAGATCGAGTACGAGGTGATGCGCGACGCCGAGGACAACTGCATCACCGTCTGCAATATGGAGAACATCGACCCCATGGGGGTTCATACCGGCGATAGCATCGTGATCGCCCCATCCCAGACCCTCTCCGATAAAGAGCACCAGATGCTCCGTTCGGCGAGCATCAGGATCATCAAGGCCCTGGGGGTTGAGGGGGGATGCAATATCCAGTTCGCCCTGGCCCCGCATCCCATGGTGGCAGAGCGATGGCCGCCGGGAGGAAGCAAGGAGGTCTATGAGCACCTGGAAAACGGCCTTCCCCCCTACTACGTCATCGAGGTCAACCCCAGGGTGAGCCGCAGCTCCGCTTTGGCTTCAAAGGCAACGGGCTATCCCATTGCCCGCGTCGCCGCCCAGATAGCGGTGGGCCGGCGGCTGGATGAGATCGTCAATCGGGTGACGGGCAAGACCATGGCCGCCTTTGAGCCTGCCCTGGATTACTGCGTGGTCAAGATTCCTCGCTGGCCCTTCGACAAGTTCGCCCTGGGGGAACGCACCCTCGGCACCCAGATGAAGGCCACCGGCGAGGTGATGGCCATTGACCGCTCTTTTGAGGCGGCGGTCCAGAAGGCGGTGCGCTCCCTGGAGGTGGGGGCCAAGTCTCTCCTCTGGGAGGACCCAGGCTGGAAGGAGCGCTTCCCCCTGGAGCCCAATGACCTCCGCATCTGGGGGATCATGGCCTCCCTCAGAAGGGGGGCAAGCCCTGAGGAACTGGCCTGCCAGACGGGAATCGACCCCTGGTTCATGTATAAGTTCCAGAACATCGTTGACATGGAGAAGCGCCTCCTCGCTGAGCCGCTCACCCCCCAGCTCCTCAGGGAGGCAAAACGCCTGGGCTTTTCCGATGAGCAGATAGGAACGCTGGCCGACAGGTTGCCGGAGCAGGTCAGGGAGCTGCGCCGTAGTTGGCAAATCCTGCCCGTCTATAAACTGGTGGATACCTGTGCCGCCGAGTTTGCCGCTGAGACACCTTACTTCTACAGCACCTATGAGCAGGAGAACGAGGCCGAGCCCCTGGAGGGGAATAAGGCGGCGGTCATTGGCAGCGGCCCCATTCGCATCGGGCAGGGCATCGAGTTTGACTACTGCAGCGTTCACTCCGCCTGGGCGCTTCAGGAGGCCGGCTTTAAGAGCATCATCATCAACTCCAACCCGGAGACGGTTTCCACCGATTTCGATACCTCAGATCGCCTCTATTTTGAGGCCCTGGACGAGGAGAGCGTGCGCGACATCCTGGAGAACGAGGGGATGGGGGTTGGGGCCAATCCCGAAGCTCTCATTCCCTCCTCCATCGTGCAATTCGGCGGGCAAACCGCCATCAACCTTGCCGAGCCCCTGGCCCGCAGCGGCATGCCCATCCTAGGCTCCAGCGCCGAGGCCATCGATGAGGCAGAGGATCGCCACCGCTTTGAGAATTTCGTCAACCGATTGGGCATCCCCCAGCCCCCAGGGGGTGCTGCCACCTCCATTGAGGGGGCACTCAGCGTGGCCCAGCTCATTGGCTATCCCGTTCTGGTTCGCCCCAGCTATGTGCTGGGGGGCAGGGCCATGGAGATCGTCCATAACTCAACCGAGCTCAGCCACTACATGAACTTGGCCCTGGAGCTGGACTCCAGGCACCCGGTGCTCATCGATAAGTACCTGGAGGGGAAGGAGGTGGAGGTGGATGCCATCTGCGATGGGGAGCGGGTGCTTATCCCCGGGATCATGGAGCATATCGAAAGGGCGGGGGTTCATAGCGGCGACTCCATGGCGGTCTACCCCGGGGTAAACCTGACCGACCAGGAAGTGGAAACCCTCGTGGAGCATTCCATCCAGATTGGCCTCGCCCTTCGGGTGAGGGGTCTGATGAATATCCAGTACGTGATCATGCCCAATGATGATTCTGGTTCCACGGTGTATGTCCTTGAGGTGAATCCCCGCGCCAGCAGAACGGTCCCCTTCATCTCCAAGGTTACCGGCGTGCCCATGGTTCGGGTTGCCACCAAGGTGATGCTGGGAAACAGCCTGAAGGAGCAGGGCTACGAGACCGGGCTGTGGAAAAGTCAAAATCTCATTGCCATCAAGGCACCGGTGTTCTCCATGTCCAAGCTGAGCGGTGTGGATACCTACCTTGGTCCGGAGATGAAATCCACCGGCGAGGTTATGGGGGTGGACTACAACTTTGGCGCTGCCCTGGCCAAGGCGCTGCTTGCCGCCGACCTGATGCTGCCCAGGAAGGGATCGGTCCTGCTCAGCATTGCCGATAGGGATAAGCCCGAGGCGGTTTCCATCATCCGAAAGCTTTCCTCCCTGGGCTATAGGCTCTATGCCACCGAGGGAACAGCGGCGATGATCCAGGATATGGGGATTCCGGTGACCATGATCAGCAAGAAGCTGAGCGAGGGGCACCCCAATGTGGTGGACATCATTCGCGACGGAACCGTTGGCGGCGTGGTCAATACCCTCACCGGGGAGAGAGCCCCGCTAAGGGATGGCTTTGATATTCGAAGGGCTGCCGCTGAGAAGAGGATTCCCTGCTTTACCTCCCTGGATACCACAAGGGCGGTGGTGGAAGCCCTGTTGAATGGTGACCAGACCTTCTCCATTCAGCCGCTGCGGGAATATCTGACCTGATCAAACCAGGGGTGATGAGCTGAAGCAAATTCTTGCTCCGGTACTCTCCAACGAAGAGGTCATGCCCGGCACCTATCTTCTGTGGGTCATGGCCCCGGAGATCGCCTCGGAAGCCCAGCCGGGGCAGTTTGTCATGGTGCGCACCAGCGAAGGCTACGATCCGCTGCTGAGGCGCCCGTTGAGCATTCATCGAGTGGCCCGAGGGGAAAGGGAACACGGTGCTCTCGCCCTGCTCTTCGCTGTGGTGGGACGGGGCACAAATTGGCTGGCTCAGCGCAAGGAGGGGGAGGCGATCGATCTATTAGGGCCGCTGGGTCATGGCTTTAAGGTAGACCCCCCACCCCGCAATCTGCTGCTGGTTGCTGGTGGGGTGGGGATTGCCCCCCTGGTTTTCCTTGCCCAGAGGGGAATAGCCGAGGGCCATCAGGTGGCTCTGCTTTTGGGGGCGTCCGCCAAGGCTCAGCTTTATCCCGCCCACCTCATCCCCCCCGAAGTGAACCTGTTGGTGGCTACCGAGGATGGCTCAGTGGGCAGAAGGGGGATGGTAACCCACCTTTTAGCCGATCATGCCCCCGGGGCGGAGCAGGTCTTTGCCTGCGGTCCCATCTCCATGTATCAAGCCTTAGCTGATATGAGCCGAAAGGGGATGTTCGAGGGGAAGTCGGTCCAGGTTTCCATGGAGGTGAGGATGGGATGTGGCCGGGGTGCCTGCTATGGCTGTGCCCTGGAGACAAAATCTGGGTTGAGGCTAGTATGCAAAGACGGGCCCATATTTGAGTTAAAGGACCTCATTTGGTAGAAGATAGGGGGCGAAAGAGGCGAAAAAGGAGGCGATAAATATGGTGGTTACTAGGAAGATAGCCCTAAACAGCAAGGGGCACTGCGATCTCATCGACATCACCCGCCAGGTTAAAGAGGAGGTTTCCGCTTCGGGCATCGATTCGGGGACGGTGACCCTCTTTCTGGCAGGCTCAACGGCTGCCATTTCCACCATTGAGTTTGAGCCCGGGCTACTCAGCGATTTTCAAGCCATGTGGGAGAGGAATGTTCCCAGAAACATCCCTTACCAGCATGATCGCGCCTGGGGCGAGGGAAATGGATATTCCCATGTGCGCTCCTCGCTGCTCGGCCCCTCTCTGGTGGTGCCTTTCACCAATAAGACGCTGGCCCTGGGAACCTGGCAGCAGATCGTCCTCGTCGATTTCGACAATCGCCCCCGCTCCCGGGAGATAGTGCTTCAGATCATGGGGGAGTAGGGGCAACGAGCTCCCTTAACCCCTGGGGCAGCTTGTCGGGGTCACTGGCAAGCGCCGGGACGATGGGGGGCTGACCGCAATTCTCCATTATCGCCTGCCCCTGTGGTCCGAGGAGGAACTCCAAAAAGGCAATGGCCAAATCTGGATTGGGCGCATTCTTGGGGATGGTGACCCCGTAGGCGATTGGTGCCCCGGCCAGTATGGTTGTCGTCCCCGGCTCTTTCCCGCTTACCTCCACCTCAGCCTGGGCGTAGCGATCGGCAAGGCCGAAGTCCGATAGGTTGATCTCAGCGGGCAGCTCCACGAATTGAAGGTTGTGTTGCTGGGCCACGGAGCGATACTCAAACGCATAATCCAGATCTCCCGACTGAAGCAAAGCGATGAGCTCCACCGATTTGGGGCGGATATTCTTTTTAGGGCATCCTTCGTCCAGCTTTTGATAGAGTCCGGGCACCCCGTAATACTCCTCAGCTAGCTGCCATAGCATCAGCGTTCGATAGCCACAGGGGTCAAAATCGGGTTCGGAGTGGCCATATTCGACCCCATCCCTGAGCAGTATTTCATACCAGTTATCCGCCGTTATTTCATCGCAGCCTGTAGACCGCTGCGTATAGGCGATCACCATCTCATTTGTGGCAAAGATGATATACCAGTCGGCATATTCGGGGAACATCAGCTCCTCTATGACCCTGTAGTCGGCCACCGCCACCACATCGGCAGGCTTCCCCAGCTCGGTGACCTTGCGACAGACGGTGCGGCTCCCCGCCGATTCAGTCTGTACCGTCACATCGGGGTGTTGCGCCATAAAGGCCTCACCCGCTTCATTGAAGGGTACTGCCAGGCTGCCGGCATGAAAGATGGTGAGGGCAGAGGGGGAATGGCAGCCCGCCATCACTGCCAGCAGCAGAATCGCTGTCGCCAAAAACCCTATCCTTTTCGCTCGTCTAGAATACATGGATCGCCGACGCCTTGAAGGTTAAATAGACCTCATCCCCTTGTGCCAGATTCAGCTCCTCAAAGGAGCGCCGGGTGACCAGGCACACGAAATCCAAGGGGGTGCTCACCGTGAGGTAGATGGTGGAACCCCTGTTGTCGATCCTGGTGATGGTGCCGCGGAGGCAGTTGCGGGCGCTGGAGATAAGCGGCTCCTGGGAAATGAGGATATCCTCGGGGCGAAGGGAAGCATGTGCTTTTCCTCGCAGCGGGGTCACCACCGCAAGCTCTGTGCCCTCGACGGCGAAGATCGTCTCACCATAACCGCCATCTCGCACCTCCCCTGAGAATATATTGCGGCTCATGGCGAAGCGAGCAACGAACTCCGAGTTGGGCTGGCGGAAGATCTGCTCCGGAGTCCCCACCTGAATAATGCGCCCTTCACCTAAAACGGCGATCCTATCCCCCAGGGCGATGGCCTCCTCGAAGTCATGGGTCACATGGATGATCGTCGCCTGAAGGCGGCGATGAATCTGCCTCAGCTCCTGCTGCACCTCCTCCCTGGCATGAGGATCGAGGGCGCTTAGCGGCTCGTCCAGGAGCAGTACCTGGGGGCTGATCGAGAGTGCCCTGGCCAGGGCCACCTTCTGCCTCTCCCCCCCGCTCAGGGTCTCGGGTTTTCGCCCCAGAAGGTGGGATACCCCGAGTAGCCCTGCTATCCAGTCCACCCTCGAACGCAGCTCATCCTTAGGCCGCTTCGTCTGCTTCAATCCGAAGAGGATGTTCCCCCTCACCGAGAGGTGAGGAAAAAGGACGTAGTCCTGATACACAAACCCGATCCCCCTCTTCTCCGGCTCAAGCGCGGTGACCTCCCTCCCATTGAGCCAGACCTCGCCGCTCTTGATGGGGTGAAGCCCGGCGATGGACTCCAGCAGGATGGTCTTTCCCGCCCCCGTTGGCCCCAGTACGATGAAATACTCCCCGGATTCCACCTTGAGGTTGATATCCTCGAGGCGGAAGCCTCCCACATCCAGCGACAGATTTCTTATCTCGATCATGCCCTCTCCCCTCGATAGGCAATGGTCCTGAGCCCGATGAAGAGCAAAAGGCATACCAGCACAAGCAATACCGCCACCGGCTGAGCATACTCAAGGCCATATTCCTCAAAGCGCTCGTAGACCAGAATGGGGGCGATCATGGGGTGGTAGGCCAGGATGAGGACGGCGCCAAACTCGCTGATCCCCCGCGCCCACATCATCACGCTTCCGCTGAAGATGCTCCTCCAGGCCAGGGGAAGGGATACCCTGAAGAAGGCCTGCCAGGGTGAGGCGCCCAGGGTGCGCGCCACCTTCTCCAGCCTGACATCCACCCTTTCAAATCCCTGTTTTGCCGAGTTCACCAGGAAGGGTACGCTGACGAACAGCATGGCGATGATGATCCCGGGAACCGCCGATACGAAATCGATGCCCATAAGGTGAAACGCCTTTCCCAGAAAGAAGTCTTGCCCGAAGACGAAGAGGAGGGCGATCCCTGCCGCGGTGTGGGGCACCACGATGGGAACATCGATGAGCGCCTCCACCAACCTCTTCCCCCGAAACCGGTGGCGAGCCAGGAAATATGCCAGGGGCACGCCCAAAAGCAGTCCCACCACGGTGGCAAGCAGGGCGGCGTAGAGGGTGAGCCAGATGGCGCTCCTCACCTCACCCTGAAGAAGGGTGTCCCACAGGATTCCGGGGTCTGAGGAAAAAACCATCTTGAGCAGCGGGACCAGGATGAAGAGCAGGATGATGAGCCCCAGGAGGAAGAAGGTGAGGCTTAGCCTTCTTGCGGCGATCCATCTCCATATTTCCATTTCCAGTGCCTCCCGCTTCAAATCTCGCCCAGAACGAAAAATGCCTCCGAAAGGAGGCAAAGCTATCGCTATGCTCCCCTTTCCAAACACGGGGGGCGCAGGCGTTTCCCCCTGCACCTTATCGGCTGCTCACCATGGATTGCTCTTTAGGCGCAGCAGCTCGGAGAGCTTTTTCGCTTTATAACATGGATTCGGGGGGGAGTCAAGCTTCGCCCTTGACTTTGGCTGGCGGCGAGGGATAAAATAGAGGGTGACTTGGTCGATTTTGAATTAGGGCGAAAGAGCACTGGGGAATGCCAGTGCTCTTTGCGTCTTAAGGAGGAGGAATGCATTCAAGTCTCATCGGCAAGATCGAAAAGGCGCACCGCTATGCCCAGGAGAGAGAGCGCATAACCTTTTCCGAATTCGCGGTTAGCTTCCGTGGGGAGCACAACAGCTACAACACTGGCTATAGGGATGGCCAGTGGCATTGCTCCTGTAGCTTCTTCCCCAAGTGGGGGCTTTGCAGCCACACCATGGCGCTTCAGAAGATCCTTGGCGAAATGCTTCCCAGAGAAGCCCTCTCCGCGGAGGTGGGAGCTAAGCTGGGGCTCCCCTCCCGTTAGCGGCTATTCCCGGATCCGCCGCAGCTCTATGGTGACCAGGTTGAATTTGTCCAGGCAGTCCATCTCCACCACGTCAGGGTCTCCCCACTCCGCGGGGAAACCTCCCCCAAACTGCAGCATGATGAGGTAGGGGTAGATGCTATGATAGAGGAAGCCGCATAGCCCATCGCTGCTGTAGCCGCTAAGCTCAAAACTGTCCCCCACCTTGTGACCGGCACTACAAGTCCCCTTTATCGCCTTTATGGTGCCCACCACTCGATAGCCAAGCTGCTGTGCCACTGTTCACCTCCTTTTTTCGAACGCTATGCTGTGGTTGACATATGGCCTAATGCTTTCGCGGTCTATTTATGGATATATCTCGGGGGGGATGCCCTTTATGTATTCCCTGGCCTCGGCGGCAACGAAGAGGGACCCGGTGGCGCAGATGAGGTCTCTGGGTTCGGCCAGTGCCAGGGCGCAGCTGGCTGCCTCGGCCACGCTTTCTGCAACTTCTGCCCTGATTCCATGCCCCCTGAACTCCTCAACAAGCAGTGAAGGCTCCAGTGCCCGGGGATGGCGGGAACGGGTGACTATGGCCAGGCTGGAGATGGGGGCCAGTTCCCTAGCCATCCCCGCTATATCCTTATCCCCGGATGCCCCTACGATGAGGATTAGCTGGCCAAAATCAAAATACTGCTTTATCGCCTCCCTTAGCCTCCTTGCTGAGTCAGCATTATGGGCGGCATCGACGAGGAAAATGGGCTCATCCCTCAGCACCTCCAGCCTCCCCGGCCAGTTCACCCTTGCCAGCCCCTGGGCGATGCTCTCTGCGGGGATGTGCAATGCCTCCAGGGCGGCAATGGCGGTGGCGGCATTTTCTAGCTGATGGTCGCCGAGAAGCGGGATGAACAGCTCATAGCTACCTGCCTTCCCTTTTACCCTTAGCCATTGCCCCCTTATGTCGGCAGATAATTTCTCCCAGGTGATATCCCTTCCCACGGTGATCAGCCTTGCCCCTTCCTCACCGCAGGCCTTCTCGATCACCCTCTCCGCCTCCCTCCTTTGGGGGGAAATGACCACTGCTACCCCTTGTTTGATGATGCCTGCCTTCTCCCCCGCAATCTGGGCCAGGGAGCTTCCCAGAACCTCGGCATGGTCAAAGCTTATGGAGGTGATCACCGCCACCACCGGCTCCACCACATTGGTGGCATCCAGCCTCCCCCCCAGTCCCACCTCCAACACCTGGAAATCGACCGCTTTGTCCTTGAAGTAGGTGAAGGCGATGGCGGTCAGTATCTCGAAGGTGGTGAGCTCCCCATAGGCACCTCGCCGATTCACCGCCTCGACCTCGGGCCTGAGCCTCTCCACCATGTCCGCCATTTCCTGGGCACCAATGGCCTCCCCATTGATGCTTATCCGCTCGCGAAAGGTGTGAAGATGGGGGGAGGTGTAAAAGCCCGTCTTGTAAGCCGCAGCCCCCAGGGCGGAGGCGATCATCGCTGCCGTGCTCCCCTTCCCCTTGGTCCCCGCTACCTGAATGGACCTGGCCCCAAGGTGAGGGTTGCCCAGTCGGCCTAAGAGCTCCTCCATGCGCCGCAGGTCAAAATTGGCTGCAGAATAGACCGTCCCCGGCGCTCTCTCGAAATCGGTAAAGCTGAGGATATACTCAAGTGCCCCTTTATAGTCCATGGCCCCAAGCATTATATCACGGAGTCGAAAAGGGGATAAAGGTGGTTTTGGGGCTCATAAGGGGGGAAACGGGGATTTATGTTGAGGCTTGCTGAGGACATCGCGGGGGAGGTTTCGCGTTCAAATCTCTGGGCCACGGGCCTTTTTGGCGGCGAAAGGCTCTGGAGCTAGAGCCGCTAATAGCAGATGGCCTAGCAGGCTATCGAAGGGACGCCCCAGCTCGCCAAGGGCATGCCTTATCCTTTCGTCCCCCTTTATCTGGTCAAGGGCTGCATCCAGGTCCATCAGGTTTTCCCTCCATCTTTCCACCTCTTCCTCGCTCATGCCATTCTTTTGCATTCGGTGGAGGGAATCGAGCCTGAGGGCATCCTTGGTGATCCTGGAGAGGCTGATGGCTAAAGCAAGAACTCCTTGCATCAGTCTATCTTCGCCGAGGTTAAATGCCGTTTTCTCCATCCTCCGTCCTTTCCTCCTTGTTTGCGCTTTGGCAGGAACAAGGGGGGAGCACCACCACCGCCTCCCCAGCCCCTAACTGCCGTGGTGCTCCCCACAGTTTGGTGAGCCATGCCCTTTTCTATCTACCAGGGGCACGCTCAACGGGAAAGTACTGCCTGGTCTCTTCGTCCCGGCGCACCTTCCCCTCATCCATCAATGCTCGTAGGGTCCTCCCCACCTCGATTCGGGACACCCCCAGAGCTTCCTCAATGGCAACCAGCTTTGCTCCGGGGTGCGCAGCGACGAAAGCCAGCGCCCGCTGTGGCAGGTCTTCCCTTTTTGACATAGCCCTTTTGCCGTTGCCGGTCAGGGCACACTTTTTTAGTTTAGAGCGGAGCCTGGGGGGTGTGCCCTGACCATGGCACCGGCGCTCCTTTGAGTAAAAATCTCGCCTTGGCTCCGTCTCCTCGAGG
>JAUVVB010000012.1 GCA_030604825.1 Chloroflexota bacterium | reverse complement strand
TCGGAAAGCTGCCTCAGATGCGACTTCTCCTCCTCAATGATCCTGTCCACCACCTCGCGATCTCGCTCGCGGACGAGATTTCGCATCTCGGAATAGAACAGGATCGAATCCTTCTCCGCCCCCAGAGCGATTTGAATCGCCTCAGCACTGCTGGTCGCCTTCTCTGCCATCTCGCGGGCTACCTTGTCATCGGCAAAGACCGCACTGCCGACCAGGGCCTTCAGGTAAAGGCCATATTCCTCGCTGTAGATTTCCGGGGGCTCATATTCGCCCACGGTATCCAGCATGCTCTGGAAGATCTTGATATGCTTTTCCTCCATTTCGGCCAGATACTTGTAGGCGCCCCGGGCCATTACATCCTTCTCCTTCTTTATCAGGGATTGATAAAAGGCCAGTCCATTCCGCTCAATCCCGATGGCGATATTGACCAGCTCGCTGCCGGAGAAAAAGATAGTCACGCCAAAACCTCCTTTGAGTTTTAGCCCAGCCTTTGTAGATAGCGATGGGCCTGAAGGGCCGCCTTGGCCCCCTCGCCAGCGGCGACCACGATCTGCTTCTCGGGGACATTGGTCACATCCCCAGCGGCATAGAGCCCCGGGATACCGGTCTCACCGGCGCAGCTGACCTCGATCTCCCCCAACTGGTTGAGGTTGACCAGACCCTTTGCCAGCTCGGAACTAGGGATGAGCCCGATCTCCACAAAGACGCCGCCCACCTCCAGGCTCCTCACCTCGCCGCTTTTGAGGTCCCTTATCTTGATCCCAGATACAAAATCATCTCCCATTATCTCCAGGGTCTCATGCTCGGTGAAGTTGGTGATGTTGGCAGCCCCTTTCACCTTATCGATGAGGATCTGGTCTCCGGTGAGCGGGGTGAGGGACACCAGATAGACATGCTCACCGATCTTGATCATGTCGTCGGCGGCCTCCAGGGCGGAATTGCCGCCCCCAATGACCGCCACCTTCATCCCAGCGAAAAGGGGGCCATCGCAGATAGCGCAGTAGGTAACCCCCCGCCCCCTCAGCCGCTCCTCTCCGGGCACATTCAAGGTGCGGGGACGCTTCCCGGTGGCGATGATGGCCGCTTTCCCTTGATAGGTGTCGCCCTTTTCCGTCCTCACCTCAAATCCCCCATCCCGCCGGGATACGCTCACCGCTCCATCGCCTGTCCTTACCTCTATGGGGAATTGCTTTACCTGCTCCTCAAACTTCTGCATCAACTCCGGGCCCTCGATGAACTGATAGCCCATGTAGTTCTCGATCCCCGCCGTCAAGTTCGGCTGTCCTCCCAGGTCTTTGCTGAGGAGCAGCGTATCCAGCTTCTTTCTCGCCGCATATACCGCCGCCGTCATCCCCGCCGGACCGGCGCCAATGATTATCAATTCATACATAGCCCCCTCCCACTACTCAGAGCCCTAGCTTTTGCTTCAGCCACCCTTCGTCATAGCCGACGACGAAATCGCCATCGATCTCGATGACCGGTACCCCCATCTGACCTGTTTTGCGCACCATCTCCTCACGGGCAGCCCTATCGGCGCCGACATTCAAGTCCTGATAGGCGATGCCATTATCCTCGAGGAACTTTTTTGTCCTCTTGCACCAGGGACAGGTAGGGGTGGAATACACCTTGACCTCTTTCGTGCTCATCCTCCACCTCAGGATCTTTTGCTGGAAATGCAAAATTATAGGCGGCCCTTGGAGAGATGTCAATCCCTTTTAACCTGTTATAAAGGCAATTGCACAACTGCCCTCGCTGCGGTATACTGAAAAATGTTCTGGGGTCAAGCCCAATGAGAAAGAGGATCGACATAAGGGCCCTTATCGACAAAACACAGGAGTATCTGCCCAGCGAGACCCTGGCCCTCATCGAAGAGGCCTACGAATTCGCCTCCCAGACCTACGAGAAGAAAAGGGGAGAATCGGCCCAGGGGGAGCTGGAGCATGCCCTGAGGACGGCTATCCTGGTTGCCGAGCTTCAGCTGGATGAGAATTGCATCGCCGCCGCCCTGCTTCATGAACTGCCCCCGAAATGCGGGGTGGGCTTTTCCGAGCTAAGGAGGAGGTTTGGCGCTGAGACCTCAAAGCTGGTGGAGGGGCTTGCCAGGCTGGAAAGGATATCCCTGCCCGAGGCCAAAGAGACCATCGACATCGAAACCCACGCCGAGAGCCTCAGGAAAATGCTTCTCGCCCTCTCCAAAGACATCAGGGTGGTTTTCATCAAGCTTGCCGACAGGCTTCAGCACATGCGAACCCTGAAGGCCCTTCCCCCTCCACAGCGTCTTGCCATTGCCGAAGAGACGATGAAGATATATGCCCCGGTGGCCCATCGCTTGGGGATCTACCAGCTCAAATGGGAACTGGAGGACCTAGCCTTCCGCTATCTGGAGCCGGCGAAGTACCGGGAAATAGCCCGGTTTCTAGCTGCGGGAAGGGGGGAGAGAGAGCGGTATATCGCTCAGGTTACCAAGGTGCTCAAGGAGGAGCTGGAGAGGGCAGGGATAAAGGCTGAGGTTACGGGCAGGCCGAAGCATATCCATAGCATAAATAGGAAGATGGAGAAATATGCCACCACGGGCAAGGAGCTGAGCGAGATCCACGACCTTTTGGGGTTTCGCGTCCTGGTAGATGAGGTGCAGGATTGCTATAGCGCCCTGGGGGCGATTCACAGCCTGTGGCGCCCCCTGCCCGATAGGTTCGACGATTATGTTGCCAATCCCAGAGATGGGGTGTATCGAGCGCTGCATACCACGGTGATGTGTATGGGCACAACCCCCGTGGAGATACAGATTCGCACCAGTGAAATGGACCGGGTGGCCGAATATGGCATCGCCGCCCACTGGCGCTATGAAGAGGGGGTGAAAAGGGACGCCCGGTTTGAGGAGAGGATGGCGGTGGTCCGCCAGCTCCTCGATTGGTATAAGGACATTGGCGGTGCCGAGTTCATGGAGTCCATAAGCACCGATGTGTTGAGCGATCGCGTCTTCGTCTACACCCCCAAAGGGGAGATAAAGGATTTGCCCCAAGGCTCCACCCCCCTCGATTTCGCCTACCGCATCCACACCGATCTGGGGCATCGCTGCACCGGAGCAAAGGTCAATGGCAGAATGGTCCCCCTCACCTACCAGCTCCAGAACGGCGATACCGCGGAGATCCTTGCCGCCAAGGGGGATAGAGGGCCCAGCCTTGATTGGCTCAACCCCAGCCTGGGCTACCTAAAGACCTCCCACGCTAAGGAGAAGGTTCGCCAGTGGTTCAGAAAGCGAGAGCGGGAGGAGAACATCCGCCGCGGCAAGGAAATGTTGGAGAAGGAATTGAGGCGCCTGGGAATAAGCCTTGCCGAGGAGGAGATAGCCAGCCTTTTTAAATATGAAAGCGTGGACGATTTCCTAGCCGCCATCGGCTATGGCGATGTCAGCCCCCACCAGATCGCCACCAAGCTTGCGGTGCAAAAGGAGCCAACCTTCCCCCAGGTGCCCCGGGAAAGGAAGGCGCCGGCAGCGGTTCAGGTGATGGGGATTGGAGACCTGTTGACCCACCTTGCCCCCTGCTGCAATCCTGTGCCCGGCGATGGGATCATCGGCTATGTTACCAGGGCTAAAGGGGTTACCGTCCACCGCAAGGATTGCCCCAATATAGCCAACATAGACCAAAAGGAGCGGCTGATCAAGGTGGAGTGGGGTCGGGAGGACCAGTTCTATCCCGTTCCGGTTCGCATCGAGGCCTGGGATCGGGTGGGGCTGCTCAGGGACATCAGCGCTATCGTCGCTGAGGAAAGGGTAAACATCGCTGCGGTAAACACCACGGACCACGATGACCAGACCACGTCCATATTCCTCACCCTGGAGACAAAGGGAATAACACAGCTAAGTCGGCTCCTCTCCAAGCTGGAGGGGGTGCGCGGCATAATCAGCGCCACTCGCCAGATATAGGAGGAAAGCTTGCCCGGTAAAAAGTCGGCCCAGAAGGCAGCACGTGCGACGCAGAGAAGAGCGGAACGAAGTAAGCCCATCCGCAGCTCGGTGAAGACCTATATCACCAAGGCAAGAAAGCTAATCCTGGAAGGTGAGCTGGATTCCGCTCAGGAGGCGGTAAAGCAGGCAATTATCGCCCTGGACAAGGCAGCTCAAAAGGGGGTGATCCACCCCAACAATGCCGCCCGCCGCAAGTCCCGCCTGATAAAGAGGCTTAACCAGGCACTGGCACAAAGCCAGGGACAGGAAGAGTAGGTAAGGGCAAATTTAGGGACATCGAGGCACCGCTCTTCCGGCGGTGCTTTTCTATGCAATTTTCGGGAAAAGGTTGACAAATCCCCCTTCTCATGCTATATAGTATTAGAACAACTGTTCGCAAGGGGGAGAGGGTTGAAACCGCTTTCTGCCAGGCAGACTCGTATTCTCCAGTTCCTGCACCAGTTCTTTGAGGAGAAGGGATACCCTCCCAGCATCAGGGACATGGTCAAGGGGTGCAAGATCAGCTCCACATCGGTGGTGGAGTATAACCTCAGGATCCTGGAGAGGGAGGGCTATATCCGCAGGGATCGTGAGGTTTCCCGGGGCATTGAGCTCAGCCGCGAGCGGAGGATGGTGCGCGTGCCCATCATCGGCTATATCGCCGCCGGCGAACCGATACCCGTGCCCACCTCCGATAGCTGGAGCCTGGTCGCCGACTCCCTGGAGCTCACCGAGGAGCTCACCGGGGGCAAGAAAGAGGTCTATGCCCTGAAGGTGAAGGGAACGTCGATGGTCGATGCCCTGATCAATGACGGCGACCTGGTGCTGATGCAGCATGTAGAGACGGCGGAGAATGGGGAGATGGTTGCCGTCTGGCTCAAAAAGGAGAAGGAAGCCACCCTGAAGCGGTTTTATCTGGAGCGGGAGAGGGTTCGCCTCCAACCCGCCAACGAGGAGATGAAGCCCATCTACGTGAACCCGGAGGATGTAGAGATTCAGGGCAGGGTCATCGGGGTGATCAGAAAGCTGGAGTAAGCTACTATCGGGGAAAGGGCTACCCCATCCGATGGGCTATGCCACCAGCCTCCCTGGAACCGGCGGCGCTGCGCCGCAACAAAAAAAGGTAAGCACTTCGCCTTAATGGCGAAATCGCTTACCCCTATGGTTAACGCCGAGGATTTCCTTATCTTCGTCGGCCTAATCCGAAGAGGGCAACGGCCTTGGCTGCTGGAGGGCCATCTCCTGATCACAGCATATCACCGTGCCATCGCCTGCTTTCACACACAAAACCTCGCTGCCGCATACCTCGCAGCGGAACCTCTTGCCCAGTTGGTTTGGCATTCGCACTCACCCCTTCTTTTGGCGCTCAGTGCCCAAATATTTACCCCACACCATGCTTCGGGCGGTGCCAATAGCTAACCACCCGTGGGGATTACCCCTACTTCTTCAAGGTCATGGGCTGACCACAGCAGGTAACGGTTCCCTCCCCTCCCTTGGTAACGATGAACTCAGAGCCGCACTTCTCGCAGAAATATCTCTTGCCCAGCTGGTTCGCCAATCCAGACACCTCCTTCTACACGGATAATTATAAGCCGTCTGCCAAGGCATGGTCAACACCCTTGGAATTGCCCTTTTGACCTGGAGCAATTAAGGTGATAGAATTTTAAGGCGAATATCGTGCGGAGAGAGGTAGATGTCAGGTCATTCCAAATGGGCACAGATCAAGCGACAGAAAGGGGTGGCAGACACCAGACGAGGGCAGCTCTTCACCAGGCTGAGCCGGGAGATCGCGGTGGCGGTGCGCCAGGGGGGCGCTAACCCGGAGACAAATTTTCGCCTGCGACTGGCAGTGCAGAAGGCCCGCGATAACAACATGCCCCTGGATAGCATCGAAAGGGCGATCAAGCGGGGGGCGGGGGGAAGCGAGGGGGCAAATCTCATCGAGGCCATCTACGAGGGCTACGGCCCCGGGGGGGCTGCCATCCTGCTGGAGACGATGACCGACAATCGGAATCGCACCATAGCAGAGGTGCGCAACATCCTCTCCAAAGCCGGGGGCAGGCTGGGGGAGAGCGGCTGTGTCACCTGGCTCTTCGAGCCCAGGGGGGTGATCACCGTGGAGGCAGCGGATGCCGAGGAATTGGCCTTATATGTTATCGATGCCGGCGCCGAGGATGTCAGGATCGTCAATGGCTCCGTTGAGGTCCACATCCGGCCCGAAGACCTGGAGAGGTTAAGAAAGGCCCTGGAGGAGAAAAACCTCCCCATAATCTCCGCCGAGATGCTCATGGTGCCCAAGACCACGGTGATGCTGGAGGAGAAGGAGGCGCTTCAGACGCTGAGGCTGCTGGACAGGCTAGATGAGCTGAATGAGGTGCAGCGGGTATTCACCAATGCCGACTTCCCCGACAGCGCTCTGGAGAAATACAGAAGCCAGGCCTGAAATGCGAATTCTAGGCATCGACCCAGGCACCATAACCATGGGCTACGGGGTGATCGAGGAGGAAGGCGGCGAGATTGCCCTGGTGGATTTTGGGGCTTTGACCACCCCCAGCGCCCCGCTGGCAGAAAGGTTGCACCGCCTATATCAAATGCTCCTTGAGCTCATCGCTCGCCATCAGCCCTCGGAGGCAGCCATAGAGAAGCCCTTTCTAGCTAGGAACGTTCGCTCCGCCCTTGCCGTGGGGCAGGCGATAGGTATAGCCATGGTGGCAGCAACAGAAAAGGGCATCCCCATCCATCAATATGCGCCAACAGAGGTAAAGCAGGCGGTGGCAAGCTACGGGCGCAGCGGAAAGAGACAGGTTCAGGAGATGGTGAGGATCCAACTTTCCCTCCCCTCCATACCCGAGCCCAGCGATGCTGCCGATGCGCTGGCAGTGGCCATCTGCCACGTCCAGAAGAGGCGCCAGGCCAGGATGATGGCCGGAGAAGAGAGATGATCGCGGGCCTTCATGGAACCCTGGAATCCAGAACCCCCGATGGGGCGGTCATCAAGGTTGGCGGGGTGAGCTTTCAGGTATCGATGCCCGCCTCCACCCTGAGCACCCTGGGAGCCGTTGGCGAGGAGGTTCACCTCTATACCCACTTCCACGTCAGGGAGGACATGGTGGCCCTCTATGGCTTTGCCTCCGCCGAGGAGCGGGAGCTGTTCCAGATACTCATCGGGGTCAGCGGTGTAGGGCCAAGGGTGGCACTTTCGATGCTCTCCGCAATGAGCCCCAACGAGCTTTCCCTGGCCATTGCCACAGGGAACGTTGATCTGCTTGCTCAGGTGCCCGGGGTGGGCAAAAAGATGGCCAGCCGCCTTGCCCTGGAACTCAAGGGGAAGCTGGAGCAGGTCTGGGTTGGCGCCGCCATGCCCGAGGGCAACGCCGAGGTCATCGCCGCCCTCACCAGCCTGGGCTACAGCCTGTCGGAGGCTGCCGCCGCCGTTGCTGCCCTGCCCGATTCCCCCCAGCTCACCATCGAGGAGAAGATAAAGCTTGCCCTCCAGCACTTCGCTGCGCGCTAGAGGTTAAGGTTGAATACGGATTTACTTCACCTTTTGGCCTGCCCCGATTGCGGAGCGGCGAATTTGGCGCTGGAAGCAGGCGCTCTATCCTGCCCCGGCTGCAGCGCTCGCTACCCCATCCACAGGGGAATACCCCAAATGTTGCCCCCCCATCTCACCACCGCCCTCAACCTGAAGCGCGCCTGTATGGAGGAAATCAGGGCTTCGATGCTCCAGGGCAACCGGGGCCAAGCGGATAGCCAGGAGATCGAACGCTTTATGTGGGAGCAGCAGCTCTATTGCTGGGGCAAGCAGGTAATATATGGAGACACCAGGGCAGCGAAAACGTTCTCCTCCTATGCGGAGAAGGGGGCAAGCGGGCTGCTGAGATTTCTCCAGGAAAGGGTTGACCGGGTCAAGGGCAAGGCCATCTTATATGTGGGGAGCGGGAATGACCGCCTGGTGACGCTGCCGCTGGAGGAGGCGGGGGCCTTGGTGGTGAACCTGGATATCGCCGCAGAGCCCCTGGAGGACTTGATGGCGGCGGGGGCGAGGAGTTGCGTCTGCGGCGATGCCCGCCGTCTTCCCTTTCCCGCCGAGTCCTTCGACATGGCCTTCTCCAAGGGCTCCATCCACCATTCCCACCCCATAGCCGAGCCGCTGCGGGCAATGGCCAGGGTGGTGAGGAGGGGGGGACATATCATCGTTGCCGAGCCCAATAGATATGCACTCTTTCGCCTGCCCCGATACCTCCTTCCACCAAAGCTGCGCCAAAGGATTGGCACCCTGCTAAGAAAAAGGCCTGGACTGGGATACCCCACCCCCTACGAGGCCCCCATCTCCGCCACCGAGGTAGCTCAAATTCTGAGGGCAGAGGGCTTTTCCCAAATTGAGAGGGCAACCCTAACCCATGCCCCGCCAAGGGTTCCATCCGCCATCGCCCGCCCCTGGGAAAACCTGGGCAGGTCTATGCCCAGGCTCTTTTCTCGCTTTGCCTTTGAGTTCATCGTCTATGGGCGAAAGACATGGGAGGAATCATGAAGATCGCCTTCGTTCATATCGATCCCAGCTATGAGGTTATGGGACCCTTCCACCTGGGCATCGCCTCCCTCATCGCCTATCTCAGGCAGAGCGGTTATGAATGCCACTTCTTCCATCTTCTGGGGGATGTGGATGAGAGGGATTATATCGACTTCCTGGAAAATGCCGACCCGGACGTGGTGGGCTTTTCCGTGATGACCAACGTCTTCCCCCATGTTGCCCGCCTGGCACCCCTCACCAAACGCCATTCGCGGGCGCTCACCGTATGCGGGGGGATACATCCCACCCTGAGCCCTGAGCAGACCATCGCCATCAAGGGCATCGATGCCATCTGTATCGGTGAGGGGGAAGAGGCTCTTTTCGACCTATGCCAGCGCCTTGGAGAGGGAAAGGACATCTCAAACATACCTAATCTATGGGTTAAAAGGGGCGGAAAAGTGCACCGCAACCCATTACGGCCGCTCATCGAGGACCTGGACTGCCTGCCCTTCATCGACCGAGAGGTCTTCCCCTATGAGAATAGCTTCGATCTGGCGTTCATGAGGCGGGGCGTTTTCATGGCCAGCCGTGGCTGCCCCTTCAATTGCGCCTACTGCTGCAGCCCCGCCATGAAGCGGTTATACGGCGGCAACCGCTACCTCAGGTTCCGCAGCGTGGAAAACCTCTTGGAAGAGGTGGAGATGACAGCTCGAAACTTCCCCCAGATGGAGTATGCCGTCTTCCACGACGACCTTCTGCCCCTGAAAAAGCAGTGGTTCGAGGATTTCACCCGCCAGTATCGCCGCAGGATAAACCTCCCCTTCGAGATGAACTGCCATCCCAACCTCATGGACGAGGAGGTTGCCCGCATGGCGAAGGAGGCTGGCTGCTCCCTGGTGCGCTTCGGGCTGGAGAGCGGAAGCGAACACATCCGGCGCAAGGTCCTCGACCGCCATGTTAGCACGAGTCGCATCATCGAGGCCTTTGCCCTCTGCGATGAGATGGGCATCGAGACCCTGAGCTATAACATGATCGGCCTCCCCTTTGAAACCAGACCCCAGATGCTGGATACGGTTAAGCTCAACGCCAGGGTCAGGCCCAAGGTGATGCACGTTTCCATCTTCTACCCCTACCCCGGCACCAAGTCCTACGAAATGTGCCGCCGGGAAGGCTTTCTGACCGATAGGCAAATCGATACGTATTATGAGGACACGGTGCTCATGCAAAAGGACGCCTCTCCCCAGCAATTGAAGGCTATCCGCAGGCGGTTCGAGTTTTTCGTCCGCTTATATTCCCGGTGTTATCGGCTGCCCCGATTTCTGGCCAAAATCGCTGAGAAGCTAGTTGACCTCGGCATTCTGGCAGCCACCAGCCAGCGGCTGCTTAAGGCCTTGAATTGGCTAACTAGGCGCAGGGCGAAAAGGCAGCGCGACGATGCCGGCCCGTGCTATACTATAGAGGAGGGGGAGGTTAAGGTTTTCGGCGGGCAGTAAGGGGGTATTATGGAGACCTTTATCTATGTGATCCTGTCCCTGGTCATCCTTGGCCTTTTGGCAATCGTCCTTGCCATGGTGCTCAGGCCGAGGCGGGTTGAGCTTCCCGATATCGAGGCGCTGGCGGAAAAGCTGCGCTTCGCCCTGGCATCCGAGGCATCGGTAAGGGAAATTCAGGACATGCTGAGAGGCCTGCCCCACGATGTGCTGGAGTCCATAACCAGGAGCCTGGGCAAGCGGACGGGGAGGCTGAACGAGCTTCTGGCAACCTTCGAGCTGACCCAGTATGACCGGCTCTTCTATCTGGGGGAGCCCATTGACTTTGTGGGCATCAAGTATGATGAGGGGGTGGACTTCATCGAGGTCAAGACCGGCAAGTTCCGCCTCAGCGAGGATGAAAGGAAGCTCCGCGAGCTAATCGAGGCAGGGAAGGTGAACTACGTGCCCCTCACCGTGGAGAAGATAGGCATCGTGGAAGAGGTGGACACAGGGGAGTAGGGGGTGAGGAAATGCGAGAAGTAACGAAGCAGGAATATAGGGAATTCGTCAAGGGGCATGACCGAATTGTCGTAGATGGGAAGGCGGTTAAGCTGATCAATGGAGTGAAAACCAGGCTATTCGCGCCCCAAGAGTTCAAATTGCAAAAGACAACGGTTTGGTCTTTCGAAAACCGCGGTAAGTGGGCCACACATCAGGGTAACTATCGTGGAAACTGGGCTCCCGAAATCCCCCGCAACCTTATCCTGCGCTACACAAAGCCAGGAAACTTAGTCTTAGATCAGATGGTAGGTTCGGGAACAACTTTAGTAGAATGCAAGCTTCTAGGCAGAAATGGCATTGGGATGGACTTAAACCTAGATGCGGTGATGGTGGCGTGGAACAGGCTAGATTTCGCTTATACCGCCAATGACTTCCAAGAGACAACTCAAAAGCTCTATCATGGCGACGCTAGGAGTCTCGATCTAATTAATGATGAAAGCATCGATCTTATAGCCACCCATCCACCCTACGCCAGCATAATCCCTTACTCCCACAAAACAACTGAAGGAGACCTGTCGCACGTCCATACAATAGATGAGTTCATCGAAGGCATGAAGGAAATAGCGAGGGAAAGCTTCAGAGTTCTAAAGCCAGGCCGTCATTGCGGCGTCCTCATTGGAGACACGCATAAACATCGGCACTTCGTTCCGATTTCCACCAGGGTTCTGCTCACATTCCTCGATGCTGGATTCATATTGAGGGAGGACGTGATCAAGGAGCAGTGGCACACCCAAACAATGCGGGGGCGGTGGAGAAAAAGCCTTGACCATGATTTCCTTCTTACATTCCATGAACACTTGTTCATCTTCAGAAAACTTGCTGAAGATGAAAGCCCATCAAAATTCAAAGCTAGTATGAAATGGTGGTAATAGGAGGCCGAAGGATGGCTAGAATCGAAACCTACGCTGCTCTACTCGACGTAAGAGATCTGAGGAGCCTAGTCGATCTCTTCATAGCAACTCTTGTTGAGACAAACCGCACCTATGATTTCTTTGTTGACTGGGAAAAAGTTCGCAATAATGTGAACGCCCTTAAAGTAGAGGTCGGGATTCTTGGTAGCATAGTTGGAACAAAAGACCCTATTGCAGAACTTCGCCTTATCTTGAAACGCTACCCGGAGGCTGCCAAGGCCATCCCCATCCTAGTGGCCGTCCGGGAGCAGCAGTTCAAGGTACTAGAAGACGCTGAGGCTGGTTCAAAATACGCTGACTTCCATTTTGGGAAAACAACATACACAGACGCTGAAATAGAAGCTCTTGTCCGTTTCTGCAGCTGTGCAGGAATTACCTCCCTTTTGACATCCCTAAACACCTTACGTGATTACGTTTTCGGAGTGGAAGTTGGCCTTGATAGCAATGCGCGCAAGAATAGAAGCGGAACTGCAATGGAGCGAGTGATGTACCCATTGCTCGAAAGCCTGGCAAAAGAGCGTAACCTCAAGATAGTGAGTCAAAAGAAGTTTTCCCACTTGCAACAAGAATACGGCTTGAAAGTACCACCTGCGCTAAAAAACAGGCGCTTCGATCTAGTACTGTTTGGAGAACGAGATAACATAAATATTGAGACAAATTTCTATGGCGGTGGCGGGTCAAAACCGGAAGAGATAGTAGAATCCTACATCACCAGGAATAACGAACTCCACCGCTCAAACTGGAAGTTCATTTGGGTGACTGAGGGCCAGGGGTGGCGCAGTATGCGAAACCAAATCGAAAGAGCTTTTGAGGAAATAGACTACATCCTCAACATCGAGTTTATTCATAGAGGGCTTCTTGCCACCATCTTAAAATCGATCTAGCAGTTCTATATAAAATCCGCGCCGCGTCGAGTTCGGAAAAATGCCACCATTCAAGATTGTCTCAGATTTCAGACCTACCGGAGACCAGCCCCAGGCTTAGATGAAAAACTGGCTCTGGATCGCCGCCGCAGCCTTAGTTGGCATCCCAGCCATTATCCTCAGGCTTTCGGGTATCGAGTTTGCCCCCCACTTTGCAGCAATCGTATTCGGCGTTGCCATTGTGGGTGGCGCCTTCCTCCTTACCTGGGCGGCGGAGGCGGCGCAGAAGGAGATCTCACAGGCGCTGGCCCTCGCCTTCCTGGCCCTCATCGCCGTCCTCCCCGAATATGCCGTCGACCTCTATTTCGCCTGGACCGCAGCCATTGACCCCCAGTATGCCAGCTACGCCGCAGCCAATATGACGGGCGCCAACCGCCTGCTTATCGGCTTCGGCTGGCCCCTGATAGCGTTCCTCTTCTGGACCAGAAGGAGGCAGAGGGCGGTGGTGGTGGGAAAGGGTCAGGCTGTTGAGCTCACATTCCTGGTGCTGGCCACAATCTATTCGTTTATCATCCCCATCAAGGGCACGCTCTCGCTTGTGGATAGCGTGGTCCTGATCTCCCTCTTCGCCCTCTATATGTGGGCCAGCTCCAGAGGGGAAAAGGTGGAGCCTGAGCTTGTCGGTCCATCAGCAGCCATCGCCTCCCTGCCAAGAGCAGGGAGTAGGGCGGTCACCGCCTTCCTTTTCATCCTGCCGGCAGGGATCATCCTGGCCTCCGCCCAGCCCTTCGCCGAGGGGCTGATAGCAACGGGGAAAAGCGCCGCCATCGACGAGTTCATCCTGGTGCAGTGGGTGGCCCCACTGGCCTCCGAGGCCCCGGAGATACTCATTGCCGCCATCTTCACCCTGAGAGGGAATGCCACCGCCGCCCTGGCGGCGCTCATCTCCGCCAAGGTCAACCAGTGGACATTGCTCATCGGGACGCTGCCCATTGCCTACTGCATATCCTTAGGGGACATCGGAGCGCTGCCCCTCGACGCCCGCCAGGTGGAGGAGGTGCTGCTCACTGGCGCCCAGTCGGCATTTGCCATCGCCATCCTCGCCCGCCTCCGCCTCTCCCTGCCCGCGGCCACAATCCTCTTCCTGCTATTTGCCACCCAGCTCGTCTTTACCATGCCCATGGTGCGCTGGGGTTTTGCCGGCACATATTTATTGTTGGCGCTTGTCATCCTTTTAGCGGATGGGAAAAGGAGAAGCGGACTATGGGCGATGATGCGCGCCACCTTTTCCATCTTCAAAAAGTAGAGGTTGCCTTTGAAACCCGCTAGGGCTAAAATAGTAGCGAGGTAGAGAACATGCCACCCTTCAAGATCGTGTCCGATTTCAGGCCTACCGGAGACCAGCCCCAGGCGGTGGAGAGGCTGGTGGAGGGGCTGGAGCGCGGCTATAAGCACCAGGCCCTCCTGGGCGTCACCGGCAGCGGCAAGACCTTCACCATGGCCAACATCATCGAAAGGGTAAACCGCCCCACCCTGGTCATGTCCCACAACAAGACCCTCGCCGCCCAGCTCGCCACCGAGCTAAAGGAGTTCTTCCCCGATAACGCCGTGGAATACTTCGTCAGCTACTACGACTACTACCAGCCAGAGGCCTATATCCCCCGCACCGATACCTATATCGAGAAGGAGACCGACATAAACGAGGAGATCGATAAGATGCGCCACGCCTCGACCAGGGCGCTCTTCACCAGGAAGGATGTCATCATCGTGGCCTCGGTCTCCTGCATCTACGGCCTGGGCTCCCCCGAGGAGTACCACGCCTTCGTGGTCAGCCTACAAAAGGGCGAGCAGCGAAAGCGGGACAAAATCGTGCGCCAGCTTGTGGACATGCAGTATGAGCGCAACGATTATGACTTCACCAGGGGCCGCTTCCGCATCCGGGGCGATACCCTGGAGATTCAGCCCGCCTACGAGGAGGTGGCGGTGAGGGTGGAGTTCTTTGGCGATGAGATCGAGCGCATCGTGGAGGTTGACCCGCTGACCGGCGAGCTTCTGGCGGAGAGGGATTCCATCGACATCTATCCGGCAAAGCACTTCGTAACCTCCCAGGATAAGCTGATGGCCGCCATCGAGGATATAAAGGACGAGCTGGAGGAGAGGCTAAAGGAACTCAAGGGGCAGGGGAAGCTCCTGGAGGCGGCCAGGCTTGAGGCCAGAACCAACTACGATATCGAGATGCTCAGGGAGGCGGGCTACTGCACCGGGGTGGAGAACTACTCCCGCCACCTGTCAAGGAGGGCGGCGGGAAGCCCGCCGTGGACGCTCCTGGATTATTTCCCCGAGGACTTCCTCCTCTTCATCGATGAGTCCCACATGACCCTTCCCCAGGTAAGGGGGATGTACCACGGCGACCGCTCCAGGAAGGAGACCCTGGTGGAGTATGGGTTTCGCCTGCCCTCGGCGCTGGACAACCGCCCGCTGAACTTCTCCGAGTTCGAGGAGCACATAAACCAGGCGATGTACGTCTCGGCGACGCCCGGCCCCTACGAATACGAGCATAGCGAGCAGATAGCAGAGCAGTTGATCCGGCCCACCGGCCTCCTTGAGCCCTCGGTGGAGGTGAAGCCCACCAGGGGGCAGATCGATGACCTGCTGGAGCAAATCGGGGGGAGAGTGAAGCGGGGGGAGCGCTGCCTGGTAACCACCCTCACCAAGAGGATGGCCGAGGAGCTTGCCGATTACCTGAAGGAGATGGGGACAAAGACCCACTACCTCCACTCCGAGATCAACACCCTGGAGCGGGTGGAGATCCTGCGCGACCTCAGGCTGGGGGTCTACGATGTGGTGGTGGGCATCAATTTGTTGCGAGAGGGGCTTGACCTCCCCGAGGTGAGCCTGGTAGCCATCCTTGATGCCGATAAGGAAGGCTTTCTCCGGTCGCGCGATTCCCTGATCCAGACCATGGGCCGCGCTGCCCGCCATGTGGAGGGGCATGTGATCATGTATGCCGACACCATCACCGGCTCGATGAATGCCGCCACCGATGAGGTGCTCCGCCGCCGCAGCATCCAGATAGACTACAATCAGGAGCACGGCATCACCCCCCAGGGGATAAAGAAGGCGATTAAGGACATCACCGATCGGGTGCGGGTGGTGGCGGAGACCCGCACCCCCTATACCGTTGCCCCCCTGCCCAAGGATGAGATGCTGCGCCTGGTCAAGGACCTGGAGTCTCAGATGAAGATGGCAGCCAGGAACCTGGAGTTTGAGAAGGCAGCCCTGTTGAGGGACCGCATCATCGAGCTGAGAAGGGATATGCAGGAGGCTGAGAGCTTCCTGTAAAAGCATCCGATACATCTTTCCAGAATGAGAAGGCGATCTATGAGGAGCAAAGCAGTAGTAATGGTCATCGTTTTGTGCATCGTCGCCTTCTCAGGTTTTGCCTGCGCAGGTGGCGGAGCACGGGGTAAGATCGCTTTCGTCTCTGACCGTGACGGCAACTGGGAAGTCTACGTGATGGACGCCGACGGCTCCAACCTGACCCGCCTCACCAACAACTCGGCCGGGGATTGGGCCCCATCGTGGTCGCCGGACGGGAGCAAGATCGCCTTCTCCTCTGACCGTGACGGCAACCGTGAGATCTACGTGATGGATGCCGACGGCTCCAATCAGACACGCCTCACCAATAACCCGGCTGGGGATGCGGCCCCATCGTGGTCGCCGGACGGAAGCAAGATCGCCTTTGAGTCTTTGCGTGACGGCAACTGGGAAGTCTGCGTGATGGATGCCGATGGCTCAAACCAGACCAACCTCAACAATATCCCAGCTAAGGACCTGGCCCCATCGTGGTCGCCGGACGGAAGCAAGATCGCCTTTGAGTCTTCGCGTGACGGCAACTATGAAATCTACGTGATGGATGCCAATGGCTCCAACCAGACACGCCTCACCAATAACCCGGCTGTCGATGCGGTCCCATCGTGGTCACCGGACGGCAGCAAGATCGCCTTTACCTCTGACCGTGACGGCAACCGTGAAATCTACGTGATGGATGCCGATGGCTCCAACCAGACGCGCCTCACCAATAACCCAGCTGTCGATGCGGCCCCCTCGTGGTCACCTTAGGCTGCATATTCCAGCTGCTGAGAGGAGAAATTCATTCCTTGCTTTGGGGCTGCTCCGAAGGGGATTCTTTCTTTTCCGGCAGCGAGATCTCCACCGCCCTTGAGGGGAGATACTCCTTTAGCTCCTCCACCCTCCGCGCCAGGTATTCCTGAAGCTGAGCCATCTCCCTGGAGATGACCACCCCAAGGCGGGTGCCATAGCGCCCCACATGGCGAAACCTCTCGTAGCGCTCCTTCACCAGGGTTCGGTGGTGAAACTTTTGGATGCGCACCAGCTCGGAGAGGAGGAGCTTCTTTAGCTGGCGTGCCGCCTCATCGGGATCGGCGTGGGCACCGCCCTTGGGCTCGGGCACCAGGATGTCCACCACCCCCAGCTCCATCAAGTCGTGGGCGGTGAGCCTCAGCGCAGGGGCAACCTCCGCCGCCCGGCTCACATCCCGATAGAGGAGGGCGGCAGCCCTCTCCGGCGGAACCACGGAAAAGATGGCGTTCTCCAGCATCAGGATGGAATCGGCAATTCCAAAGGCCAGCGCCCCCTCGCTGCCCCCCTCGCCAATGATGGCGGCGATTATGGGCACGGGAAGGTCGGACATCAGGGCGAGGCAGTGGGCAATGGCACTCCCCACCCCCCTTTCCTCGGACTCCAGACCGGAATATGCCCCCGGGGGATCGATGAGGGTGATCACCGGGAGCCTGAATTTCGCCGCCAGGTTCATCGCCCGCTGCGCCTTGCGAAAGCCCTCAGGGTAAGCCCTGCCCCGATTCCTCTCCTCACCATGCCCCCTCTCCTGAGCGATGATCATCACCGCCTCCCCCCCCACATCCCCGATGCCGCATACCACGGCGCCATCATCGCCATAGCAACGGTCGCCGTGGAGCTCGACAAAGCTGGAGGTCATCCTGGAGATATAGTCCAGGGAGGTGGGTCGCTGCTCATGGCGTGCTAGCTGTACGCTGTGCCATGCCGTCTCGGGGCGGGTGACCACCGGGGCATAGACCTCCCCCCTCCCCCTCCAGTTCAACCTGAACTCGGTGCAAAGCAGATCGAGGAGGATGGAGATAAGTTCCCGAAGCCGGGGACGCTCCACCACCCGATCGATCATGCCATGCTGCAGCTGGGACTCCGCATTATGGGCGCTTTCTGGAAGCGGCCTCCCCTCCGTCTGCTCCACCACCTTGAGCGGGGCAAGGCCGATGAGGGCGTTGGGCTCGGCGATGATGACATCGGCGAGGCTGGCGAAGCTGGCATAGGCCTCACCGGTGGTGGGGTTAGTCAGGACAGAGATGAAGGGAAGGCCAGCAGCATGAAGCCGCTTTGTCACCGCCGCCGTCTTCGCCATCTGCATCAGGGAAAACACCCCCTCCTGTATGCGAGCGCCCCCGCTGGAGATCACTGCCACCAGGGGGAACTTCCTCTTCATGGCAAGCTCAAAGGCAAGGGCAACCTTCTCCCCCACCACGCAGCCGATGCTGCCCCCCAAAAAGCCGAAGTCCAGCACCACCAAAACCGTGGGGTTGCCCTCGATCTGGCAAAGGCCGGTAACCACCGCCTCGTTAAGCCCCGTCCTTTTCTGGGCATCGAAGATGCGCTTCTTATAGGAACCTTCCCCGGAGAAGGAGAGGGGGTCCAGCGAAACCAGGGAACGGTTTACCTCCTTGAAACTGCCCTCGTCGGCCAAAAGCTCGATCCTCTCCCAGGCAGGGAGAACATAATGATATCCGCACTGGGGGCAAACGCGATAGCGCTGAAACAGCTCGGAGGAGGAAAGGTCAGCCCCACAATGAAGGCAATTCTCCATCAGCTCAAGGCTGAACTCCTCCCCCCTTCGCCGACCAATGATGCGATCGAAAAAGCCCTTTACCACTTTTCCTCACCCTCCCTTCTCCTTTTCAGCACCTCCCGGGACTTCCCCGGCTCCCCTGAGGCCACGATCCCCTCCTGCTCCAAGAGGTCCATAAGCCGAGCTGCCCTGGGGTAGCCAATCCCCAATCGCCGCTGCAGGAAAGAGGTGGAAATGTGGCTATGTTCCCGGGCAAGCCGCTTTGCCCCTTCCAGAATGGGATCCTCAGCCGAGGCCCGGAAAACGGTGTCTTTGGCCAGGTCCTCCGCCAGCTGGGGCACATAGGCGGGATGACCCCGCTGGGTGATCCAGAAGCTTACCACCCTCTCGATCTCGGGCTCGGAAACAAAGCTCCCCTGGAGGCGCTTCGGCCTTGAGGCATCGGGGGGCAAGAAGAGCATATCCCCCTGCCCCAGAAGCTTTTCCGCACCAGCGGAGTCAAGGATGGTGCGGGAGTCCACCTGGGAGGCAACGGCAAAGCTGAGGCGGGCGGGGAAGTTGGCCTTGATCAGGCCAGTAACCACATCCACCGAGGGGCGCTGGGTGGCAACCACCAGGTGAATTCCGGTAGCCCTTGATAGCTGGGCCAGGCGGCAGAGGGTGCGCTCCACCTCATCGGGGGCAGCGGCCATGAGGTCGGCAAGCTCATCGATGATGAGCATCAGATAGGGGAGGGGCTCCTCTACCCGGGGGTTCTTGTTGTAGCCCTCGATGTCCCTGGCCCCCAATGAGGCCAGCTTATCATAGCGGTGGTCCATCTCCCTGTTGAGCCACTTAAGGGTAGCTATCGCCTTCTCCCGGTCAACGATAACCGGCGAAACCAGATGGGGCACATTGCTGAACACCACCAGCTCCACCCTCTTGGCATCGATGAGCAGGAGACGGACCTGCTCAGGGGTTGACTGCAGCAGGAAGGTGGTGATCATCGCTTTTATGCAAACGCTCTTGCCGCTGCCGGTTGCCCCGGCGATGAGGAGGTGGGGCATCCTGGTGAGATCGCCAACCACCGTCTCCCCGGAGACCCCTTTGCCCAGGGCCAAGGGGAGCCGGGACCTGGCCTTGAGCCTGTGGAAGGCGGCGCTCTCCATCACGCTCCTCAGGCTGACCAGTGCTGCCATCGTGTTGGGCACCTCGATGCCCACCATGGACTTGCCGGGAACAGGGGCCTCGATCTTTATCGAGGGAGCGGCGAGGGCCAGCGCCAGGTCGTTGGCCAGGGAGGTGATGCGCTCCACCTTCACCCTGGTCCTGGAGACCTCCTCCAGCCTCACCCTCATGCTGCCATCCCTATCCCTCTCCTTTACCTCCCGATATTTTCGATCCCAGCCGGGCTCAACCCCAAACTGGGTAACGGTAGGCCCCACATTCACCTGAACCACCTTGGCCTCAACCCCATAGCTCGCCAGGGCTTCCTCGATGAGCCTCGCCCTGCGCTCGGTGTCCACCTGCCCCAAGTCCACCTCCGGGGCGCGGTCGAGGAGGGCAATTGAGGGAAGCTCCCAGCGAGACTTTTCGCCCGCTTCCTCAGCTATAGGAAGGACAGCCTCGGCCGCCTCTGGCTTCAGCGATACGGGTATTGCTTCAACCTCAGCCATCACCTCAGGCTCGATCGCCCTCGGCTCCAGTGGTTCCGGGGCTTGGTATTCGGCAGGCCTGACCACCGGCCTTGGGGGGCGCTGGGGGCGAGGGATCCTGCGCCTGAAGAAGGCAACAAGGCCAAGGGCAAAGAGCCAGAGATAGCGATGCAGGGGATATGTGCGATATGAACTCACTACAAAGCGGGCGAAGCTAGATGCGCGGCGCCAGCTTCCCCTGGGGGCCACCAAAAAGACGCCCAAGATAACTATCCCCGCCAGCCTGAGGGCACCGAGGGCGTTTGCACTGCCCAGAACCGCCGTGCCCAGGTTCCCGCCAAAGCTAACCTGGCCGAGGATCCCCTGCTGAGGCCTGAAGAAGGCGAGGAGGCCGAAAAGGGCAAAGATGAAGGCGATGATGCCCAGCCACCGGTTCCAGCGCTTGAGAAATCCGGGTAGCCACCACCGCCACACCATAAGCCCCAGCGCCAATATCACTGCCCCCAACAGGGCTAGCCCAACCCCAAAAAACCGAAGCAGGCTTCCCCAGGCAGTGCTGAGCCCCGAGACCACCGGGGAGCGGAAATAGAACAAGAGCGCCAGGGCTACGGCGAAAAGGAGGATAGCCCTCACCGGGCGGGAGAAGAGAAGGCCAAAAAAGCGCCTGATGAGGGAGGGCTTTCTCCTCACTGCCCTGTTGACTGTCCTTTTAGGCTTCCTGCGAGCCTTTGGCATTCTCCCCACCCCTAAAACATGGACAATTGCTGCGCTTGGGGCTCGGCTTCCTCAACCTGCTCCGCTTGAGCCAGCAGGGAGGGAATCTTCAGCATATCCTCCTGAATTACCCGGCGAAAGCTCCCCTGGTGAAGGGCAGCGGCGGGGTGATACATAGCATAGTAGATCACCCCCCCCTTCTTTCTCGCCGTGCCATGAACCTTTCCTATGGAATCGCGGGGGAAGAACTGGGCCAGGGAGTAGCGCCCCAGGGCAACGATCATCTTGGGCCTGATGATCTCTATCTGGCGGTCAAGCCACCTGCGACAAGTCCTCATCTCCAAGGGCAGGGGGTCTCGATTGGAGGGTGGCCTGCATTTCACCACATTGGAGATATAGACATCCTGCCGTTTAAGCCCGATGGAGGCGAGAAGCTCATCGAGGAAATGACCGGCAGGGCCAACGAAGGGCCTCCCCTGCTGGTCCTCATGCCACCCCGGGGCCTCGCCGATGAAGAAGATGGCAGCCCTCTCCGAGCCCTCGCCGGGGACCACCCTGCTTCTGCTCCTGGAGAGCTCGCAGTCCTCACAGAGGGCCATCTCCTCATTAAGCTCGCTCAGTGCTGACAACTTCCCTCCTCATCGCAAGCGCCAGCTCGCCACCACCATGCCAATGCCCATCAGGATCACCAGGGCACCGAATATCTGGCGAAGGGATGAAGCACCCAGCCCATCCGCCACCATGCCCCCAATGAAGCTGAAGAGGACCGCCGCCGGGACCATCCACAGCACCATTCTGAGCCTCACGTTCTGCTGCCGATAATGGATCATGGCGCCCAGTAGCGCCGTCAGTGCGATCACCGCCAAGGAGACCCCCTGGGCGGTATGCTGATCCACCCCCAGCAAAAGCACCATCCCCGGGACCAGGATGGCACCACCACCAATGCCCAGCATCCCGGCGAGGATCCCCGCCAGTAAGCCTACCCCAAGGGCAATGCCAAAGCTCATCCCTCTCTCCAGCTAGGTGCCAAGGGTCACCATGCGAATGCCAACGAGCACCAGAAATAGCCCGAATATCCACCTGAGATGCCTTGCCGGCAGCCTCATCATCAGCCTGGCCCCCAGAACCACCCCCACCAGGCTCCCCAGAGCCAGCCCTAAGATGAGCACCCAGTCCATATTCCCCGGAACATGCCCGTAGATGGCATAGGTGATGGCGCCGGCAAGCCCGATAAAAAGGACCACTGCAAGGGAGGTGCCATGCGCCTGATGCTGCGCCATTGCCATAAGGGCGATCATCAGGGGCACCAGAAATATGCCGCCCCCAATGCCGCTGAGACCGCCAATCATCCCGGCAGCGGCGCCAATCAGCACACATATGATTATCTCCCTCCTCAAACACGACCTCGCCCTGCTTTCCGAGAATGATAGCACACCAACCTAGCTAAGTCAATCGAAGCCCTCTTGCACTCCCTCCCCTTTTATAGTATCATTATAGCACCGCGGGGGTGCTCAAAGCTGAGAAGCGGCAATGCCGCTAACCCCTGGAACCTGATCTCGGTAATGCGAGCGTAGGGAAGCGGGAGTTGAAAGGCCAAGGGCCTTCGCCGATAACCTAGGCTCTTGGGCTTTTCGTTTTAAGGGGGCAGAGGTGACACAGCTAGAATTGGCAAGAGAGGGAACCGTATCCAAAGAAATGAGGCTCGTCGCCCAGGAGGAGGGGGTGGATGAGGAGTTCGTTCGCCAGGGGGTGGCAGCGGGAACCATTGTGATCCCGGCCAACAAAAACCACCAGATCGGCCGATTCTGTGGCGTGGGAAAGGGGCTGAGGATCAAGGTAAATGCCAATATCGGCACCTCCCCCGACTATGGCGACATGGAGACGGAGCTGGAGAAGCTAAGGGTTGCCGTGGAATTTAAGGCAGACACGGTGATGGACCTGAGCACCGGGGGGGATCTGGGGGCCATCCGCCGCGCCATCCTCAGGGAAAGCCCCATCCCCCTGGGAACCGTCCCCATCTACCAGGCAGGCATCGAGGCCATCGAGCGCAGGGAGGCCATCGTAAAGATGACCGCTGACGACCTCTTCTCCGTCATCGAGGAGCAGGCCGAGGAGGGGGTGGACTTCATGACCGTTCACTGCGGGGTCACCCGCTCGGCCATCGAAAGGCTGAGGCGACAGGGGAGGGTGACCGACGTCGTCTCCAGGGGTGGCGCCTTCCTCCTGGGGTGGATGGTACACAATGAGCAGGAGAACCCCCTATATGAGCAATACGACCGCCTGCTGGAGATAGCGCGCAGGTTCGATGTCACCCTCAGCCTGGGGGATGGGCTGCGCCCGGGCAGCCTGGCCGATGCCACCGACAGGGCACAGGTTGAGGAGCTCCTCATCCTGGGCGAGCTGGTGGAGCGCGCCTGGGAGGCAGGGGTGCAGGTGATGGTGGAGGGGCCAGGTCATCTTCCCCTGGACCAGGTAGCCGCCAATGTGCAGCTTGAGAAGAGCCTGTGTAAAGGGGCACCGTTTTACGTGCTGGGGCCGCTGGTCACCGACATCGCCGCTGGCTATGACCATATCTGTGGCGCCATCGGCGGGGCCATCGCCGCGGTGGCCGGTGCCGACTTTCTTTGTTATGTCACCCCCTCAGAGCACCTGGGCCTGCCCAACCCCGATGAGGTGAAGGAAGGGGTGATCGCCTCTCGCATCGCCGCCCATGCCGCCGATATCGTAAAGGGGGTAAAGGGGGCCTGGGAATGGGACCAGAAGATGTCCCAGGCGCGCAAGAGCCTCGACTGGGAGGAACAGGTGAGGCTATGCCTCGACCCCGATAAGGCGCGCCGCCTGCACTACCAGCATGAAACCTCGGGGACTGCCTGTAGCATGTGCGGCGACTACTGCGCCATGGAGCTGGTGGCCAGATTTCTGGGCACCGCGCCGGAGAAGTGCTAGATATGAAGTATGGGGAGGGTTAAATGGACGAAGTGCTTATTTCCAGAGCGATAACTGAAAGCTATTTCAAAGAATTCGCGGAAGCCATGGACGTGGATGTTGCCATAGCTGGGGCGGGACCAGCAGGCATGACCGCTGCCTACTACCTTGCCAAAGAAGGGGCAAAAACGGCGGTGTTTGAAAGGCAGCTTCACGTTGGAGGCGGCATGCCCGGCGGAGGGATGATGTTTAACCGCATCGTCGTCCAGGAAGAGGGGAAGCAAATACTGGATGAGTTCGGCGTGCGGGCGGAGGAATATGAAGGGGGGCTTTACATCGTCGACTCACTGGAAGCAGTTTCAACTATCTGTTCCAAAGCGATAAAAGCCGGGGCGAGGATTCTTAACCTGATCAGCGTTGAGGATGTGATGATCAGGGAGGGTGATGTTATAACCGGGCTGGTCCTAAACTGGAGCGCAGTCTCCTGGTCAAAGCTTCATATAGACCCTTTGACCATAAAGTCAAAAGTGGTTATAGATGCCACCGGGCACGACAGCGAGGTCTGCCGTATCGTGGTAAGGAAGCTGGGGCCGAAGCTCAAAACCCAAACCGGAGAGGTACTCGGGGAAAAGCCCATGTGGGCTCAGAGGGGGGAAAGGGAGATAGTGGAGAATACCAGGGAGGTTTATCCCGGATTAATTGTTGCCGGGATGGCAGCCAGTGCTGTCTTCGGCTCCCCGAGGATGGGCGCCATCTTTGGAGGAATGCTCCTCTCAGGAAAGAGAGCGGCAGAGGTCGCCGCTGAGATCGTGCAGAGGGTTACCCCCCTTTGAAGGAAAATGAAGGCCGAGATCATCTCCATCGGCACCGAGCTCCTCTTGGGCCAGATAACGGACACCAATGCCTCCTATCTTGCCTCAGAGTTGCCCCTGCTGGGAATCGACCTCTACTGGGTGACCCAGGTGGGCGATAACCTTGCCCGGATGAGGGAATGCCTGGAGCGAGCCTGGGGGCGCTCCGACCTCATCCTCACCAGCGGCGGGCTGGGCCCCACCGAGGACGACCTCACCCGAGAGGCCATCGCCCATATGCTGGGCGAAGAGCTTAGGGTGGACCCCGAGCTTGAGCGCCAGCTTCGTGAGTTCTTCTCCCACCGTGGCTTCCCCATGCCCCAGAGCAATATAAAGCAGGCAACTATCATCCCCTCCGCCCAGCCCATCCCCAACCCCCGGGGCACCGCCCCCGGCTGGTGGGTGGAGCTTGGGGGAAAGCTCCTGATAGCCATGCCTGGCCCCCCCGCCGAGATGCAGCGCATGTGGCAGAAGGAGGTCTTCCCCAGATTGAGGCAGAGGATGGAGCATGAGATCATCATCTCCCGAACCATAAAGACCTTCGGCTATGCGGAATCGATGGTGGGTGAGATGGTGGCCCCTCTCCTCTCCTCCCCAAACCCCACCCTCGCCGTTTACGCCAAGCCTGACGGCATCCACCTTCGCCTCACCGCCAAGGCGCAGCGGAGTGAAGCGGCAGAGCAGATGATCGCTCAAAGGGAAGGGCAAATCCGCTCCCTTCTGGGGGAGAGCATCTGGGGCAGCGACGATGAAACCCTGGAGGGAATTGTGGGCCAACTTCTCAGCGAGAGGGGGCTGAGCCTGGCCACCATGGAATCCTGCACCGGGGGGCTGCTCTCAAGCATGATAACCGATGTCCCCCAGAGCTCCACCTACTTCAAGGGGGGGATTATCGCCTATACCAATGAGGCCAAGATCTGTTACGGCGTTGACCCCAAGCTCATTGAGCGTTATGGCGCCATCAGCCCAGAGGTGGCGGCGGCGATGGCCGAGGTGGCCAGGCTGAGGCTGGGGGCCGATATCGGGGTGGGCATAACCGGGGTGGCTGGCCCCGAGGAGGTGGAGGGAAAGCCCATTGGCACTGCCCATATCGCCATCGACGATGGCAGGCAGAAAAGGGTGGTCTATGGCACCTACCCACCGCTTCGCCCCGAGGTGAAGCGCCGCGCCGCCCATCACGCCCTCTTCGAACTCAGAAAAACCTTGCTCTCCGAGAAAGGGCAATAGCCCAAAATTTGACCCCAATATCAACAACAGCGCTCCTTTTCCCACAACCCCAAACTCGAAGAAAGTATTGCATTGTGATGAAAAGTATGCTATTATGCGCCAAATTCCATATGCGCTACGGCGCTTGAGGGGGGACTGGTTCTTTGTGGATGAAGGCGAATTATTGTCCGTGGAGGAGATGACCAGAATACTGAAGGTGAGCAAGCCCACCATCCAGAGATGGTGTCGCGACCGGAAGCTCCCTGCGGCGAAGATCGGGAAAGCCTATCGCATCCGAAAAGAGGACCTGGACAGGTGGTACGAGGGAAAGCTGCTAGAGAGGGTTGAGCGCTAAGTCCCACCGGTTGATCTGGGGAAAGGAAGATTCCCAGTCCCCTGAGCCTACAAAGGTAGCTCAGGGGGTTGGTTTATTTATGTCAATTTCAGAGGAAAGGGGGTTGAGATGCACCTGATTATCGATGGTTTTGCGAACAATCCAGAGTTGCTACAGAGTGAGGAGCTGGTTTACCGCTTCCTAGATCAGTATCCTTCCCAGATCGGGATGACAAAGGTAGCGCCTCCGCAGGTCTATCGCTACATAGGCTCAAAACCAGAGGATTGGGGGATATCAGGCTTTGTCCTCATCGCTGAGAGCCACATCAGCATCCATACCTTCCCCGAAAGATGTTATGTCAACATAGATATCTTCTCCTGCAAGGACTTCGACTCAGAGCAAGCGATCAGAGAGCTCCAGGCTAAATTTGAGCTGGCTGAGCTAAAGAGCTATCTGCTTGATAGAGGACTGGAATATTCCCATAAAGAGGCCGTCGAGCGCCTTTAGGCTGATAAAAGGAAGACATGGAAAAGCACTTTCATGCCCCGGTTACCCCCTTTCGCATTTCCCGAGGGTGCTCCATCCCAGAGCTGGTGGCGAGGATGGGAGGAACCTCCTTCCAGGCAAGAAATCTGGCCCGTGGGGTGGAGATATGGTCCCAGATGCTGGAGGGCGAGGTTACCATCTTCCTGGGACTGGCAGGGGCGATGGTGCCTGCGGGAATGCGCCAGGTGATGGCCTATCTCATCGAAAACCGCCTTATCGACTGCCTGGTGTCAACGGCGGCAAATCTGTTTCACGACCTCCACGAGAGCTTGGGAAGGTCCCACTGGCAGGGCTCCACCAGCGCCGATGACCAGGAGCTGGCAAGGTCGAAGGTGTTTCGCATCTACGATGTGCTCGCCTCGGCGGAGGAGTTCGATAAGACGGAGGAGTTCGTGGCCCATTTCTCCGCCGCCCTGGAGCAGGGCCGAGCCTACAGCACCAGGGAGTATTTCTTTCTGCTGGGCAAGGAGCTTCTAAGTCAGGGGAGGGATGAGGGGATCCTGGCCACTGCCGCCAAGGCTGACCTCCCCATCTATTGCCCTGCCCCCACCGATAGCGTTTTCGGCACTGCCCTCGCCCTGGGAAGGGTGAGGAGGGAAAGCCACCTCCTTTTCGACCTGGTGAAGGACCTGATGGAGATAGTCCAGATCGCCTGCTGGGCAAAGTCCACCGGGGTTATCTTCATCGGGGGAGGGATGCCCAAGAACTTCATCCAGCAGATAGAGCTTTGCGGCGACTTATTCAGCAAGGAGCTCAAGGGGCATGAATATGCCATCCAGATCACCACGGACTCCCCTCAGTGGGGGGGACTCAGTGGCTGCACCTTCGAGGAAGCCCTCTCCTGGCGAAAGGTCACCCCAGATGCAGCCATGGTGACCATAAGCTCCGATGCCACCATCGCCCTCCCCCTCATGGTGAGCGCCATCGCCGAGAGGAGCGCCAGCGCCATCAAAAGGAGGAAGAAGCCCTCCTTCGTGCTGGGAAGGGAACTTGCCATCCAAGGATGAATAGGGAGCTTTTTCACCCCCGGAGAAACTTCGCTGCCGTCCCCGAGGAGTATGCCGATTTCGAGAAATCGAGGGCGGTAGTGCTCCCCATCCCCTATGATAGCACCACCGAGTGGCGCAGCGGCTCCAGGGATGGGCCGATGGCCATCATCGATGCCTCCCAATATCTGGAGCAATTTGACCAGGCGCTGGGGCTCATCTATCGCTGCGGCATTCACACCCTTCCTGAACTGGAGCCCTCTATGGGCGGGCCGCAACAGACCATTGAGCGCGTCCACCAGGTTGCCAGCGAACTGGTGCGAAAGGAGAAGTTCGTGGTCATGCTGGGCGGGGAACACTCCCTCACCCTGGGCATGGTGAGGGCCTTGGTGCAGAAATTCCCCCGCCTCAGCGTATTGCAGCTGGATGCCCATGCCGACCTCCGCGATGAACACCAGGGCACAAAATACAGCCATGCCTGCGTGATGCGTCGCGTGCTGGAGCAATGCCCCATCGTTCAGGTGGGCATCCGCAGCCTGAGCCAAGAGGAGCACCAGTTCCTGGCCCAAAACCGGATGCAACCATTCTTCGCCCCCTTAGACCACACCTCCGCCCAGGAAATCCTTTCCTCCCTCTCCAAAGAGGTATATATTACAATTGACCTCGATGTTCTCGACCCCTCCATTATGGCGGCGGTGAGCACCCCGGAGCCCGGGGGCATGGGCTGGTATGAGATATTGGGGCTGCTGCGGCGGGTGGCTGGGGAAAGGAGCATCGTTGGCTTCGACCTGGTGGAGCTTTGCCCCAAGGAGGGACCGGCCTCCTGCGCCTTCCTCGCAGCTAAGCTAGCCTATAAGCTCATGGGCTATGCGTTTTCGACCTGATTCCTTGTGGGTGGGAAACTGCCTCCACCCTCAGCAGCGCATCCCACAAAAGCCTCATTGACACAAGCTATCCGTTGATGTAATGTGGGAATAGAGCGAGGTGGAAAAGATGGGCCGGGCCATTGAGTTGGGCAAGATCTTCGGCATCCCCTTACGCATAGACTATAGCTGGTTCATCATCTTTGCCCTGGTCACCATGATGCTATCCCTCTACTACTTCCCCGAAGGCTGGCCCACAGCACACCGCTGGGCCATTGGCATCGCCACCAGCCTGCTCTTCTTCGCCTCGGTGCTGGCCCATGAACTTGCCCATAGCGCCGTTAGCATCAGGAGTGGCATCCCGGTAAGGAGCATCACCCTGTTCGTCTTTGGCGGCGTGGCCCACATAACCAGAGAGGCAACCCGCCCCGGCACCGAGCTCAAGATGGCTGCTGCCGGCCCTCTATGCAGCCTGGCGCTTGGTGGTCTGTTCTACGGCATTTTCTGGATCAGTCAGGGCTTCAGCAGCTACCTGGCAGCTCTGGCATGGTGGCTGGCATTTATCAATGGCATGCTTGCCTTCTTCAACATGATACCGGGCTTCCCCCTGGACGGTGGCCGGGTGCTGCGCTCCATCGCCTGGATGATTACCCGAAACTACAGGAGGGCAACCCGCATCGCCTCCCTTTCCGGCTATGGCGTCTCCTACCTGTTCATCCTCGGTGGCATCGTCTTCCTCTTTCTGGGGGGTTGGCTCAATGGGCTTTGGTTCATACTGCTGGGCTGGTTCCTCAACAACGCCACCAGGACAAGCTACCGGCAGACCCTGGTGCGCGAGGACCTCAGGGGGTTCACCGCCAAAGAGGTGATGATCCAGGACTTCCCCACCATTCCCTCAAGCACCACCATCAAGGAAGTGATTCAGGGGCAGCTTCTCACTGGCAGCCCCTTGTTTCTGGTCGCGGAGGCGGGCAGGGTGGAGGGCATTCTGACGCTGCGCCAGATAAAGGAGATCCCCAGGGAGTACTGGGACCTCACCACTGCAGGGCGGGCGATGACCGCGGTGGACAAATTGAGGGCGGTGCGCCCCTCAGATGATGCGATAACGGTGCTTGAGCACATGGAAGAGGAGAGCCTGGATCTGGTGGCGGTGGTGGGGGAGGGAAGGCTTCTGGGGATGATCCTGCGCGACAGCTTGATCCAATTTGCCCTGAGGCTCCAGGAGCTGAAACACTAGCCCCTTGGTGCTGGAAATAGCTGCCTTTTCAGTTTATAATGGTGGAACTTTTTGAAGTCGCCTTTTGGGGTGGGCCTTGGATATAGAGAAATTGAAGGCCATGGTGGCAAAGGAGGTTGATGCTCGCCGGGATGAGCTTATCGAGCTCAGCCTGAGGATCCACCAAAACCCAGAACTAGGGTTACAAGAGGTAAAAGCATCCCGATGGCTAACTTCCTACCTTAGAAGAAACACCTTTAAGGTCGAAAAAGGGATTTGCGGGCTGGAAACCTCCTTCAGGGGGAGCTATGGCTCGGGGAAGCCGGCCATCGCCCTCGTTGCCGAATATGATGCCCTGCCCAAGCTGGGACATGCCTGCGGCCATAACATAATAGCCGCCGCTGCCGTTGGCGCGGCGGTCGCCCTCAGAGGTGCCATAGACCAGATGGGGGGAAGCGTCGTCATCATCGGCACCCCTGCCGAGGAGCTCCATGGGGCAAAGGGGATCATGGTTCAGCGGGGCGCCTTTGACGATATAGACGCCGCCATGATGGTTCATCCCAGCGTGCAGGACAGGGCTGGCACCCCGGCTTTGGCCTGCATCAACCTGGAGGTGGAATTCTTTGGCAAGGCGGCTCATGCCGCCGCCCACCCTGAGGAAGGGATAAACGCCCTGGAGGCGATGATCCAGGCATTCAACGGGATCAATTCCCTGAGGCAGCACATCAGGGAGCGAGCACGCATCCATGGCATAATCACCCAGGGTGGAGAGGCACCCAACATCGTCCCTGCCTACACCTCGGCGAGCTTCCTGGTGCGCGCTGAGGATGAGGTCTATCTTGAAGAACTGAGGGAAAAGGTGATAAACTGTTTTAAGGCAGCCGCCCTGGCTACTGGCGCTCGTTTGGAGTATAAGTGGTCTGAGGGCTACTACGCCCCAATGCGCATGAACCTGGCTCTGGCGGAGTTGTTCGCCAGGAATATGGAGGCCCTAGGGCGTAAGGTGTTGCCACCCTCGGACAGACCCTTTGGCAGTACCGATATGGGAAACGTCAGCGCTGTGGTGCCCAGCATTCATCCCTATGTAGCCATAGCACCCCCCGAGGTTCTACCCCATTCGCCAGAGTTTGCCTGGGCTGCCGCTTCGGAAACGGGGCATCGGGGGCTTATCGATGGAGCAAAGGCCATGGCGATGATGGTGGTCGACCTTATTTGCCGGGCGGAGGAGATGGAGCGGGTCAGGGAGGAATTCCTTTCCCGCTAAAGGAGAGGGATGGAAGTCTACCTCGGCATCGATGTGGGATCGGTGACCACGAAATTTGCCGTCCTCGATGAGGAGGACCAGCTCCTCCATGCCCTCTATCTCAGGACTCAGGGAAAGCCCATCGCCATGGTGCAGCAGGGCCTTAGGCAGATAGCCACAAAGCTTCCCGGCGATGCCCACATCCGCGGTGTGGGCACCACGGGCAGCGCCCGCCACCTCGCCGGGGTGATCGTCAGCGCCGATGTGATCAAGAACGAGATCACCAGCCACGCCGTGGCTGCCCTTCACTACATCCCCGAGGTGCGGACGGTCATCGACATCGGGGGGCAGGACTCGAAGATCATCATGATTCGGGACGGCATGTTTACCGACTTCGGCATGAACACCGTGTGCGCTGCGGGCACGGGGAGCTTCCTCGACCAGCAGGCATCACGCCTCAATATCAGGATCGAGGAGTTTGGAAACAGGGCGCTTCAGAGCAAAAAGCCGGTGCGCATCGCCGGCAGGTGCACCGTTTTCGCTGAGTCGGATATGCTCCATAAGCAGCAGATGGGGCATCGCGTCGAGGATATTATCTATGGTCTGTGCCAGGCATTGGTGCGAAACTACCTCAACAGCGTCGGTTTGGGCAAGGAGATCCTGCCCCCCATCGTTTTTCAGGGGGGCGTCGCCTTCAACCGGGGCATGGTGAGGGCCTTGGAAGAGGCCCTGGAGAGCAAGGTCATCGTGCCCCCCCATCATGAGGTTATGGGGGCCATTGGGGCTGCCCTCCTTGCCCACGAGGAGATGGCCATCCGCGGCAATGGAACCAGGTTCAAAGGCTTTGCCGTGGCCGATGCCAACTTCGGCACCTCTTTCTTCGAATGTAAGGCCTGCCCCCATATTTGCCAGATCGCCCAGATATCCCTCAACGGCAGGTTGCTTGCCCGATGGGGAGGACGCTGCGATATGTGGGAGAGGGCCGCAAGTGGCTGAGGGGAAGATGAGAATCGGTGTTGACGCCATGGGAGGTGAAAATGCCCCCCGAGAGGTAGTGAAGGGGGCACTGGAGGCTGCCCGTAAGCGGGGGGGAGAGATGGTGCTGGTGGGCAGGCGGGGGGAGGTGGAGGAGGTGCTGGCAGACTACCGCCTCAGCGGGCTTAGTATCTCCATCGTCAACGCCGATGAGGTGGTGGGTTTTGATGAGCACCCGGCGCAGGCGGTGCGACACAAGCGCAATTCATCCATCGTGGTGGGCATGAAGCTGCTTAAGGAGGGGGAGGTCTCCGCCTTCGTCTCCGCGGGAAATAGCGGGGCGGTGATGGCGGCGGCGCTGCTTATCCTGGGCAGCATCCCCGGGGTGGAGCGCCCCGCCCTGGGATACCTCTTCACCACCCCGTGGCATACCCTTCTGCTGCTCGATGTGGGGGCCAATGCCGATTGCAAGCCCAGCTTCCTGGTTCAGTTCGCTCAGATGGGAAGCGTCTATATGGAAAGGGTCTTTGGCATCCCCCAGCCCAGGGTAGGGCTGCTCAGCATTGGCGGCGAGGAGAGCAAGGGGAACCAGCTAATTCGAGAGAGCCACGAGCTGCTCAAGGGCACCAGCTTGAACTTCGTGGGCAATGTGGAGGGCAACGACATGCCCAAGGGGGTGGTCGACGTGCTGGTCACCGATGGCTTCACCGGAAATGTGGTGCTTAAGGCCGGGGAGGGGCTGGGGGAGATGGTGATCTACTCCCTCAACCAGGCGATCGCCAGGAGACCCTACCTCAGGGTGGTATCCTTCGTGTTGCAGCAGACCTTTCGCAGCGCTATTCGTTCCCTGGACTATGCCGAGCATGGCGGGGTTCCCCTTCTGGGGGTAAATGGGAACGTGATCATCGCCCATGGGCGCAGCGACGCCCGGGCGATCAAGAACGCCATCGTCATTGCCAAACAGGCGGCGGAGCAGCGGGCAGTGGAGGCAATAAGGATGGGGATAAAATAGGGGTGATTATGGCAAAACCAGTGACTGTCGATGACAAGACCTTTGAGCAAACGGTGCTCAAGGCGAATATGCCGGTGCTGGTGGATTTTTGGGCCCCGTGGTGCGCCCCTTGCCTTGCGGTGGCCCCTATCCTGGAGGAGCTGGCAGAGGAGTACCAGGGGAGGATGAGCATCGCCAGACTCAATGTGGATGAAGCGCCTGCCCTGGCCTCAAGATATGGCATTTCCGCCATCCCCACCATGCTCCTGTTCAAGGAGGGGAAGCCCGTTTCCCAGATCGTGGGCTTTAAGCCAAAAGCTGAGCTCAAGAAGGCCCTGGACGAGGCCCTCACCTGATCCCGGAGGAATGCCATGACTTCAGCGCCGGTATACGACGTGATCATCATCGGGGGAGGGCCTGCCGGCCTCAGCGCCGGGCTCTATGCCTCAAGGGCAAAGCTCAACGCCCTCCTCATCGAGAAGGCCATCTTCGGTGGCCAGATCGCCAATGTGGAGCGGGTGGAGAACTACCCCGGCTTTCCCGAGGGCATCTCGGGATATGAGCTGGGCCAGGCCATGCTTCAGCAGGCGATGAAATACGGGCTGGAGACGGTTGCCGCCGAGGTCACCGCCATCGAGCTCGCCGAGCAAGCCAAGGTGATAAACACCACCGAAGGCGAATTTAGGGCAAAGGCGGTGATCATCGCTGGGGGTGCCGAGCCCAACAGGCTGGGGGTGCCCGGGGAGGAGGAATTCTTGGGCAAGGGGGTCTCCTACTGCGCCACCTGCGATGGCCCCCTTTTCAAGGACCAGGTGGTGGCGGTAATCGGAGGAGGGGATTCGGCGGTGGAGGAGGGGATAATGCTCACCAGATTTGCCTCCAAGGTGATCTTGATTCACCGTCGCGATCAGCTCCGCGCTGGCAAGCTGTTTCAAGAAAGGGCCTTCACCAACCCCAAAATGGAGTTCCTGTGGGACACCGTGGTGGAGGAGATCCGGGGCGATGATAAGGTCAGCGGGCTCAGCCTGCATAACGTTAAGACGGGGGATAAAAGGGTGCTGGAGGTATCGGGGGTGTTTATCTACGTGGGACTACATCCCAATACTGGATACCTGCGGGGTCTGCTCCCCCTGGATAGTGAGGGCCACATTCCGACCAATGAGATGATGGAGACCGAGATAGCGGGTGTTTGTGCCGCCGGGGATGTCCGCAAAAACTCGCCCCGACAGATAATAACCGCAGCGGCAGATGGCGCCACCGCTGCCCTCTCCACGGAGAGGTTCCTCAGCCAACATAGATAGAATGCCTATTCGTCCTCTATCCCCAATTCCTTGAGATAGTCTATCGCATCCTGAGCCGTCCTTATCCCCTCTGCATCCTCATCGGATATCCTTATCTGGAGGTTGTCGCTGCTGAATTCCTCCTCAATGGCCATGATCAGCTCCACCAGGTCCAAGGAGTCGGCATTGAGGTCCTCCACGAAGGAAGCAGCGGGGACCACCTTCTCCTCCTCCACGCCCAGTTGGTCGATGACGATCTTCTTCAGCCTGTCAAAGATAGTTGCCAAATTGCACCCCCTCTCCTATCTGCTTGCTTGAGCGCTGACAGTGCCCAGAACCCCATTGATAAACCTTGGGGAGTTCTCGCTGCCAAAGGTCTTGGCCAGCTCCACCGCTTCGTTGATGGCAGCCCTAACCGGGACCTTATTATTCAACAAAATCTCAAAGATGGCAAGCCTCAGAATGTTCCGGTCTATGGCAGCAAGCTGCGATACCGGCCACGCCGGGGCATGGGTTTGAATCATATTATCGATTCTCTCCCGATTTGTCAAAACCCCCCTCATCAGCTCCCTGGCGAAGGCTGCCGCTTCCGCAGGCAGGGAGGTCTCTTCCAGCAGCCGATTTAGGGTCTCCTCTGCATCGTGGGCCACCGAGTCCACCTCAAACAGCGCCTGCAGGGCTATGATCCTCGCCTTTCTGCGAATGCCGGCCATTTTTTCGACCTAGTTGCTGATTTTATAGCTAACTGTTTCCGCTTCGCCATCTTTCAAGGAGTCTGATCGTAATCCCTCAGCAGATGGATGTTTCCGATCCTGACATTCGTGAGCCCTGCCTCCTTTGCCACCCCAAGGCAGTCAAGGGCAAGCCTCCTCGAGGTGGTGGGCAGATCCCGCATAAGGAACTGGGGGTGGAAGGCAAGAAGGCTATAGGGAATATGGGCATCGAGGGAGGCGATGAAGGAGGCGATCCCCCTGACCTCCTCCACATCGATATACCCCGGGACGAGGAGGGTGCTGGCCATCAAGAATGGCGGCGATGGCCTCTGCCTGGCATACCCTGAAAGGAGGCGAAAGTTCTCCAGCGTCCGCTTATTGCTCACCCCACAGAGGGCGATGTGGAGCTCCTCGCTCCGCGCCTTGAGGTCAAACTTTATGCAGCCCCCCGAGTTCAACGAAAGCTCAGCAGCCTTCCTCAGCAGCCCAGGATGCATCGAGCCATTGGTCTCCCAGCAGATGCGCAGGATCCTGCCCCTATTCCTTTCCAGGGCGAGGCGGGAGGCACGAAGGGCGTGGGGAAGCTGAGGGGTGGGGTCACCGCCAAAATAGCAGATGCAGGAGGTCTTTTCGTCCACCTGATCGGCGAGAAAAGAGGCGCTAACCCTTGCCTCCTTGGTTGCCAACAGGCGGTAATGCCAGTTCTGGCAGAAGATGCAATCGAAGGAGCACGCCTGATAGAAGACGGCCAGGTTTTTATGGCCGTACTCCGGCCCCTCCCTATAGGCAAAGCGGGGATAACCCACCCCCGTTCCCCCGGGGCAGACCCAATCGCCAACGCAATTGGTGGGCAGGGGGTCGTGGTACCAGCTGACGTTCCCCACCTCGGCGCTGGCCCCGATAAGCCGCCCATCTTTGTTGGAACGCAGCCCGCAGTAGCTTATTCCACCAGGGCCAATCAGGCATTCATTGAGGCACAGATTACACCGTTTCCCCGCTTCATCCTGGGGGGGTTGGCTCGGCAGGTTGAAGGGCTCCCTGGCCTGCTGGTGCACCCTTTCAATATGGCTGCTGACCCTTTCAAAATCGGAACGAATGCAATCGAGGCAGAGCTCAAGGGATTGAGAGATGAGCGGGGACTCCCTACCACATCCCTTACATTTCACCATTGCTTTAGCGAATAGACCTTGGCGTGGCGACATCATGTCAAATTCAACCTAGAAAAGTGGGGAAAATTCGCCAATCACCGTGAGGAAAAGGGTCACAGCCGAAAAATAGTCCTCATCCGCCATCTCGCCCAGGCATGAGGTCTCCAAGCTTACCTAGCATCACCATCCCCGCATCAGACCGACGGACTCGGCATCGCCCACATTTCGAACCTCAGCTTGGGTGCTGATCCTCTTTATCAGGCCGCTTAAGACCTGACCGGGACCGATCTCAATAAAGGTGCTCACCCCGGCGCCCACCATATACTCTATGCTCCTCTGCCACTGAACACAGCGACAGAGCTGCTCAAGCAGTTCCTGCTTAACCTCTTCGGCGGTGGTCACCGGCTTGGCGGTGCTGTTAACCACGATGGGGACGGAGGGATCGCCAAAGTTGAGCTGGGAGATGGCCTCGGCCATCCCCTCAGCAGCGGGCTGCATCAGAAGAGTGTGAAAGGCACCGCTCACCTTGAGGGGCATGGCGTGTCGTGCCCCCATTGCCCTGGCCAGGTCAACGGCGCGAACCAGCGCCTCCCTGGACCCGCTGATCACGATCTGGCCCGGCGAGTTCACGTTGGCGATCTCGGCGCCCGCCTCCTGGCATACCTCCTCCACGGAGAGCTCGTCCAGGCCAAGGATGGCCACCATTCCTCCGGGCACCCTATCGCAGGCCTGCTGCATCAGCCTACCCCTCTCCCTGGTGAGCCGAACCGCGTCCACCACATCGAGAACCTGAGAGGCCACCAGCGCCGTATACTCGCCAAGGCTGTGCCCCGCCATAAACAGGGGACAACTTAGTTGCCCGGCTATTTGGGCGGCCGCTTTGAGACAGGCAACGCTCACGGTGAGGATTGCTGGCTGGGCGTTCACCGTCCTTGATAGCTCCTCCTCAGGCCCCTCAAAACAGAGGCGAGAAAGGCGAAAGCCCAGGGCGTCGTCCGCCTCCTCAAAGACCTCCCTGGCCGCGGAGAAGGTGCGGTAAAGGTCAAGCCCCATGCCCACCCTGTGGGCACCCTGCCCCGGGAAGACATAAGCCAGGCTTCTCTCTTCCTCAGCCATGAGCAACTCCGATATAAGAGCGATTTAGCTTTGAAATTATCGACTCAGCCTCCTCCACGATCTCCTTGATGATGGCCGCCGCTGGCTTTACCTCCTTGATAAGCCCGCAGATCTGCCCCGCCATCACCGAGCCATCCTCCACATCGCCCTCCAGGGCAGCCAGCTCGAGCTTTCCCTGGCCAAAGCGCTCCAGCTCCTCCACCGAAGCACCTGCCTTCTCCAGGGCCAGAAACTGACGCGTCATCCTGTTCTCAACACAGCGCACCGGGTGCCCGGTAGAATATCCACTGACCATGGTGGCTCGGTCGCGGGCCTCGATGAGCTTCCGCTTGTAATTGGCATGGACGATGCACTCCTCGGCGCAGACGAACCTGGTGCCCATCTGCACCCCCTGGGCACCTAAAGAGAAGGCTGCGGCAAGGCCTCGGCCATCGCCAATACCCCCCGCAGCCACCACCGGTATGGCTACGCTATCCACCACCTGGGGCACCAGGGCCATGGTGGTGGTCTCCCCAATATGCCCCCCCGACTCCATTCCCTCAGCCACCAGGGCATCGGCCCCCGACCTCTCCAGGCGCTTTGCCAGGGCAACGCTGGAGACCACCGGCATCACCTTTATCCCCGCCTCCTTGAACCTAGAGATATACACCCCTGGATTTCCCCCGCCAGTGGTCACAATGGGAACCCCCTCCTCCAGGATGACCTCCATCACCTCCTCAACAAAGGGGGACATGAGCATTATGTTCACCCCGAAGGGCCTATCCGTCCTCTCCCTGGTAGCCCGAATCTGCTCCCGCACCCAGCTGGGGGGGGCATTTCCAGCGCCGATAATCCCCAGACCTCCACCGTTGGATACCGCCGATACCAGCTCCGCGGTGCCCAGCCAGGCCATTCCTCCCTGGATCACCGGGTGCTCAATGCCGAAAAGGTCACAGATCACGGTGCGCATTTTCCCTTAAGCGATTCTTCGCTGTTCTTTTTAGCATATTTTGTAGAATTCTGCAACCCCTTTATAATTATGCCCCCTTCCTTTCAGGCTTTACCTTGAGCACTTCCCTTCCCGCATAGCTTCCACAGACGGGACAAACATGGTGAGCCAGCTTGGGACTGTGACATTGGGGGCAATAATCCGTAGCCGGCAGGGACAATGCCATATGGCTTTGCCTCTTTCGCTGGCGCGCCTTAGCCGTCTTTCTCTTGGGCACTGCCATCTTCTAACCTCCCTGTTCGCAGAACAGCGAAGCAAGCTGGGAAAAACGGGGGTCGGCAGCTCGTGAGGGACAACTGCAGGAGCCCAAATTCAGGTTATGACCACAGGAGGGGCAAAGCCCAGCACACCCCTCCCGGCACAGGGGCTTCATGGGCAGCGCCAACAGCGAATACTGGCGTACCGCCTCGCCGAGGTCAAGCTGCTGCTGCTCATCGATGACGAAAGTGCCCTCTTCACCCTTCGAAAGCGAGGTGCCAGTGGGGGGATCAGCGGTGGGTAAATACTCCTCCTCGATGTTGAGGGTTAAGCGCTGGTCAAAGGCACTCAAGCAGCGACTGCAAACCGCCTGGATACTGGTGGTGAGGGTGCCCCTCACCAGGATACCACGATCGGTGCGCAAAAGGGTGAGCTCTCCATCGAGCAGCCCGCCTGAACTGCCTTTGCTCACCCGATGATGCCTTATCGAGCCTACCGGTTCCTTAAGCTGCTGCGAGACGTTGATTACCATGACGTTCGGCGATAAAGAGATTGCCCATTATAACCTTAGCCCTGCCCGCTGTCAAGTACGGATGCTCAAAACTCCCTTGCCAATAACCCCGAGATATGCTAACATATGCCATCCTGTTTTTGCAATATGGAGAGGGCAAGATGGCAAAGATATACTTCATCGATGTCACCAATCGGGATGCAGTACAGGCATCGCGGATCATCCTTGCCAAGCTACAGAAGACCATGGTGAATCTCTATCTGGCCGAGATAGGGGTTCATCAATCGGAGTTCGCCTTCCCCTACGTAAAACACGAGCGAAACTACATCCAGGCAAACCTGGAGCTCAAGGAGCTAGGGGCGATGGGCAACCTGGTGCTGGAAGGATGGTGCCGTGCCATCGTTGACGATGTGGCGGTGGCTCTGCCCACCGGGGTAAAAGACCTGAACATCTCCATCTCCACCTCAGACCAGATGATCATCCACAAGTTCCGTGGCAAGCTGAACCGGGAGAAGGTGATCCAGGAGATGGCAGAGGCGGCAACCTACGCCAAAAAGGGAGGGGTGAGCACCCTGGGGGTGAATGCCGAGGATGCCTCCCGCACCGACATGGGCTACCTCATCGAGTTTGCCCAGGCAGCAAAGGAGGCGGGGGCAGATCGGATAAGGTATTGCGATACCCTGGGCTACGACAATCCGATGAGCATATATGAGCGGGTGAAGGCCCTGGCGGAGAGGGTGAAGCTCCCCATCGAACTTCATTGCCATAACGACCTGGGCATGGCAGTGGCTAACTCCATCGCCGGGGCAAAGGGAGCCATCGATGCCGGCTTCGATGCCTATATCAATACCTCGGTGAACGGTGTTGGCGAGCGAGCGGGGCAGGCAGACCTGCTCAGCTGCATCCTGGCACTGAAGTTTGCCCGCGATATGGAGTCCTACCAGATCGCAGATCCCATCGACCTCAGGGTGGCCAACCGGCTGGCCAAGTATGTCTCCCGTGCCTTCAACATCCCCATCCCCATCAACCAGCCTGGGGTAGGGGCAAACGTCTTTGCCCATGAGGCGGGGATTCACGCCGATGGCGCGCTTAAGGATCGGAGGAACTACGAGCTCTTCGACTTCGAGATCATGGGCCTGGACGAGGAGGAGCCCGCTCCCCCCGTCCGAGCCATCACCACCGGCGAATTCGGTGGGCTTGCCGGGGTCAGGCATGTCTATGACACCATAGGCATCACCTTTGACAACGATGAGGAGGCGCAGCGTATCCTGGAGCTGGTGCAATTGGCCAATGCCCATACCCAGCTGCCCCTCACCCCCGATGAGCTCCGCTTCATCCGCAACTATCCAGAGCAGGCAAGGAATATCATTACCATAACCCCTTAACGGAGGGAGCCTAGAAAAGGAAAAGGGCCGGTTTGCCGGCCTTTTTCTCTGGAGGCAACGGAAAAGGGGGTCTCCCTTTATGCCCATAGGTGCAAGGTGAGACCGAGGGAAATCATCCTGGCCGGGGAGATACCCGTTTTGCTTTGGTCATAGGAGGGTTCGATGAAGGCAGAGGATGCCCCGATGAAGGTGAAGGCGATAGGAGTGGTGAGAAACGAGGTCAGGGAGCCGGGAAGGAGAGATTGGCAGGAGGTGACCTCGGAGATCGTATTTGAGGAGGGCCTTGAGCAGAGCCTTGAGGGGCTTGAGGAATTCTCCCACATCCTGGTGGTCTACTGGATGCACAGGCTCCACCCCGGGGAGGGCCCCTGGGGCAAGATTCACCCCATGGGCAGAGCGGACCTCCCCCTGGTGGGGCTGTTCGCCACCCGCACCCCCCACAGGCCCAATCCTTTAGGGGTGGCGGTGGTGAGGCTCCTGGAGCGAAGGGGGAACGCGCTCAAGGTAGTGGGTTTGGATGCCATCGATGGCACCCCCGTCATCGATGTAAAGCCCTTTATCCCCCCTTTGGACTTCCCTTCCCAGGTGAGGGTTCCCCAATGGGTGAAAAGGCTGAAGTGAGGGGTTCATCGCCAAAGGGAGCTTTGGCACAGCCTCTGCTGGAGATATACCGCCTGCTCCTTTCCCGCTATGGTCCCCAGCACTGGTGGCCTGCCGAAGACCCCTTTGAGGTGGTGGTGGGCGCCATCCTCACCCAGTCGACGGCATGGACCAACGTGGAACGGGCCATAGCTAACCTCAAGGGGGCGGGGGTGCTCAGCCCAAAGGCGTTGCGCCGTCTCTCCCTGGACGAACTGGCTCGGTTGATTCGTCCCTCAGGCTATCACCACGCCAAGGCAATAAAGCTCAAGGTCTTTGCCGAGCAATTAAGGCGCTATGGCGATGATCTGGGAATGCTCTTTGCCCTCGATATCCCCCAACTGCGACAGGAGCTCCTCTCCATCCATGGCATCGGCGAAGAGACGGCGGACTCCATAATCCTCTATGCGGCCAGAAAGCCCATCTTCGTCGTCGATGCCTATACCCGGCGCATCCTGCGCCGCCTGGGCCTGGCCCCAAAGAGCGATAGCTATAGCGCCTTCCAGGCCCTTTTCGCCGATAACCTGTCAGCGGAAGAAGGACTGTTCAATGAGTATCACGCCCTCCTGGTGCGCCATGGCAAGGAGGTATGCCGAAAGGCTCCCCAGTGCCAAGACTGCTGCCTGAGGAGCCTCTGCCCGTATTGAAAACTACCCCACCACCCCCTCCTGCCTCAGCTCCTCGATGCGCTCCTTGGTGTAGCCCAAGGCCAAGAGCACCTCATCGGTGTGCTGGCCGGGGTGGGGAGCGAAACCCCGGATGGAGCCCGGGGTATCGGAGAGCTTTACCGAGATGCCTACCTGCTTCACCTTGCCCAGGGTGGGGTGATCCAGCTCAGCGATCATCTGGCGATGGGAAAGCTGGGGGTCTTGTGCCAGCTCAGCCAAAGAATAGACCTTGCCCACACATATATCCGTCTTGCTCAGCTCCTCAAACCACTCATCCCTGGTCTTGGTGGCGAAGAGCTGCCTGAAATTCTCGAATATCTCCCCCCTCTTCTCCCCCTCGGCCCACTGATGGGGAATGAAGTCCTCCCTGCCCAGGGCGCGGCAAAGGTTCTCCCAGAACCAGGGCTCGAGGCAACCGATGCTGATGTACTTCTTGTCCTTGGTTTCATACACACTGTAACAGGGAACCCCTCCGGTGAGCATATCATTTCCCCTCTCGGGGACCTGTCCCGAGGCGAAATAACGGGATAGCATGGCCGCCATCAGCGAGACCACCCCATCACCCATGCCGATATCCACATACTGCCCCCTCCCCGTACTCTCCCTGGCGATGAGGGCGGCAAGGATGCCAATGGCAGCATTCATCCCCCCGGCGGCGAAATCGGCCACCAAATTGGCCGGTATGGCGGGAGGGGCTCCGGGCAGGCCCATGATCCCCAGAGCGCCACCGATGGAGATGTAGTTTATGTCATGCCCTACCAGATTGCTGTAGGGCCCGTCCTGCCCGTAGCCGGTGAGGGAACAATAGACGATCCTGGGGTTCAATTCGCTGATGGTTTCGTAGTCCACTCCCAGGCGTTTCACCACCCCCGGTCTAAAGCCCTCCACAATGACATCCACCCCCTGGGCGAGCTGGTAGAAGATGTGGCGCGCCGGCTCGGACTTCAGGTTGAGGACGATGCTCCTCTTGTTGCGCTCCAGGGCATTGTGGGCGGTCATCCTCTGCTCATCGACGGCAAGCAGCGCCATCGGGGCGAGGCGGCCTTCCCGAGGCCCCTCAACCTTGATGACATCGGCCCCCAGGTCCCCCAGGATCATGGTGCAGAAGGGTCCCGGCGCCAGCCGAGATAGGTCTAGCACCCTTATTCCCTCCAGTGGCAAGGTCATGTCTCTCCCTCCTGTTAGTTTTTGGAAAACTTTGCCCCGCGGTAAAATAGCTTGAGCCCTTTAGCTTTCCACATCCCCCAGGCTTCTCCTCCGACCCCCCTTCCTCGCTTTCACGAAATGCCATAGCGAGAAGGCCAAAAACCCAAACAGGATAACGCTCAAATAGCTTATGGTGCGGTCCACCAGGGCGATGGACCACGCCCCCTCCCGGGCAAGGGCGATCATCAGCAGCCCCGCCAACCCCGTCTCCACCACGCCCAGCCCCCCGGGGGTGAAGGGTATGGCACTCAACAGGGCAGCGGCCAGGGCAGCGAAAAGGATGAGGGAAAAGCCCACGGAAAAGCCCAGGGAGTGCGTAACCAGATACAGGCGGCCTGCCTCCAAGAGCCAGATGCCAACGCTCAGCGAGCCGAGGAGGGGGAGTTGCCCGAAGCTGCCCAGGGTGCCCTCCTGGAAAAGGGAGTATATCGACCTAAACCTCCCCGGCAAGCGCCGCTCCAGGGTGTCGCCGAATCGCCCCATCACCGTGAGCACGATGGCGATGGCAGCCAGCATGCCAATGCCGCAAGCCAACACCACCCCAGTCACCATCATCCCCCGGCTTCCCAGGAGGCCAAAAACGGCCAATATGAGGAGCAGGAATATCACGAGAACATCGATAACCCGCTCGGCGAGGATGGTGCCAATGGTCTTGGAGAAGCTGACGTTGGCATTACCCTTGAGCAGGTAGCCGCGGTAGGCATCGCCCAGCCGGGCATAGACAATGCTGTTGGCAAACCAATTGATGAGGATCATCTGGGTGAGCCTGCCGGTGGAGGGAAGCTCCACCCCCTTATCCTGGCGGAAGCCGGCGTTATGCAGCAGTACCCGCCACCTGAGGGCGCGCAGGGGAAAGCTTAAATAGTAGGATAGAAAGGCAAGGGCGTAAAACAGGGGGCTGCAGCTCCTGATGGTGGCCCAGGTGGAGCTGAAGTCAACGTTGAGGCTTTCAAAGACGAGGAAGAGGAGGCCAAAGGCAACGACAAAGGAGAAAAGGGTGCGAACGTTGAGGAATCGCCTCCGAAGAGAGATCTCCCCAACCCTCTCCCCCTGGGGTGTGGCATTGTTGGCGTTCTCGGCCACAGATATTCCTTTAAGCCGACCCCTTCAAGGGGCGCTTCGATGGGATGCCAGCACGCCGGGGGTAGCCCTGGGGGGTGGCGCTCTGCTTCTCGATGATCACCAGTGCCCGCTCCCCCAGCCCCTCCAGCGTGACCTTCTTCACCTCCCTCAGCCTGCCACCAAGGATGTCGATGGCCCTTCTCGCCACCTCTATCTCCCCTTCCACCTCCCCTTTCTTCTGGGCAATGAAGCAGCCTCCCCGAGCGCAAAAAGGTAAAGCCAGCTCCACAAGGGTTGGTAGCTTGGCTACCCCTCTGGAAACGACCAGGTCAAATTTCTCCCGATAGCCTTCATCTCGGGCGAGGTCCTCAGCCCTGCCGGTTATCACCTCCACATCGCCCAGGGAAAGCCTGGCCACCAGATGCTCCAGAAAGCCCGTTTTCTTGCCCACCGAGTCCAATAGCGCCAGCCTGATGGCGGGAAAAGCTATCTTCAGCGGAACCCCGGGCAGGCCAGCGCCGGCACCCAGATCCAGGATTCGCCAGCAGGACATATCCCCCACCGCCAGAGCTATGGTAAGCGAATCGAGGAAGTGCTTTATCTGCACCTCCTCATAATCCACGATGGCGGTAAGGTTCACCCTCCGGTTCCAATGGATGAGCTCCCGATAGTAGGTCTCAAACTGCTCCACCTGCTTCGGGGTGAGGCAGAGCCCCAGGCTTGCGACACCGGCGATAAGCCTCTCCATGGCAAAGTGAAAGCGCATTGAAAATTGTTATTGCATTTTATCATACAACACAAGCACGCACAAATTTAAAGGACGTATTGAAGGGCAAGCCTCACCTGGAGAGGCAAAGGATTTGGTTTGTTGACTTCACCCCCTGAATTAAAATAAAATAGCTCAGCCGAGGTAAATCAAACACAGGAGGAACTGAATGGCAGGGATAAAATCCTATGGCGCTTACATACCCTACCACCGGCTAAGTCGCAGCGAGTTTGCCAAGGCCTGGGGGGGGATAGGCCTTCCCGGTGAGAGGGCAGTGGCCAGCGCCGATGAGGACAGCCTCACCATGGCGGTGGAGGCTGCCTTCGACTGCACCAAGGGAATGGATGGGGCCAAGCTGGATGGCCTTTTCTTTGCCACCACCACCTCCCCCTACAAGGAGAAGCAGTGCTCCACCATAATCGCCTCCGTCCTCGACATGGATAAGGAGATCCGCACCGGAGACTTCACCACCTCCCTCCGCTCCGGGACCACCGCTTTGCGAGCGGCCCTGGATGCGGTAAGGGCGGGCCCGGCGAAGAACATCGTGGTCACCGCCGCCGACTGCCGCATCGGATTCCCCTATAGCACCCAGGAGCAGTCCTATGGTGACGGCGCCGCTTCCCTCCTCGTCGGGGATTCCGACATCATCGCTGAGGTCGAGGATTGCTATTCCGTCTCCGACGAGCTCACCGATGTATGGCGCCGCGACTCCGACCAATTCGTTCGGGAATGGGAAGACCGCTGGGTGATCATGCACGGCTACTCCAAGAACGTTTCCCAGGCCGTCTCCACCATCATGAAGAGGAACAACCTCAGCGCCAAGGACTTGGCCAAGGCGGTGATCTACGGCCCCGACCCCAGAAGCCACGGCGGCCTGATGAGGAGGCTGGGCTTCGACCCCCAAACCCAGGTCCAAGACACCTTTTTCAACGCCGTGGGCAATACCGGCAGCGCCTCGGCATTGATGATGCTGGTGGCTGCCCTGGAGGAGGCCAAGCCCGGGGATAGGCTCATCTTCTCAAGCTACGGGGATGGAGCCGACGCCTTCCTCCTCAGGGTGACGGAGCAGATAGAGAAGGTAAGGGATAGGAGGGGGGCGAAAACCCATCTCGCCTCCAAGGCCATGCTCCCCAGCTATGGCAAATACCTGGTGGCCCGCAACCTGGTGGAGCTCCCCCCCGCCGCCGGCCTCCGCGGCATGGGCTCGGCAACGGTGATGTGGCGCACCAAGAACTGGGTGCTGAGCTGCCACGCCTCAAAGTGCCGAAAATGCGGCCTGGTTACCTATCCCCCGCAGCGGGTGTGCTATGGATGCCAGTCCAAGGATGAATTCGATGAGGTAAACCTCTCCCGGGAGCAGGGAAAGCTGTTCACCTACTCCCTGGATAACCTGGCCGCCACCGGCATCAACCCCCCCGTCATCCAGTCGGTGGTGGAATTCGAGGGAGGGGCTCGATTCTACTGCATGATGACCGATGCCGACCCCCAAGCGGTGGAGGTGAACATGCCGCTGGAGATGACCTTCAGGAAGATCCACGAGTTTGCCAACTTCCATAACTACTTCTGGAAATGCCGACCACCGAGGGAAATCCCCGCAGAAGGAGGAAAGTGAAATGGAGAGCATCAAGGATAAGGTGGCCATCGTAGGCATGGGCTGCCGCAAGTTTGGCGAGAACTGGGAGCAGAGTTCTGATGACATGATCATCGAGGCGGTCTATGAAGCCTATGAGGACGCTGGCGTGGGGCCAAATGACATTCAGGCCGCCTGGGTGGGCACCATTGCCTCGGGCGCAGCCGGGGTGTGCCTCGCCGAGCCGCTGAAGCTCCCCCGCATCCCCATCACCAGGGTGGAGAACTTCTGCGCCACGGGACATGAGGCGTTGAGGAATGCTGCCTTTGCCGTAGCCTGCGGCATGTATGACGTGGTGCTCGCCTGCGGCTTCGAGAAGCTCAAGGATACCGGGGTAGGCGGGCTTGGCGTGGGGCGGGGCCTTCACCCCGTTCTGGAGGGGAGAAGGACGGGCCCAGGAACCTTCGCCTTCATCGCCACCAGGTATTTCTATACTTACGGGCTAAGTCGGGAGGAGGGAAAGCGGACCATTGCCCAGATCGCGGTGAAGAATCATCACAATGGCAGCCTTCACCCCAAGGCCCACTTCCAGAGGGAGGTTACCCTGGAGCAGGTAATGAATGCCCCCATAATCGCCTGGCCCCTGGGGCTGTTCGATTGTTGCGGCACCACCGATGGGGCAGCGGCAGCCATCATCACCCGCGCCGATCTTGCCAAGAAGTTTAGGGATGACCCCATCTACCTGAAGGGCATCGGACTTGCCGCCAATCAGATACTGCCCCACTTCGAGCCCGGATTTGACTGGACGGGCTTCGAGATGAATCGCTCCGCGGCCAGGCAGGCCTATGAACAGGCGGGGATAAAGGACCCCCGTAAGGAGATGAGCCTGGCCATCGTTCACGATTGCTTCACCATCACCGAGCTGATCATCTACGAGGACCTGGGGTTCAGCCCCAAGGGAAGGGCGAAGGAGGACGTGGACGCCGGCACCTTCACCCTGGAGGGGGAACTGCCCATAAATACCGATGGCGGGCTCAAGTCCTTCGGTCACCCCATCGGTGCCAGTGGCATAAGGATGACCTATGAGGTCTATAAGCAGCTCCAGGGCAAGGCGGGGCCGCGTCAGATAAAGGATGCCCGACTGGGATTGTCCCACACCCTGGGTGGTCCTCCCCAGGTAGCCTGTATCGCCGTCTTCGGCAACAGCCCGGGATGAGAATCTTGCCTTGACGGGGAATATGAGCAGAACATATACTGGACTGGGCGGAGAAGGAGGTTGAGATAGGGCCGGGAATCAATTTTGAGGAGGGAATTGATGCCGGGAATAACATCCTACGGTGCTTACATACCATTGCACCGCGTGGAGCGTTCCGAATTTCGTAGGGCCTGGGGAGGCTTCCCCATCCCCGGGGAAAGGGTAATAGCCAATTTCGATGAAGATAGCATAACCATGGCCGTGGAATCAGCCATCGACTGCTTGAGGGGCATCGACCCCAAAACGGTGGATGGCTTATTCTTTGCCACCACCACCTCCCCCTATAAGGAGAGGCTGGGGGCCTCCATAATGGCGGTGGCCCTGGATATGCGCCGCGATGCCTTGACCATGGACATTTCCGGCTCGCTGCGGGCGGGAACCACCGCCATCGCCACCGCCCTGAATACGGTAAAGGCGGGGGCAGCAAAGAGCATCCTGGTAGCCGCTGCCGATTGCCGCATAGGAGCACCGTCGGGGGATTTCGAGCAGGCCCTTGGCGATGGTGGCGCCGCCCTGCTGCTGGGAGGGGATCAGCCCATCGCCACCATCGAGGGAAGCTACTCCATCTCCGACGATTTCTCCGGGGTTTGGCGCGCCGATGGCGATGTCTTCGTTCGCAGCTGGGAGGACCGCATGGTCCTGGATGAGGGCTATTCCGCCGTTCTCCCCGAGGCCATCTCGGGACTGATGAAAGATTATAACATCAAGGCCGGCGATTTTGCCAAGGTGGTCTATGACTGTCCCCCCGATTTCAGAAGGCACGCCCGGGTTGCCCGCAGCCTGGGGTTTGATGCCGCACAGGTTCAAGACCCCATGTTCATGACGGTGGGCATCACCGGTGCTGCCATGGCACCGATGATGCTGGTGGCTGCCCTGGAGGAGGCAAAGCCGGGGGATAAGATCCTCCTTGCCAGCTATGGAAATGGTGCTGATGCCTTCCTGCTGGAGGTCACCGAGGAGATAAATCGGGTTGGGGAGAGGAGGGGGATAAAGAAACACCTGGCATCCAAGAGGATGATCGCCAACTATGAGACCTACCTTCGCTGGAGGGGCCTGATCACCCTGGAGGCGGCGCGGCGCCCCGAGAAATCACCCACCTCCATATCAGCGGTGTGGCGGGCCCGTAAGCAGATCCTGGGCCTTTACGGGGCTAGATGCAAGAGTTGTGGCACCCCCCAGTATACCTCCCCCGCCCTGGGCGGAGTCCCGATCAGGATATGCGTGGTATGCCAAGCCAAGGACCAGTTTGAGGATTACCGATTTGCCGATAAAAGGGCTAATATCTTCAGCTTCACCCATGATAACCTGGCAGCCAGCCCTGACCCACCGGTCACCATCACCGTGGTGGACTTCGAAGGGGGCGGTCGGGCGGTGTTCGACTTCACCGATCGCGACCCGGATAAGGTGGAGGTGGGCATGCCCGTCGAGATGACCTTCAGAAAGCTCTTCTTCGACCGCGGCATTCACAACTATTACTGGAAGACGAGACCGATAAGGTGCTAAGGAGGATGAGATGGCCGAGAGCATAAAGGATAGGGTAGCCATAATCGGCATGGGCTGTACCAATTTCGGCGAGCTCTGGGATAAAAGCGCCGGCGACCTCATGGTAGAGGCCGCCTATGAGGCCTTTGAGGATGCCGGAATCGAGCCCAAGGATGTTCAGGCTGCCTGGGTAGGAACCTGTCACGAGTTTTCAGGAATGGCGGGGCTGGGCCTCAGTGTACCCCTCAGGCTCCAGTACAAGCCGGTAACCAGGGTGGAGAATCTTTGCGCCACCGGCTCCGATGCGCTGAGAAATGCCTGCTACGCGGTGGCCGCCGGCATATATGATATCGCCCTGGCGCTGGGTTGCGAGAAGTTGAAGGACTCCGGCTTCAGCGGGCTAGGCGGCGCCATGGTTGGGGGCACCAATGTAAGGCCAAGCATGACCGCTCCCGGGGCGTTTGCCATGATGGCCACCAAATACTTTGCCCGCTATGGCCTCAGCGCCGAGGAAGGCAAGAGGATGCTGGCCCATATACCGGTGAAGAGCCACCACAATGGCTCCCTCAACCCAAAGGCCCACTTCCAGAGGGAGGTTACCCTGGAGCAGGTGATAAACGCCCCCATAATCGCCTGGCCCCTGGGGCTCTTCGATTGCTGCGGGGTGAGCGATGGCTCAGCAGCAGCCATCGTGGTGAGGGCAGAGGACGCCAAGCACTTTAGGCCCGACCCGGTCTACGTCAAGGCACTTCAGATCTGCGTCGGCCCCGGAGAGGGAATAGCCAGGACCGAGTACGATTATACCCATGTGGAGGAAACCTACCGCGCCGGCCTGGCAGCATATGCCGAGGCGGGGATCAAAAACCCCCGCCAGGAGATCAGCATGGCGGAGGTTCACGATTGCTTCTCCATCACCGAGGCGGTGATCATGGAGGACCTCCAGTTCAGCCCCAGGGGGAGGGTGAAGGAGGACCTGGAGGCGGGGACCTTTACCCTGGAGGGGGATCTCCCGATACAGCCTGATGGCGGCCTCAAGTGCTTTGGCCACCCCATTGGCGCCAGCGGGCTGAGGATGATGTACGAGATGTATAAGCAGCTTCAGGGAAAGGCGGGCCCCAGGCAGATAAAGGACCCCAAGATAGGGCTGACCCATAATATGGGTGGTCAGCCGCCAGCATGCACCGTCAGTTGCCTTATCGTAGGGCTATAGAATTAGGCCAAAGCTAAGAGAGGAAAGCAAACGGGCCTTTTACCTGACACGGCAAATAGTTCAAAAAGGAAAGCGAGTAGCCTTTCCACCGGTCATAGCGACTAGCTCAAAAGAGAGGAGGTGGTCTCATGGCGGTAAAGGCCTTCGTGCTTATCGAGGTCGCGGTGGGCAAGACCAAGGATGTGGTCACTGCCCTGCAGAAGGTGAGCGGGGTAAAGTCGGTGGATGCGGTGACCGGGCCCTATGACATCATCGCCGTGGTGGAGGGGGCAGATGTGAACACCGTTGGCGACCTAGTGACCAGAAACGTCCATGCCATTGGCGGCGTGGCGCGAACGGTGACCTGCCTCACCGTCCATCTGGGTTAATCCCCGGGGAGCCCCAAAAATTGACTTTCCCCCCAAATGGGGTATAATAGGTGGCCGCAGAGGAAGATATTGTCGCTTCTTAGGGGACCCCCTCAGGGTTAGCAAAGGTGGCAGCCATGGATTTTCGATTCACCCCGGAGGAGGAGGCTTTCCGAAAAGAGGTGCGCCAATTTTTGGAGAGGGAGGTCCCCAAGGATTGGGCAGGATTTCTGGGGAGGCCCGGCGATGTGGAAAGGGTATTCCCCCTGTTGCGCCAATTCTCCAGCAGCCTAGGGGAGAAGGGATGGCTCACCATGGCCTGGCCCAAGGAATACGGGGGCCAGGCGCGCTCCGCGATGGAGCAACTGATCTTCGCCGAGGAGACATGCTATCGCCGGGTTCCCGTAGGGGGAAGCATTGCGGTTACCATTGTGGGCCCGGTTCTTATGCTCTATGGCAGCGAGGAGCAGAAGCGGGAGTACCTTCCCCCAATCGCCAGGGGGGAGATAGATTTCTGCCTGGGCTATAGCGAGCCAGGCGCCGGCTCCGACCTGGCCTCCCTAAACACCAGGGCGGTGGAGGACGGCGATGATTTCGTCATCACCGGGCAAAAGATTTTCACCAGCCTGGCCCACCTGGTCGAGTACTGCTGGCTGGCGGCAAGGACCGATCCCGATGTGCCCAAGCACAAAGGGATCTCCCTTTTCATTGTGGACATGAAAACCCCGGGGATCACCATCAGACCCCTGATAGACATGCTTGGCGAGCATTCCCTTAATGAGGTCTTCTTCGATGAGGTGAGGATTCCCAAAGGCTCCCTGGTGGGGGAGAAGAACCAGGGATGGTACCATCTGGTCACCGCCCTCGACTTCGAGAGGACGCCGAATTTCTTCTTCTTCCCCCCAGCCTCCCTCCCCCCCATCCTGGAGGACCTGGTGCAGTTTTCAAAGGAGGCAAAGCGGAATGGCAAGCCCCTGGCCCACGACCCGGTGGTAAGGCAGAAGCTGGCCCAGATGTTCATCGAGTTCGAGGTGGTGCGGGTGCTTTCCTACCGCATCGCCTGGATGCTGGGAAGGGGACTCATTCCCAACTACGAGGCATCCATCGTTAAGCTATTCTCCACCGAGCTTCATCAGCGAGTGGCCAATGTGGGCATGGAGATCCTGGGGCTCTACGGGCCGCTTACGCCCGACTCCAGATGGGCCCAGTTGAGGGGAAGGATTGCCTATTCCTGTCTGAGTTCCGTCTCCGCAACCATAGGCGCCGGCACCTTGGAGATCCAGAGGATCATCATCGCCATCAGGGGTTTGGGGCTGCCCCGGGGCTAGCGGATGGAAAAAATGCACTTCCAGTTTACCCCAAACGAGGAGGCCTTCAGAAAGGAGGTCCGGTACTACCTGGAAAGGGAGATCCCCAAAAGGTGGAGGGAGCTGGGCTTCGGGCTGTGGGAGGAGACCGATGAGTCCTGGGCCATCACCAGGGATTGGAATCGCAAGCTGGGGGAGAAGGGGTGGCTCGCCGTTGCCTGGCCCAAGGAATATGGGGGGCAGGAGCGCCCAGTGATGGAGCAGGTGGTTTTCAATGAGGAGATGACCTACCAAGGGGCGCCTACAGGGGTTGAGACCATGATGACCATAGGATGGGTTTGCCCCACCATCATGATCTATGGCACCGAGGAGCAGAAGCAGGAGTACCTGCGAAAAGCGGCCAAGGGGGAAATCGTCTTTTGCATTGGCTATAGCGAACCGGGGGCCGGCTCAGACCTGGCCTCCCTCACGACCAGGGCGGTGGCGGACGGCGATGACTATGTGATCAACGGGCAGAAGATCTTTACCACCATGGCCCATCGCGCCGACTATTGCTGGCTGGCGGCAAGAACCGATCCCGATGCCCCAAAGCACCAGGGGATCAGCATGTTCATCGTCCCCATGAACACCCCAGGGGTCACGGTGAGGCCCCTGACCAACATCCTTGGCTTTCATTCCTTCAACGAGGTATTCTTCGACGATGTGCGCATCCCCAAGGAGAACCTGGTGGGGGAGAAGAACCGGGGATGGTATCAGCTGGCAATAGCGCTGAACTTCGAGCGTTCCGGGGTCGCCGCCCCCGCAGGGGCGAAGCGAATGCTGGAGGAGCTGGTGGAGTACGTAAAGGAGACCAGGCGAAATGGGGAGGTGCTGGCCAAGGACCCCCTGGTTCGCCACAAGCTGGCAGACCTGGCCGTGGAGATCGAGGTTTGCCGCATGCTCTGCTACCGCATCGCCGGGATGCAATCAAAAGGTCTTATCCCCATCCATGAGGCCTCCATGGGGATGCTCTTCGGCAGCGAGCTGATGAGACACCTCACCACGGCGGGAATGCAGATCCTGGGCCTTCACGGACTGCTGAACCGGGGCTCCAAATGGGCACCCCTTAGCGGGGCGATCATGAGGGGGCACCTGGCATCCCTTTCATTGGGCGTGGGCGGCGGCACCTCCGAGATCCAGAGGAACATCATCGCCACCAGGGGTTTGGGTCTGCCTAGAGAGCCCCGGGTGTAAGTTCAGGAAAGGAGGGATGAAAATTGGACTTCAAGTTTACCGAAGAGCAACTGGCTTTGAGGAAGGAGTTTGAGGATTTCTTCAGGGAGGTGATGACCAAGGAGGCACCCCCGGGCTGGGAGGCGGGGCTGGAGAGCACCTATGCCACCGAGGAGGGCTGGAATTTCCACCGTTCCATGGCAAAAAGGCTGGGGGAGAAGGGATGGCTCTCCCGTCCCTGGCCCAAAGAATACGGGGGGCAGAATGCTCCCATCATCGAACAGCTCCTGTTCAGTGAGGTCAGGGGATACTGCCGAGCGCCAGGGGTGGATGTCTTCGGCATAGGGATGCTGGCCCCTACCCTCCTCATGTGGGGAACGGAGGAGCAGAAGCAGAAGCACCTCCCCCCCATCGCCAAAGGGGAGATAATGTGGTGCCAGGGCTGGAGCGAGCCCGACGCCGGCTCCGACCTGGCCTCCCTCACCACCAGGGCGGTCAGGGACGGGGACGAGTATGTGATCAACGGGCAGAAGATATGGACCAGCGGTGCCCACAAGGCCGACTGGTGCTTCATGCTGGCCAGGACCGATCCCGAGCAGCCCCGCCATCGCGGCCTCTCCTACTTCCTGATGGACATGAAGGCCCCGGGGATCACGGTGAGGCCGCTCATCAGCTTGGAAGGCTCTCACCTCTACAACGAGGTATTCTTCGACGATGTGCGCATCCCCAAGGAGAACCTGGTTGGGGAGGAAAACCGGGGATGGTACATCACCCTGATGACCATGAACTTCGAGCGCTCCAGCGTCGGCGGCATCATGGAGATGAAGCGAACCATTGAGGAGATGGTGAAGTTCTGCCACGAGACCAAGAGGAATGGCGAGCCCCTCTCAAAGGACCCCTTCGTTCGCCATAGGCTGGCTCAGCTTGCCATCGATGTCGAGGTGGGACACGCCCTCTCCTATCGGGTAGCCTGGCTACAGCAGAAGGGAGAGATGGCTGCCTACGAGGCATCGGCGGCAAAGGTATATGCCAGCGAACTGGCGCAGCGCATTGCCTATACCGGGTGCCAGATACTGGGGCTCTACGGGCAGGTCAAGAAGTCCAAATGGGCACCCTTTGCCGGAAGGTTTGAGAGTGCCTATCAGCTCTCCCCAGGAATGAACATCGCTGCCGGCAGCTCCGAGATAATGAGGAATATCATCGCCTGGAGGGGGCTGGAGCTGCCCAGAGCCTAATTAAAGGAGGATGACATGAACCTCGATTTCAGTGAAGAACAGGAAATGCTGAGAACCACGACTCGCGATTTCCTCACCAAGGAATGCCCCAAGACCCTGGTCCGGGAACTGGAGGAGGACGAAAAGGGGTATTCCCCCGATCTGTGGAAAGAGATGGCCGAGCTGGGATGGATGGGGCTGGTGCTCCCCGAGGAATACGATGGCATGGGAATGGGCTTTATGGACCTCATCATCCTCCTCGAGGAGATGGGGCGAAACATCCTGCCCGGCCCCTTCTTCTGCACCGTGATCCTGGGCAGCCTTCCCATCCTGGAGGCGGGGAGCGAGGAGCAGAAAAAGGAGTTGCTGCCCAAGATATCGGCTGGGGAGCTGATCCTCACCCTGGCCCTCACCGAGCCCAGCGCCAGATATGATGCCACCGGGGTTGCCACCAGGGCGGTGGCCCAGGATGACGGCTTCGTCATCAATGGCACCAAGCTTTTCGTGGAGAATGCCCATATCGCCGATTACATCATCTGCGTCACCCGGACCAAGGAGGGGGCTTCCCCCGAAGACGGGATCACCCTCTTCCTGGTGGATGCCAAGAGCCCAGGAATAAGATGCGAGGTCATGCCCACCATGGGCGCCGACAAGCTATGTGAGGTGGTCTTCGCGGACGTAAAGGTGCCCAAGAAGAACATGCTGGGGGAGCTGGATAAGGGCTGGCCCGTCGTCCAGAGGAACATGGAGCAGGCGGCCATCGCCAAATGCGCCGAGATGATCGGTGGTGCCCAGGCAGCCCTGGATATGACCCTGGCCTATGCCAAGGAGAGGGTGCAATATGGCAGGCCCATCGGAAGCTTCCAGGTGATCCAGCACTATTGTGCCAATATGTGGATCAGCGTGGAGACGGGCAAGAACATCCTCTATCAGGCGGCATGGAAGGTGGGCGAGGGCCTTCCCGCCACCAAGGAGGTGGCGGTGGCCAAGGGCTATATCAACGAGGCCTATAAGTTCGTCAGCGAGAGGGGGGTGCAATGCCACGGGGCCATTGGCACCACCAGGGACCACGATATCGGCCTTTACTACCGGAGGGCTAAGGCGGCCGAGCTTGCCTTTGGCGATACCGATTTCCAAAGGGAGCTGGTGGCCCAGCAGATAGGCCTGTAAACCTTCAATTACCCGAAGGGAGGAAAGCGTATGGATTTTAGCTTCACCGAGGAAGAGGAAAGGTTTAGAGCTGAGGTTCGTGCCTTCCTCGACCAGGAGGTCACCGAGGAGTTCCATCAGGAGCTGGAGGAGCGAGGTGAGACCGAGTTCTCCAGGGAGTTCACCAAGAAGCTGGCCCAGAAGGGGTGGCTGGCTATGGCCTGGCCCAAGGAGTATGGCGGCGGTGGCGCCACCATGATGGAGCAGCTCATCTTCAGCGAGGAGATCGGCTACCATCACGCGCCAACCGGGGGGCATCGCCAGGGGATAAACCTCATCGGCCCCTGCCTCATCGTTCACGGCACCGAGGAACAGAAAAGGGAATACCTCCCCGCCATCACCGCCGGGGAGGTGGTCTGGTGCCAGGGATTCTCCGAGCCCAATGCCGGTTCCGACCTGGCCTCCCTTCAGTGCCGCGCCGTGGAGGATGGCGATTATTATGTGATCGATGGCCAGAAGACCTGGACCACCAACGCCCACCGCGCCGACTGGTGCCACCTTCTGGCGAGAACCGATCCCGATGCCCCCAGGCACAGGGGGATTAGCTACTTCCTGATAGATATGAAGAGTCCGGGGATCAGCGTCCGCCCCCTGATAAATATGCTCGCCTCCCACGACTTCAACGAGGTGTTCCTCGACGGGGTCAGGGTGCCCAAGGAGAACATACTGGGGGAGAAGAACCGGGGCTGGTACGTGAGCCAGACCACCCTTAGCTTTGAGCGCTCCGGGATCGCCATACCAGCAGGTGCCAAGCGAAACCTGGAGCTGCTGGTGGAATACGCCAAGGAAACGAAAAGGAATGGAGCGCCGCTAGCCCAGGACCCCATCGTGAGGCATAAGCTGGCGGAGATGGCGGTGGACATCGAGGTCAACCGGATGATCGCCTATCGGGTGGCCTGGATGCAGCACCAGGGGCTTATCCCCGTCTATGAGGCCTCCATGTCCAAGCTCTTCGGCACCGAGCTGATAAAACGCCTCGGCGATATCGGGATGCAGATCCTGGGCCTCTTCGGGCCCCTGGAGCGGGGGTCCCGATGGGCGCCTCTGCGGGGGAGGATCGCGCGCGCCTGCCAGTTCTCCCTGGGGGGCACCATTGCCATGGGAAGCTCGGAGATAATGAAGAACATCATCGCCACCAGGGGGCTGGAACTGCCCCGGGAACCCAGACCCTGACCCCGGGGAAGGATATAAAGAAAGGAGCAAGTTATGGACCTAGGCTTTAGCGAAGAGCAGGAAATGCTGAGAACAACGGCTCGCGATTTCCTGGACAACGAGTGCCCGAAGTCGCTGGTCAAGGAGATGGCGGAGGATGAGAAGGGCTATACCACCGAGCTGTGGAAGGAGATGGCCGAGCTGGGTTGGATGGGGCTGACCATCCCCGAGGAATACGATGGCATGGGGATGACCTTCCTCGACCTGGTGATCCTCCTCGAGGAGATGGGGCGAGCCTGCCTCCCCGGTCCCTTCTTCTCCACGGTGGTCCTGGGTGGCTACACCATCCTGGAGGCGGGGAGCGAGGAGCAGAAGAAGGAGCTGCTGCCCAAGATATCGGCTGGTGATCTGATCCTCACCCTGGCCCTCACCGAGCCCAGCGGCAGTTATGAGCCCGACGCCATAACGGTTAAGGCAACCCCAAAAAACGGCGAGTATGTCATCAGCGGCACCAAGCTCTTCGTCCCCGACGCCAATGTGGCGGACTACCTGATATGCGTGGCCAGGACCAAGGAAGGGGCCTCCCCCGAAGATGGGATCACCCTCTTCCTGGTGGATGCCAAGGGCCCGGGGATCACCACCACCCTGCTCAAGACCATTGCCGGCGACAAGCAATGCGAGGTCGTCTTCGAAGATGTAAAGGTGCCCAAGGGGAACATCCTGGGCGAGCTGGATAAGGGCTGGGGGGTGGTGGAGAAGGTGCTGGCGAAGGCCACGGTGGCCCTCTGCGCCCAGATGGTTGGTGGCGCTCAAGCAGCCCTGGAGATGAGCGTCAACTATGCCAAGGAGAGGGTGCAGTTTGGCCGGCCCATCGGAAGCTTTCAGGCCATCCAGCACTATTGCGCCAACATGTTGACCGATGTCGACGGCTCGAAATTCATCACCTACGAGGCGGCGTGGAAGATATCTGAGGGGCTTCCCGCCACCATGGAGGTATCCATGGCAAAGGCCTGGGTGAGCGAGGCCTACCGGCGGGTTACCCTCCTCGGGCACCAGATTCACGGTGGCATCGGCTTCTGCATGGACCACGATATGCCCCTCTACTTCAAGCGATCCAAGGCAGCGGAGCCCACCTTCGGCGACGCCGATTTCCACCGCGAGATGGTGGCCAAGCAGCTGGGACTTTAGCCTTTAGGGATAGCCAAAGGGGAGAGCTATCCCAGAGCGGGTGGCTTCTTTTGTATTCGGCAAGCAGGTCGAAAAAGGGTTGTATCTTTTGTCGGATCATAAGCGGTGAGGTCCAAAGCGACATCCTCTATCAGGATGAGCAGGTCATCGCCATCCGCGATATAAACCCCCAGGCGCCAACCCACATCCTGATCTTGCCCAAAGCCCACATCCCATCGCCTGCCGAAGCTGAGGAGCCCCTTCTGGGGCACATGGCCCTTGTCGCCGCCGAGCTGGCGAAAAGGGAGGGCATCTCCCCAAAAGGCTATCGGCTGGTGATAAACTCTGGCGCTGAGGCAGGTCAGGAGGTCCCCCACCTCCACCTCCACCTCCTCGGCGGCAGGCCCCTCAAGGAGATGGGCTAAAACCCCAAAAGGGGTGCCCAATGGGCACCCCTTTTTCTTTTTCCCCGTGCCAAAAAGGTGACAAAATTACCTTGACCTTATAGAACGTATGTGCTATTTTGCTCGGGGAGGATCCCGTTGCATAACCTGGTTTTGGCCCAATACTTGGTAACCGCGCTCTCAAGCGCCTTCAACGCTTGCTACTTCTTTGGCTACCGCTCCTCCACCAGGAGGAGGCGCATCGGGGCCATAGTTCTTGGCGTGGTGAGCATCGGCATCTTCATTGAAAGCGTCTTTTTTGGCTTTTTCGCCCTTTTTCAAGGGCAACAGTGGGCTTTCGAATTCTTCTTCAACCAAAGCTATTGGTTCGCAGCAAGGCTGCTTATATGCCTCGGCTCCCTAGCCATCAGCGTGCTCATCCTGCGCCGTTTAGTCTCTAACCGCAGATAGACCCAGGGATTGCGATGTCAAGAAGGCTTTCCTTCTGGAAAACACAAAAAGAACGAAAAAAGGAGGGGGAGATGACCACTCTGGCAAGGGCGATTGGCAACGGAGAGTGGGAGCTGGCAGCCCTTTGCCTGCTGCTGGGGCTTTGGCAGAGCATCCTGAAGCTTCCTGCCGACTCAGTGGAGGGCCTTCTCGATGTCCTCGAGGGTGAAAATGGCAAAAGGGGAGAATAAGGCCCGCAGCCGATCCAAAGCTATCAGGTCAAAACGGGCGTTCTACTCCGAGGCCCTGAGCAAGGCGGAGCGGGTTCGCCTCCCCGAGGCCAGGGAGGTGGAGGGGCTGGATGAGGAGATCGCCCTGCTCAGGGTGAAGCTCACCAGCGCCCTTAAGCAGCAACCGGAAAATATGCCGCTGATGCTTCGTGCCGTTGACCTGCTGGTGAAGGCAGTGGCCGCCAAGTATCGCCTCTCCCCTAAATCCAAAGAGAACCTGGCGGAGGCCATTGATGGTGTGCTCAAGGAGATCGGCGCTGCGCTCTTTTCGGATTAAGCGCTTTTTCGGGCTAATGGCCGAACTCCTGATTGGGGTCAAAAACGATGGAGAATGAAAGCTCAAGAAAACTGGCAAATACCATGAGAAAGCTTTTGTTCAAGGTTCGAAGCTCAAGCCAGGCCAAAGAATCGCAGTCGCTGGTGGACACCACCCCCGGCTGTCCCTTCGGGGTGCTGGTAGAGGAGCGCCTGAAGAATGTGGAGCGCCACATCCAGGAGGTTAAGGGGCGAATAAACGGGCTCATCTTCGTTCTTATCGGGGCGGTGGTGGTGGAGGTGGTAGTGCGCCTTCTGGGGTGAGAAAATGGCCATCAAACAGAGGCTCAGACCATATCAGATAGAGATCGGAAGGGCAGTGATGGATAGCGTGCTAAACCGAAGGGGGCTTACCTTCTCGGTGGAGATGGCAAGGCAAGGGGGGAAGAACGAGGTCTCCGCCCAGCTAGAGGTTCTATTGCTCACCCTTTTCATGGGCAAGGGGGGCAATCTGGTGAAGTGCTCCCCCACCTTCAAGCCCCAGACGCTGGTGAGCATGATGAGGCTCAAGGAGAGGCTCAACGATGCCGGCTATGCTCCCTTCTGGGTGGCGGAGCATGGCTACGTCGTGAGGTTGGGGAAGGCCAGGCAGTTCTTCTTCAGCGCCGACCAGTCAAGCCATGTGGTGGGCGCCACCGCCCATATCCTGCTGGAGGTGGATGAAAGCCAGGACGTCCCCAAGGAGAAGTATTCCAAGGAGTTCAAGCCCATGGGGGCAGCCACCAACGTGACCACGGTTCACTACGGCACCACCTGGGACGACTCCACCCTGCTGGAGGAGGTG
>JAUVVB010000013.1 GCA_030604825.1 Chloroflexota bacterium | reverse complement strand
ACCATACTCGTTGCTGAAGGCGGCGTTGGCGCTGAGGGTATTGGCACTGGAGGAAGCTAGGTAGATTCCATGCTGGTTGTGGGAGGCGTTCACGTGTTCTATGGTTGAATTTCGTGTATTCCAGAAGAAGAGGCCGAAACCGTTATTGGTGAGGGTTAGGTCGCTCACCGTCACGTTGGAGCAGGAGATGCAGTAGAGGGTGCCGGCATTTGTTGAGCTATCGAAGGTTTGATGGGTGGCATTGGTTATGTAGTAAATGGGCTTGCCGTCAACGGTGTTGGTGGTGTCAATATCGTTGTCGAAGTGGGGATCGGAAAGCCCAAATAGATAGAAGTTGTAGTGGTTGTGGGACATGGTGTTGGTGGTGAGGGTGTTGTCATTGGAGGAGAAGAGGTAGATCCCATACTCGTTGTTGGAGGCGGTGTTGGCGCTGAGGGTATTGTCGCTGGAGGAGGAGAGGTAGATTCCATAGTAGTTGCTGGAGGCGGTGTTGGCGGTGAGGGTGTTGCCGTCGGAACGCTCCAGCCATATTCCATACTCCTTGTTGGAGTTGGCGGCGTTAGCGGTGAGGGTGTTGTCGCTGGAGGAGTGGAGCCATATCCCATACTCGTTATGGGAAGCAGTGTTGGCGCTGAGGGTGTTGCCGCTGGAATTGGTGAGGTGAATTCCATAGTAGTTGTGGGAGGCGCTGATATTCGAGATATTCACATTACTGGCCCCGCAGAGATAGATGCCTGCGGGATGATGGTAACCTCTGGCCCCGACCACGGTAAACCCGGAGATGCTCACCCCGTCAACGTTTTCTATTGTTATCCCTGGCCTGTCGCTATCTCGGGCAGTTATCACCACATCCCTGCAGTCCCCGGTTTGCGACCTTAGGCTCACCCGCTTATCCACCACCACGTTTTCGGTGTAAGTGCCGGGATAAACGATGATCGTATCTCCATCGTTGGCATCGTCTATCCCCTCCTGAAGGGTATCCCACCTATGATTTGGTGGGTCATCCTCGAAATCATCGTCCACGTAGATCGTCTTTGGGGCGGCCGTTGGCGAAGGCGTCTGCTGGGAGGCTGGTGCTGCTCCGCCTGCCCCGCAGCCCATCGAGTACAATAAGAAAGCAGCCAAAAGCAAAGCTGCGATAACCCTTCTCCCCATAATTAGCGCACCTCGAAGGAGCAGGCGAGCTCGGTTCCAGCATATGCAAAGCCAGCACCAGCGTCAGTTATAGCATCCCTGAGAATTATCGCTCGGTGAGCTGGACTATCCATCCATCCCTGGACCGCATCAGCTGCTATGGCACTTTCGGTTGCCACGCGCCGCCCCGCCGAATAGAAGGCAATTTCCCCCCAATTCCTCATATTCAGATAGGGCGTATCATGCCAGGCATCGTCGGTTTCCAGCATCTCCTGGGCATGATATCGGGCGTAGCTGGCAAGCTCACTGCTCCACCTCAGCGGTGCCAGCCCATGCTGTAGCCTGATGCCGTTGATTTGGGAGAATATCTCCATTTCCACAATTCCGTTGTCATATCTTATGTTTACCGTTGGCATTATATGCGTAGCGTAGGCATACGCCAGCCCGGATGCAAGGGCAGCGAGCAACAGCACGACGATTATCGCTTTACGGGGGAACCCTCTCTTTGGGGGCGCAATTTCCCCTTGCATTCTTATCATCCTTCTTCTCCGCCTACCCGCCCAAAACCCGTCTTATCCCTTGGGCATTCTACAACACTAGGTCGGACTGTTCTAGAGGCTTGGGCTGACCGAAACGGCTACCTCTTGTGGTAAAATGAAACGGTCATTATCTGCACATGGAGAGCCGGCAACGGTTTGTAGGGCTTCTCACCAGCTTTATCGAAGAGGTGAATCGAGCGCAGGGGAGGCGACAATGCCGATCGCAGTCATAGGCGGGGTGAAAATCCACTACCAGGTTTCGGGCGAAGGGCCGGCAATCGTGTTGCTCCATGGCTATACTGGCAGCCACCAGGACTGGGCGTTTCAAATCCCGGTGCTATCGGAGAGATATAAAGTGGTGGCTATCGATCACCGAGGCCATGGCAAATCCGAAGCACCCTCATCGGCCGATAGCTACTCCATCGAGATTCTGGCCCAGGATGTGAGATGTTTGCTGGAGCAGCTGGGGATAGGGAAATGCTGCCTGGTGGGCCACTCTATGGGAGGATTTATCGCCCTCGAGTTGGCCCTGGATCACCCCGATATGGTGACGGCGCTGGTCCTGGTTGATACCTCCAGTGGAGAGTTCGAACGGGTCCCGGGGTACGCTGAGCTGAGGGCCAAACTGGACGAGCTGGCTCGAAACGAGGGAATGGAGGCTGCCTTCGAATATAACGCCACCCACAACCCGATGATCAGGGAGCGTTTTGAAAGACACCCTCAGCTTCGCCAAATATCCCGGCAGAGGATGCTAAACACCACTGTCGATGGCTATATCTATGTGGGGAGGGCCATTTCCCAGTGGAAGCCGGTTACCTACCGCCTCTCCGAAATCAAGGTGCCCACCCTGATATTTGTGGGGGAGGAGGATACCCCCTTCCACAACGCCTCTCAGGTTATGAAAGAGTCAATAGCCAATGCCCAGCTGGTCACCGTTGCCGGCGTGGGACACTCGCCCCACGAGGAGGCGCCAGACGTTTTTAACCAGGCCCTGGTGAGCTTCTTGGCCGGGCTGGACCTCGGTGGCTAGCCTCCGTAAGATGACTTCAGCCGGTGGGTGACGGCATTGCCCGGCCTGGGGTCGCTGCCAATGGTACCGCTGTTCTGGTGGGGGAAAGGGGGGCCACGGTACAAAAGGTTCATTGACAAAGATAACGTAATCATATAGCGTGGCATTGGGCCAAGTGGTGCACAGGGCAAGGCCCAAATGGGTCCCTGGTAAAGGTTGGCTGCTATGATAAAGAAGATGGCTCTTATTATCCTCATCCAACTGCTTATCCTCTCGGGGATGGTTTATTTTTTGTTCCCCGCAAGGTTCAAATGCGATGTCACCCACGAGGTTTTGATCGCCACCGTGAACAATGAGAGGGTTCTCTCGCCACCGACGAGGGGGGAGTGGCGTGACACCGAATATGTGGCACAGCGTCTTCTGAAGGAGTTTCCCGAGGTAGGCGATAGGATCTACTTTAGCGACAGCAGATATCTGATGGTCCCCCAAGATGAGGTGGAGAGGCTTCTAAATTGGGATGCCACTGACGGATTCATTTACGTACCCGAGCTTTACGACTGCGATAACTACTCCTTTCGACTGTGGGGCCAGATAAACTCCCTCCCCGAGTGGGCGGGGCTCAGCCTGGGCATTATCTGGTTCTCCGATCCCCCCCATGCCATGAACGTGTTCGTGGATGTCGAGGGGAGGGTATGGCTCATCGAGCCGCAGAGCGACGACATCTTCGAAAAGCCCTCTGACGGCAAAGCCTATCTAATAATGATGTAAGCCCCCGTTACCCCCAACGGCAACCCCATGCCAATTGTTCGCGTATTGCTTCTTGCGGTGCATCCCCTGGATATGTTAGATTAAGCTAGGCTGGAAATCTTTGGGGGAGAGAAATGGCAGCAGAAGTAAAGTGCCCCTGGTGCGATGCGAAGGTGGTTCTCGAAGCAGGCTACTTTAAGACCCAGTATGGGGAGGTGAAGGAGGGCAGATGCCCCAATTGCAACCAATTGGTGATGACACGCCTTGGTGGCATACCCGATGACATAATTAAGAAGGGGGACTAGTTGAGCATGGCAGAGGACATTGCCAGGGAAGAAGTGCAGATGGCGGAGGGGGTTATCAGCAATGAGGCGCTGGAAGAGTGGAAGGGGAGGATCGGGCTGAAATTCCGCATCGGAAACATATTCAATCGGTTGGCTTCTTATGAGGCGATAAGGAACTATGTGAATGGGATTGGAGACATCAATCCGCTATTCCGAGATGAGGAGTATGCCAAGAAGACTCGATATGGGTCCCTCATAGCGCCCCCCAACTGGTACTATAGCATATTCCCCACCTGGGTGCTCCAGGGTTTGCCTGGGGTGCACGCCTTCCACTCGGGGAACGACTGGGAGTTCTATAAGCCGGTATATATGGGGGATGTAATTACCCCGGAGTGCATATTTACCGGCTTCGATGTGAAAGGTAGCCAGTTCGCCGGGAAGACGGTTTACGAATACCAGAGGGCGAACTTCTACAATCAGAGGGGCGAGCTTGTGGCGCGGACAGACCTTTGGCTGGTAAGGGCGGAGAGACGAGCCGCCAGGAAGACCGGGAAATACAGCCAAATCCAATTGCCCCATCCCTGGACCGAAGAGGAACTGGCAAAGGTGGAGGAGGAGGTGCTGGCTGAGGAGGTGCGGGGCTCCAATGTCCGCTACTGGGAGGATGTCAACGTCGGCGATGAGCTACCCCCTGTGGTAAAGGGCCCCTATGGCTTGACGGACATCATCGCCTACTGTGTGGGGGCGGCACCGGTGCAGATTGCGGCTCACGGGGTACAGCTCCGTTTATACCGCCAACATCCCGCCTGGGCTTTCCGCGACCCCACTAACTACGCCCTAGAGCCGGTCTACGGGGTGCATTACAACAAGCTGGCGGCCAATGCCGCCGGTCTGCCCGCGGCTTATGATGTAGGGGCGCAGCGGCAGGGCTGGCTGATTGGCCTGATCACCAACTGGATGGGGGACGATGGCTGGCTGAAGAGAAACTATGCCGAGTACCGCCGCTTCGTCTATCACTCGGATGTGGTGTGGCTCAGGGGTAAGGTGATCGGGAAATATGTCGACGAGGAAGACGAGTACTGCGTGGATATCGAAACCAGCGGCGTGAATCAAAGGGGAGAAAATACCATGCCTGGTCGCTCTACAGTAGCACTCCCCTCTAGGGAGAAGGGGGTGTGGCCGCTGGATCGGAGGGTGCGCTAAAGGAAATCGAAATGGGAATCGGCGGATATGCCGGCAACATCCTGTTTGTGGACCTAACCAGCGGCGAGACGAGGAAGGAACCCCTCGACCCCCAGCTGGTGAAAGGCTTCATCGGCGGCTACGGGATCAATAGCAAGCTCGCCTTAGACCTCCTTTCCCCCGACATAGACCCCCTTTCCCCGGGGAATGCCATCATCATCGGCGCTGGCCCCTTTGCCGGCACCATCGTTCCCGGGGCGGGGAAGGTGATCGTCACCACCAGGTTCCCGCTCAATGGCGCCTTCGCCTCAGCCCACGGCGGGGGTGCCTTCGCCCTCATGCTCAAGACCTCGGGATATGACCATGTGGTCATCGGGGGCAAGGCGGATAGGCCGGTGTATTTGAAGATCCTCGATGACGATGTGGAGCTATGCGATGCCAGCGACCTGTGGGGCAGGGATGGGTTTGAGACGGTGGATGAGTTGAGAACCAGGCATGAGCCGTGCAGCGTGATCCCCATCGGTCAGGCCGGGGAGAACCTGGTCAAGATATCGATAACCAGCGTGGACAAGGCTGGCACCCTTGGCACTGGAGGCCTTCCTGCCGTCATGGGCTCCAAGAAGCTCAAGGCCATAGTGGCCTGCCAGGGCACCGGGGGGATTGGGGTTGCCCACCGCCTCAGGCTGCAGCGGCTGGTCGATGGGCTGCTCCACCGCATCATGAGCTGGCCCGGGCGCCAGCCCATGATGGAACATGGCATGATGGCTGCCGCCATGGAATGGTGGGGCGCCGAGGTTCGTCCGACAAGGAACTTGACCGAAGTGGCCGCTGGCCTGGCCGAGATGGAGAAAGCCCTGGAGATGCACCGGAAGACCTTCCGATTGCTCGCCTGCCCTAGCTGTCCCCTGGCCGATAAGGAGGTGAATAGGCTTGTTGAGGGCCCGTATGCTGGCCTGGTGACCTATATGCCCCATTTCAGGGTTCTTCAGTTTGGCCCGGGGAGCATGGAGGAGCAATTTTACCGCTCCCTGAGGTTCACCGATGCCCTCAACAGATATGGGGTCTGCCTGTTCGATTTTAGCTATCTGATATCCCTGATGAGCTATCTCTACGAGCAGGGGATCATCACCAAGGAGGACACCGGGGGCATCGAGGTGAAAGAGGACTTCGATACCTCCATGCAGTTGCTTCAGCTGACGGCCCATCGTCAGGGATTCGGCGATGTGCTGGCCGATGGCATCGTGGCGGCCTGCGACAGGATGGGTAAGGGGATAACGGAGTATGCCCACCATATCAAGGGCAGAAGCCTTCTGTTTGACCCCCGGGCGAGGGGGCTGGGGACGATGGAGTTCGAGCCCCTGACCACTCCTCGGGGCTCCCATGTTGGAGCTGCGGGCTCCCCTTCTTATACCGCGGGAAGGTCCCTTGATGTCTTCGCCAGACACTGCGAGCGAATGGGGGTTCCCGATGATGCGGTGGGGAGGATAGTGGGGCCCACCTCCTTCAACCCGGGGCGACTGAGCCGGTGGAGCGAGGACTGGTTCGCCCTCTTCGGTTGCCTCAGCCTGTGCAACCGAGCCTTCGTCAACCGCTTCTATCATGTAACAACCATCGCCGAGCTCTACTCGGCGCTCACCGGGCTGGAGCTAACCCCGGCCGAGCTGATGAAGGCCGCCGAGCGGGCGTGGAATGCGGCGAAGCTGATCAATGTTGGGGCGGGCTTCGGGCGCAAGGACGATCGCCCTCCCCAGATATGGTTTACCCCTTTAAAGGGGAAGCAGAGGGAATACCCCCTCACCGACTACTACCAGACCACCACCCTAACCCAGCAGGATGTGGAGCGGTTCCTGGACGATTACTACGATGAGAGGGGCTGGGATCGGGAGAGCGGCACCCCCACCGCGGGGAAGCTGAAGGAGCTGGGGCTGGAGATAAAGAGGAAGCACCTTGGCGACCAAGAAGGAACCACCCATCACGGTTGATGAGTCGAATTGCACTGGATGCCTGATCTGCGAGCTGCGCTGCTCCCTCATGTTGGAAAGGGCGTTTAACCCCTCCAAGGCAGCCGTAAGAATCCGCAGGCTGGTAGGCAGCGATAGAGAATATGAGATATCCTTCACTGAGAGATGTGATAACTGCGGCATATGCGCCAGGTATTGCCCCTACCAGGCCCTGATCCAGAAAAAGGAAACTCCCCTAGCTGGTGAGTAGCAGAAATGCCCTGGGGAGTTTCTCTTTATGTTAACTACCTGCCCCTTTTGTTCCTCAAAGACCCCTATTCCTTGGGTGGTTGTGGTGGGGATGGGTTCACCAGGCCTACCGCCAACGTCCTCGGCATCAGCTGGCAAAGCTCATCCACATCCCATATCCCTTCCTTGTAAATTGACCTCCAATATTGCGGCTCGGAGTAGAGGTGTATCTCTCCACCCCCAACGCTAAAGGTGCAGCCATTTATGTCGGCTGCTTCGTCGGTGCATAGAAACACCACCAGCGGGGAGCAGGCCTCCGGAGGAAGTAATTCGATCTCCGCCCTTGGCGCTCGAGTGGGACCGCCAACGCCCGTTGCTGCCCTCTTCTCCCAGGCAGCCTTCAGCTCGGGGGTCATGGTGAGCCTAGTTGCAGCCCGGGGGCGAATGGCATTGCAGGTGACACCATATCTCCCCATGTCTCGCGCTACCGTCCTGGTTAATCCGACAATCCCCTCCTTGGCAGCGCTGTAGTTGGCCTGTCCCATGTTTCCCAGCCCTGAACTAGAGGAGGTGTTTATGATCCTGCCGCTCCGCTGCTGCCTGAAGAGGACGCAGGCAAACTTGGTGCAGGTGAAATGACCCTTGAGGTGGACGCTGATCACCGTGTCCCATTCCTCCTCGGTCATGTTGAACACCATGCGGTCGCGGAGCACGCCGGCATTGTTCACCAGGATGTCCAGCCTGCCAAAATTATCTATCGCGGCCTTGATGATCCGCTCCCCACCCTCCATGGTGGCCACGCTGTCGTAGTTGGCCACCGCCTCGCCACCCATCTTCCTGATCTCCTCCACCACCTCATCGGCAGGCGCCTTATCGGCCCCAGTGCCATCGGCGGCGCCGCCGAGGTCGTTGACCACCACCTTGGCCCCCTCGGCAGCAAGGAGCAGGGCATGGCCTCTGCCAATACCTCTGCCAGCACCGGTGACCACAGCGACCTTCCCCTTCAGTCTCTCTCCCATGTTGAAGCCTCCTTCCTCGAGATTTGCAGGGATTGACTACGCATTATACAGATGCAGGGCCAGGCATGTCAACGCAGCCACGTGTTGACAAAGCCAGCGGCCCTGGATACACTCGTGAAGGAGGTGCAAAATGCCGGCAAACAAGGTGGTGGACGGCTTTGATGGTGCGGTTAGGGATATCTTCGATGGTGCCACCATCCTCATCGGTGGCTTCGGCGTCTCCGGTGGATGCCCCAGCTACCTCATCGAGGCCCTGTCAAGGCAGGGGGCGAAGAACCTCACCATAGTGGGCAACACCACCGGCCTGGGAAGGGAGCTCAAAAAGATGGTGGCCAAGTACCGGGTAATACCCGATTGGCATGAGGATGCCGGCCTTCTGGTGGAGAATAGACAGGTAAAGAAGGCCATCGCTGCCTTCCCCGTCTCTGCCTCCCCGGTGCTGGTTGCCCCCTTTGAGAAGCAGCTCCGCGCTGGCGAGGTGGAGATCGAGATGGTTCCCCAGGGGACGCTGGCGGAGCGGATAAGGGCGGCCAAGGCCGGCATCGCAGCCTTCTATACCCCCACCGGCCCCGGGACCATAATGGAGAGGGGGAAGGAGCTGAGGGTTATCGATGGCAGGAAGCATGTCCTGGAATACGCCATAAAAGCCGACTTCGCCCTGATAAGGGCATATAAGGCCGACAGGCTGGGGAATCTGATCTATCGGGGAACCTCCAGGACCTTCAATGCCACCATGGCCGGCGCGGCAAAGGTCACCATCGCCGAGGTGGACGAGGTGGTAGAGGTGGGGGAGCTGGACCCCGAAGCGATAGTTACCCCAGCGCTATTTGTGGATCGGGTGGTGGTAAGGCCAGAGGAGGGCCGGACCCGCATCGTGCAGCGGATAAGGAAGGAGGAGCAGTTATAGCGATGGATTGGCAGAGGGAGTACCAGAGCAAGCTGGTTTCGGCGGAGGAGGCGGTGAGGGTGGTGAAATCTGGGGACCGAGTCTGTATCCCACCACCGGTGCAGCCCAGGCTTCTTCCCGGGGCCCTTTGGGAGCAGAAGTTCCCCAGCACCTTTGGCATCTTCGTGGGCGCCTCTAACCGGATGGCAACCGACGAAGGCAGGGCCGATTTCCTTCCCCTGCTGTTCTCCTCCCACTTCAAACGCTGGGATGAGGGACTGCCCGGGCCGATAGACGTTTTGATGGTGGTGCTCTCTCCCCCGACGAGAGATTCCCCAGGCGGTGGAAAAAGTGGCTCCTGAGCTACGCCAGGACTATGAACGGGCTCTCCGCGAGATCGACCCACACTGGCGTAGGATTCTGGAACAACTCATGGCCGCCCTCTTTGGCAGGCCGATGAGGAGAAGGGCCGAGGAGCTTATCGCCATCGCCCATCCCGACTTCCGTGGCGAGCTGGGGAAGGCAGCAAGGGAGCGGTTCTATTCCACACCCTAGCCCTTATCAGGCATTGAAAATTGAGGTCTCAGCTGGTAATATCTACCAAACGATAAGGTTGACTTATCTGCCAAGGCATGATATTATGCGCCAATGAAAAATGCCAGCCTGTCCGGCAGGGGGCATTTTCACGCAGGAGGCAAAAATGAAAAAATGGTTGGCAGGCTTGCTTGTAGTTCTGATATCGGTGGTTCTGGCGTTCACCGCCTCCTGCGGACCTGGGGAGGGTGAGGCCAATACCTACAAGCTGGGATACCTCGGCCCGCTCACCGGCCCCGCTGCCAGCTGGGGCATCCCGATAAAAAATGGAATGGAGATGGCCGCCGAGGAGATCAACGACGCAGGGGGCATTGTGGTCGCCGGGGAGACCTACATGCTCCAGATAGTAGCCGCCGACGACAGATTCGTGCCTGAAGGGGCGGTGACCGCAGTTCAAAAGCTCATCTACGATGATAAGATCCAGTACATATGGGGCCCCATTGGCAGCGCTTGTGCTCTGGCGGTACAGCCCATCACCGAGGAGAACCGCGTAGCTATCTTTGCTATTAGCTCAGACGCATTGGGCCCGGAGCACCCCTATACCTTCTCCTATCTGTCCTCTCCCACCGCCCGTGCCGAGGTTGGCTACCCGTGGCTTAAGCAGAATCGCCCTGAGGTACAGAGGGTGGCCCTCATGGCTGAGCATACCCCCACCGGTGAGGCGGCACTGGAGGGCGCCAGGGTGGGGGCGGAGGGCCAGGGGCTGGAGGTTGTAGCCGCTGAATATTTTGAGCCAGGCATCACCGACTTTGCCCCTCTCCTCACCAGGATGCTGGCCAAGAATCCCGATGTCATCGATCCCAGCTCTACCCCAGCAGGGCCGTTCTCCCTCATCGTGAAGCAGGCCAGGGAGATGGGCTATGAGGGCCTGTTCTACACCTCCTATCAGCCTGCCGAAGAAGTCCTGGTGGTAGGCGCAGGGGCGGAGAATGCTGAGGGCATCATCGCCGCTGGTGGCCCGGTTTACCCCAAGGGGACACCAGAGCAGCAGGCCTTCTACCAGAAGTATATTGAGAAATACGGCAAGGAAGTCTGGCAGGAGGCGGTGTCCCTGGGTTACCGATGGGTATACTGGACCACCTTGATATTCGAGCAAGTTGATAGCTTTGATCCCGACCTGGTGGTGGAGGCGTTGGCAGAAAGCGAATTCGAGGGCATAGTGGCCACGTACCGCTTCGGCGGCGAGGAGACTTATGGTATAGCCCGTGAGGTAGAAGGAAACCAGACATATCTCAACATCTTTCACAATGGGGAGTGGGAACCCCTAGCCATCATACCGTTGGAGTGGTGATTGGGTTACTGGAGGCGAAATTATTGGGAAGGGGAAACTGAATCTGTAGAGCGATATTCCTAGCCCGCAGGCGAAAAAGGTGAAGAAGTGGTTGGCAAGTCTGCTTGTGGTTCTGATGGCGGTGGTCCTGGTGTTCACCGCCTCCTGTGCATCTGGGGAGGGCGAGGCTAAGGTCATCAAGATGGGATTGCTTGGCCCGCTCACCGGCCCGGCCGCCTCCTACTGGCTGCCGGCGGTTCGGGCGGCGGAAATGACTGCTGAGGAGGTCAATGCTGCTGGAGGGATCGTCGTTGGCGGGGAGAGATACACGGTCGAGATAGTCTCTGTCGATGACATGGTGTCGGCCGAGCGCTCGGTGGACGGAGCTCACAAGCTCATCTTTGATGACAAGGTCCGGTATATCCGGGGCCCCATAGGCGTCACCTGTTCCGGGGCGGTACAGCCCATAGCTGAGGAGAACAAGGTGGTCCTGATGTCTGGCACCATCGCCGAGGAGGGCTTCCCCATCGGCACGGAGTATCCCTATAGCTTCGCCGCCCTCTGGCTAACCGACCCTGTGGCCATGGTTGGCTACCGATGGCTTGCCGAGAATCACCCCGAGGTGAAGAGGGTGGCCCTCATCGCCCGCGTTGGCCCCACGGGCGATGTCTCAGAGAGGAGGGTCTCCGAGAGGACGCAGGAACATGGGATGGAGCTGGTGATCGTCGAACGCTATGAGGCGGGCACCATGGACTTCAGCCCCCATATTACCCGCATCCTGGCCAAGGACCCCGATCTGATCGATACCGACGCTTGTCCCTCAGGCGAGTCCTCCCTCATCGTGAAGCAGGCCAGGGAGATGGGCTATGAGGGCCTTTTCTACTCCTCTATCGCCCCTTCCGCCCTTGTGCTGAGCATGGTGGCCGGGGAATACGCCGAGGGCTTCATCGTGTCTACCTCCCGTCCCGACTTCGCAACGGGAACGCCAGAACAGCAGGCCTTCTACCAGAAGTTTGTTGCCAGATATGGCGAGGAGGCCTGGAGCGCGATCGCCCACGCTGGGGTGGATATGGTTTACAGCCTGAAGCAGGCGTTTGAGGCGGTGGATAGCTTTGACCCTGAGGTGGTCATGCCCTATATTGAGGAAACGCCGTATGAGGGGCTGGCGGGCAAGAGCTCCTACGTCGAGGCGGGGTGGGGGGTCAAGCGCCAGAACTACAGCGAGGCGGTCTATCTCAAAATCTTCCGAAACGAAAAGTATGAAACGATAGAGACATTTAATGTGCCCTATGAAGAGGTGGCAGAGAAGATGGGGTATTAGTGAGGAGGTGGACGGCAATCCATTCCCAGCGGAGGTGATAGGCTGAAGAGGTGGTCCTTAAGTTTATCGTTGGTCGTGATGGCGGCAGTCCTGGCATTCGCCGCCTCCTGCGCCCCAGGGGAGGGGGAACCTGCGGCCACCCTTGAGATGCCAGGGTGGTGAGCTGGATCTTCAGCCGGCATAGGGTATTGACTTGGGCTGGCAAAGGTGATATTATCTGGCAAAATTGCGTCTTGGAGATAGGTTGCGATTGAAGAGTTGGTTGGCAAGCCTGGTCTTGGTTCTGGAGGCGGTGATCCTGGTTTTCACCGCCTCCTGTGCAGGTGGGGAGGGCGAGGCCAAGACCTATAAGCTGGGATTTCTCGGCCCGCTAACCGGCCCCGCCCAGATGTATTTTGATGGAGGCAGCGCCAAAGGCAAATAGCGATGGATGTTAGCTTAATACCACAGGTCATAGCCAACGGGTTGATGATGGGCATGAGTTATGTGCTCATCGCCTCGGGTCTAACCATAGTATTGGGCATTACCCGGATCATCAACTTCGCCCATGGCGAGTTCTACATGCTGGGCGCCTTCTGTGCTTACTACTTTTTTCAGATGGCAGGGGTGCCCTACCTGGTGACGATTCTCCTTGCTATCCTTGCCGTTGGGGTGCTGGGGATGGGTGTGGAGAGGGTTCTGTTCCGGCCCATACGTGAGTTTTTCCTGCCCAGCGTCGTTGTTGCCCTGGGCTTGGCCTTCTTCCTCGCTGGCACTGCGGCATGGCTATTCGGGCCCGAGGAGAAGGTGGTCACTAGCCCCTTCCCCGGGGTGCTCAACGCCCTGGGGGCAACCTTCTCCGTGGAGAGGCTGGTGGTAATCCTCATCGCCATAGTGATAATGGGCGGCCTGTGGTACTTGATCACGAGGACGAAGCTGGGGCGAGCCCTTCGCGGCGTGGCCCAGGATAGGGAGGCGGCATCCCTGCAAGGGATAAGCGTGAACGGGATGTGCAACATCTCCATGGGCATAGGCTGCGGATTGGCAGGGGCAGCAGGGGTGCTGCTAGGCCCCATTTTCATTGTGCATCCCTACCTGGGGGCGCTGGCTATCTTCAAGGCGCTTATAGTGATAATCCTGGGAGGGATAGGCAGCATGCCCGGCGCCGTGCTCGGCGGCCTGCTCCTGGGCTTCATAGAGAGCTTCGGGCTTACCTACCTTGGCGGCGTCACCGATGTGCTCCTGTTTGCCTTCATCTTCGTCTTGATACTATTCAGGCCCGGTGGACTAATGGGTCGGGTTTGGGTGATAAGGCACTAGCATGAGCAGACGCGAACTGGCAAAGTGGGTTGGACTTCCCCTGTTGGCGCTCCTTTTCCTGGCGGCGCCCTTTATCTTCAACGACCCCTATTATCAGCATCTCCTGATCCTCATCTGCACTTGGAGCATTCTTGCCCTGGGGTTCCTGCTGATCCTGAGCGTAGGTCAGTTCACCATAGGGCATGCCGGTTTTATGGCCATCGGCGCCTATGCTTCCGCCTTGCTGACAACAAAGGTGGGCGTCTCCTTCTGGTTTGCCCTTCCCCTGGCAGCGGTGATCGCCGCGATTTTTGGGGCTGTGATGGGCTGGGTAATGCTGAGGGCAAGGATGGGGGCTTTCCTCCTGCTTACCTTGTGCTTCGCTGAGGTGGTAAGGCTCACCATCGTCTACTGGCCCAGCCTTCTGGGCGGCAGGGCAGGATTCCCCAACATCCCGCGGCCCGATGCCATCTTCGGCATGGCGTTCGACTCCAAGTTCCCCTATTACTACTTGATCCTTTTCCTGCTGGCGGTGATGGTTTTCGTGATCTATCGAATGGACCGCAGCAAGTTTGGCCTGACCTTCAAGTCCATTGCCCAAAACCCGCCCCTGGCGCAGAGCGTAGGCGTGCATCTAATGAGGTATAAGATTCTGGCCTTCACCGTAGCCTGCTTCTTTGCCGGCGCGGCAGGTAGCTTCTACGCCCATTACCTCACCTTCCTCAGCCCTGAGTACTTTACCGTATGGAAGTCGCTGATTGTTCAGATGTATGCTATAATTGGTGGGATAGGCTTTATGATTGCCGGTCCAATAGCGGGTGCCGCTTTCCTGGTGGTGCTTCCAGAGCTTTTGCGCGCTACTGAGACCTTCAGCTTCATTCTCTACGGCGCCGTCTTTATCTTGGTGATCTTCTTCATCCCTGGCGGCCTGCTTAGCCTGCCTCAGCAAGTAGGGGTCTGGCGACAGGCCTTGAGGAGGAGAGCGAAAATCCCTGGAGGGATACGGCCATGGCAATACTTGAGACCAGGCAGCTGAGCAAGCATTTTGGCGGCCTAGCGGCGGTAAGCGAGCTGGACATGGAGGTCAGGGAAGGGGAGATATTAAGCGTAATCGGCCCCAACGGTGCGGGAAAGACCACCCTGTTCAACGTCGTCACCGGCTATATGCCGCCCACCGCGGGGAAGGTCTTCTTTGGGGGGGAGGACATCACCGGCCTCAGCCCAAACAGGATAGCCGAGAGAGGGCTGGTGCGAACCTTTCAGGAGACGGTGCTTTTCGCGCGGTTCCCCGTCATCGCCCATATACTGACGGGTCTCTTTATGGACTCGACAACGACCCTTTGGGAGACCTTGCTCAATACCCCGTGGTGGTTCCAGTCTTTTCGCAGGAAAAGGGCGGAAAGCTTGCAAAAGGCCGCTGAGATCCTGGAATTCCTGGGGCTGAAGGGGAGCGAGCTCATGCTTGCCACCAACTTGCCCCACGGCCACCAGCGGCTGCTCGGGGTTGGCATAGCCCTAGCTGCCAACCCAAAGCTGCTGCTCATGGATGAGCCGGTTACCGGCATGAATGTAGAGGAAGCCAACTTCGCCATGAGCCTGATGAGGGGCATAAGGGAAAGGGGCATCACCGTTGTGCTCGTTGAGCATGACATGAGGACGGTGATGGACATCTCCGACAGGATCGTGGTGCTCAACTACGGCAGGAAGATCGCTGAGGGCACCCCTTCGGAAATAAGGGCGAACCAGGAAGTCATCGATGCCTACCTAGGAGTTGAGGAAGATGTTGCTTGAACTGAAGGAAATAAAGGTACATTACGACGGCCTGGAGGCGGTTAAAGGCATCTCCATGAACGTGGCCGAGGGGGAAATCGTAGCCGTCCTCGGGGCCAATGGGGCGGGCAAGTCCACCATCCTGCGGGCCATAGTGGGCCTAAAAGCCCCCACTTCTGGGGAGATCTGGTTTAAGGGCGAGAGGATAGATAGGGTAGCAGCCCAGAGCATCATTAGAAAAGGCATTGCCCTGGTACCCGAGGGGAGAAAGCTTTTCCCCCATATGAGCGTTCATGAAAACCTGCAGATAGGCGCCTACGCCAGAAAGGACAAAGACATCGCCAAGGACATCGAAGAGATGTATGAGCACTTCCCCATCCTCAGGGAAAGGCGGAGCTTGGACGCAGAAAGCCTGAGTGGCGGGGAACAGCAGATGGCGGCCATCGCCCGCGCCTTGATGGCAAAGCCCGATTTACTTCTCTTGGATGAGCCAACCCTGGGCCTTTCCCCGCTGGTGAGGGCGGAAATCCCCAAAATCGTAAGGGATATCAATCAAAAAAGGGGTGTCAGCATCCTCTTGGTGGAGCAGAATGCTCGCCTCGCCCTGCGGCTGGCTAGCAGGGCATACGTGCTGGAAACAGGCACCATCTCCCTGGAGGGCGATACCGAGACCCTGCTCTCCGATGAAAGGATAAAGAGGGTTTACCTAGCTGGTTAGGGTTATATAGTTCATCTGCTATTTATCCCCATCAATTTCACCGATTCCATCCCCGGCAATCCTATGAGCTGAGAGGAGATTGGCGTGCCTGATGACGCCCCTGCCGATGCGGGAAAGAGGAGGATTCCCTATCGGGAGGGGTTTTTGGCTCTTCCCGCCTCGCCTGGGGAGCGGGGGCAGAGGCAGGTCGAGGACGCCAAGGTGGGGCTGACCCACACCCAGGGAAATGGCGGTGTCTGCGTGATCAATATCTTGAAGAGATAGCGGAGGGAGGTTCAAGGCATGGATCTGGGTTTGAAAGGAAAGGTAGCCATAGTCACCGGAGCAGGTCAGGGGATCGGTCGAGAGATCGTCAAGACCCTGGCCCGAGAGGGGGCCAAGGTGGTGGTCAGTGACCTTTACTTGGAGCGGGCCACTGCCGTGGCCGAGGAGATCAAGGGGGCTGGCGGCGAAGCCCTGCCCATTGGCGCTGACGTAACCAATTCGGAGCAGGTGAACGCCATGGTGGAAAAGACGGTCGAGGAGTTCGGCAAGGTGGACATCCTGGTCAACAATGCCGGGGTTCCCGTGGAGCGGCGCACCAGTGGCGTTGGCAGAGGCTACTTCAAAGACATGACCAAGAGGGATTGGGACGTTCAGATCAACCTGAACCTATACGGCAATTTCAATTGTACCCATGCCGTCTTGCCCCACCTGATCAACCAGCAGTGTGGGAAGATAGTGAGCATTATCTCCGATGCAGGAAGGGTAGGCGAGCCCCTGGCATCCACCTACTCCGCAGCCAAGGCTGGCATCGTTGGCTTTTCCAAGGCGCTGGCCCAGGAGGTAGGGCGCTACCGAATTAACGTGAACTGCGTCTCCCCGGGGGCTACCCAGCACGAGGCGGCGATAATAGAGCCACCCGAGGAGGCTACCGCGGAGCAGCAGGAGCGCTTCAGGAAGGTACTGAGGCGGTATCCCATCGCCCAGGGTCTGGGGCGCCTGGGGCGGCCCACCGACATCGCCAACGCCGTGGCCTTCCTGGCCTCAGAGGCCGCCGACTTCATCACCGGGCAGGTGTTAAGCGTTAGCGGCGGCTATTCCATGGTTTCATAGCTTCGCCAGGAACTCCTGGAGCTTCTCGATGAGATCGAGAACGACCCAGAGGTGAGGGTGGTCATCATCACCGGGAATGAAAGGGCCTTCAGCGTTGGGGCGGACCTTAAAGAGCCCGTTGAAGAGCGAAAGCCAACCCCGGCAGGCTGGCAACGGAGGCTTGAGGAGCTGGGCAAGCCGGTCATTGCCGCCATCCTTGCCAGCAGCGAGGATATCGAGGAAGGCCGGCGGGCCTTTATCGAGAAGCGTAAACCCCGGTGGAAGGGGAGGTGAGCAAAAGGGCGGGCGCCTTTATTTGGAGGTCCTTTTCTGCCTACCTCGTAGTCGCCTTAAGATGGCATTAGCATAGAACTGCATCATGCCCTTGCCATGCTTGGGCATCTTGCTTTTCTTTGCCTTTATCTTCTGCTCCCTGCGTTGCCAGCGCCACACCTCTTTGCCTCCCATCTTGATAGTCTACACCCTTAACCGAGACGGAACAAGTACCCAGGGTGCGGCCCTTCTGCCGGTTCAAGCCTTGACAGGGAGGCCCTACCCTTCTATCCTGTAGCCAGTGTGCTTACGAGAGCCATCCTCCCATAGCCGCCACATCATGCCGGCAACCCAATCAATCACCCTCATCTGAAGAAGTCCGCGTTCAGTAGATAACCTGCTCCTCCGCCAGAGTGGCAATTTCCTTGGAACTCAGGCCCAAAAGCTCACCAAATACATATTCGTTGTGCTCACCAAAGAGCGGGGCATGGCGATAGACTCCCCCCGGGGTTTGGCTCATCTTCCAGGGGACGCCGATGATGGTCCTTTTGCCGGCTTCGGGATGGTCGTCCTCCACGAAGAACCCGCGTTGGTTGAGGTGAGGCTCCTCGACCAGCTGCTGATTGTTGACGCAGGGGGTTGCGGCAACGCCTGCCCCCTGCAGGATCTGCATAGCTTCATAATCGGTATGTTTGAGGGTCCACTCCTCGATTAGCTTGTCAAGCTCATCCTGATTCTTCCACCGCCTAAAGGCATCGGAGAACCTATCCTCCCGGGCCCAAGCTGGGTTGCCCAAGGCTTCACAAAGGCCCTGCCACTCCTCCTCGCTGCCGACGGCAATGCTCACCCAGCTCCTTTCTCCCTGGCACCGATAGCAGCCGTGCGGAGCCATGATATCGTCGCGATTCCCCATTCTGGGCCTTATTCGCCGGTTCATGGTATACTCCATCACCGCCTCTGGCATTAGAACCACGAGGGTCTCCCACTGGGAAAGGTCTATGTATTGCCCCTTCCCCGTCTTGGAGCGATGATGTAGCGCAGCGAGGACGGCAAAGGCTGCAAACAGCCCAGCTGTGGGATCGCCGTACGGCTCGCCCCCGACCGGAGGACCGTCGGGAAAGCCGGTTACGGAAGCCAGACCGCTCTGGTAGGTCTGGGGCCCTCCGTAGCAGACGTAGTCCTTCTCAGGGCCGGTGGCTCCATAGGCCGACAGCGAGGCATATATTATGTCTGGCCTCACCTGCCTCACTTGGTCATAGGTAAGGCCGAAGTTCTTCATAACCCGAGGTGAATAGTTCTCGGTAAAGACATCGCAGACCGCAATAAGCCTCTTGGCCAGTTCGATGCCCTGGGGCTTAGCAAGGTTTAAGGTGATAGCCAGCTTGTTGCGATTGTACATGTTGTAGATTCCGCCCCGATTTAAGCCACCAGGTTGGCCATCGGGGTAAGGGGGAAGAATCCTAACCGTGTCCAGCCGCTGCAGGCTCTCCACCTTGATCACCTCAGCCCCCATATCGGCCAGAAGCATTCCCAGATAAGGGCTGGCCCAGTACCAACCGAAGTCCACCACCCTTATGCCTTCCAGCGCGAACTCCTCCATTTCTGGCCTCCTCGCTTCTCTATCAGATAACTTCAGCCTGCTTCATCTTGCGCTGGTCCTCCGTGCTGTAGCCCAGGAGCTTGCCGTAAACCTCCTCGTTGTGCTCCCCTAACAGGGGGGCTGATCGGTCAATCTTCCACGGCGTTTCTGACAACTTGAAGGGGGCTCCGGGGTAAGTCAGGGAGCCAACCTTTGGGTGGTCGATTTCAACGAAGAATTCTCGGGCCTGTAGCTGGGGGGAATTCACCACCTCTTGGATATCGTTGGATGGAACCAGAGGGATGCCCCTTGCTTGAGCCTCCATATACACCTCCTGGGCTGAGCGCTGGCCAAACCAGTCAGCAAGCAGCACCTCCAAAGCCTCGAAGTTCTGAGCCCGCACCCAGCGATCCTTGAAGATCTCTTCCCTAGCCCACTCCGGATCACCCATCATCTGAACCAGCCTTTCCCACTGGTGTTCCTCGAAGATCCACATGTACACGTAACCATCCTTGCAGGGCAAGAGGCATAGTGGGCCGAGAGGATAGGTCCGTGGACCTCCGGAAAGCTGTCTTTGATAGGTCCAATACTGGATATTATCCGGCATGGTGGAGGCCACCGCCTCCACCGCTGAAACATCGACGTGTTGCCCAATGCCGGTTCGCTCCCGATAGAGAAAGGCACACATGGTGGCCACCGCACCGTTCAGCGCCGCCTGAAAATCGGCATGCTTGCCTCCCTTCTTCAAGGGGACCGGGCGGCGCTGGTCGGCAAATAGGATGCTGGGGTACTCATTGGTGTTTTGATGCCCATAGCCCCCCAATTGCCAGCAATTGAGGTCGTAACCCTTGTAATCCCGGTAAGGGCCGGTCTGTCCGAAGGGGGTTATGGAGGTCATGATAAGGCGAGGATTCACCGCGCTCAGGTCTTGATAGCTTATGCCCAGCTCTTCCACCAGCTTGGGTGGGTTGTTTTCGGTGAAGACGTCCGCCCATCGAATCAGCTCCTTGAAGATCCCGAGGCCGGTGGTGGTCCTGAGGTTAAGCGTAATGCCCATTTTGTTGGTGTTAAGATAGAGGAAAAGCCCGCTGCGTTCATAGTCCGGCACATCGCCGAAGAAGGGCTCCCTCCTTCGTGCCACATCGAAATCCTTGGGGTCTTCGACCTTGATCACCTGAGCTCCGAGATCTGCCAGCAGCTTGGCACAATAGGGGCCCGAAACAAGGTGGGCATACTCCAGCACCTTCATCCCATCCAAAGCCTTCCCCTTCATCCCTCACCTCCTTGCCGGCGTGAATTGCAGGATAAACCAGCTTCCGCTCACTGGCGGGGCAGCCCCAGCCCCCTGATGGCAACGATGGTCCGCTGAATCTCAGAGGTGCCCGCGAAGATGGTAGCGGAGACGGCATTGAGATAGGCATACCCCATCCTGCCCTCCAGGGATGTCCATTTTGAGTCCCGTTTCAGTTGCCCGTAGAGGCCGAGGACTTGCATGCCCACATTGGCGAGGCGTTGTTCCAGCTCGCTGTTGTACACCTTGGCGATGGAGGCCTCGTAGTTGGGGATGATCCCCCTGCTTTGCATCCAGGCCACGCGATAGGCCAACATCCGCCCCACCTCAATTTCGGTGGCCATCTCAGCCAGCCTGTGGCGCACCACGGGGTGTCGAGCCAGGGGCTCTCCCTTGTGGCAGGCCTCCGTGGCAAACCCCACCAGGTCGTCGAGGATTCTTCGACACGCGGTAGGGCTAGCGACCATCGACCGCTCCACATCCAAGGCTGTAACCAACATGTACCAGCCTTGGTTCTCCTCCCCAATCAGACAGTCTCGAGGAACACGAACCTCATCGAAGAAGACCTCGTTAAAGTGGTGCACACCTACCATGTTTACCAGCGGGCGAATGGTGATGCCCGGCGTCTTCAGATCCACCAGGAAGGCGCTAATTCCCCGGTGTTTGGGTACGTCTAGGTTGGTCCTTGCCGCCAACCAGACGTAGTCACAAAGGTGGGCTCCAGTGATGAAGGTCTTCTGCCCGTCGATTATGTAGTGATCGCCATGGGCCCTGGCACGGCACTTCACCGCAGCCATATCCGAGCCAGCCTCGGGCTCGCTGTAGGCGGTGCACACCCAGGACCTGCCGCGAGCCATATCGAGGAGGTGCTTCCTCTTCTGCTCCTCGGTGCCATGGCGCATCAGGGAGGTGCCCACCCAGCCCAGGCCTATTATCTGAACCCCTATCGGGGCTCGATGGTACACCAGCTCCTCGGTGAGAACAAGGGACTCCATGGGAGTGGCACCGAGGCCGCCATATTCCTCAGGCCAGGTAGGGACCAGCCAGCCCTTGGCCCCCAGCTTGAGGGAGAATTCACGGGAGAAGCCAGCCTCCTGCTCCTCGGGCGTAATCTCCCGGGCCAGGAATTCCCGCACCTCCCTGCGCAGGGCTTCCTCTTTCTCGCTGAACCTGAAATCCATCGCTTAGAAAGGTCTGTAACAGCTTATTAGGCTAAAGCTTGAACACCTTAACCGCATTGTCGTGGAGGAGCTTCTTCTTGGGCGCCTCCCTGAGGTTCAGCTCCTCTATCTCCTTTGCTGCCCTCCGCTGGTCGATCACCGGGAAATCGGTGCCAAAGAGCACCTTCTCCTGCCCCCGGGTGTTGAGGAAGCGAACCAGCGAGGGGTCCCAGTATTTGGGGGCGTGGGCGCTGGTGCCGATATAGACGTTGGGATGCTTCCAGGCCAGAGCGATCATCTCCTCCACCCACGGCCAGCCGGTGTGAGCCCCGATTATCTTTAACTCACGGAAATAGATAGCCACCTCATCGAGGAGTATCGGCTGTCCGTATTTGGAGGGCATTATCTCAGCGGAGTGGCCCACCTGGGTTTGCACCGGAACATCCAGCTCGCAACACTTGGCGTAGATGGGGTAGTAGATGGGGTCGTTGAGCGGCTTTCCGATGCTGTAGGGGTGAAGGTGTGCCCCCTTAAAGCCGTAGTCCCTGACCGCCCTCTCCAGCTCCCTCACCACCTCCATTCCCCTATTGGGGTCCACCATTAGCTGGGCGGCAAATCTATCCGAGTACTTCTCTATGAATTTCGCCGCCTCCTCAAGGTCAAAGCGACGCTCCTTGGATCCCAGTTCGCCCGCCCCCTGACCTATGGGGATGATCACCTTTTCCATCCCCAGGGGGTCCATTATCTCCTCGAAGAACTCCTCCGGCGATATGGTCCAGTATCTCATGCGGTCTTCCATCTTGAAGAGCTGCATGGCAAACAGCAGCACCTTATACTGCTCCGATTCCTTGAACGCCTCGGCGTCGGCACCAGAGCGGACATTGCACCAAACATCTATCATGCCGTACTTTTCTTCGGTCATCTTTACCTCCTTTTCTTCGGTCATCTCCACGTCATTTTAGCGCCATCCGCCGCTTACGGCGATGGTCTCCCCGGTGATATAGCTACCCTCCTCAGAGACCAGGAACAATATGGCGTTGGCGATCTCCTGGGGGGTGCCCCCCCTCCCCTTGGGAATCATCCTCTCTATGGCCTCCAGCGCCTCCTGGGGATAGATCTTCAACAGGAAGGGATTGGGCACGAATCCCGGGGCAATGGCATTGACGGTTATGTCGTACTTTGCCGTCTCCAGCGCCACGCACCGGGTAAACGCCATGATCCCCGCCTTGGCGGCACAGTAGGGCGCTTCCCCCTGATTCGAGCCTGACCACCCGGCGATGGAGGAGATGTTTACGATCCTCCCATGGTTCTGCTCGATCATGGCAGGGAGGACGGCCCTGATGCAATAGAAGGTGCCCTTCAGATTGGTATCTATTACCAGGTCCCAATCCTCGTCGCTCATCTCATGGATCGGGTTCATCCTGTTTGTCCCCGCATTGTTGACCAGGATGTCTATCCTGCCAAACTCATCCAACGCCTTCTTCACCATGTTCTCCACTTGCTCTCGGCTGGTCACATCGCATACCACCCCTATGGCCTTATGCCCCTCCGACTTTAGGGCCTCTGCCACCTCCCCGGTACGCCTTTCATGGGTGTCGGTGACCACGACGCTGGCACCCTCTTTGGCCAATGCCTGTAGGGTTCCTTGGCCGATTCCGGCACCAGCAGATGCGGTTACAATGGCAACCTTGCCTTCCAGCCTCATTTCTTCCTCCTTTCATTGGAAATTAGCGGCTGATCAATGTTTGTCTCGCTTTGGCCACCATGTCGCCATTCTGGTTTATGTAGGTGGTTTCAACGGTGGTGAAGATCATTTTCCCCGCTCTTCCCTCCCGCTCCGTGATGTCAGCCAGTCTGCTCCAGGAGGTCAACGTGTCCCCGGCGCGAACGGGAAGCATGAACTCGTAATCGACGCCGCCGTCGAGCAAAGCGGGGTAGCCAGCCTTGACCAGCAGGGGTAACACCAAAGCGATTATATCGGCTATCCCCCCTCCCCTGAGCGACCAGCCGAAGAACCCGGGGGGACATATCAGGTCGCCGTATTTTCCCCTAGCATGCTCCACATCGCGAAATAGCGGATTGGGATCGTCTATCGCCTCGGCATACCTCCTGATGGCGCCCCTCTCCACCTCCCAAATGGTGGGCTCTGCCACCGTGCCGATCATTGCTTTCGCCTGTTCAATCGGAGCGTCTCCCATACTGATAACCTCCTTACCTTGCGGGCGTAAGCTCCCTTCTATCGAGGCAAGCCAAGCCCGTTGATCGCGATTATATTTCTCTGGATCTCAGAGTTGCCCCCGCCGAGGGTGTAGGCTCATCGCATTCCTCCTTTCTCTTTTAGGACTCATCCCCTCCTCTCCAGACTGGCGAGGAGCTCCTGGGCACGCTTCTCCTCCTCCCCCCTCACCCTCTGGATCCTCTCCTCGGAATAGCCCAAGAGCCCAATGAGGATGTCATCGTTATGCTGCCCCAGGGTGGGGGGAGCGGTGAACTCCTCCTCGATGCTGTGTGGCATCTTTATCGGATTTCCCACCATCCTCACCTCACCCCCCAAAGGGTGCTTGACGCCTACGATCATGTTGTTGTGAATTATCTGGGGATCGGCAACGGCCTTATCGATGGTATTCACCGGGCCACAGGGGATATCCTCCACCTCCAGCACGGGAAGCCAATCCTCAGCCTTCTCCTTGAGGAAGGCCTCCCTGACAATGGCCTCCAGCTCCTCCCGATGTTCCAGCCTCAAAGAGTGATCGGCAAATCTAGGATCGTCGATGATCTCCTCAATGCCCAGCACCCTGGCCAACCGAGGCCAGCCCACGCCCATAACCAGATAGCCCTCTTTAGTTTTGAAGGCCCCATAGGGTACCATGGATAGATGGCCTGAACCCATGGGGCCGGGAACCTCCCCACCACAGAAATAGTAACACATCTGGTAGGTGAGGTTGGAGACCTGACCATCCAACAGGGATGTCTCCACTCGCTGCCCCTTGCCAGTGAAGGTTCGCTGGTAGAGGGCGGCGATAACCCCATGAACTCCAAACATGCCGGCGACCAAGTCGGAGATGGGGGGGCCGGCACGCAACGGTGGACCCCCGGGCTCTCCAGTGATGCTCATCGCCCCGCTTATCGCCTGGGCCACCAGGTCGAAGGAGGGGCGATCCCAATAGGGGCCGGAGGAGCCAAAGCCCGTTACCGAGCAGCAGATGATGCCAGGATTGATCTCCTTCAGGGTATCGTAGTCGGCACCCAATCGCTCCATAACCCCGGGGCGGAAGTTGTCCCACACCACGTCTGACATCTTCACCAGGTCATGGAAGGTCTCCCTCCCCAGCTCGGTGGCCAGGTCCAGGGTTATGCTCTTCTTATTTCGGTTGAAGGCCAGGAAGTAGTAGCTCTCTCCCTCATGGTTCGGCCCGGGGAAAAGCCTCGACCGATCCCCGTGCCCCGGTGGCTCGATCTTGATCACCTCCGCACCCAGGTCAGCGAGCAGCATAGAGCCATAAGGACCAGCTATAGCCTGCGAAACAGCTAAAACCCTCACCCCCGATAGCGGCCCCTTCATCGCATTCCTCCTTTCTCCCCCCGATTCATAACGAAGCGCCTCTCCTCAGTCCTCGGTCACCTCTATGGAGGCCACGGGTTCCCACTCACCATTTTGGAAGACGACGACATATATTGGGCTGACCAGTTTCTGGTGGGCGATGCCCCACTCCTCAGCACCGACATACCACATTTTGCCCAGCAGCCCTTCAAACTCGCTTGCCTCCAGGGCTGGCACTACCACATCGGGGTCGAAGCTATCCACCTCCTCAAAGACCTGAGCCATCCAGTATACCCAGTCAGAACCCCACATGACCCCGCCACCCCAGGTCTCCACCTCATATTTTTCAATGTACCACTCGTAGCAGGCCCTCTGCTCCGGGGTCCCCTTCTCGGCCCGGGCCGTGCCAGCGGAAATAAACCCCTCCACATTCTCCACCCCTGCTGCTGCCATCAGGACCGCAGCGTTGGGGATAGGGGCGCCGGCAAATACGCCCTGGTAGCCCATCTGCCTGGCCTGCTTGGCGATGAGGCCAGCGAGCGCTGCCGATGAGCCGCTGGAATCGATAAGATCGGGATTTTCCGCCAGCATCTTGGTGAGATGGGGAACGAAATCCACGGTGCCCGACTCATAGAACTCAGTGGCCACCACCTCTATCCCCTGGGCCTCAGCTGCCTCCCTAACGTAACTGGTTGTCTCTTCGGCACCGGGGCCGTGTTGGCCGATGAAGGCCACCGTCTTCACCTCGGGGTGACTCTCTCCAAGCCACTGGTAGTTACAGTTGATGCGGAACTCCATAGGGTCGCCAAAGGCGAAGGTATAGGGATACTCTGGGCCTATGGGGAAGGCCACCCCAGCGGGGGTGATGACAAAGATGACCACCCCGTTCTCCTCGGTGATGGGTCTCACTGCCGAACCACAGGTGGGGCCAAAGGGGCCCAAGATATAGTCAACCTTCACATCGAAGATAAGCTTTTGAACTGCCGTCACCGACGCCTCGGGAGAGTATCTATCATCGGCAGCGGCCAGCTCAAGCATGTAGGTCTCCCCGCCAACGACAATGCCGCCGGCCTCATTGATCTCCTCCATGGCCTTGTCCATCCCACGATGTATAGGCAAGATCCAGCTCGCGGCGGGGCCGGTGAGAGGGCCGAGGAATCCCAGCTTGTAGGTCTTGGCCGCTTCCCCCCCTGGTCCACAAGAGGCAGTAAGCACTAGAACAACCGCCATCAAAACCAGCAGCAAACTAGCTAACAACCTTTTCATTTGGTACCTCCCCACAGAGAAACTCTCGATGGGATCAAGGCAATGTTTCCATTGCATATTTCGCCGGTCATGATGCCCAGCGTTTCCCCATTCTCAGCTCCTCAGCGCCCTTCCACCAAAGCGATGGATGCTCCGCCGCCCCTCGATCATGCTCTGCTGCACAGCGCCCCAGTTACCACTCCTCCCACATTTGCACGGTGTCTAGTTCCCACTTCCCATCGTGAAAGATGCTGACCCACTGCCGGTCTCGCTCGAACACGCGTCTTATGCCGAGAGTCTCCTCGCCACCAAAGCGTAACCTAGCGCCGGTCACCGGATCATCATATTCGCTTTGCCCCCACGCCTCTGCCACCACGTCGGGATCGAAGCTGTCCACCTCCTCGAATATGGAGGGCAACCATTTTATATATCTGTAACCGTAAATGACCGACTCCATCCAGGCCTCCTCACCATATCTCTCCACGTACTTCTGGTAGAAGGCCCGCTGCTCCGGTGTCCCCTCCTGGTAAATCGGACCGCCAACGGCGATTAGGCCCTCAACATTCTCCACCCCTGCGGCTACAGCCAGGACCTCGGCAGCCGGCTGATAGGAGGTGTAGAATAGACCCTCGTAACCCAGCTCCCTGCCCTGCTTCACCATGAGGGCGCACGGCCCTGCTGAGGCGCTGCCAGTATCGATGAGATCTGGATTTGCGGCCACTATCTTGGTGAGGACAGGGGTGAAGTCGGTGGTGCCCAACTCATATTCTGCGATGGCTACAACCTCCATCCCCTGGGCCTCCGCTGCTTCCCTGGTGGCCTCCATTAAGTCCTCACCACTAGGGGTATGCTCAGCGATGATGGCCACCCTCTGGACCTCGGGGCGATTCTGCTCAAGCCACTGGTAGCCAAGACTGGCGCGTACCTCGCCAGCGGGCAGAAAGGAGAAGGTATAGGGGTACTCCGGGCCCGCTACCGTTGAGCTAGGAGTCCAAATAAGCACCCGGTTCTCCTCGGTGATGGGCTGTACCGCCCGAGCACAAGCGACGGTAAGGGGGCCCCATATATACTGGACCTTCTCGTCGAAGATGAGCTTCTGAGCCGCGGTCACCGATTCCTCAGGTGCGGCTTTATCATCCACAAGTACTACCTCGATCAGGTAGGTCTCCCCGCCAACGACGATGCCGCCTGCCTGGTTAACCTCCTCGACTGCCATCTCCATTCCATTTTTTATCGGGATGCCCCAGCTCCCAGCGGGGCCGGTGAGAGGGCAGATCATGCCCAGCTTGTAGGTCTTAGCTGCCTCCTCCCCGCCTGCGCAGGAGGCGCTGAATACCAGGACAATTGCCATCAAAACCAGCAGCAAACTAGCTAACAACCTTTTCATTTGGTACCTCCCCACTGAAAAACCCTCGATGGATCAAGGCAAGGTTTCCATTGCATATTTTGCGTTGGTCATGATGCCCAGCGTTTCCCCATTCTCACCTCCTCAGGCGCGTTTCGACCGCTAAGACCCCTGATCAGCGGACTATATCCTCTTCAGGGACAGGCCCATCGCCAAATCGGCGGATGCTCCGCCGCCCCTCGATCATGCTCTGAAATGCCCAGCGGCCCCGTCACCACTCCTCCCGCATTACCACGGCGTCGAGCTCCCACTCCCCGTCCTGAAAGATGTTGATCCATTGCCGGTCGTGCTCGTAGACGCGCCTTATGCCGTAAGTCTCCTCGCCACCGAAGCGCGACCTAGCCCCAGTTACTGGATTCTCAAATTCGCTTTGCGACCATGCCTCCACCACCACGTCGGGATCGAAGCTGTCCACCTCCTCGAATACAGAGGTGATCCACTCCACCCACGAGCGACCGAGATCGGCCGCCTCCCCCCAGGCTTCCTCGCCGAATCTCTCCACGTACTTATGGTAGAAGGCCTGCTCCTCCGGTGTCCCCTTTTGGTAATTCGGGCCGCCAGCGGCGATCAGGCCCTCAGCATTCTCCAGCCCGGCGGCTGCGGCCAGGACTTCAGCCGGAGGCTGATAGGTGGTGTAGAATAAGCCCTCATAACCCAGCTCCCTGCCCTGCTTCACCATGAGGGCGACCGGCCCTGCTGAGGCGGTGCCGGTATCGAGGAGATCTGGATTTTTGGCCACTATCTTGGTGAGGATAGGGGTGAAATCGGTGGTTCCCACCTCATAATATTCGGAGGCTACAACCTCCATCCCCAGGGCCTCAGCTATTTCCCAGGTGTGCTCCATTACTTCCTCACCGGTGGGGTTGCGCTCAGCGATGAGGGCCACCCTCTGGACCTGGGGGCGATTCTGCTTAACCCACTGGTAGCCAATGCCGGCGCGTATCCAGGTAAGGGATATATAGGAGAAGCTATAGGGGTACTCCGGGCCCACTATCAGTGAGCTTGGAGCAGTCATAACTACCCGGTTCTCCTCGGTGATGGGCTGTACTGCCAGAGCAGAAGTGGAGGTAAGGGGGCCCCACATATACTGCACCTTCTCGTCGTAGATGAGCTTCTGAACCGCAGTCACCGATTCCTCGGGCGCGGCTTTATCATCCTCAGCCACTATCTGGATCATGTAAGTCTCCCCGCCAACGACGATGCCCCCTGCCTGGTTAATCTCCTCCGCTGCCATCTCCATTCCATTTCTTACCGGGATGCCCCAAGCCGCACCGGGGCCGGTGAGAGGGCCAAGGAATGCCAGCTTGTAGGTCTTAGCTGCCTCCTCGCCCGGTCCGCAGGAGGCGGTAAACACCAGGACAACCGCCACCAGAACCAGCAGCAAACTAACTAACAACCTTTTCATTTGACACCTCCCTACTGAAAAACTCTCGATAAGATCAAGGCAAGGTTTCGGTTGCGCATATGGCGTAAGTCATGATGCCCAGCGTTTGCTACATTCGCACCTCCTCAGCGGACCTCCACCCCGTGGTCAACTTCCGGTTGAGCGGTAGGCCCCTTTGTCGCTTCCAACCATTCAAGGAAGGGGCACTTCAAAACCGCCCCCTCTGGTTGCTTGATGCCATCAAACACCAACTTGGTGAAGCCATCAGCGGCATCGGTTAATTTGTTAGGCATGCCCCGAGCCAGCCAAAGATAGGTCAGCCGCTGCAACCCACCGAAATAGAGGTCCCTTAGCTGCTTGATATTGATATCGGGCCTAACTTCACCAGCAAGCTGTCCCTCTTGAACGATCTCAGCCAGTATTCGCGCCTGCTCTGCTGCAGGGCCGCCACGGGGTGGCCTGCCCCAGATTTGCAGGGGATTAGCCACGAACATCAGGGAGGCAAATTCGGGGCAGGACTCGAAGAAATGAAGGATAAACCAAGTGCATTTTCTGAGCTTGTTGGCGGTGCCGACGATTCCCTGCAGATGTTCCCGCAGCCCGTCTGTCATTTCTGTTAGCTTGTCGGCAACAACGGCAACAAGCAGCTCCTCCTTGCCGGGGAAGAAGCGGTACATGCGGGTGGTGCTGATTCCAGCTCTCTTGGCTATTGCCCTCACCGTAACCTGGTGTACACCCTTCTCAGCGAAGGCCGACAGCGCCGCATCCACGATCCTTTTGGTAGTAGCTTCTTTGGACTTCATGTTGCTTGGTTCTGGAACATTGTTCTCGACGAATATGAATTGAGTTTCGTAGATTTAGCGCCAGTCAGGTGCAAAAGTGGAACATTATTTTCGCACATTATCACGCCGCCTTCCCACTGTCAAGCCCCTGAACTCCTTCAGCACATTACTGGCTAGCCCGCCTCACAAAACGAAGATCACTTGTAGGTTATGAAGGGCCGACAATGTTGAAAGCACCCAGCCACGACAACTGCACAAGTCGCTACACTGTGACCAGAATGAACAATGTGGACTTTCGTTTAATCAATGCTTACGGTATCAAGACATCAAAGGGCCACCTCCCCGGATGGGGATCCCTCTCTGTGCCTAAGGAAGGAAAGGGTTAAACCGGCTATCAGGTTAACCGCCCCCACCTTTGACAAGGAGTCTATTTGCGATAAGTAACTATCGCGCGATAGCCTTACCTTGCCTGCCAACCCCCATCTAAGACAAAGGTAGCCCCAGTGACGAAATTGGAGTCCTCAGAGGCGAGGAAGACCGCAGCACCGGCTATTTCCTCCGGCTCAGCGAACCTCCCCATAGGTGTATTGGTTACTATCCTCTCCATTACCTCGGGAATCTCAAACAGCTCCCGGGTCATCCCCGTTTTGATAACGCCGGGACAGATGACATTGACTTGTATATTCTGATTAGCGTAGACACAGGCTATCTGCCGCGTCAGCCCTACGATACCGTGCTTGGAGGCGGTATAAGAGGGGCCGCCCGCCGTCCCTCCCAGGCCAGCGATGGATGCGGTATTAATGATCTTCCCTCCCCCCTGCTGCAACATCTGCCGAATGGCGTATTTGCAGCCGAGGAATACGCTTTTCAGATTATTGTTTATAAGCCTATCCCACACCTCCTCGGGGGTATCAGCAACGGCGTAATGAGGATAGTCGAAAATGCCGGCATTGTTCACCATTATATCCAGTCTGCCCAGCCTATCGACTGCCTCAGTAATAAGCCGGTCCACTTCTTCCGAGTTGGAAACATCGACCTTGATTGCCAGCGCCTCGCCGCCTCTCTTGTTTATCTCTTGGACGGCATCTTCCGCTGCCTCCCCTCGACAGTCGGCGACCACCACCTTGGCCCCCTCAGCGGCGAAGGCTAAAGCGATTGCCCTGCCAATTCCAGAGCCACCGCCGGTTACTATGACTACCTTATCCTTTAGTTTCACTTAGACCTCCTTTGCTTTTGAAAAATCATGCTGTCGCGGTGAGGCGGTATCAAACCTGGCGGCAACCGCAGGCTCCACACGTCATCTCATACCACCGCTCCCGGTACATCCGCCTCGGTGGTGATCACCCCTTCGGCCAGCAAATCGGCAATCTCCTCGTCCCCATAGCCCAGTATCTCCTTATAAACATATTCGTTGTCCTCACCCAGACAGGGGCCAGCCTTCCACAGCCTCGCCGGCGTCTTGGACAACTTGTAAGCGGGGGCATTATAGGCATGGGCCCCGATGACCTTGTGTTCCAAAACCTGGAAGTGCCCCCGGTGTTTCACCTGGGGGTCCTCGAACAGGTCCTGGGGGTTCTTTACCACGCCTGCGGGTATCCCTGCAGTCTGCAGTATGTACATCACCTCTTCAGGGGTGTAGTCCAGGGTCCACCGCTCCACCATCCTGTCCAGCTCGTCCTCGTTCTGCTTCCTCGCCAAAAAGGTGCTGAATTTCGGGTGCTCAGTCCAATCTGGCTCGCCCATGGCCTGGCACAAGGCTTCCCACTCCTCATCAGTGCGTACGGTGATGACGCACCACCGGTCCACCCCCAGGCAGCGATAGCACCCATGGGGCACAGCATAAGGGTCACGGTTGCCCATGCGGGTGGCAAGCCTGCCATTAACCGCATAGTCCAAAATAGCAGGGCCGAGGAAGCTTATTCCGGCCTCAAGCTGTGACTGTTCGAGGTACATCCCCTTACCTGTCCTCCTTCGATGATCGAGGGCGGCAATGAGGGCGATGGCCAGATAGAAGGGGGAGATGAAGTCGGTATAGGCGCCATGGATGGTAGTTGGAGGCCGGTCAGCCCATCCGGTCACCTCGCAGAAGCCTGTGAGGGGGGCAGTCTGAAGGCCGTAGCCGGCGTGCCTGGAGTGGGGACCATGTTGGCCCTGTTGATTGGTGCTGTAGTAGATGATATCGGGTTTTATTTGCCGGCAGCTCTCATAGTCCAGCCCCCACTTTTTCATGACACCTGGAATCATGCCATCGGTAACGATGTCGGCCCACATCACCAGCCTTCTGGCGACCTCTTGACCCTTTGGCTTATTGAGATCCAGGCTTATCCCGTACTTGTTGGTATTGTAACAGGCACCAAAGGCACTCCTGTCTATTCCTGGTATGCTGTCCTTGAAGGGGGCAGACAGCCTGAGGATCTCAGGATAGCGATGATACTCGATGCGGATCACGGTGGCACCGTGCTCAGCAAGCTCCCTCGCCGTCTGGGGACCGACGCCCACCCAGGAAAAGTCGGCCACCTTCACTCCCTGGAATACCTGTTTTCCCTCCATAATAGTCTCCCTTCTTTGAATCAAATGACATTGGCATGTTTGAGGATAGATAGCTCTTGTTGAGGCAGCCCTAGCTCTTTAACGTAGACCTCTTGATTATGCTCGCCAATGAGGGGTGCCCGGCGCCATATCCGCCACGGACACTGGCTCAGCTTGACAAAGGCCCCAGGGTAGGTGATGCTCGCCTCTAGCTCTGGATGCTCCACCTGGACCCAGTATTCCCTGGCCTCGAGCTGTGGACTCTCCAGAAGATCTGTGATATTGCTTACCGGCACCAGCAAGATTGCCTCCTCAACCGCCTTCTCGAAGAGTTCACGCTTGGTCTTGGTCAACAGGAAGGAAGCGATGGGCTGCTCAAGGCGGTCGCGCTCTTCTTGAGAGATGGTGGCAGTGTCATGCTGGGACCAGTCGTAGTCCTTGAGTTCAACGGCCATGCCTTCGCTGTTAGCCCACTTTACAAGCTCCCTGCTTGATGTCACCGCCCCGGCTGCGCCTCCCCCTAGGAGGAGGAGGCAGAGATAGCCATCCTTACACTGCCAGATCGTCCTCATTTTGAGCAGACCCAGCGGGTCTGGTCTGGGCCTGACCAGAAACCCTCCCATCCTCGGTATGTTTACCTTGAGCAGATCCCAGGTCTCGGCAGCGTTCATCAGGGTGAGGATACAGGCCTGCTGAATGGAGACGTCCACGTGTTGTCCCTCACCGCTGAGCTCGCGGTGGTAGTGGGCAACCATGGAGCCCAGCGCGCCATGCAGGCCACCGAAGAAATAGGCCTGGGGAATGCTCACCCGCACTGGGGCACGATCCAGGTCACCACACAGTGACATCAGACCACCCATGGCCCATACCACCGTGTCCGAGCTGTTGAAGTCGCTATAGGGACCGCTTTGACCAAAGGGGGTGATAGAGGTCACGATGATGCGCCGGTTGATCTTCTCCAGCTCAGCGTACCCCAGGCCCAGGCTGTCCATATACCCCGGGGGGAAGGACTCGATTACAAAGTGGGCTGTCCTCACCAGCCGCCTGAAGAGATCCCTTCCATCTGAGGTCTCTAGGTTAAGGGTGATACCCCGCTTGCTGGCATTACAGAACATCCAGTACAGGCTCTTTTCGGGGTCAACGATGTCCTTGTAAAAGGGACCGATGTTCCGGGCAGGGTTGCCCCCCGGCCACTCGATCTTGATTACATCGGCCCCCAGGTCGCCAAGGATCCTGCCACAGAGCAGGCCCTTTTCATCCGTCAGGTCTAGCACTCGGTAGGGGCCAAGAAGGCTATTGCTTCTTCTCTCCTCGACCACAGGGTCACCTTCTTTGAGGGCTGGCGCCACCAGCCCGCCTTGCCTCATTCCTGCGATAAGCCCGTGGGGTAAGAGCAGTATAACACAGAACAGCGGCAGCGGATAAGCTATCATGCGGTAGTTGGCCAAGGGTGGGCTGTCCCCGTCATGGGGGCAGGGCTTGTCAAATCCAGCTCCGGTTGCTAAAATGGTCCCCTCAAGCCCTACGCTTCTGCCTACGGGTAGCGGCTATCTTATCTCGGGGGTAAGCATTGGCTCAGGCATTGGAAGGGGTCAAGGTTTTGGATCTGGGAAATTACATAGCTGGGCCTTACGCTGCCATGCTCCTCGGGGATCAGGGCGCCGAGGTGATCAAAGTGGAGCGGCCTGAGGGCGATCCTTATCGTAAGGTGCCTGGCTTTATCGCCTTGAACCGCGGCAAGAGAAGCATAACCGTAGACCTGAAGCGGAAACAGGGTCAGCAAATAGCCCAGGAGCTAGCAAAGAGGGGTGACATCCTGATCCACAATTTCAGGCCCGGCGTTGCCCAAGAGCTGGGGGTCGATTATGAAACCCTGAGCCGCCTGAACCCCCGGCTGATCTATTGCGCTATCACCGGTTATGGCGAGAAAGGTCCCTATCGCGATAAGCTGGGCTGGGAGCCCCTCGTCGCCTCACTGGCTGGGGCATACACCGACCAGCCAAGCAGCGATGGCTCCCCCACCTTTCTGGTCCTGCCTTTGGCAAGCTACTTTGCCGCCTTCCTGGCAGCCTTTAGCTCGGTAATGGCCCTCTACATACGGGAGATCACGGGAAGGGGGCAGGCGATTGAGATGCCTCTGCTCAATGCGTTGACCGTGGCTGAGGCCTCTACCCTTGTTGACTTCGAGGAGGTGATTCGGCCGCAATGGGCTCCCCAGGGACCGTTACCCCTATACCGCCTCTACCAGGGCGGCGATGGCCAGTGGTTCTGCCTGGGGGTGGGCAATTACGCCTTTTTCACCAAGTTCGCCTTGGCCTTGGGGCATGAGGAATGGTTCAGCGATCCCCTTTTCGAGGGCGCCCCCTGGATGATCCTGCCCCCCAGGTCTTATGAGGTGCAGCGGATGCTGAAACAGATCTTCGCCACCAAGACCCGGGATGAGTGGCTGGAATTCCTCCGCTCCCACGACATCCCCTGTGCCCCGGCGAGGAGGATTGACGAGTTCCTCGATGACCCTCAGCTAAAGATCAACGAGATGGTGATAGCGCTGGAGGATCCCCATGTGGGAAGGGTGCGGCAGATGGGCATTCCGCTAAAGCTGTCGCTAACGCCGGGAAAGGTAAAGGGGCCTTCTCCCCTCCTGGGCCAGCATACCCAGGAGATCCTCTCCGAGCTTGGCTACCCTCCAGACAAGCTCAGCAAATTGAGAGAAGGGAAGGTCATCTGAGGGGAAACGGGGGATAGGATGTATGCGCTGGATGGCATCAGGGTGGTGGATCTGAGCACCATGATAGCGGGCCCTTTCTGCACCATGTTGCTCGCCGACATGGGTGCTGACGTGATCAAGGTAGAGCCGCCGGATGGCGATCCCTGGCGTCAGATGGGCCTTGCCTTTCTGGGTGCCAACCGGGGTAAGAGGAGCATCGCGGTAGATGTGAGAAGGGAGGAGGGCGGGGAGATATTCAGGAAGCTGGTCTCCACCTCGGATATACTGGTGGAGAATTTTCGCCCCGGAATATGGCAGAAGCTGGGACTCGATTACCAAAGCCTTTGCCGGATTAAGCCGGACCTGATTTACATTTCGATCCCCGCCTTTGGCTCAACAGGACCCTATGTAATGTTGCCGGGGTATGATGGCCTGCCGCAAGTGTTGAGTGGTCAAAGCGTGAGCCAGGGGGGGATTGGCAACCCCCCTGTCTTCCTCAAAAGGCCGTCCAACGATTACGCTGCTGCCATGCTGAGTGCCTATGGCGCCATGCTCGCCCTTTATGTCCGTGCCAAGCAGGGCAAGGGGCAATATGTAGAAACCTCCATCATCGATGCTGCGGTGGCGATGCAGGCGAGCGATTTCATCGATTATCCTGGGATGCAGCGCCAGTTCCGCGGCGATGCCGATCTAAAGGGGGTAAAGGCCACCTGCCGCCTTTATAAGGCCCAGGATGGTCGGTGGTTCTTCGTCCTCTGCACCAACGAGGCGCAGTGGCGGGCCCTGGCCCAGGTCCTGGGCCGAGATGACCTGCTCAACGACCCCAGGTTCCACACCCCCCAGAAGCGGGAGGAGAACGACGAGGCACTGGTGGACATCCTGGCCAATGCCTTTAGCGCCAAGCCAGCCCAACAGTGGCTAGCGCTGCTGGAGGAAGCGGCTGTCCCCTGTGCCCCATCCTTGACGGTGGACGAGATCCTCAAAGACCCCCACTATCTAGCGAACGAGCTGGTGGTGGACCACGATCACCCCACCCTTGGTCGGGTGAGGCAAACGGGGATCGGTCCCAAGCTTTCACAGACCCCGGGCAGGATCTGGCGACCAGCGCCCGTTGTAGGCCAGCATACCAATGAAATCTTGATCGAGCTTGGCTACTCCGAGGAGCAGATCGCCGATCTGAGGGCGAAACGGATTATCGCCTGAGGCCCCTGGCTTGCCTCTAAGGTGTCGAAAAAGGCATCCCGCTTCATTTCCCCTTTTTCAACCCTCTCTCCTTGACAGGTAAGCTTGAACGGGTGTTAAATTGCATCAACCTATCAGGAAAGGAGGTAAAAATGGCTGAAGAAAAGCAAGGGGTTGCTTTAGGGATGAGGGAGATCCACCCCTCCCCGGCGCAGCTCGCCGTGGATGCCCTCAAGGAGCAAGGGGTGGAGATCGCCTTCGGGGTTCACGGGGGGCACTTCTGGCCGCTCCTCGACCTGATGAGCGTGGCGGGGATAAGGATGGTCACCGTCCACCATGAGCAGTCGGGGGTATATGCCGCCGAAGGCTATTCCAGGGTCACCGGCAAGGTGGGGGTTGCCTTCGCCACCACGGGACCGGGCACGGCAAATGCGGTTAGCGCCATCCAGCAGGCCTATTTCAATCGTTCCCCGCTGGTCATTCTACTCTCGGGCCATGAGACCTTCCACGACTACGCCGCTCCCCTCCAAGAGTGCTATGCCGAGGACCTGCTGAGGGGCATAACCAAGTGGACCAGGCGTCTTCGCTCCTTCCGCGAGTATAAGCGATATATCACCCGCGCTTTCAAGGATGCCCAATCCTGGCCCAAGGGCCCGGTAGCGCTGGAGTTCTCCGTGGAGCACTTCTTCGACTCGGTATTCCCCCGCCCCCAGAGCCTAGCCGGCGAGAGCCCATTATACGTCGAGGGGTGGCGGGGGGATGAGACCCCAGAACCGCTGACCGTTGGTGGCGACCCCAGGCTCATCGAGAGGGCAGTGAAGCTCATCTCCGAGGCGAAGAGCCCCGTCATCATGGCCGCCGACGGGGTTCACTGGTCAAAGGGGGGTGCTGAGCTGGTGGAGTTTGCCGAGCTGGCCCAGGTCCCGGTGAGCGGGAGAAGGATAAGCCGCGGCTCCATTCCCGAGATTCACCCCCTCCACATCAGCTCCCGCATCGCGAGCAAGCTGCTCCCGGAGAGCGACCTGGTGATCGCCCTGGGGATGAAGGTGGGGTATTTCGATGGCTACGGAGCGGCGTGGCAGAAGTGCATTCAGGTGAATGAGTCCCCAGATCATATCTGGCCCTACCTCAAGAACACCGAGGTGGCCATCGTGGGCACACCAGCGGTGGTGCTCCGCCAGATGGTGGACTATGTAAAGGAAAAAGGGCTGAAGCCGCCCGCTGACAGGGCTGACTGGACCGGTCGCATCCGGGAGGCACAAAAAAGGTCCGACGAGGAGCTAAAGGCCAAGGCGGAGAAGTATAAGGACCACAAGCCAATCCACTATGGCTATCTGGCGAGGCTGGTTTGGGATGCCTGCGAGGACCTCTATGGGGGGATGAACCGGGTGGTGATGGATGGCTACACCATATCCAGCTTTGCCCCTCCCTTCATCAAGTGCCGCTATAGCGGGCAGTACATCGATTGTGGGGAGCAGGCTGGGGTGGGCCACGGCATCGGCATGGCCATTGGAGCTGCCTTCGCCGACCCTGAGGCCCGCAACCGGCCCATTGTGGTGTTCATGGGCGATGCCGGCATGGGGCTTGCCGGATACGATGTGGAGACTGCCGCCAGGTTTAAGTTGCCCATCGTCTATGTGGTGACCAACAACAATGGCTGGCTCACCGGGATGAAATACCTCAACTACGGGGAAACCTGGGGGGCCCTGGGACCGCAGGATCAACCCCTGGGCTTGGAGTTTATGCCCGATATCAGGTATGACAAGATAAGCGAGTGGCTGGGCTGCCATGGCGAATTCGTCACCGAACCCGCCCAGATAAGGCCTGCCCTGGAGAGGGCCTTCAGGGCAGCGGAGGGGGGAAAGCCAGCGGTGGTCAATGTGATCGTGGATCCCAGCATCACCCATCAGGGAGGCTACCGCTTTAGCTATACCATCCTGTGGGGCCACATCCCCTGGGATAAGCTGCCCAAGCGGGGCAAGGCACTGCGGCGAAACTTCATGTTCACCCTCCCCTGGGACGAGGCTGGGGTTCCCCCCATGCCCATGCCCGACCCCTGGGAGCCGGTGAGCGAGGAGGAGCTCCTGCCCTAGATCTGGAATGAAAAGGGCAGTCTATATCGGGGCAATCATAGGTCGTTGATGTCCCTGCTTGGCGGAGCTCGCCTTTCACCGCGCCGCGCCTCATCCGCCCAAATAGGCTTTCTTCACATGTTCGTTATCGATGAGCTCTTGGGCATCGCCTTCCAGCACAACGTTCCCCGTCTCCAACACGTAGCCCTTGTGTGCCAGACTAAGCGCCAGCCGGGCATTCTGCTCCACCAACACGATGCTCACGCCGCCCTTGTTGATATCGACAATGATGTTGGCGATTTCGGTCACCATCAACGGGGACAATCCCAGGCTCGGTTCGTCCATCAACAGCAGCGTTGGCTTAGACATCAAGGCACGACCAATGGACAGCATCTGCTGCTCACCACCGCTCAACCTCCCCGCTTGCTGTCCCTTTCTCTCTTCCAGAATGGGGAAATGCTCCATTATCTCTTTGAGGTCCTTATTTATCTGGCTTCTGTCCTTACGCAGATAGGCCCCCAGCCTGAGATTCTCCCGCACCGTCATAAAGGGGAAGAGCTTTCTCCCCTCGGGAACCAGGGCTATGCCCTTGCTGACGATGCTTTGCGGGGAGGCTCCATCTATCCTTTCGCCTCGGAACCATATCTCCCCGGTGGTCAGAGCTTTCAACCCCGAAATAGCCCTGAGCACGGTGCTTTTGCCGGCGCCATTGGCGCCAAGAAGGCCAACGATAGCCCCTTCCTCGGCTTCCAAGGAGACGCCTTTGAGGGCTTCAACCCTGCCGTAGTGCACTTTGACGTCCTTTAGACTAAGCAGCATATCTCTCGGCTCCCAGGTAGGCCTCGATTACTTCGGGGTTTTCGCTTATCTCCTGAGGCGAACCTTCAGCGATCTTCCTTCCATAGTTCAGCACCACCATGCGGTCGCTCAGGCCCATCGCTGCCCTCATATTGTGCTCCACCACGATGATGGTGAGCCCCTTCTGCTCCCGTATTTTCCGAATGGTGGCCATCACCATTGCAGTCTCTTCGCGGCTCATCCCGGTAACGGGTTCATCCAGCAGTAGCAGCTTCGGGTTCGCCGCCATGGCGATGGCAATCCCCAGGCACCTTTGGTGTCCGTGAGGAAGGCTTGTGGCGAGTTCATCCTTGAGATGGGCTATTCCCATTAGATCCAGTATCTCCATAGCTTGTTGCACTAGGGCTGCTTCCCTCTGGCGGGTGGCAGGAGTACCAACTAATGCCCCCCAAATAGCAATCCCGGCATGCGGGTGAAACCCTATCAGTACATTTGCCAGCACGGTGAACTCATCGAACAGGGTGGTCGCTTGAAAGGTGCGCACCAGCCCCTTCTTGGCTATCATGCTTGGCTTGAGCCCGGTTATATCCTCCCCATTAAATATTATCTTTCCCGAGGTGGGACGATAAACCCCGCTAATCACGTTGAACAGCGTGGTCTTGCCGGCGCCGTTGGGCCCGATGAGCCCCAGGATCTCCCCCTCCTCCACCTGGAGGTCCAACTCGCTAACCGCCGCCAGACCGCCAAAGTGCTTGGATAGCTTTGTGATTTCAAGCAACGCCATGCTCTATTGCCTCCTTGCCCCGAATTGCCTCAAACCGGGCCTTAATTCGTTGTGGCAAGCTTACCAGGCCGCCAGGCAGGAACAGCACCGCTAGCAGCAGCAAAGAAGCGGCGATTATTGGTTCCCACTGTTTGGCCCCGCGCAAGGCCTCGGGCAGCGCGGTGAACAGCAAGGCGCCGATGATGGGACCGCTGATGGTGCCCACCCCTCCGACCACAGCAAACATGATGAAATATATCGAGTCGTGGAAGGTCAGGGATACTGGGCTCAGGTAGTGGATGTATGAAGAAAGCATACCACCTGCCAGGCCAGCAAAGAAGCAGGCCACGGCGAAGGCCAGCACCTTATACCTCATGATATTTATGCCTACGCATTCAGCCAGCAGATCGGCTTGGGCGATTGCGCGGAAGGTCATCCCCACCCGAGAGCGGTCAAAACGGTGCATCACCCACACCGCAATGAGCATGAGCAGCAACGCCAGGTAATAATAATAGCCACGGATGTTGCCAAACACGCCGGCGTCGAAGTCCAGCACACGACCGCCGATATGGATGGCACTGGGGGCGGGGATACCCATGATGCCAACGTTGCCGCCGGTCAACCCTCCCCAGTTGGCAACGAACACCAGCCTGATGAGCTCGCCCAGGGCGAAGGTGAGGATGGCAAAGTAGGCACCCTTTATCCTCAGCGTGGGATAGCCAACAAGGACAGCCACGATAGCGGCAACTACTCCGGCCAGGGGCAGGGCCAGCCAGAAGTTGAAATCTGCCTTCATTACCAGAAGGGTGCAGGTATAGGCGCCGATGGCGCCAAAGGCGGCGTGGCCGATGCTCAATTGCCCCGTAGTCAGTATCATGCGCAGCCCTACCGCGAAAACGATGCTCAGGCAGATCATGATCAGGATATGAGTGTAGTAGGGGTCATCGGTAATTATGGGGACGAGTGCCAGGACGACTATCAAAGCCGGAAGGAGGAGCCTGATGGCAATGGCCTTATTCATGACCGAACAGCCCCGTGGGTCTGATTATTAGTACCAGGATGAGGATGAGGAAACTCAGCATACTGGATACCACTCCCCCGGCGAAGGTGGTACCGAAGCTTTCCACCAAGCCCAGGATCAGCCCCCCAGCGACAGCGCCAGGGATGCTTCCCAGGCCTCCCAGAATTATCACCACGAACGCCTTCATCACTGGCATGCTTCCCATGAAGGGGTGGATGTAGAACATGGGCGCTGCCAGCGCTCCGGCGCCTGCTGCCAGGGCACAACCGAGACCGAAGGCGATGGCACTGGTGCGATTGACGCTGATCCCCTGCAAGGCAGCAGCTTCCTTTTCCTGAGCTACAGCGCGCATCGCCCACCCCAGCTTCATCCGGTGCAGGAATAGGTATAGCAGGACGACCAACAGCCCTGCAATCCCCATCACCATCAACCGCTCCTTGGCAAATATGGTGCCACCCAATGCCAGCGTGCCAGTGACCACCGCGGGCACACCTCGATCCTCCGGGCCAAAACCCAGCAAACCAGCTCCCTGCAGCAGCATCACCAGGGCCAGGGAGGCAACCAATGCGCGTAAGGGGAAGTCCCGCAACGGACGGAAAACCCCTCTTTCTATCAACACCGCGATTAAGCCGACCAGCAGCATGGAGATTACTATGGCGACGAAGTAGTTGACCCCGAATTGAGCGAAGAAGTAGAAGAGGGCATAGCCACCCAGCATGTAGAACTCGCCGTGGGCGAAGTTGATGATGTGCATGATGCTGAACACCAGGGTGAGCCCCAGTGCGATCAAAACGAAGACCACTCCCAACTGCAGCCCATTTACCAGAGTTTGGAAGAAGAGCGTTGCATCCATATTTACTATTTACTTTAGCGGTGAGTAGATGCTGAACAGCTAGCCGGGCGCTGTTAAGAGATTTTACGAAGCTTTACGGTTGCTGTCAACCCCTATATGTTGACAATTTGCATGCGCTATGATAATTTATTGTAATCAACTCTCACCAGATCACGGGCAAAGGAAGGGGGTGAGCGAAAAGGGTTATAGGGCGGCTAGCCTTCAGCATTGTTTGTCTAACGTTGGAAGAAAGGGGAGGGAGCGGTAATGAAGAGAAAGACCTACTGGTTGGCGGTGGTGGTTATCAGTTGTTTCCTGGTGTTCTCGGCAGCGGGCTGTGGGGGGCCGCCGCCGGAGGCGAAGGACCTGAAGGTGGGGTTGCTGGTCCCGCTGAGCGGTCCGGCAGCCCCCTGGGGGGTAGGCTTCTACAACGGGATGGAGTTAGCCATCGACGAGATCAATGCCCAGGGCGGCATCACCGTGGGGGGGCAACCCTACCTGCTCAAGATGATTGCCGAGGACAGCAAGTTCGACGCTGACACGTCGGTAGCGGCGCTCAACAAACTGCTGTTCACAGACAAGGTAAAGTTTATCGTTGGTCCGCTTGGCAGTTCCCCTAACGCTGCCTGCGTGGAAATCAGCAAAAACTATGATGTGCTGCATTTCAATGACTCCTTCATGAAGGAAGTCATAGGGCCGGATTATCCCAATATCTTCAGAATTGTAACCACCCACTATGAGCGGGCTAAACCCACGTATGAGTGGATAGCCGAGGAGAAGCCTGAGATCAAGAGGCTGGCGCTCCTGGCTCGCGATGATGCCGACGGCAGGGATAAGGCCCAGCAGTCCGCCGAGTTTGCCGAGGCTTTGGGAATGGAAGTGGTGTATGAAGATTATTACGCCTACGGCACCACGGATTATTACCCCTTCCTGACCAGGATGATTGCCGATAATCCCGATATCCTGGACACCTGCGCCTCCTCTGCTGGAGACCTTGGCCTGATTATCAAGCAGGCTCGGGAACTGGGCTGGGATGGCGTAGTATTTGACACCGCCGCCCCCGATGCCGCAACCATTCGCGCGGTTGCTGGCGCAGAAGCTGCCGAGGGCCTCATTGGAGTAGGTGGCTTCATGGGGGAGCCCTGGGTAACGCCGATGATCGAGGATTGGGCCGAGGCTTATATTGCCAAGTATGGTGGGACGTACGACGACATCAAAACCTCGGGCACATATACCTATGATGCCATGTATTTCCTGAAGCAGGCCATCGAGCAGACTGACAGCCTGGATATACCCACGCTGGTGCAGGCCTTGGAGACCATGGAACTTGATACCCGCTACGGGCCGGGCCATTTCGGTGCCGCGGCAAGGTATGGCATCGGCCACCAGATAGTTCACGATACTGTCATCCGTGAGTTCAGGGATGGCAAATGGCACCTCGTTGGTTGGGCGGAATTCCCTGAGTAGTGAGCTGAAAGGGAACATGTAGCTTTGGGGGGCTCAGTCGAAGACTGAGCCCCCTCAACTTTGATAATGAGGTCAGCCATCCTAAGAGACGGATGGCTCATCTCTTCAGCTTGTAGCCAGCCTTTTCCCGGTCCCAGGTATGGGCGGTAACGCCCTCCTCCCGCAGCAAGTATTTCTTGACCCGTTCATTGGTGGTCTTGGGCAAAGCTTGCTTAAACTCAACGTATCGGGGCACGGCGAAGTAGGGCAGCCTGTGCTCACAAAAGGCGATGACCTCCTCGGGGGCCAGCCTCTGTCCCTCCTTTAGTACGACCACGATCTTGATATCGTCCTCGCCCAGCTCGGAGGGAACCGCTACCGCTGCCGATTCAAGCACCTGGGGCAGGCTGTCAACTACGCTCTCCACCTCGAAGGCAGAAACGTTCTCCCCCCTTCTCCTGATAACATCCTTTTTTCTACCCACGAAGTAGAACCTCCCCGCTTCATCCTTTCGAGCCAGGTCTCCAGTATGAAGCCAAAGATTGCTGCTGGCTTCCCAGGTGCCCCCGGGGTCGCCATAGTAGCCAAGGGTGGTGATCCACGGGACTCGGGGACGAGCTACGATCTCTCCCACGGCGTTGGGTGGCAATTCCTGGTCATCGTCGTCAACGATCTTGACTTCGAACTCGGGGAGGGCTTTCCCGCAGGAACCAGGACAGTCATCATGGTACCAGTTGCTGGTGAGGATGCTGGCCTCAGTGAGACCATACACCTCAATTACCTTCAGCCCAAAGCGCCTCTCAAAATCGAGGTGCAAATCCGGCTCCAGGCTGGTGACGCTGAGGCAAACCCTGACCGGGTTATCGCTGTCGTTGGGGCGAGGTGGCTGGCGATATAGCATTGCCAGCAAGGTGCCAGCAGAGCAGAAAACGGTAGCTCCGTAGCTGCGTATCTCATTCCAGAAGTTGGTGGCGCTGAACCTCTCGCTGAGGGCAAACTGGCCCCCGGTAAGCAGGGCGGGAAGCAGGGCGAGGGTATGGGCGGTGCCGTGACATAGCGGCAGGCAATTGTAGAATATATCATCGCCGGTGGCCTGCATCGCCCTCACACAATGGGAGGCGATAAAGTAGAACTGGTGATGGCTGCGCATCACCAGCTTCGAAGGCCCGGTAGTCCCCGAGGTGGCGATGATGGCCATGGGCTCCTTGAAGCTTACCTCGCAACCAGGGGGCGCCGGCGAGCTCTCCAGTAGCCCGCTAAAGTCAAGCTGGGGAAGCCCGAAATCGGCCGACGGAGATTGCCCTTGGCTCGTCTCATCCTGGTGCACAACTAGTTGCTCTACCTTCTTTAACCCTTCCGCTAGGGGCGCAATCCGCTCCAGGAACTGGCTACTGATGAGGAGCATCTTCATGTCAGACTTGTCGATCACGTATTGGAGCAGATCCGCCTTGTAGGCGGTGTTGATGGGGACTGCAGCCGCGCCTATCTTTGCCAAACCAAACCAGGCATAGATAAACTGGGGGCAGTTGGACATGAGCAAGCCTACTATGTCTCCCGGGCGTACACCGAGGCGAAGCAAGCTGTTGGCAACCCTGTTGGCAAGCTTATCCAGCTCGCCATAGGTTACCTGTTCCCCCTGGCAGCGCAGAAAGACCCGGTCCTGGTGAGCCCTGGCTTGATCCTCCAGAATATGCCCCAGTGTTCTCTGTTTGAGCCCATATCTATTCATGCTACCTCCAGGCGGTTAACGCTCAAACTTGGCAGATCATGGTCAGCCAAAGGCCACTAGAAATCCGTAGCTGGCCTAGATACCTATGGTGCCGATTTTTATTCTCCAACTAAATACGCAACAAGTCAACCTGCTGCTCCGCTCTGCACCAGCCCGAGCATCTCCAATGGGTTAGGCAGAAGTTGAGCCGCGCCCTGAACCCAAGCTACTCAGCCCATAACCTTGGGGGAGTTCCACCTTATACTTGGACGATGCAGAACATCGAGAGGATGAGAGGGCAGCTCAAGAGCATGGGCGCCATCTACGATTGGAGGAGGAAGGTGACCACCTGTCTCCCCGAGTTGTTCAATAGATAGAAGTTTCAGCATGGTTTTTGCTTTTGCATAAAACCCACACCCTGGGAGTATGCACCGAAAGTTCATCCTAGTGGCAAGCACGCTCAGTGGCAGCCCTGATATGATCTGGGCTATCTCCTAGTCTCCACCGTTGCCGTTTGCCCGCGAGTTCCCGGCTACTTTCTCTTAAAGTGGAGGCAATACTGATACAGAGTATTGCTAACCCAATATATCCCCACTGCAAATGGCTTCAATCCTACATCATCCTGGCACCACAGGGTTGTCCCAACATACGGTACTTGCCTCCCCTTCGTGAGAGGCGCATCACAAGATCCCATGCTAGCGGGTAGAGCACATGATTACGCTTGACGTTCTTGACAATAACGGTGAGGTAGCTTCCCCTTGCACCCTTTTGCTTGCCATCGATCCTCTTTATCCCACCTCTAGCATCTTATCCACGGCAGCCTTTGCCCTGAGGCGAATCCCCTCCGGAACCTTGACCTCAGGCGCCATCTCCTCCAGGGACCACAGAACGTTCTCCAGGGTTATCAACTTCATTCGGGGGCAGACCGCCTGCTCGGAGGCAGGGATAAACCTCTTATTCGGGTTCTCCTTCCTCAGCCGATGTATTATGCCGAGCTCTGTCCCCACAATCACCTCTTCGGCCTCGGTACTACCTGCGAATCTACATATTCCCCCCGTGCTCAGCACCTCATCGGCAAGGGCGATCACCTCCGGCCTACATTCAGGGTGGACCACCACCTTGGCCCAGGGATGCTCCTGCTTCAGCCTGATGATGTCCTGCGCCTTTATCCTGATGTGGGTGGGGCAAAAGCCGGGCCAGAGGATCATTTCTTTGCCAGTCTTGGTAGAGATATAATGCCCCAAATATTGATCAGGGACAAATAGAACCTCCCTACTATCAGCTAATTTCTCCACGATCCTGATTGCATTGGCGGAGGTACAGCAGACGTCCGATTCCGCCTTGACCTCGGCGCTGGAGTTGACGTAGCAGACAACCGTAGCCCCGGGGTGCTCTTTCTTCTTCTGTCGCAGCCCCTCAGCGGTGATCATATCGGCCATGGGGCAGCCGGCATGCATATCCGGCAGCAGGACTATCTTATCGGGGCACAAGATGGAGGCTGTTTCCGCCATGAAATGAACCCCACAGAATACGATCACCCTGGCATCCGTCTGGGCCGCCTTCTGGCTCAGCTCCAGGGAATCGCCCACGAAGTCCGCTATATCCTGAACCTCGCCCAGTTGATAGTTGTGAGCGAGAATGACAGCATTCCTTTCCCTGTTGAGGCGCAGGATTTCCTCTATTAACCGGGCATCGCTGTCTCTCATCTTAAAACCTTCTCCCCCGAACCCTTATTCACCGATCACCCTCCAGCCATCGGTGTAGACATTCATCCTCCTTCCCCTGACAAAGCCAATAAGGGTTACCCCCAGACCGGCAGCTAAACCCACCGCCAGGTCGGTAGGAGCGGATTTGGAGATGAGTATCGGGATATTCCTCCTTGCTATCTTTAGCAATATCTCCGATGATATCCTGCCGCTGGTGATTATTATCCGGTCATCTGTGGGTATGTCTTTCAGGATGCACTCGCCAAAGATCTTATCGATGGCGTTGTGCCTTCCTATGTCCTCGGCGAAGATCAGGATGCCCTTTGTATCACACAGGGCGGCGCTGTGAACCCCACCCGTTGTTCTATAGACCTGGGAGCGGTGCTGAAACTCTTTTGCCAGGGCAAAGACCTCACCCGCCGATATTTTCATCTGGGACTCCACCCTCGCCTGATTTGTGGTATCAGCAGCGCTGTAAAATGCAGCCCCCCTTCCACAGCCCGAGGTTATAAGCCGCTTGAATAAAAGCTCCGCGGCAACCCCCTTATCCCCCTCGGTTTCCACCCGCACCACGCCCCTGCGGTCATCGAGGGTAATTTTCCTGATCTCCCCCTTATTTTTTATCAAGCCCTCAGCGAAAAGAAAACCAATGGCCAAATACTCTAGATTTTGCGGGGTGCAGAGCAGGGTTACCAGCTCTTGGTTGTCTAAAATAATGGTGAAAGGAAATTCCCTGGCGACTACATCCTCGACCTCGCTCTCCCCCTGCTCAGTGACACGTAGTATAGCGAGCTCTCTTACCTCGTCCATCATCCTTTACCCCTCCACCTTTATCGGATCATGAGTCCGTATCGCTCCGCCGCGAATCACCTTGGCGAATACCCCTTCCCTGGGCATCACGCACTCGCCTGCCTGACGGTAGATAGCGCACGGAGTATGACACTCCTTGCCAATTTGGGTAATCTCCAAGATGATCTCTTTCCCTATGGATATTCTGGTGCCAGGGGGTAAAGATACTAGGTCAATCCCCTCGGTGGTGAGGTTTTCGGCGAAATCCCCGGGCCCTACCTCCAAACCCAGAGCGCGCATCTTGTCGATGCTCTCCCTCGACAGCAGGCTCACCTGCCGCTGGCTACAGCAATCGGCATGGGCATCGCCAATGAGGCCATAATCCTCCCTGAGCACCCCCTGGTTTACCGCCTCCTTTTTGGTGCCCTTATTCTCGCTTCTGCAGACAGCGATTATCTTAGCCATGCTGATGCTTCAGGTACTTTTCAGGGTTCTCGTCGAAGGCCTTCTTGCAGCCGGGGGCGCAGAAGTAATAGGTCTTCCCCTTGTGCTCCGAGGTGGCCGCTGCCTTCTTCTCATCCACCTCCATGCCACAAACTGGGTCTTTAGCCATTTTAATCGCCTCCCCTCTCTAGCCTGTGATGCTCCTTAAACATACATTTATCCCTATCTACCATGAGCCCGGCCTCTCTAGCTTTAGCCGCTGCCTCCTCATGTATCACCCCCTCCTGCATCCACACCGCCTTCGCCCCGATTTTGATCGCCTCCTCTACGATGGGCGGTACATCTTCGGAGCGGCGGAAGATATCCACCACATCTACCGGCTCAGGGACGGAGGCAAGTTCAGGATAACAAGGCTCCCCCAATACCTTCTTCACTTGGGGGTTCACCGGGATTATCCTGTACCCTTGTTCCTTTAAGTAGCTGGCTACCCCATAGCTGGGGCGTTCGGGTTTGGGGGAAAGCCCTACCACAGCAACGACACGGCTGGATTTTAAGATTTTCTCTTCTATATTCATACCCCGCTCCTGTGTTCATCTCTCCATGCTAGCATATTTCTCAAGGGCATCGTAGAAGGCCCTCCAGAAGGGATCAACCAAGGGGTGTTCTAGCTTCCTCTCCTTTCCCCCTTCTATCAGGATCATGCCATGCCCCAGATTTGTCAGCTCCCCAACAACCGAGGATGCTATCCCCTTTCGGGATAGAGCCTCAACCACCTCCTGAGCCTTATGCTGGCGGCAGGTGATGATCAATGTCCCCTCACTGATGGAGGCATAGGGGTCGATGCCAAAATACTGGCATATCTCCCTTACACAGTCCTCAACCACGATCCGCCCTTTCTCCACCCTCACCCCTAAACCCGCAGCCTGAGCGATCTCATATAAACCGCCCCAAATCCCGCACTCGGTGGCGTCATGCATGGCGGTGACCCCGTCATCTCTTACCCCTACGCCCACCGCGGTCAACGCATCCTCCACCACCGACATCTGGTAGAATATCTCCTGTGCTTTTTGGCTAAAGCTAGGTCCAAATTCCCTCTCCATGAGTTTAGGAAACATGGTGGCGAAGATGCCTGTTGCCTCAATGGCTGGCCCCTTGGTGATTATTATCTTGTCCCCGGACTTGGCCATCTTGGGGGTAACATACTCATCCTTCTCCCCTACACTGATTACGGTGGCTCCGCCCACCATGGGATAATGACAGTTTTCGTATCTGGCGGTATGACCGCAGACGATGGAGACGCCCAGTTTCTGGCATTCTCTGTGCATCCTATCCCACACTATCTCCAGTTGCTCCTTGGTCATCTCCATGGGGAGATTTAAATCTATAGCCATGAAGCAAGGTTTCAGGCCACTGGTCACCGCATCCGAGGCCAGGATGTGAATGGCAAACCAGGCCGCCCTTTCCCAGCCATATTCGGGGACAATAAATACCGGGTCAGTGGTCAGCGCTACCGCCTTGTCCCCGATCTCCACGATGCCCACGTCCACGCCGTGCTGGGGTCCTACCAGCACCTTTTCGCTCCTGGCGCCCAAGCGGGGAAATATCAACTCATTGAAGATTTCAGGGGATATCTTGCCGATCTCAGGGATTTCGCTCATTTTCAATCCTTTCCCTTGGAGTTATTCAGATAATCATCGATGGCGGATTTAAGCGCCTCCTCGGCCAGGACCGAGCAGTGCATCTTGATGGGAGGAAGTCCGTCCAGGGCCTCGGCTACCGCTCGATTGGAGATCTTCAGTGCCTCTTCTACGCTCTTTCCCTTCACCAGTTCGGTGACCATGCTGCTGGTGGCAATGGCTGCACCACAGCCAAAGGTCTTGAATTT
>JAUVVB010000010.1 GCA_030604825.1 Chloroflexota bacterium | reverse complement strand
CGCGGGATAGAGCAGTGGCAGCTCGTCGGGCTCATAACCCGGAGGTCGTTGGTTCGAATCCAACTCCCGCTACCAAAGAATACTGAGGCACGGTTTCAAAGCCGTGCCTTTTTGTTTAATCTCCCTTTTTTAAAACAGGGGCTGCGCCCCTCTCAGGTAAGCTCACCCCGTATTGAATAGGCGTTCAGGCAATGCGCCCTAGAGGTGTATGAGTGTCTATGTCTTTATCTTTGATGCTTGCATAACTGCAATTCAAGCTGATGAAATCCTTCTTTATTGTCGATTTTATGCAATGTTTGCAGCATAGCCTTTTTGTTGAGGGTTCTTCTTAGCATGTCAATTGGCACGCATCTCTCCACACGACAATAAATTTTCGCTGGATGCCTGAACCTCCAGCATTTAGAACCCATGTCGTCGTAGAATGGCCCGGTGACGGTGGCAAATCCATAAATGTAAACGTCCTTCCTTTGATTTGGTGCATACCCCCGACAGATTAGGACTCTATCTTCCTCAGCAATCTCTATGAACTGTTTGATTTTACGCGCGCCGTACTTCGCATCATCTTTAGGATATGCTTCCTTTATTGAGGATATAAGTTGCTCTTTGCTGACCATAGCCGGACTAACGGTTATTAAATGCCATCCTATTGCGATAACACCCTCGACACCCTCGCCAAAGAATCGGTCCCAACAATCATGACCGTCTCTACCTTCCGTAGTCTTTAGAGCCCAGTAACTCGGTGTGCGTTGTTCTTCCATACTTACTTACTCCTTGGGATATATAAGTCTGTGCCACACTTTGGACATCCGCCCGCATCCCTAAATCGTTTATAACTCATTCTACGGTGGCAATTTGAACACTCTACAATGGTATATAATTTTCTATATCTTGAATAAGCCCACCATATTAATAGTGCACAAACGGCTACACCTATCCAGAATTCAATAGATAGGATGCCAAACATAAAATATGCTGTACCTAAAATACCTGCTGCAATGGTTATACCAAAACCTATTACTCGTACCATAGTGTTTATAAACCGCTTACTTGTGGGTTAAACTCTGACTTTGCCTGTTCCGTGGCAATTATCACAGGGCACTTTTTCCGTACTGCCTGGTGCACCTTCGTTTATCAATCGTAAACCTTTCATTGTTTTTCTTACCTGACCAGACCCATGACAAACTGGACACGTAATAATCTTTGACATTTTACACCATCCTTATTATTTTACGACTAATCTACTACTCGCAATGTTGTTCGTCAATATACTATTTTGCATCGTAAAGCCTATGCATTGCGTCAAAAAAAATTACTAAAAACACTACCTAATTTACAGGGCGTTTAAGAGGGGCGAAAGCCCCTCTTTTTTTTCTTCCCCCTCTCCTTTGAAGGAGAAGGGGACCAAGGGGGATGGGGTTACCAGATAAAACCTAAAAGTCGTGATTTAGATACAAAATCTCCATACTAAAGGCTCTTTTCTTTTGTCAGATAGTGTGCTAAAATACAGAAGCTTCCCGGTGGTTAGAGCGGGGTGGACCCACCCGTTCCCATCCCGAACACGGAAGTGAAACGCCCCAGCGCAGACGATACTGCCCTGGCAACGGGGTGTGGAAAATATGCCACTGCCGGGAAGTTTTTTTCGTCTTGGTTGCTGTGGCTTGTGGTGTGCTACATGGCTTTATTGTGCCAATCCTCTATCGCTTAATCAGCCCCTTTTGCCGGAAGTTTTGTGGCTAGCGTTTGGTAGATGTTGGCCGCCTTTCTAGTACTTTTTAGTACTTTTGTACCCCCACCCCCTACCTTTGGTTAAACCAGGTAAGGGGCTTTTTCATATCGACAATTTCTGATATAATGTTTTTCTGGTACTACGATACTACTTCCTTACTATCAGTGTACTAAAGTCTCGCCCTTAAAAGGAGGAAAAGCATGAATGTCAGGATTTTGGGGATTTCTGGAACGCCTATCAAGGATGGAAACTGCGACAAGATGGTCCAGGAAGCCCTAAAAGCAGCCGCCGCAGCATTTGAAGGGGTGGAGACGGAGTTCATTACCTTGGCGGATAAGAAAATTGCTGCCTGCGTACACTGTCAGTGGTGCATTGAGAACCGGGCACCGTGTAAGGTGAAAGATGATTTTCACATGGTCTACGAAGCCATGCAAAGGGCGGACGGGATGATTCTGGGCGGGCCCACATGGGATCTAACCCTGGCCCCCCCTCTGTTGAATCTGGTGTCCAGAACCCGGGAGAGCACTTTCTTCCATCACCGGTTCCGGACCCTGCCTGCTGGGGCGCTAACCCTGGGATGGTTCGGAGTGGGAATGGAATGGGCGACCAGCGTTCTTTACTCGCTGATCCAAACGTTGGAGATGATTCCGGTGGCGTGGTCCACCGCAGTGGCAAGCGCTAGGGCCTACGGTCAGCGGCCCGATTTCCTAGAGCATGGCGTGCTGGACGATGCCGCCGGCATAATAAGAACCAGGTATGTCGGCAGGAGGGTGGCTGAGCTGGCGAGGATGATCAAATACGCCAGGGAAGCGGGGCTAGAGTTGCCACGGCGTCCAAGGAAGGAGAAGGTCTTCGTTAAGGGCGTGTGGCGGGAGAAGGAATAAATTTAAGAAATAAATAAGGCGTTAATATTTGCAGGGGCAGTGAACCGGTGCTTGTAGCTGGTCACTTGAGCACTGGGGAGCCAATAGTGAAACCGCCTGCACTAGACAGGGGGTTTCACTATGAGGCAGGAAGCATATCCGGTCGGGGCGGTAAAGGAGAGGCGGAAGCCTCACCCGGGGAAAGCCTCAATCGCTGAGGGGCATAACCCCAGTAAGACATCTTTCAGGGATGTTCTGGCTTACCTGGCATTGACCGGTTGCGCCCTCGCTTTCTTGTGGCACTTCGCCAATATATGGCTTTACGGGGTAACCCAGGCGGCGGAGCCCAACCTGTTGATAAGGAGCGTGGAGACGGTGCTCTTTGTTTCCCTTTTGGGGTTGGGCGTGGAAAGGGTAATTGCATCTATGAGGAGGGGAAGCAAAAACTAATACCTTGGTACCCTTTCCTTTTCCAACGAGGTATGTTAAAATATAGGCGGTCGGGCCCCTTGCCCTTTAGTTTGGGAGCGGAAGATGTCCAGTAGATTTGAGAAGTTCACCGAAAGGGCGCGCAAGGTCCTTACCCTGGCTCAGGAGGAGGCGCAGCGGTTCAACCATAACTACATCGGCACCGAGCATATCCTCTTGGGTCTGGTTCGGGAGGGTGAGGGCGTTGCGGCTAAGGTTTTGGCCAACCTTGGCGTGGAGCTGGCCAAGGTGCGCAGTGCCATTGAGTTCATCATCGGGCGCGGGGAGCACGCGGTGAGGGGGGAGATTGGGCTTACCCCCAGAGCGAAGCGGGTTATCGAGCTGGCGGTAGATGAGGCCCGCCGCCTCAATCACAATTATATCGGCACCGAGCATCTCCTGCTGGGGCTTTTGCGCGAGGGAGAGGGGGTTGCTGCTGGTGTCCTGGAGAGCCTGGGCGTTAACCTGGACAAGGTGCGCAACGAGACGGTGCGCATCCTGCAGCAAAGCATGCCCCAGGCCGCGGGACCTCGCCCCTCATCTCGCACCCCAACCCTGGATCAGCTAAGCGTGGATCTGACCGAGATGTCCCGCCGCGGCAAGTTCGACCCCATCATCGGGCGTCAGAAGGAGATCGAGCGGGTTATCCAGATCCTCAGCCGGCGCACCAAGAACAATCCGGTTCTCATTGGAGAGCCGGGGGTGGGCAAGACGGCCATCGTTGAGGGCCTAGCCCATCGCATCGTGGCGGGCAATGTCCCTGAGATGCTGAGGGGTAAGCGGGTGCTCACCCTTGATATCGGCTCCCTGGTGGCAGGGACCAAGTATCGAGGGGAGTTTGAGGAGCGCCTGAAGCGGGTGATCGACGAGATAAAGACGGCAGGAAACTGCATGCTCTTCATCGATGAGATGCACACCATCGTCGGCGCTGGCGCTGCCGAGGGTGCGGTCGATGCTTCCAGCTTGCTGAAGCCCTCCCTGGCCCGGGGCGAATTGCAGTGTATTGGTGCCACCACCGCCGACGACTATCGAAAGCATGTGGAGAGGGATCCTGCCCTGGAGCGGCGCTTTCAGCCCATACTGGTGGAGGAGCCATCCATCGAGGAAACGGTGGATATCCTACAGGGCATCAAGAGCCGCTACGAGGAGCATCACGAACTCACCATAAGCGATGAGGCCATAAGTTCAGCGGCAGCCCTGGCAGCAAGGTATATCCCCGATCGCTTCCTCCCCGATAAGGCTATCGACCTGGTGGATGAGGCGGCATCCCGGGTGAGGATCAGGGATTTCTCTACCCCCATCCCTTTGAACGAGGCGAGGCAGGCGGTGGAGAGGCTGCGCCAGGATAAGGAGGCGGCCATCGCCGGCCAGCAGTATGAGTACGCCGCCGAGCTGAGGGACCGCGAGCTAAAACTGGCGGAAAAGATGGAGAGGATGGAAGAAGGGTGGCAGGAGGAAAAGCAGGCCGAGGCACCTGTGGTCACCGAGGAGGACATCGCCGAGGTGGTGAGCATGTGGACCGGCATCCCGGTGACCCGCCTGGCCAAGGATGAGACCGCCCGCCTGCTTCAGATGGAGGAGGTGCTTCATCGCCGCATCATCGGCCAGGATGAGGCGATCACCATGATCTCCAAGGCGGTGCGGAGGGCTCGCGCCGGGCTCAAGGACCCCCGGCGTCCCATCGGCAGTTTCATCTTCCTTGGCCCCACCGGGGTGGGGAAGACGGAGCTGGTGAGGGTGCTGGCCGAATTCCTCTTTGGCAGCAGGGATGCCCTGGTCAGGCTGGACATGTCTGAGTTCATGGAGAAGCACACTGTGGCTCGCCTGGTGGGGGCGCCCCCGGGCTATATAGGTTACGAGGAAGGGGGGCAGCTCACCGAGGCGGTGAGGCGAAAGTCCTACTCGGCAATCCTCCTCGATGAGATCGAGAAGGCTCACCACGATGTCTTCAATATATTGCTCCAGATCTTCGATGATGGGCATCTCACCGATGCCAAAGGGAGGGGGGTGGACTTCAGGAACACCATCATCGCCATGACCAGCAACATCGGCGCTGAGCTCATCAAGCGCGACACCACCCTGGGCTTCGCCACCAAGACCGAAGATGCCAAATCGGAGCAGCAGTCCTATGAGAGGATGAAGGAAAAGGTGATGGGGGAGGTGAAGAAGTTCTTCCGCCCCGAGTTCCTCAACCGCATCGATGGCATCGTTGTTTTCCACGCCCTGAACAAGGATCACATCAGGCAGATCGTGGACCTCATGCTTCGTGAGGTATGGAAGGAGCTGGCGGAGAAGGCGGTAAAGCTCGAGGTCACCGATGTCGCCAAGAACCTCCTCGGCGAGAAGGGCTATGACCCCGTCTTTGGCGCCCGTCCCTTGCGCCGAACGATTCAGGATTTGGTGGAGGACCCCCTTTCTGATGCCTTGCTCCGCGGGGACTTCCAGTCGGGGGACACCGTGCTCGTCGACTGCGAGGACGACAAGATCGTCATCCGCACCCTGGAAGCGGCAAAATCCCCTCAATAAGGCAAGGGGGTTGGGAAGTAGCGGGTTTCTCACGGGGAGGCCCTTTTTGGGCTTCCCCTTCTGCTTTAGAGGTTTGCCATGGCCAAACGTCGGGAGAGGGTTATTTTCGTTTGCCAGCAGTGCGGCAGGGAGAGCATAAAATGGCTGGGCCGCTGCCCCGATTGCCACGGCTGGAACACCTTTGTGGAAATGGTGCCCCCTGCCCCAGGCCGCCCTTCCCGGCTGCCCTCAACCGCCCCTCAGGAACTCTCCCAGGTGGCCAGCGAGGGGCTGCCCCGCCTTGCCACCTCCTGCGCCGAGTTTAACCGGGTTTTGGGAGGGGGCATCGTCCCCGGCTCCCTGGTGCTCATCGGAGGTGACCCCGGAATTGGCAAATCAACCCTCCTGCTTCAGGTCTCGGCCATGGTTTCCCAGCAGGGGAGGAGGGTGCTCTATGTCTCCGGCGAGGAGTCGCTGGGGCAGGTTAGGCTGAGGGCAAATCGCCTCGGCCTTGGCGGCGAGGGGCTGTTCATCCTCCCCGAGACAAACCTGGAGCTCATCCTGGAGCAATTGGAACGGGAGTCCCCCGAGCTGGTGGTCGTCGATTCCATTCAGACGGTTTACCTCGATGATGTGGGCTCATCCCCGGGGAGCGTGGCTCAGATTCGAGAGTGCACCATGAGATTGATGCAGTGGGCAAAGGTGGCTGGCGTTCCCGTTCTGCTCTCAGGGCATGTTACCAAGGATGGCGCCATCGCCGGGCCCAGGGTGCTGGAGCATATCGTGGATGTGGTGCTCTATCTGGAGGGGGAGCCCTTCAGCTCCTACCGGCTGCTGAGGGGGGTGAAGAACCGCTTTGGCTCCACCAACGAGGTGGGCATCTTCGAGATGGGGGGAAACGGCCTGGTGGAGGTGGATAACCCTTCCCAGGTTTTCCTGTCGCAACGGGCTGGCGATACCGTGGGCTCGGCAGTGGTTCCCACCCTGGAGGGGACGAGACCCCTCCTGGTGGAGATCCAGGCGCTCACCAGCCCCTCAAGCTTTGGACTTCCCCGACGCACCGCCAACGGCATCGACTTCAACCGCCTTCTCCTCATCGCCGCCGTTCTCTCCCGGCGGGTCGGCCTTGCCCTGGGGAGTCAGGATATCATCGTCAATGTGGTTGGTGGGCTGAGGGTGAGCGAGCCCGCCGCCGACCTCGGAATCGCCCTTGCCATCTCCTCCAGCCTTCGCGGCGATGCCATCGACCCCAGCCTGGTGGTCATCGGGGAGTTGGGGCTGAGCGGTGAGCTAAGGGGTGTGCCTCAGCTGGAGAGAAGGCTCGGCGAGGCGGCAAAGCTGGGATTTAGGCGCTGCCTCCTCCCCAGAGCGGCCAGGGTTAGTGCCCCTCAGGGAATGGAGGCCATCGCCGTGGAATCGGTGAGGGAAGCGTTAAGGGTGGCCCTTGCTAAAGGTGGAAGAAAAACTGGCCAAGGTTAGGTCCCAGCTCGCCGAGCTGGGCTCAGCAGCCGTCGCCTACTCCGGCGGCGTCGATAGCACCCTGCTTGCCTTTATCGCCCATGAGACCCTGGGCCAGAAGGCGCTGGCGGTTACCGCTGTTTCGCCCGTTTACCCTCCTTCAGAGATCGCTCAGGCTGAATCGTTGGCTCGCCAGCTTGGTCTGCGCCATCTCATTATCGAGACCAACGAGCTTGATGATCCCTCCTTCGTAGCTAATGACCGCCATCGCTGCTACTACTGCAAGCGGGGACTTTTTCGTCTGTTGAGCCAGATCGCCAAAGAGAACGGGCTTAAGGGGGTGGTCGATGGCACCAATCGCGATGACCTGGGGGATTTTCGGCCGGGAAGGATCGCTGCCCAGGAGTTTGGGGTGAGAAGCCCCCTCCTCGAGGCTGGCCTCACCAAGGCGGAGATTCGCGCCCTTTCCCAAAGCCTGGGCTTGCCCAACTGGGATAAGCCGCCAATGGCTTGCCTCGCCTCCCGCATCCCCTATGGCATGCCCATCGCCGCTGAGCTCCTGGAGCGCATCATGAGGGCGGAGGAGGCGCTGGCCAAGTTGGGGCTGCGCCATTTTCGGGTGCGCCATCATGGCAGCATTGCCCGCATTGAGGCAAGCCCCCAGGATATGGCGCTTCTCGGCGATGTGGAAACAAGCCTTAAGGTGGTGGCGGAGCTTCGTGCCCTGGGCTATATCTATATCACCCTCGACCTGGCGGGGTACCGCACCGGGAGCATGGCTGAGTCGCTTAAGGAGGCACGTTGAAGGTCGGCTATCTGGATTGCTTCTCTGGCTTGAGCGGGGATATGATCCTGGGCGCCCTTCTCGATGTCGGGCTCCCCCTGGAGCTGCTCGCCGCTGAGCTTGCCAAGCTCCCCCTTGCCGGCTACCGCATATCGGCCCAGCCAGCGAGACGGGGGGTGATCACTGGCACCAAAGCGGAGGTGATCCTAGAGGGCAGCACCCCGGAAGGGCGTAATCTAAAGCAGATACTGAACCTGGTCCAAGAAGGCCCCTTGTCCCAAAAGACGAAAGAGCGGTGCGCCCTTATCTTTCGTCGCCTGGCCTCTGCCGAGGCAAAGGTTCACCGGGTCCCCGTAGAGGAGGTCCACTTTCATGAGGTGGGGGCCACCGACGCCATCGTTGACGTGGTGGGGGCGGTGATTGGCCTTGAGCTCTTGGGCATCGAGGCCCTCTTTTCATCCCCCCTGCCCAGCGGAAGCGGCCTGGTTCAGACGGAACAGGGGGTGCTGCCCGTGCCTGCGCCCGCCACCCTGGAGCTAATCGCCTCATCCCATGCCCCGCTTAGGCCCACCCCCTCCCCCGAGCTGGGGGAGCTGGTCACCCCTACCGGGGCGGCCATCGTCACCACCCTGGCCTCCTTTGACCGCCCTACCTTCTCCGTTGAGCGCATTGGCTACGGGGTTGGTGCCCGGGAGCTGGAGAGCCTGCCCAACGTTCTCCCCCTCTGGGTCGGGGAGGGGAGGGAGGAGGAGCGCCATCTCCTTCTGCTGGAAACCAACATCGACGATATGAGCCCCGAGCTTTATGGCCATATCCAGGAGCGCCTCTTCGAGGGGGGTGCCCTGGATGTGTGGTTTACCCCCATTCAGATGAAGAAGAACCGCCCGGCGCTGATGCTCAGCGTCCTCGCCCCCGAGGAGGCGGAGGGGAGGATGGTGGAGACCATATTTCGGGAGACCTCCACCTTTGGCCTTCGGGTTAAAGAGGTGAAGCGCCACGAATCTGAGCGGGAGATGATCCCCTTCCAATCCAGCCTGGGCCCGGTCATGGTGAAGGTGAAGCGCCTTGGGGGCAAAAGGGTTGGCCTCTCCGCTGAATACGAGGACTGTCGCCGTCTTGCCCAGGAGCACGCCCTTCCCCTCCAGGAGGTCTACCGCATCGTCACTGCTGAGGCCAGTGCCCAGCTTCTCTGAGGATTTACCATGGGGCCTGAGGAGCATTCCAAGGAGTTCGACCTGCCTCCCCCCTCCCGCAGCGGAACGATGTCCGTTGAGGAGGCCATCTCGCGGAGAAGGTCGGTGAGGAGGTACCGCAGAGAGCCCCTGTCCCTCTTCCAGCTCTCCCAGATATTGTGGGCGGCACAGGGGATTACCAGCGCCCAAGGGCTGAGGGCAGCCCCCAGCGCCGGCGCCACCTACCCCCTGGAGCTCTATGTGGTGGTGGGCAGGGATGGCGTTGACGGGCTTGAGGCGGGGATCTATCACTACAACGTGGAAAACCACTCCCTGAGCCGGCACAAAGGGGGGGATTTCAGGGATGCCCTCTCCGCTGCTGCCCTGGATGAGGAATTCATCGCCCAGGCTCTGGTGGATATCGTCATCTGTGCCCTATATGAGAGGACCGTCTGGCGGTATGGCAGGAGGGCGGAAAGGTATGTTCACATGGAGGTGGGGCACGTAGGGGAGAACATCCATCTGCAGGCGGAGACCCTGGGCCTGGCGGTGGTGATGGTCGGCGCCTTCTACGATGAAGAGGTGAGCCGGGTGCTGGACCTGGGAAAAGAGGCGAAGCCCCTTTACATAATTCCTGTGGGAAAGCCGAGATGACCTAAACCCTTAGCTGCTACCGGCCTTTTTACCCTTTGCCTGATACAGAGCGGCGTCGGCAACGGCGAAGAGCTCGGTGGGGTTATCGCCGTCCCCGGGGAAAGTGGCCAGCCCGTGGGAGCGGTGGGGCATGGGGAAGCTCTGGTCATTATGCTGAACCGTTGCTGCGTCCAGCAGAACCATAAGCCTGGCTATTGCGTTCTCCGCCTCCTGCTTATCCGTCTCTGGCATGATGATGGCGAACTCGTCCCCCCCGTATCTGGCCACCACATCGGAAGCTCTCACCTTTTCCCTCAGAATGTGCCCCATGTGCCGCAGTGCCTCATCCCCGGCGAGGTGCCCATAGAGGTCGTTTATCCTTTTCAGTTCATCGACATCGATGATGGCGATGGAGAGGGGGTGCCCATGGCGGTGGGCGTGGGCCAGCTCCTCCCCCAGGCGCTGGTAGAAATAGCGATGGTTGTGAACCCCGGTCAGGCTGTCATAGGCGGCAGCCGTCTTCGCCTGCTCGTGAAGCAAGGCCACCTCGATCACCGCTGCAATATGCGGCGCAATGGCCTCCACCAGGTGGACGTCCTCCACGGTGAAGGCATCGGCTATCTCGTTCTCTATCACCAGAACTGCTATCACCCTTCTCTCCGCGCAGAGGGGGACAACCAGCATCGTCCCCGTCTTCAGAAAGCTGCTCTCCATATAGCTGGGGTTGACGGTTACATCCGGGATCAGGCGCACCACATCGTTCTCCGCCACCCATCCGATGACTCCCTCCCCCTTAGCCACCCTTGCCCCCCGCTGGTGCAGCCGATAGCCGATGGCTGCCTGCATCACCAGCTCCCCATCCTCCATGACGAAGATGGCGCAGTTCTCATAGCCCTGGACCTCCTTGAGCAGGGCCAGAACCCTTGACAGGATGGTCTTACGGTCCAGGATGGAGCGCACCTCCTGGCCCAGTCGAAACAGGATGGTGGAGGCCTTGTACTGGGTTACCGTCATCATGCCCAGGGTCCAGGGCAGCTCCTTGCGGGCAAGGGGGATCTTTGACTCCTCACTTGCCACTGCGGCGGGCACCCCCTTGGGCAATCGGGTAGGTACCTCTTCCGTCTCCAATCGCTTGAGGAAGGCATCCACCACCTTGGGGTCAAACTGGGTCCCCTTCCCCTTGGTGAGCTCCTTGGCCGTCTCCTTGATGGGGCGTCGCCCCCGGTAAGAGCGCCCGGCGGTCATCGCCTCAAAGGCGTCAGCCACCGCCATGATGCGTGCTGCCAATGGTATTTGCTCCCCCGAGAGCCCATCGGGATAGCCTCCTCCCCCGTACCACTCATGGTGATGCCTTACCGGAAGGAGGACTTCTTTAGGGGCACCGGATTTCCCCAGCACCTCATAGCTTAGCAAGGGGTGGCTCATCATTGCCACCTGCTGCGCCGGGTCCAGAGCCCCCTTGGTGGTGAGCACCTCCTCGGGGAGGAAGACCTTTCCCACGTCATGAACAAGCCCTGCCTCCCTGATGAGCTCAACTTCCTTCCTCTTCAGTCCCAATTCCTGGGCAATGAGCACGCTATAATGGGCCACCCTTTCCGAATGACCCTTGGTATGGGGGTCCTTGGCCTCCACCGCCTCCACAAAGGCCTTCACCCCATCCAGATAACCCAGCTTTTTGCTCTCCTGCTGACGGCGGGTGGAGAGATAGCCGCCGATCCAGACCACCAGGGGGATGGCCAGGGAATAGACGGCGCCAATAGCGCCCACCAGCGGCAGGTGTTGGTAGAAGCTTTCCTCCAGGGGAAGGAGCTGGTAGTGGGGCAGGGCTCCCCCCAGTTCCAGTCCGTTGAAAAGCCAGAAAGCGGCCAGCGAGATCGCCCCGGCGACAACAGCCCCGGTTAGTCTGACCATATATCCCCACCACAGTATTATCAGCAGGTAAGCCCAGAGGAAGATGCTCTCCACCCCCCCGGTGAAATACACCAGCAGGCTTATTGCCAGGATGTCGGTGACCAGGAGGAGCCAGCTGAGGGGGGTAAGCAGGCGCTCCTGGCGGAGCAGGAAGTAGCACCCGACCTGCAGGATTATGGCAGCACCAAGCACCCCCGCCACTGGGCCCAGGGGATAGTCGGGGTTCACCAGGCTGGTAATGCGCAAAACGATGAGTAACCCCAGCAGGAAGGCCCCGCCTCGGAAGAGAAGGCTGCTCCTAAATCCCTCCCCAAGACCTGTTTGCCAACTGCGGAGAGCTAAGCTTATCCTGTTCATCAGCCGATTAGACTTTAAGACCCGGGGGGAATTCCGTCAAACATAGCATTATCATGTAAAAGGGAAAAAGGGATAGATTTTCATACGAACTTGGGGCGAAAAACGGAGAGGAATGGCCTATCTTTGGTTGGATAAAGGGCAAAATCAGAAGCTCAACCCCTCTCAGCCCATCTCCACCAGCATTAGTACTAAAGTATAGTCCCCTCTCCTTGCTTTTTCAGCAGCCAGTACTCAAGGCTATCGGCCAGTGCCAGCCAGCTTGCCTCGATGATGTTGGTGGAGCTGCCCACCGTCCTCCACTCATGCTCGCCATCGCTGGATTCGATGAGGACGCGCACCCTGGAGGCGGTTCCCTCCGTTCCTTCGATGGCGCGAACCTTATAGTCCACCAGCCTTACCGCCGCCAGGCTGGGGTAGAAAACCAGCAATGCTTTACGGAGCGCTGCATCTAGGGCATTTACCGGACCATTTCCCTCGGCTGCGGTATGGATCACATCGGTCCCCACCTTCACCTTCACCGTGGCCTCAGATAGGAGCTCCTCCTCCTCGATGGTTGGTGGGCGGCGCCTTTTTTCCACCACCACCATGAAATCCACCAGCTCGAAGGGGGGATGGTAGTCCGGCTGAGCCCGCCGGATAAGGAGCTCGAAGGAGGCTTCGGCGCCATCATACTGGAAGCCGCGGCTCTCCATGGACTTGATCTGTTCCAGTATGGCGCGGGTCTGCTCATCCTTGGCGGCCAGCTCCAGTCCCCTTTCCCTGGCCTTATAAACTATGCCTCCCCTTCCCGAAAGCTCGGATATAAGGGTGCGCCACCGATTGCCCACCTGCTCGGGATTGATGTGATGATAGCTCTCCTCCCACTTCATCATGGCATCGACGTGAAGCCCCGCCTTGTGGGCGAAGGCGCTTGACCCTACGTAGGGAAGGTGGTTATCCACGGTGAGGTTGGCTACCTCGGCCACATAGTGGGCCATCTCGGTCAGCTTGGCCAGCTGCTCGTCGCTGATGCAGGGGATGCCCATTTTGAGCTTGAAGGTGGGGATGATGGAGCACAGGTTGGTGTTTCCGCAGCGCTCGCCGTAGCCGTTGATGGTTCCCTGAACTTGGGTGGCTCCCGCCTCGATGGCGGCTAGGGTATTTGCCACCGCAAGCTCGGCATCGTTATGGGCATGGATGCCCAGGGGGATGCCCATCTCCGCGGCGGCAGTGGTGGCGACAGCTACCTCAGAGGGCAGGGCGCCACCATTGGTGTCGCAGAGGATGAGGCAATCAGCCCCGGCTTCGGCGGCCGCCTTTATGGTCTTCAGGGCGTATTGCGGGTTTGCCTTATAGCCATCGAAGAAGTGCTCGGCATCGAAGAAGACCATGCGCCCCTGGGATTTTAGATAGCCTATGGAATCGGCGATCATGCGCAGGTTTTCCTCAAGGGTGGTCCCCAATACCTGAGTTACGTGGTGCTCCCAGCTCTTCCCCACTATGGTAACCACCCTGGTTCCCGCCTCAAGCAGGGCGCGAAGGCTAGGGTCCCTTTCCGCCTTTATCTTTGGTCGCCGGGTTGAGGCGAAGGCGGCAAGCTGGGCGTGGGAGAGGTTGAGCTGCTTCGCTTTGGCGAAAAACTCATCGTCCTTGGGGTTTGAGCCCGGCCAGCCCCCCTCGATGAAGTGGATGCCCAGCTCGTCCAGCTTACTGGCGATCCTGAGCTTATCCTCAACGGTGAAGGAGATTCCCTCCCGCTGCGCCCCATCTCTGAGGGTGGTGTCATAGAGCTGGATCTGCCGCATTTGTTATCCCCGAGTTTGCCAATTCTCAAAAAGGACTTGACAATTCAACAGTATTAATATATTATCATAACGTAATTATCGCCCCGCCATCGCTTAGGCCATGGCGGGTAATAACCGCCAGGGGGTCAAAGGAAACTTTCACCCCCTGCTTATTATTTTAGCCAGCATTCCTTCAGAAAACCCTCGTCTAAAATAATTAAGCGGTCGCAAGCCTGCCGAAGGTGCTGAGACAACCCCTTCTTGGTAAAGGCGTTCTCCACATGTTTGCCCAGCTCTTTCACCGCCTCCACCGCATCGGCAAAGTCCCCATCTCCGGTAACGGTGATCGCTGTATCGTAAACATTCTTCCATGCCAGGTTCAACATGTCGGTGGCTAACCTTACATCAACGCCCTTCTCGATGGGGATACCTCCTCGGTAAACCAGCCGTCCTAGCTTTAGGGTAAGGTAGGGGGTCAGGTGCAGCCGAGCGAGAAATTTCCGCTGGTCAGCATATCTCTGGGGCTCCCTTTTCTGGTCAACAGGGACATTGTAGTAATAGGTGCGGACAAGAAGGCGGTCACCACACAGTTTAGAGGCAAGAGCTCCAAAATCCAGGTCTGCCCGCGCGAAGTTGTCCTTCAAGGTGTGGTAGAAGTTGCTTCCGTCTATGAAGATTGCCACCCTCTCCACCATCAACCCATTCTCCCCGCAATTAAATCCCCCATCTCCCTGGTGCCTATCTGCTTTTTGCCTTCCTCCATTATATCATAAGTGCGGTAACCTTCCTCCAGCACATCGCTTACCGCCCCCTCTATCGCTTCCGCCTCCTCCGCCAGGGCGAAAGAGTAGCGCAGCATCATGGCCACGCTCGTGATCATGGCGATGGGGTTGGCTATGTTCTGCCCCGCCCTTCTCGGGGCGCTGCCATGGATGGGCTCGTACATGCCGAAGGTCTTTTCCCCTGCCTTGGGAATTCCGGCGAGGCTTGCCGAGGGCAGCATCCCCATGGAGCCGGCAAGCATCGATGCCTCATCGGTGAGGATGTCGCCAAACATGTTCTCGGTGACGATTACATCGAACTCCGAAGGGCGCTGGATGAGTCTCATGGCGCAGGCATCCACCAACAGGTGCTGCAGCTCCACATCGGGATAGTGGATGGAGAGCTCTATGGCGATCTGCCGCCAAAGCCGGGAGGATTCCAGCACATTGGCCTTGTCCACCGAGGCCAGCCTTTTCCTGCGGCTTCGGGCAAGCTCAAAGCCAACCCTGAGGATGCGCTCGATCTCCTTCTCGGAGTAGGCCAGGGTATCTACCGCTTTCCTCCCTCTGGCTGTCTGCCACTGCCTCTTGGGTTTGCCGAAGTAGAGCCCGCCGGTAAGCTCACGAACCACCACCAGGTCAACCCCTTTAATCACGTCGGGCTTTATGGTGGTGGAATCGATGAGCATGGGGAGAACCTTTACCGGGCGGAGGTTGGCAAAGAGCCTGAGCCCCTTTCTCAGGGCGAGAAGCCCGTCCTCAGGGCGAACCTTCGCCCTGGGGTCATCCCATTTGGGGCCGCCCACCGCCCCTAGGAGGACGGCATCGCACCTCTGGCACATGTTGAGCGTATCCCCGGTCAGAGCCACCCCGTGGTGGTCGATGGCGATCCCGCCAATGTCCCCTTGATTAAAGGAGAACTGGTGATGGAACCTTTTGCCCACCGCCTCAAGAACCTTGACCGCCTCAGCGGTGACCTCGGGACCAACGCCATCGCCGGGCAAAAGGGCGATGTCAAATCTCACCCTGGCGCCTCCTCGCCTCTATCTTCTTCTTGGTATGTTCGATGAGCCCCCCTGCCGAGATGAGCTCCATCATGAAATCGGGATAGGGCTCGGCCTGAAAAAGCTTATCCCTGGTGATGTTCCTGATCTTGCCGCTTTTGAGCTCCACCTCCAGGATGTCCCCCGCCTCGCTTTCCTCCTCCGCCGGGGCACACTCCAACAGGGGCAGGCCGATATTGATGGCGTTTCGGAAGAAGATGCGGGCAAAGCTTGAGGCGATGACGCACGATATCCCCGCCTCCTTAATGGCGATGGGGGCATGCTCCCTTGAGGAGCCGTAGCCGAAGTTGGTGCCAGCAACGATGAAATCGCCCTTTTCCATCCGGCCCACGAAATCGGGGTCAATACCCTCCATGCAGTGCTTTGCCAGCTCCGCGGGCTCGGATATATTCAGGTAGCGAGTGGGGATGATGGCATCGGTATCGATGTTGGCCCCGTATTTGTGGACTTTGCCTTGCAGTTTCAAGCTGTATCCCCCTTCCTAAAATCTCCCCAATCTCAGATAATGTCTTTGTTAATAGTAATTTGGTGAAGTTAGATTCACTTTAAATAAATCGGGGAATTGCACTTTTCCCCAAACTATCCAAGGAGCTAAAGCCTTTACGATTTTCCTCTTTTGGCTATCAGTAAGAGAGTGGAAAAAATGAGGATTAAATAATACATCTTCACAGTGATTGAATACTATATCCTCTAGTTTATCATGCTCTCCAATAAAGTTGAGAGCTGCTTGTTTATCGTTTATGAAATATGTGAATATGACAGTTGTTTCGGCAAAATCCGGTAAGACAGTAAAAAACATCGCTGGTTGGAGGTCAACGATATCATGGTCGTATAGGTTTTTTGGGCTTATAAGAGTTGGGTCAATAACAGTCGAACATGATATCCCAATGTTTCTATTGAGCAAAAAAACCGCGCTTTCTACATCGTCGTAGTTGTCAGAATTAAACATTTTCTCAAATTTACTCAAATAGTAAGGAAAATCCTTTTTTAGAAACACTCTCTGGCCTACATTATGATAGTAAAGGTCGTCAGTATAGAATATTCCTTCACTCTCTTTAATGACCGTCGACATCCTGCATGATTCCTGCTGTTTAATTCTGACTGCCATTGCGAACGTTCTAAATGCCAATTTTGCCAATGTCACCTTATCCATATCTGCCATTTCGAAATCATCAACGGATCTAAAAAACTCACTATCGTGTTTCCAGCAGAAGCCTTTGAAAAGCGAGGCTTGCCTAATTCCTATCTCCTTAAACCAATCGTCAACATCTTCCGGAGGGCGAAACGGATCTATACTAAGCCCTATTACTTTATCGTCTACACTTATATTCTTTAGGGAACGCCCCACTGATTGAGAATGTGAGTTTATTGCAAGTTCGCTGCAACTACTAAAAAAGCATTTAGGCCTTAGCTTCTTAGCTCTTCTGTTTGCTTTATCAATAATTTGGCGTTTTTTATGTTCTGCTCTCACTGAACACATCCCCCTCCTTCACCCCACCATCTCCTCCGGGCTTGCGATCCTGCCCAGTATGGCGCTGGCGGCAGCCATCGCCACAGCCGGTTGTGCCTTCTCCATAGTTTAACCTCTGCTACTAACGCTGCTCCTCGGCAGCTAGTCAGACCATTGCTCGGCCTGGCATTTCAGATAACGCTTCTGGGCTTTGCGAAGTTCTACTATGACTCTATTATGTCCGAGTGCCGCTTACTAGAAGCGCTGCCCACCACCTCGACCGCCTTCGGAGCGAGGGCGAGCCTCATTAACGATAAGCGCTCGTTCTTTCAGCTCCTTGCCGTTCAGGCCGGTGATCGCGGCTTGGGCTTCAGCTTTGTCAGACATCTCCACGAATCCGAATCCTCTCGATACGCCGCTGAATTTGTCCGTGATGATTCTGGCGGATGTGATCTGCCCGAAAGCCTCAAATGCCTCCCGCAATTCCTCCTCTGTGACCTCGCGTGACAAATTGCCTACGTAGATATTCATTCTGACCTCCTTTTTATCCCTTTTTCCTGAACATTCTTACGGAATTTCGCCTAAAAGTGGTATATACGAACTTTGGGTTCGCTAATCCGCCTGGCTGGGCAGCCGCCTTGATGGCGATAGGGGTGGCACTTGCCGCATTCGCTCACATCTCCGTCGTTGACTCAGGCTTCGGGAGTGGGTCCAGATATAACTAGTCGGCAACCCTCTGCCGTATGCTCAGCATCCAGCATCAGCCCGTCAACGGCGTCAGCTAGTTCGGCTCCGACCAACAGTACCTTGCCTCCTTCATGCTCCACCACCTGGTCTCCCTCCCTGACCGTATCAAGGACCAGAGTCAGCATTCCTGACTCCGCAGGGACCAGCCTTAGCACCTGGTCAGGCTCTGTGCCCTCAGCCTCGGCCACAGCCTTAAGCTCCTCTGCCGCATGTGCTGTCACTGTTAGCATATCACCCCCTTATGCTAAGCTTTTATCGTCCTTATATTCACTGCCCGGAGGCCTTTAGGTCCCCGCTCCGAATTGAACTCTACGCTGTCGCCCTCTTCTAGAGCCTCAAAATCTATCCCTTCCAAAGCGGAGCGGTGGAAGAAGAACTCTTCCCCATCTTCTGCACCGATGAAGCCGAAACCCCGGTCCCGGATGAGTCTCTTTATCGTTCCTTTCATTTCTTCACCTCCTTTCAAATAAAAGATTCCATAAAGCCTTCATGCCGCCACCTCCTCCGGACTTCCAATCCTGCCCAGTATGGCGCTGGCGGCGGCGATTGCCGGGCCCGCCAGATAGACCTCCGAATCCGGGCTTCCCATGCGTCCCACGAAATTGCGATTGGTTGTGGCAAGGCAGCACTCTCCTGCTGCCAGCACTCCCATATGCCCGCCGAGGCAGGGACCGCAGGTGGGGGTGCTCACCGCTGCCCCGGCCAGGACGAAGGTCTCGATCAGGCCGCGGCGCATCGCCTCAAGATAGACCTTCTGGGAGCCGGGGATGATGATCAGGCGCACCTCGGGGTGAACCCTTCTCCATTTGAGCACCTCGGCGGCGGTCTCCAGGTCCTCAAGGCGGCCGTTGGTACAGCTGCCGATCACCACCTGGTCGATCCTCACCTCGCCCACCTCGCTTATGGGCCTGGTGTTGGAGGGGAGGTGGGGGAAGGCAACCTGGGGCTCGATATTGGAGGCATCGTACTCAATGACTTTTGCATATTGAGCATCCTCAGCGGGCTCATAGACCTTGTAGGGACGCTTGGCGCGGGACCGAACATAAGCTAAGGTCTTTTTATCAACCCTGAAGATGCCTGCCTTGGCGCCAGCCTCGATGGCCATGTTGGCCATGCTGAAGCGACTGTCCAGGGAAAGGGAATCGATGGCCTCGCCCGAAAACTCCATTGCCGAGTAGAGGGCGCCATCAACCCCGATGTCTCCGATGGTATAAAGGATGAGGTCCTTGCCGCTGATCCATCTCCCCGGCCTGCCCTGATAGACGAACTTCATGGTGGGCGGGACCTTCATCCATATCTCTCCAGTGGCCATGGCGGAGGCGATGTCGGTGGAGCCCATCCCGGTGGCAAACGCCGCCAAAGCGCCATAGGTGCAGGTGTGGGAGTCGGCGCCAATGACCACATCCCCGGGGACAACCAACCCCTGCTCCGGAAGCAGCACATGCTCGATGCCCATCCTGCCCACCTCGAAATAGACCAAACCCTGCTCCTGGGCGAATTCCCTCATCAGCTTTGCCTGCTCTGCGGAGGGGATGTCCTTATTGGGCACGAAATGGTCGGGCACCATCACCACCCTTTGGGGGTCGAAGACCTTTTGGACGCCGATGCGGCGAAACTCCCTGATGGCGAGGGGGGCGGTGACATCGTTTGCCAATATCAGGTCAACCCTGACGCTTAGGAACTCGCCAGGGCTGACCTTATCTTTGCCTGAATGGGCAGCGAGGATCTTTTCGGCTAAGGTCATGGGGCAATCTCCTTTTGGTTGCACCATTAGGCGGTGAGCAGCGTCACCAGGGCTATTATCAGGGCGACGAGGCTTGCGCTGAGGCTAACCAGGATCAATGCCAGCAGTATCTTGAAGTTTAGCTCCAGGCTTGCCAGGCGGCTCTCGACCTTTCCTTGAGCTTTCTCCTCCGAGGTCATGACCCGGATTCCTTTCCCTTGATGCCCTTTGCCGCTATGAGCCGGTTGAGGGCGTTCATATATGCTTTGGCGCTGGCAACGATGATGTCGGTGGCGGCGCCCCTTCCAGTGTACACCTTCCCCTCGCTCTCTATCCTTATTGTCACCTCACCGATGGCATCGATGCCCTCGGTCACCGATTTAACGCTGAACTCGGTGAGCACGTTGGGCACTCCCACCAGGCGGTTGATGGCCTTATAGACGGCGTCCACCGGGCCGGTGCCCAGGGCGGCATCGGCGATGACATTGCCCTCGGGGGTGATGAGCCTGACCGTGGCGGTGGGAACGCTGCGGTCGCCGCAGAAAATCTGAACCTGGTCCAGGTGATAGGTCTCCGATATGGTGCGCATCTCCTCGGCCACCAGGGACTCCAGGTCGCGGTCGGTAACCTCCTTCTTCTTGTCGGCGAGCTCCTTGAAGGCGGAGAAGGCGCGATTTAGCTCCTCCTTGCTTAGGGTATAGCCCAGTTCCTCGAGCCTGGCCTTAAGGGCGTGACGCCCGCTGTGCTTGCCCAGAACCAGGGCGCTGGCTGGCAGCCCTACGGTGCGGGCATCCATGATCTCATAGGTGGTGGGCTCCTTCAGGATGCCATCCTGGTGGATCCCGGCCTCATGGCGGAAGGCGTTTGCCCCTACCACCGCCTTATTGGGCGGTACCGCGAAGCCAGTAAGCTCACTCACCAGGCGGCTGGTCTTATAGATCTGGGTGGTGTCGATATTGGTGCTCAGCTGGAAAAAGTCCTTTCGGGTGTGGAGCGCCATCACGATCTCCTCCATGGAGGCATTTCCTGCCCGTTCACCAATGCCATTGATGGTGCATTCCACCTGCCGGGCACCACTGGCGATGGCAGCCAGGCTATTGGCCGCGGCAAGGCCCAGGTCGTCATGGCAGTGAACGCTGACCACCGCCTTATCTATGTTGGGCACGTTCTCGAAGATGCCCCTGATCAGCCGGGAGAACTCCTCGGGGGTGGTGTAGCCCACGGTATCGGGGATGTTGACCGTCGTTGCCCCGGCATCGATGGTGGCCTCGAGGATCTGGTAGATGAACTCGGGGTTGGTGCGGGTGGCGTCCATGGGCGAGAACTCCACATCCTCCAGATAACCCTTGGCGCGAGCCACCATGGCGGTGGCAAGCTCAAGGATCTCCTCACGCCCCATCCTGAGCTGGTGGGTGAGGTGAATGTCGGAGCTGGAGAGGAAGACGTGAATCCGCCCCCTCTTTGCCTCCTTTATTGACTCCCAGGCGCGGTCCACCGCCTCGGGATTGGCATGGGCCAGGGCGCAGATTATGGGCTCCCTCACCTCCTTGGCGATGAGGCGAACCGACTCGAAGTCCCCGGGGGAGGCAATGGGGAAGCCAGCCTCGATGACATCCACCTTCAGCCGCTCTAGCTGGTGGGCAATCTCCAGCTTCTCATCGATGTTGAGGGTTGCCCCCGGGCATTGCTCCCCATCCCTTAAAGTGGTGTCGAAGATTATAACGCGCTCCATTTTCCACTCCTTAGCTTACTCCTCCCCTGAAATGCCAAAGGCCATGAAGAAATCCTCATCAATTCTCGTTATGCTGAGCGGTTCACGCCTAACGCCTAATGCCTTTTCCAGCAGGATATCCACAATCCTATTGCCATTGATTAGAACAATGGCAACCGTTCCTGGCCTACTCGATACCTGCTTTGCTTCGTCTGAGAAGTCAGACGTGGTAATGAATATCCCCTGGTCAAAACTTCCTGCTATCGCGCCACGAAAGCGGTCAATCTCAGGACGGGGCACATTTTGACGCCACCGTTTCACTTGAAATGCTGCTTTAACTCTGACCACTCCCATCTCCAGATTTCCATAGCCATCGATACCACCATCTCCAGTATAGTTCGTCACTTCCAGGTCTGTGAAGCCTACACTCTCAAGAAGCTTTGTTGCAAACAGCTCAAACTGTCGGGGGTCTAAGTTCATCAATAGGTCATGTAACTGCTGGCGGAGTTGCTGCGTCTCTCTCTCTAATATCTCTCTAATCGTAGGTGGAGGAGGTGGGGGTGGCGACGGACCCTGTCCACCTTTCCCCAGTCGTTCTCTTCCTTTTCCAGTAATCCGCCAAATGCCTCGAGCGGGGGCGTCGACTTCGCCTTTGATAACCAGGTGTTGCCTAGCCCATTGAACCCTGTTCCGCCAAATAGGCAAGTTACTTTTGAGGTGTCTCCTTTCTTGGTCAGCCTGAGTGAGGCTCGGGAAATGCCTTGCTACAGCATCATACAAGTCTGATGCTCTTGCCTTCCCTCCTGCTGCTTCTATTTCAAGGAGTAGCGGAAGTTCTATATTTTTCTCCGACGGAATAGCCATCCTAAGCCCCTTCTCTTCATCCCCTGAGCCAGGGCATCATCTCCCTGAGCTTCTTGCCCACTTCCTCTATCTCGTGCTCCGCCTCCATGCGCCTCATCAGGTTGAAGCTGGGACGCCCCGCCTGATTCTCCAGTATCCACTCCCGGGCGAAGGTGCCATCCTGAATCTCGCTCAGTATCTGCCACATCTCCTCCCGCACCAGGTCGTCGATCACCCTCGGCCCGCGGGTATAATCGCCATACTCTGCGGTATCGCTCACCGAATAGCGCATATAGCTCAGGCCTCCCTGGTAGATGAGGTCGATGATTAGCTTTAGCTCGTGGAGGCATTCGAAGTAGGCGATCTCCGGCTGATAGCCGGCATCCACCAGGGTTTCAAAGGCAGCCTTCACCAGTGCGCTGATGCCGCCGCAGAGCACCACCTGCTCCCCGAAGAGGTCGGTCTCCGTCTCCTCGGCAAAGGTGGTCTCCAGGACCCCGGCCTTGGTGCAACCGATTCCCTTGGCATAGGCCAGGGCGATCTCCTTTGCCTTGCCCGTGGCATCCTGGTGGATTGCCACCAGGGCGGGGGCGCTGGAGCCCTCTTCATAGAGGCGGCGCAGCATATGGCCGGGACACTTGGGCGCTATCATGGTGACATCGACATCGGGGGGTGGGATTATCTGGCCGTAGTGGATGTTGAAGCCGTGGGCGAACATGAGCATGTTGCCTCCATCAAGCCCCTTCTCGATGGAGGCATGATACACCTGGCGGTGGAGCTGGTCGGGGACAAGCATCACCATTATGTCAGAGGCCTTGGCCACCTCTTCGGCGGTGGCCACCTTAAGCCCTGCCTCCTGGGCATTTCGCCACGGCTCGCTATCCCTTAACTCACCCACCATGACATCGCAGCCGCTCTGCTTCAGGTTCAGGGCGTGGGCATGCCCCTGGCTGCCGAAGCCGATTACGCCGATTTTCCTGTCCTTAAGCAGGTCTAGGTTTGCGTCCTTGTCATAATAGATTTTTGCCATGGCTTGCTCCTCATAGATTGGATATCACATCGGGGCCTTTTGCCCTGCGGCGGGGGGCCTCCCGCTGCGGCTTCCCCTCCACAACCAGCGGGCGGGCAGCCCCGCGGGTCATGGCGATGCGGCCGGTGCGCGCTATCTCCCTGATGCCAAAGCCTTTCAGCAGGCGAAACAGGGAATCGATCTTATCCTCATCCCCGGTTACCTCAACGGTAACGGAATCGGAGGCCACATCCACGATGTTTGCCCTGAAGATGTCCACGATCTGGATGAGCTCGCTCCGGGTTGAGGGGGTGGCCTTGACCTTTATCAGCGCCAGCTCCCTGGCTACCGTGTTATCGTCGGTGATGTCGGTGACCTTGACCACATCGATGAGCTTATCCAGATGCTTTCTCACCTGCTCCACCAGGGCAGCGGTGCCATCCACCACGATGGTCATCCGGGAAAGCCCGGGCAATTCGGCATGCCCCACGGCGATGCTCTCGATATTGAAGCCGCGCCTGCGGAAGAGGCTTGCCACCCGATTTAAGACGCCGGGCTTATCTTCCACCAAGGCGATTAAGGTATGCTTTGCCATTATCTTGCCCTGACCTCCTCTCTAGGCTCCTCCATGATCTCCGCCAGGGCGGCACCGGGGGGCACCATGGGGTAAACGTTCTCCTCGGGCTCAACCACGAAGTCGATGAGGAAGGGTCCTTCATGCTCCATGGCCCTTTGGATGGCGGGGATCACCTGAAGCCTATCGGTTACCTTGATGGCGGCGATGCCATAGGCTTCCGCCACCTTGACGAAATCGGGCCCAGCGAGGGGCGTAGCCACATAGCGACGCTGGTAGAAAAGCTGCTGCCACTGCCTCACCATGCCCAGAAACCTATTATTGATGATGGCTATCTTTAAGGTGACGTTCTCCTGAGCCACCGTCGCCAGCTCCTGGATGGTCATCTGAAAGCCGCCATCGCCGGCGATGCACCAGACGGTCTCCTCGGGGCGTGCCACCTTGGCTCCAATGGCGGCGGGGAGCTCGAAGCCCATGGGTCCCAGCCCACCGGCGGAGATCAGGCTATTGGGCCTATCGTACTGGAAGTGGTGGGCGGACCACATCTGGTGCTGCCCTACACCGGTGACGATGATAGCATTTCCCTGGGTTATCTCATAGATCTGGCGGATCACATACTGGGGGAGCAGGCTCTCCGTCTCCCGGATAATGGTTGAGGGGTGCTCACGGCGCCATTCCTCGATCTGGGAGACCCATTCCACCCTGTTTTGGGGCGCCACCTGCTCATTGAGGGCTTTCAACACATGGGCCACATCGCCCACGATGGGCACATCCACCCGCACGTTCTTGCCTATCTCTGCGGGGTCGATATCGATATGGACGACCTGGGCATGGGGGGCAAAGCCGGAGACCTTTGCCGTGGCCCGGTCGTCGAATCTCATCCCGATGGCGATGATGAGGTCAGCGGCGTTTACCGCCATGTTGGCATAGGCCATGCCATGCATCCCCAGCATGCCAAAGCTGAGCACGTGGGATTCGGGGAAGGAGCCAATACCCAAAAGGGTGGTGACCACTGGTATCTGTCCCTTCTCCGCCAGCTCTTTGAGCTGGGCAAAGGCCCCGGAGATGATGACCCCCCTGCCGGCGATGATCAGGGGGCGTTTTGCCTCGTTGATCAGCTTTGCCGCCTTCTTCACCTGCGCCGGGTGACCATTGAGGGTTGGCCGACGGCCCCTGAGGTTCACCCTATCGGGGTAGCGAAACTCGGCCTCTTCGATGAAGACATCGCGGGGGATATCGATAAGAACGGGTCCCGGTCTACCCTCTCGGGCGATGTGGAACGCCTCCTTGACCACGGTGGCCAGATCCTCGGCTCGCATCACCAGATAGTTATGTTTTGTAATGGGCAGGGTGATGCCGGTGATGTCTATCTCCTGGAAGGCATCCTTGCCGATGAAGGGCCTTGCCACCTGCCCTGTTATCGCCACCACCGGGGAGGAATCGAGGTGGGCGGCAGCGATCCCGGTGACTAGGTTGGTAGCGCCAGGGCCGGAGGTGGCGACGCATACCCCCACCCTCCCCAAGGCCCGGGCATAGCCGTCGGCGGCATGGGCCGCTCCCTGTTCGTGGCGCACTAGGATGTGGCGTAGCTGGGGATATTGGGGCATGGCGTCATAGAAGGGAAGGACGGCTCCGCCAGGGACGCCGAACATCACCTCCACCTTTTCCTTAATCAGGCTTTCACATAGGATCTGGGCTCCAGTTAACTTCATAATAGCCCCCTATCTCTCGAAGACTGCCCCCTTGCTGGCTGAGGTTACCCTCTGGGCATAGCGCACCAGGTAGCCTTTTTTGACCGTGGACTCGAAATCAGGCAGCCTGCTGAGACGCCCTCTGATCTCCGTATCGCTAAGCTCAACATCCAGCCTATGGTCGGGGATGTCTATCACTATCATATCGCCATCTCTAAGGGCGGCTATGGGCCCCCTCGAGGCCGCCTCTGGGGAGATGTGGCCGATAGCTGCCCCCTTGGTTGCCCCGGAGAAGCGACCATCGGTAATGAGTGCCACCTTATCGTCCAGCCCCATTCCGCTGAGCAGGGATGTTGGGCCCAGCATCTCCCTCATCCCTGGCCCCCCCTTGGGTCCCTCGTAGCGGATGACCACCACCTCTCCCGGAGAGATGGAGCCGCCCAATATCGCCTCCGTTGCCTCCTCCTCGGAGTCAAATACCCGTGTCCTACCCCGGTGGCGGAGCATCTCAGGGGCCACGGCGGCGCTCTTCACCACCGCTCCCTCCGGCGCCAGGTTGCCGAGGAGGATGGCGAGCCCACCGGTTTTGGAGTGGGGCTGGGAGATGGGGCGGATGACTTTTTCGTCCTTAACCATGGGCTCCATAGCTGCCAGTTTCTCGACAAGAGATTTCCCGGAAACCGTCCTCACCCCCATAGCGAGTAGCCCCTTGACCTCCTTCATCACCGCCCCTATGCCACCGGCGAGGTCCAGGTCCTCAACGTGATGATCCCCAGCCGGGCTTAGCCTAACCAGGTGTGGGGTCTTTTCACTTATCTCGTTTACCTCCGAGAGGGGGAAATCGACCCCCGCCTCGTGGGCGATGGCTATCAGGTGCAACACGGAGTTGGTGCTTCCCCCCAGGGCCATATCCACGATGAAGGCATTTTTGATGGAATCGGCGGTGATGATGTCCCGGGGGCAGGTCTCCCGGGAGAGGAGCTCCATCACCTTCTCCCCCGCCTCCCGGGCAAGGGCAATGCGGCGGGCATCAACGGCGGGGATGGTGCCATTCCCCGGGAGCGCCATGCCCAGGGCCTCGGTGAGGCAGTTCATGGTGTTGGCGGTGAACATACCGGCACAGCTTCCGTAACCGGGGCAGGCAACCCTCTCCAGCTCCCCCAGCTCCTTTTGGCTCATCTCCCCGGTGGCTACCTTGCCCACCGCCATGAAGACGGTGTTCACATCTACGCTTTGGCCCTGCCATCGCCCCGCCAGCATTGGGCCTCCACTGATGAAGATCGATGGTATGTTTATCCTCACCGCAGCCATTAGCATTCCGGGAACGATCTTATCGCAGTTGGTGATGAACACCAGGCCATCGAAGCCATGGGCCTGAGCCACGACCTCCACTGAGTCGGCGATGAGCTCGCGGCTGGGGAGGCTATACTTCATCCCCATATGTCCCATGGCGATGCCATCACACACCCCGATGGTGTTCACCTCAAAGGGGGTCCCCCCCTTGCTCCTCACCCCGCCCTTTACCGCCTCGGCGATGGCCCTGAGGTGAACGTGTCCCGGGATGACCTCGCTAAAGCTGTTGATGATGCCGATGAAGGGCTGCTCCAGCTCCCTATCGGTGCACCCCAGGGAGCGGAGCAGGGCGCGATGGGGGGCGCGCTCCACGCCCCGCTTCACCACGTCGCTTCTCAATCCTCCCCCTTTAAGTTTAAAATCCGCCCCTTCGGGACGGTTTTTTCGAACTAGTTGCCGCTCCCAATTCGTTCTGACAAAATATCATAGCAGTTATTAATTGTCAAGGAGCTTTGGCTGCGCCGATGAGCTGGGCGATGTCCTCCACCCCTTCCCTCTCCAGGAAGCGCTCCATCCCCTCCAGCACCTCAACGGGGGCATTGGGGCTAACGAGGTTTGCCGTGCCCACCTGCACCGCGGTAGCCCCTGCCATGATGAACTCCAGGGCATCGTTGGTACACGAGATGCCGCCGCAGCCAATTATGGGTACCTCCACCGCGCCCGAGACCTGATGCACCATATAAACGGCGATGGGCTTGATGGCAGGCCCGGAGAGCCCCCCGCTGATCCCCCCGAGGAAGGGCTTCCTTTTGGCTATGTCGATGGCCATGCCCGATACGGTGTTGATGAGGGATATGGCATCGGCCCCGGCCTCAGCCACGGCGTGGGCAATCTGGGTGATGTCGGTCACATTGGGGGTCAGCTTGACGATGACGGGAAGGGTGGTATTTGCCTTCACCGCCGCGGTGACCTCGGCCGCCATCTGGGGGCTCTGGCCAAACTCCATCCCACCGCGAGCGAGGTTAGGACAGCTTATGTTTACCTCGATGCCGCTGACCCCAGCCACCCCCTCCAGCCTGCGGGCAAGCTGGGCATAATCCTCCACCCTCTCGCCGGCGATGTTGACGATCACCGGAACCAGCCAGGTGGCCCAGATGGGCGCCTTCTCATTGATCAGGGCATCGATGCCGATGTTCTGAAGCCCCACCGAGTTGAGCAGCCCCGATGGGGTCTCGGCAAGGCGGGGTTGGGGATTGCCCCGGCGGGGGGTGAGGGTGGTCCCTTTGCAGATGATGGCCCCCAGCCTGTTGATATCCACCACCTGGGCATATTCCGTTCCGTATTCAACGGTTCCCGATGCCGTCATCACCGGGTTGTTGAGGAGTAAGCCTCGCCGGTTATGAGGGGCAAGCTGAACCGAAAGCTTCAACCAAAACCTCCATTTTATGTAATGATACTCCTTCTATGCCAAGGCTTCAACCGTTGACACGGGGAGGGGTGTGAAGGGGTATGTTTTTGTGGTATCATTAGCGGCAGCGATTTTCGTAATTCAATGCAGGAGGGCAATCATGCGTGTTCGTGACATCATGACCTACAATGTGGTAACGGTACCCAGTGATACACCCGTAAGCCAGGCTGCTGAGATAATGAGGGCTCACCGGTTCGAACGCCTGCCCATAGTGGACAAGGGCAAGCTCGTTGGACTGGTGACCAAGGACAGGGTACTCAGGGCCGCCCCCTCTTCAGCCACCTCGCTGAGCATCTGGGAATTGACCTATCTTCTGTCCAAGATGACGGTCAAGGAGATCATGGAAAAGGATGTGATCACCGCCACCCCCGACATGACGGTGGAGAGTGCCGTCGCTTTGGCACAGGAGAGGAGGGTCGGTTGCCTTCTCGTGTTGGAAGGCGATAGGGTCGTGGGCATAGTTACCACCAACGATTTCTTCTACAAGATATTGAACCCGCTATTGGGCATCGGGGAAGTGGGCACCCGTCTTACCGTTCGCAGCTGTGATGTCCGGTGCATGACAGAGGTGCTGGGTATCCTCAATAAGCACAAGGCAAATATGAAAACCATGATGTACCTTCCCTCCGCCAGTGGAGAGGAAAAGGACCTAGTCCTTCATGTTGATATTGAAGCCGGAGAAGCCAATAAGATCATGGATGATGTGAAGGCTTCAGGCTACACCGCTGAGGTTCGCGAGCGCTAGCCTCGCTTGGGGTTTGGCTTTCTCTTTCTTAGGGAAAGAAAGCAGAAACACGTATCGGGCGAAAAAGGGCGAAAAAGCCAGCGTAGCTCAGCGGCAGAGCAACGGTTTCGTAAACCCCGCCTAGCTTCAGCTTGGCTGGAAATCCTGTCACGAGCGAAAGGGTTGTTCATTCTGTTAGTCAGGTGGTGAGGGTGAGATGGACGAGAAGGAAGCCGAAGTCATGAAGAGAAAACTACTCGCTATGGAAAGACTGATGCTCCGTCATATGTGGACCTCCTTGATGCCGGCCCCAGATGACTGGCTTGCCGAAGAGGCCAGGAAGGAAATGGAGGAATGTAAGGAAAAGGCAGAGGACTGACCCCTGGGGGCGCCGACCCCTTGAGGCACAAAGTTGCATTGTAGCGCTACACCGACCGCCTCCCGCGCCCTAGAGTTGACAATCCAGCGAAGTCCGTGTATCCTATCCCCGCGCTGGGTTCGTTTACCAGCCTCCTAGCGTTCCAAATCGTTCCCTCATAAGGGACCTCGCTAGTCGGGCAAGAAGCCCGTCTCGTTGAACTACCAAGAATGTCTGCTGGCGTCAGCGCTGGTGTGGCAGTCTCAGGGTTTTGGTGACCGGCTGAGCATGATAAGAACACTAGAGTATGTCCAAGGCATAATGAGCAACTACGGTACTAGAACCCGTTTTGGGCTGTTCTCTTGGTGCATATTCCTGCTTTTTGGCAGCCTTGACTTGGCAGGTTTTGTGATGGACGGCGAGTGGAGATGGCTTATACTGGGATGGGTAATAGCCTGTAGCATCACGGGGATATGCTTGCTGATGAAAAGGCTATTTGACCGAGCAAGTAAAGCGCATACATGAACGGTTAGAAGTGGAAATGAAGAGGCCCGGGTGCCTGCTCCGAGGTGCGAGCGACCAGCGCCCTCCCAGGTGCCCGGGTCTCTTCATAGAGGAATTGCGGAAGCCTATCATACTGTTGCTCTGCTGTCAAGCTGGCCGCTCCCAAGTCTAATAGGTCGAGGCTTGATGGCTAGGCAAGGTGCAGCAATGAAGTATATCGTAACCTTGGCTGCTATCTTGGTGTTAATCGCTACAGCAGGCTGCTACGGTGGGATGTCGCTACCACCGACCTATGTGCGGATCCTCAACCACAGCCAAGAGTGTGAACGGTCTGCCACTGGCGACTATTGCACATGTTATGTCAGGGGTGCTGTGGCGAATATGGGTGAATATGCTGCAGATGAGGTAGACGTATCTGTTGAGTGGTATGACGCTAACGGTGCGCTTCTTGGTGAAGCATCTGAACCTATATTTGACCTGAGGCCAGGACAGTCAGCTCACTTTGAGCTCATGTATCAACAAAGAGGGTGCCCAAGTCGCTACGAGATATGGGTTGAGTGGAGCTGAAAACCAGCGTGGAGGAGAGGCCACCTCTGGCAGGGCGGCGATTTCCTAAGGCGCCCTCTCCAGCCCCTCCAAATCGTTCCCTCATGAGGGACCTCAGTCGTCGGGCAAGAAGCCTGGCTCATTGAAATCACCGCAGAGATTTGCTAGTCTTAGCGCAATAGATGGCTGTTAAGAGATAAGCCCAGCCAGGGGATGTGGAGTGGCGCTAATGGGATGAGCCAGTGAACAGGGTGCAACGACAGGAACAACGAAGTGACTCCGCCAGAATATGAGATGAGCAGAGAATGGCAGTTGAAGAGAAAGTAGCATACAGATGGCCGATGCTGAGCTATCTCTTCCTGATAAACCTCATCGTCAATGGCTTTGTTCTGATGATAATGCCCCCCCTCTTTCCCCAAATAGAGGTTGACTTTGCCTTAAGCTATGCTCAAATCGGTTTAATATGGGGGGCGCTGCCCTTGGGGATGCTCTTCTTCTCCCTCATCGGGGGTGTGGCCGCCGACCGCTTTGGGGTGAAGAAGGTGATAGTCATAGCCCTCATCTTCACCGCCATCCTTGGCGGGCTGAGGGGCTTCGCCTTCAACTTCTGGAGCCTGTGGCTGCCTATGTTGCTGATGGGCGTGAGCTACGGCTTCGTCACCCCCAACCTGGCCAAGGGGGTGGCCATGTGGTTCGGCCCCTCGGAGCTGAGCCGGGCCAATGGCATCCTGCTCATGGGCCCCTTCATCGGAGGCGGGCTGGCGCTGATTGTGGCAGCTCCGCTGGCTGCCGCGCTGGGCGGCTGGCAAAATGTGATGTTCCTGGGTGGCGGGCTTGCCATCGCCTCTTGGATCCTATGGCTGGTGGCGGCCAGGGAGCGGGAACCCACTGGGGCGATGGCCGAGCAAATGAGGGCACGGCCACCCATGTTGAAAGGGTTGCGCCAGGTTTTCAGCGTCAGGGACATCTGGCTGCTGGGTGTCGTCGAGATGTTCGTTATTGGCAACCTCTTAGCTGTTGTGGCCATAGTCCCCACCTTCTTGGTGGAGAAAGGGATGTCGGAGACTGAGGCGGGTGTATTTGCCTCCCTGGCCACGTGGACCGGCATACTGGGCATGTTCGTGGGCTCCTGGCTCTCAGACCGGGTCGGCCTGAGGAAGGTGTTCGTTTGGCCCTTCTTCTTTGCCAACGCCGGCATGGTAGCGCTGGTTGCGGTTCTCTGGGGGTGGCCCCTGTACCTTGTCTTTCTGCTGAGCGGTTTCCTGCTGGGGTGCTCCCTGCCGCAGCTCAGGTCTATCGTCATAGAGCTGAAGGAGGTCGGCCCCATCCTGGCGGGCAGTGCCTTTGGCGGCATCTTCACCGTCAGCCGCATCGGCGGCTTTGCCATTCCCTTGTTGATGGGTCTGGTCATGACCGCCACCGGCATAGCGGCAGCGGGGTTCTACTTCATCGCCGGCCTGGCCCTCATACCGCCGGTTTTGGTCCTCTTCGTCAGGGAGACCGGTCGGCGGGCGACGACCGCAGTGAGCGGTTGACAGCTTAGACAGCTTATCATATGCTATTCGTGCACGGGGTTCGTTCACGAGCCTCTTGCCCTTCCAAACCGTTCCCTCAAAGAGGGACCTCGCTAGTCGGGCAAAAAGCCTGCCTCATTGAAACCATCACAGAGATCGGCCGGTCTTAGTGCAACAGATGTCGTTTAACAGATAAGCCCAGCCAGGGGATGTGGACAGGAATAGGAAGTCCTGAATCATGAGTTTAAAGAGGAGGCCGTGATGAAAAGGTGGTTAGTGAGCGTATGGTTAGTTCTCATGGCGCTTGTTCTGGTGTTCACCGCTTCCTGCGGACCAGGTGAGGAGGGCAGGACGTACAAGCTGGGATTCATCGGCCCACTGACAGGCCCTGCCGCCCCCTGGTTCCTCCCATTTATGGGAGGGGCAGAGATGGCTGTAGACGAGATCAACGAGCAAGGGGGGATCGTGATCGGCGGGCAGAGATACGCGCTCCAGATAGTGGTGGCGGATGATAAAGTGCAGCCTGAGGAATCGGTGACCGCAGTTCAAAAGCTCATCTTCGACGAAAAAGTTGAGTACATCTTTGGCCCCATTGGCACTAGCTGCGCTATGGCGGTAAGGCCCATCACCGAGGAGAACCACGTGGTTCTTTTTGCCGCCACCACGGCTGGGCCATCCTTCCCCCTCGGCCCGGAGTATCCCTATACCTTCGCCTTTTTGTCGGCTCCCCAGTTCATTGCTGATGCTGGCTACCAGTGGCTTGCGGAGAATCACCCCGCGGTCAAGAGGGTGGCCCTGATAAGCGGGCACACCACGAGTGGCGAGGAGGCCCAGGAGTTGGCCAGCAATGCAGCCGAGGCGCGGGGTATGGAGGTGGTGGCCAGAGAACTCTTTGAGATGGGCGCCACCGACTTCACCCCCTTCGTTACCAGGATGCTAGCCCGGGAGCCAGACCTCATCGATACAACACCGTCTACACCGAGTTCCTGTGCCCTCATCGTCAAGCAGGCCCGGGAGATGGGCTACGCTGGTCTGCTCTTTAGCTGCACCCCACCCGAAGCTGCTGTCTTGCGCGTGGCCGCAGGTGTCGAATATGCTGAGGGCTTCATCGGCGTGAGCTTTGCCGTTTGGGAGAAGGGGACAGCGGAGGAGAGGGCCTTCTACCAAAGGTTCGTCGAGAGGTATGGCAAGGAGTTGTGGAGCGACGTAGCCGCGGGAGGCTACTTTTGGGTTCACTGGATGGTTCAGGTGTTTGAGGAGGTAGACAGCTTCGATGTCGATGTGGTGGTGCCAGCAATGGAGGAAAGCAAACTGGAGATGTTCGGTTATACATATCGATGGACCGGCGAGGAGGAGTGGGGCATCCCCCATGAGAGATGGGGTAGCCACTATTTTGTCCGCATCTTCCAGGATGGCGAGTGGGAACCCGTAGCTACTATAGAGATGGAATGGTGACCGGGACTGCAAGAGGTGATACCATCGGGAAGTTAAAAACGGCCAGTTGGTCAATCTGTAGAATGATATTCCGCAGGCACCTGTGTATTGCCCCAGCGTTGCTGGGTAGCCGTGCTCCTCAGCATAGCGAAGGAAGTTGCCCAGCTTTTCTCGGTAGTATATAATTGTGGCGGAATTAAATCCGGTTGAGGGCCAGCGTAGCTCAGAGGCAGAGCAACGGTTTCGTAAACCGTCGGTCGTCGGTTCGAATCCGACCGCTGGCTCCAGGAGGTTCAGTGAGCAAGCTTCTAGAGAAGTTACAGCACCTCTCCCGCGGTGGCACTCAACCCATTGGCTTCAGGGCGGGGGCAGCGATGACCAAAGGCCCCTCCATGGCGCTTATCGCTTCGTTGAGCCCGGGGGATGCTATTGCTGGGGGGAGTGCCGACGCGGTGCTCCTTTCCCTGTCGAAGCTGAAGGTGGAGGGGCTGAGAAAAACCATCGCCTCCCTGAGCGACATCCCCTGGGGGGTATCCCTGGAGGAGGTGAGGGCAGAGGAGGTATCCCAGCTCGGGGAGATGGGGTGTGATTTCCTGGTCTTTGAGGCAAGGGCACCCCTGTCATTTCTCCGCGAGGGGAAGATGGGAAGGATGGTGCACATAGAGCCTTCCCTGGCCGAAGGCTTGATCCGGGCTATTGAACAATTGCCCATCGACGCCGTGCTCATTGGGATGGAGGGGGAGCTTTCGGTGAAGGCGCTGATGGGATGCCAGCATGTGGCCAACCTGGTGGGCAAGCCCTTGGTGGTCCAAATACCCCGGGGCATATCCAAGGAAGAACTGGAGCAGCTTTCACAGGTCGGCATTGTGGGGGTGGCGGTGAGGCTTGAGGGGGACATCGAGGAGGAGCTCTCCAGGTTGAGGCAGGCCATCGCCGAGCTCTCCCCTCCCCGAAGGAGACGGGAAAGGGCAGAGCCCCTCATCCCTCACCTCGGTGAGGAGACGACCCTGCTCGAGGAAGAGGAAGAGGAAGTCTAGTCCACCAGGCTCTTGATCAGGGAAAGCTCATCCCTGAGCAGCCTGGGCATGAGGAAATTCTGTCTGATATGCTCTTTCCCCCTTTGCCCCAGCTCATGGGCGATATCGCTGTGCTCCAGCAGATAGACTAGCTTCGCAGCACACTCCTCAATGGTGGTGATCAGATATTCCTGGAGCTCGCCGGTCATCTGCAGGGGGATACCCCCCGTATTTCCCGCCACCACCGGGGTCCCCTTCCACAGGGCTTCAGCAACCACCAATCCAAAGCCCTCCTTGATGGATTTCTGGATCACCACGCTGCTGGCGGTCTGAAAGGCGTTCACCTCCATGTTGCCCACCCCGGTGAGGTTGGAGAAGATGTAAATGTCGGGGTCCTTATCCGCTTCTTGATGCACCGCAGCATACATATCCCAAGCCTCGGGGTCATCGCCGGCAAAGGAGGTGATGAGGGCCAGCTGCAGTCCGGGGAGCTTTTCCTTCGCCAGGCGGTAGACCTGCATCACCCCGAAGGGGTCCTTCCACGGGTCAAAGCGGGATATCTGGGAGATGAGGGGCCGGCCCTTATCGATGTCCAGGTTGTCCAGCATCTCCCGCCAAAGGGTGGAGGGAAGGTCCATGTTCTTGGTGTTGAGGGGGTCGATGGCCGGGGCCATGATGGCGATCTGGGGGGCTTTAAGGTCAGCGGGGACGAACCTCTCCATGGTGAAGATGGCGGCATCGTACCCCTCGATGTAGGGGCGCAGGAATTGCCATGTCGCCTCATCGGGCTCGGAGCTATCCACATGGCAGCGCCAGATCCACTTCGCCTGCTCGGCGTCGCAGAAGTGGCGCAGCGCCGCTGGCTGCGGGTCGTTGACCACAAAGACATCGTAGTTCGGATCCAGCTCCTGGGCGTTCTGAAGGTTACTGGCCTTGTAGATCCTCTGGATAGCTTCCGTCTCGATTTGGGGATATTCCTTACCCTGAAGGGCATTGTGAAGGGACTTGGTGATGGTGAAGAAGCGATGGTCGCCGTGAATGACCTGCCAGTCGGCACAGATCCCCGCCCCCCGGGCCAGGGGGATGTAGGAGTAGAGGAGTTCGGCAACCCCACCGCCGAAGGGCGTGGAGTTGATGTGACACACCCTTATCCCCTTTAGGCTCTGGGCCAGCGCCTCCACCTCGTCGATAAGCTCGCTGCCTACCAGGAGGCGATATTTGTCCAGATCCTTCACCGCCAGGGAAACCTTCTGTAGCACCAGAAACCTCCTTTTTACTCCAGTTTTCTCAAGCTGGGGCGCAGGATGACCACTGCCAGGGTGAAGAGGACAATGAGGATGCCCCCTGCTGCCACGGCGTAGGAAACCCCGATGACCTCAGCCAAAGCCCCTATGGGTAGGGTGCCCATGGGCATCAAGGCAAAGGTGACCATGTAGATGCTCATCACCCTGCCCATCATCCTGACCGGCACATTGCTCTGAATCAGGGTATTGTTTATCGTCATATAGCCGGCGCCGCCAGCGCCCACCGCCACCAGTATTGCCATGGAGAGGGCGAAGGAGTGAGAGATGCCAAAGACGACAAGGGTTATGCCAAACCCCAGGGCCAGTATGAGAAGGAGCATGCCCTTCCTCCTGAAATCGCCCAGGGAGGCGATGACCAGAGAGGCCACCAGCGCTCCTGCTCCCGTCATGGCGATGAGCATTCCGAAGCCAACTTTGCCCACATGGAGCACCTCGTCGGCAAATACGGGGAGGAGGTTCATGTAGGGGAGGCCAAAGGCGAGGGGGATAAAGGCCATGGCGAGCAGGGAAAGGATGAGGGGGCTGTGGCGAATGTAGCTCAGCCCCTCTACCAGGTCTGCCCAGATCGCCCGCGCTAGCCCTCTTGAGCGGCTTTGGTCGCTGGCACCTGCCCAAAGCGGGACGCCAACCCCTTCCTCACCCCCCTTGGGGACGGAGATCATAAATAGTGCGGCTGCGGCAGCCACATAGCATGCCACCACTATATAGTAAACCCCCGCTATGCCAATGAAAACCAGCAGGGCGCCAGCTATTGCCGGGGCCACCACCCGCGTCAGGTTCATCCCGGTGGAGTTGAGGGCGATGGCGTTCAGCAGCTCCCTGCTCCTTACCAGCTCGGGAATGATGGCCTGGCGCGCCGGTCCGTTGAAAACGAAGGAGAAGCCGATTAACACTGCGGCTATCACCAGATGCCAGAACTCGATTCGCCCCGTCCCTATGAGGATGGCGATAACGAGGGTGACGATAGCGTTGAAGGCCTGGGTGACGATGAGCAGGTTTCGCTTCCTCACCCGATCGGCGATGGCACCGCCGAAGACGGAGAAAAGGAGGATGGGCACCCCGAAGGCAAAGCTCACTATTCCGATGTCAAATGCGGATCTGGTCATGATCCACACCAGCCAGCCTCGGGCCACTATGTTCATCTGAAGCCCGGCAAAGAAGGCGACCTGTCCCAGCCAGTACCAAAGATAGTTGCGGTTGCGCAGCGAGGTGAAGGTGGTGATCCGGGGGAGGGGGGGCGGCGCTACCTCTATCTGGCTCTCCCCCAGGGGCGTGGGCCTTGGCAGTTCTGACATCCGCTTATCGCCATCGCGGTTTTTCATCTCCGCAGCATAGCGTGCATCCTTCTCCCTGTCAAGCTAGAGCCTTGACGGCGAATTGATGGCGGGCTAGAATGCCCTTTGGAGACGGTCATGGAGAAACTCCTCTTCGGCACTGCCGGCGTCCCTCACAGCTCCCCATCCCCCAGCACCCAGGCTGGCATCGAGCGAATTGCGGAGCTGGGCCTGGGCTGCATGGAGGTGCAGTTCGTGCGCGGGGTGAAGATGGACCACAGGATGGCCCGGGAGGTGGGGGAGGTGGCCAGAAAGAGGGAGGTGAAACTCACCGCTCACGCCCCCTATTTCATCAACCTCAACGCCGAGGAGAGGGAGAAGGTAATTGCCAGCCGAGATAGGGTGATTCAGACCGCCCGCATTGCCTCCCTCTTCGGGGCCGAGAGCATCGTTTTCCATGCTGCCTTTTATCTGGGGGATGAGCCAGCGGCGGTATATGGCAAGGTGAAGGGGATCCTCGAGGAGGCGGTAGAGCTGCTCAGGGCGGAGGGAAATCGGGTGCTGCTCCGCCCCGAGGTTATGGGCAAGGGGAGCCAGTTTGGCACCGTGGAGGAGGTGCTGAGCTTGAGCGCTGAGGTAAAAGGCATTGCCCCCTGCCTGGACTTCGCCCACTGGCATGCCAGAACGGGGAGGTTCAATTCCTATGATGAATTCGTCTCCTTGCTCCGCCAGGTGGAGGACAGGCTGGGGAGAAAGGCCCTGGATGACGTTCACATCCACGTCTCGGGGATCGAGTACGGGAAAGGCGGGGAGATCAAGCACCTAAATCTGAAGCAGTCCGACTTCCGCTACGAGGAGTTGGTAAGGGCGCTGAAGGATGTGGGGGCAAAGGGGCTGGTTATCTGTGAGAGCCCAAATCTTGAGGCGGATGCGCTACTCCTTCAGCAGGCCTATAGCTCGTTATAGCGGACACCCCTTGGCTTTCGGCGGCGTTTCTCTGCAGTGACGATGGCCTCGATCTGGGCCACTGCCAGGTCAATCTCATCCTGGCGATTCACCACCACATACTCAAACATGGGCAGGCGCTTCATCTCCTGATAAGCCGTCTTTATACGCAGGCCCAGGTCGATGGTGGATTCCGTTTTTCTCTTCCTAAGGCGTTCCTCCAGCTCCTCCATGGAGTGGGGGGTGAGGAAAACGAGGATGGCCTGAGGGCAGGCTTTTTTGATGGTCGCCGCCCCCTGGATGTCGGCCTTTATTATGACGTCGAGCCCCCTCCCCAGGGCCTCCTTCACCTGCTCCCGGGGCACCCCATACCAGTGACCATACACCTTGGCCCACTCCAGCATCTCCCCCCGCTCCACCATCTGCTGAAACCTCTCCGCGGAGAGGAAGTGGTAGTCCACACCATCCCTTTCCCCCTCCCTCTGGGGACGGGTGGTTGCCGTCACCGTATAATGTAGAGGGAGGGCTTTCCGCTTCATCCTCGCCAGCACAGCGTCCTTCCCCACCCCTGAAGGGCCGGAGAGCACGATGAGGAGTGGCCTTTTCTCTCCCCCCTTTTTCAGACCTGAACCCCCCGACTTGCCGTCAGCCTGCCAGCGATGGTTTCCGGAGCGATGGCGGCCAGCACGATATGGCCATTGTCCATCACCAGCACTGCCTTCGTCCTTCTGCCATTGGTCATGTCGATGAGCAACCCGCTGCTCTTCCCCTGCTGCACCATTCTCTTGGTGGGTGCTGAGTTGGGGGAGACCATGGCAATAACCCGATTTGCCGCCAACACATTACCAAAACCAATGTGAATCAGCTCTGTATTCATCTGCATTCCCCCAAAGTCTTAGCGCTCTGGCCTTTAGCTACCCCCTTTCTCCGCAGTTCTGCGGCAGAGCCGCTCCAGATCCCGCCAGAAAGCGGGATAGGAAAATGCCACCACTTCGGCATCGTGGATCACCGTTTCCCCTTGGGCAACGAGCCCGGCTATGCCCAGGGCCATGGCCAAGCGATGGTCGTGGTGACTGTAGCACTCTCCTCCCTCAAGCTTCCTGCCCCCGTGAACGATCATGCCATCAGGCAGTTCCTCGATATGAGCCCCCAGCTTGGATAGCTCCCTTACCGTGGCCCTGATCCGGTCCGTCTCCTTCACCCTGAGCTCTGCGGCATCCCGGATGACGGTGGTTCCCCGGGCAACGCAGCCAGCTACGGCGATAAGGGGGATCTCATCGATAAGCCGGGGTATAAGGTCTCCCCCGATCTGCCTCCCCGCCAGATCGCTGGACTCTATGGCAAGCTCGGCTACGGGCTCGCCACCCTCCATCCGCTCCCCCTCTATGGTGAGCTTGGCCCCCATGTCCAAAAGGACCTCGATGATCCCCATCCTGGTGGGGTTGATCCCGGTGTCTTTCAGCCTTATCCTGGCGTTGGGGTGAATGGCCCCTGCCACCAGCCAGAAGGCGGCAGAGCTGATGTCCCCGGGGATATGAAGGTCGATGGCGGAGAGGGCGGGGGCTGGGGCCAGGGTGACCCTCAAACCATCGCTCTCCAGCTTTGCCCCCATAGCCCTGAGCAGGCGTTCGGTGTGATCCCGGGAAGGCGCTGGCTGCTCAATGGTGGTTTCCCCCTTGGCGAAGAGGGCTGCCAGCAGGATGGCCGACTTTATCTGGGCGCTGGCCATGGGCAGGCGATACTGGATTCCCCGAAGCCGGCTGCCTTTGATGGCCAGGGGGGCCAGGGAATCCCCTCCCCTCCCCCAGATATCGGCCCCCATCAGGCGAAGGGGATGGATCAATCGGCCCATGGGGCGGGAGCGAAGGGAATCATCCCCGGTGATTATGGAGAGGAAATCCTGAGCTGCCAGCAGCCCAGCCAGCAGGCGTATGGTGGTGGCGCTATTTCCAGCATCGAGCACATCCTTTGGCTCCCTGAGTGCCTCCACCCCAGAGACGGTGAGCATGCCCGGAGACTCCTCCACGATCTCCACTCCCAGTTCCCTTAAGCAAGAAACAGTTGAGCGGCAATCGGCGCCGGGGGCGAAATTGGAGAGCCTTGCCCTTCCCCTGGCGATGCTGCTCAGGATGACGGCACGATGGGAGATGGACTTATCCCCCGGGGGAGATACCTTGCCCTCAAGCCGAGGGCATCCTCTTACCCTTTGCTCCATAAAAACTCCCTATCCTCCCTGAAGCCACTTCTCCCTGGCCTCCCTTGCCCTGAGGAAGGCCTCCTCCAGTTCATCGCCACCTTCGCTCAGCAGGCGGCGTAGCTTCCCCAGCTCCTTGCTGAACTCATCGATGCAGCGCAGTATATGCTCCCTATTGGTAAGGCAAATGTCCCTGCTCATCTGGGGGCTTCCCGAGGCGAGGCGGGAGAGGTCGCGAAATCCGCTGGCGGCTAGCTTCGCCATCTTGGGCCATTGGGGGCTTTTGCAGGTGGCCGAAACCAGGGCGGTGGAAAGGAGCAGGGGAAGGTGGCTGATGCCCGCCACCAGGCTATCGTGCTCCGTGGCATCGAGGAACAGAGGCTTTGCCCCTATCTTCCTCACCAGCCCCTCCACCAGGGAGATAGCCTCCTCGGAGGCGTTTTCCCCGGGAACCAAACAGTAGATGCACCCACGAAAGAGCTCCGCCTCGGCGGCCTCGATCCCCGATATCTCCGTCCCCGCCATTGGATGTCCGCCAATAAAACTCACCCCTGGGGGCAGGCTCTGCTGGGCCCACCCCATAACCTGCTCCTTGGTGCTCGCCGTGTCGCTGACCACCGCGTCATGGGGAAGCATCCTCCCCAGCTGGGCCAGTATCTCCTTCATCGCCAGGACTGGAGTAGCGATGATCACCATCTGGGCGCCCTCCACCGCCGAGGCCAGATCCGCCTCAGCCCTGTCCACCGCCCCGATGGCGAGGGCCCTTTGGGCTACCTCACCGCGGCGGGCAAATCCCACCACTTCAAAATCGGCCTGCTTCAGGGCTAGACCCATGGAACCCCCGATCAGCCCCAGACCGATGATGGCAACCCGCATCACACCTTACCTCCAGCCTGCCCTGTAACACCCTGCAGAAGGACTAAGAAAAGCTGTGAGACCATGAAGCCCCAATTTCCGCGGAATCGGCCCATTATAACACACTTCCAGCCATTATGAGAAGGCAATGCCCTGCCGGTCAATGTGGGCTTGACATTATGGATGTGGGGCATTATAATAATATACCCAGAGCGAGATCCCCATGCCGATAAGCCGATAAGACGGCTGCCTCTGAGCATGGTATAAACTTCGGAAGGAACTCCTTCCAGAATTGATAAAGTAGGGAAGGCCCCATTTCTTTCCTCTAGGGAAGCCAAGGGATGACCAAGTATATATTTGTGACCGGTGGCGTGGTGAGCTCGGTGGGCAAGGGCATCACCGTCGCCTCCATAGGGAAGTTGTTGAAGAGCCGCAATATCTCCGTCTCCGTTCAGAAGCTGGATCCCTATATCAACGTCGATCCGGGGACCCTGTCCCCTTATCAGCATGGCGAGGTGTTCGTCACCCAGGATGGTGCCGAGACTGACCTTGACCTTGGTCACTATGAACGCTTCATCGATGTGAACCTTACCGCTGCCTCCAGCGTGACCACGGGGCAGATCTATAGCTCCCTCATCGGCAGGGAGAGGAGGGGGGACTTCCTTGGCGGCACCATTCAGGTGGTCCCCCATGTCATCAACGAGATAAAGGAGCGCTTCTGGGATGTGGCCCGAGAGAGCGGGGCTGATGTGGTCATCGTCGAGGTTGGGGGCACCGTGGGCGACATCGAGGGGCTCCCCTTTCTGGAGGCCATCCGCCAGATGAGGAGCGATATCGGCAGGGAGAACGTGCTTTATGTTCATGTTACCCTCCTCCCCTATCTTGCCTCCACCGGGGAGGTGAAGACCAAGCCTACCCAGCACAGCGTTAACGAGCTGAGGCGCATCGGCATTCAGCCCGATATCATCGTATGTCGCAGCGACTATCCCATTACCGAGGAGAACAGGGACAAGATCGCCCTCTTCTGCGACGTGGATCGCAAAGCCGTATTGCCCCTGCCCACCTTGCCCATAATCTATGAAACCCCGCTCCTCCTTGAAGAGGCAGGGCTGGGGCGGCTCATCGTGGAGATGCTAAATCTCCCCTCCCAGGAGCAGGACTTGAATGAGTGGTGGGGGTTGGTGGAGAGGATGAAGGAGCCCAAGGAGTCCCTTCCCATTGCCATTGTGGGCAAATATGTGGAGCTTCGTGATTCCTACATCTCGGTGCGTGAGGCGCTGTGCCACGCCGCCGTTTACCATGACCGGGATGTAGAGATCCTTTGGATCCATTCCGAGGATGTGGAACAGGATGGCGGCGAAGATCTGCTTCGCTTCGTCCAGGGGATCGTCGTCCCCGGGGGTTTTGGCGTTCGAGGAATCGAGGGGATGGTAAACACCGCTAGATACGCTCGGGAGAACAACATCCCCTATCTGGGGCTGTGTCTGGGGATGCATGTTATGGTTATCGAGTATGCCCGATATGCGCTGGACTCCGCTGAAGCCAATTCCACCGAGTTTGATCGGGAAACGCCCTATCCCGTGATCGACCTGCTCCCGGAGCAGCGCCAGGTGAGGGATAAGGGGGGGACGATGAGGTTGGGGGTTTATCCCTGCCATCTGGTGAAGGGAACGCGGGCTGCCGCCGCCTATGGGGAGGGGGTGGTCTATGAGCGCCACCGCCACCGTTTCGAGTTGAACAACGATTTTCGGCAAACCCTGGAGAAGGCAGGGATGGTTTTCAGCGGCCTCTCCCCTGAGGGCAGGCTGGTGGAGATCAGCGAGGTTCGAGGCCACCCCTTTATGGTGGGCACCCAGTTTCATCCCGAGTTCAGGTCGCGTCCCAACCGCCCCCATCCCCTGTTTCGCGATTTCATCGCCGTGGCCAAGGGGGTGCTCCGCGAGGGGGATCAGCATCCCTTGCCCTTGTAGCTGAATTTAAGATTGGAGGCCTTAGGTGCGCATCTTTCTAGATACGGCAAATATAGACCACATCCGCCATGCCGCCAAGCTGGGCATCATAAGCGGGGTAACCACAAATCCCAGCCTGGTTGCCAGGGAGGAGAGTGCTGACTTCAAGGCGGCTATCCTGGAGATATGTTCCATTGTTGGTGGCCCCGTCTCTGCCGAGGTGCTAAGCCTGGATGCCGAGGCCATGATTGAGGAGGCACGCCAGCTCTCCTCTTGGCATGAGAACGTCGTGGTCAAGATACCGGTATCGGAGGCGGGGCTGGAGGCGATCTCCGTTCTCTCCAGGGAGAACATAAAGACCAATTTCACCCTTTGCTTTTCGGCGAATCAGGCCCTGCTTGGTGCCCTTGCCGGGGCGACCTATGTCAGCCCCTTTGTGGGCAGACTGGATGATATTGGCCATCAGGGGATGGAGGTGGTTAAAGACGCTGTGGAGATCTTCGAATATTACGATCTCCCCACCCAGGTAATTGCTGCCAGCCTGCGTCATCCCCTTCACATGGTGTCTGCTGCCAAGGCAGGGGCCCATGTGGCCACCGTTCCCTATAATGTGCTGATGCAGATGATCCGCCATCCCCTTACCGATATCGGAATCTCCCGCTTTGCGGAGGACTGGAGGAAGGTGATCGAGAAATGAGCATAAACATTGCAGAACTGGAAGCCAAGACGCGCGAGGAGCTAATGGAAATAGCCCGGGAGATGGGCATTTCGGGCCATACCACGCTCAAGAAGCAGGACCTGGTGATGAGGCTGCTTCAGGCCCAGGCAGAGCTTCAGGGGTATACCTTTGGCGGTGGAGTGCTCGACATCATGGATGATGGCTTCGGCTTCCTGCGCCAGGATAAGCTTAGGGCGGGGCCAGGGGATATTTACGTTTCCCAGTCCCAGATTCGCCGCTTCGGGCTCAGGACCGGCGATATGGTAACCGGGCAGGTGAGACCGCCCAAGGATGGGGAGAAATACCTTAGCCTGCTCCGCGTGGAGGCGGTAAACGGCAATGACCCTGAGCAGGCCAAATCTCGCCCCCATTTCAATTCCCTGACCCCCATCTTTCCCAACAGGTTCCTCAATCTGGAGACCACCCCGGATACTCTCTCCACCCGCCTGGTGAACCTCATCGCTCCCATCGGCCGCGGACAGCGCGGCCTCATCGTCTCCCCGCCCAAGGCGGGTAAGACGGTGCTGCTCAAGCATATCGCCAATGGCATCACCGCCAACTACAACGATATCTACCTCATGATTTGCCTCATCGGGGAGCGCCCCGAGGAGGTCACCGATATGCAGCGCTCGGTGAAGGGGGACGTCATCAGCTCCACCTTTGATGAGCCGGTGGATGACCACGCCCGGGTGGCAGAGCTTGCCCTGGAGCGGGCAAAGAGGCTGGTGGAGGATGGCAAGGATGTGGTCATCCTGCTCGATGGCATCACCCGCCTCACCCGGGCCTATAACCTTGCCCTCCCCCCCAGCGGGCGCACCCTCTCCGGCGGAATTGACACCGTAGCCCTCTATCCGCCAAAGCGCTTCTTCGGCGCTGCCCGCAATACCGAGGAGGGGGGAAGTCTCACCATCATCGCCACCTGCATCGTCGATACCGGGAGCCGCATGGACGAGGTGATCTATGAGGAGTTCAAGGGGACGGGAAACATGGAGCTTCACCTGGACCGCCGCCTTGCCGATCGCCGCATCTTCCCCGCCATCGACATCCAGAGAAGCGGCACCCGGCGGGAGGAGCTTCTCCTGGATGAGGCCACCATGCAGAAGGTTTGGCTGCTGAGGCGCATGGCAAGCCTGGTGGCCTCCAACTCCGTCAATCCCAGCGAGGCTTCGGAGAGGGTGTTGGAGAGATTGGCAAAGACTAAGAATAATGCCGAGTTCCTGGCCACGCTGGCAAAGGAGACGTGACCTCGCCCTGGGGCTTGACAAACCTGAAAATAGCTTTATACTATACACAACGTAGCTCAGGTATTGACAATATTACTATTGTTGTAGTAACATATCTAAATCTGTGCAGAGAGTTGGCTGGGGGTGGATATAAAGGGTATGGAGCGGCGGTGAGAAGTGTCAACCCCAAGAAATAGAGAAAAGGGAATCATTATCTTTTTGAAGATAAGGGGAAGCTAGCTGAGGTTTGCTTGGTGGGCTTCCCTTTTTGTGGGGTTGACAGATAAAGCGATATGTGGTAAATAGGTGAAACCCTTCGTAGGCTTGGGCTCGACGCGAAAGGAGGGCCTATTCTGGAGGAGGGAATCGCAGTGAAAGGGGGTGATAGATGAGATAGCTTGAAGGAAATGCCGACCCATGACAGTCAAAAAGCCCGAAAGGGTTTAACTACCTGAAATAGGAAGGAGAATAGATGAAAGGAAAACTACCCAGCATAGTAATGGCGCTGATGGCACTGGTCCTGGTGCTGAGCCTGGCTGTGGTAGCGGCTCCGGCCAAGCCCGCCGAGGCGGGTGACCTCTCCTGGGCAACGGTGATAACGCCGCAGCCCCTGGGCAGGGGGATATACATAATGGGCGATGTCGACGACCTTGCCCTTTCCCCCAACTTTGACACCGACAAGGTGATCTATACCACGGGCACGAATGCCGCCGTCGCCCCCTTCATTGAGGTGATGCGGTCGACTAATGGCGGGCGGAACTGGACGACGCTCAGCAATCCAGGTCTCGCCGCTGCTGGGATGATTGCGGTGGCCCCCGATGATGCCAACTACATAGTGGTCACCGATGGCATTACCATATGGGCATCCAACGATGCCGGCGGAACCTGGTCCGCCCTGGGCACTGCCACTACGATTGCCGGTGCAGCCACGGATGTGATCACCTCCATCGATGTGGGGCCAGTGCTGAGTGGCACACACCCCATCGTTATCGGTGTGGCCGATGGCACCGGCCTCTTCGCTGAGACCAACGGCGTCTACATCTGGGGCTGGGGCGCGCCGCCCAACCTGAGCTGGTCAGGGCAGAATTTCGGCGGTGTTGCCAATGAGGATGTCTACGCAGTGGCCTTCTCGTCCAACTACAGCACCGACTTCACCATCGTTGCTGCGGGCAGCGTCGCTGCTGCTACCCAGGTGCATCTGGGCGATGGCCGTGTGGCTGTGGCAGCGCCGGGTAACTGGGATGCTGCTGGCGGGTTTGGAGCAGCGTGGCCCATTGTGCTTTTCGCCCAGCCTGTCACCTCCGCGACCATAGCATTGCCCGAGGACTTCAACGGTCTGCTGGGCGGCTCGCAGGTCGCCTTCGTGGGCACCGCTGGTGCAGCTCTTGCTGCCAATAACGATGCCTGGCGGGTGAGGAACGTTGGCGCGACGGCGCTGGTCTCTGGCGTCACCGGCGTTAACAGCCTTGACTTCGTGGGCACCATTGGCGGAAGCGCTGCCCTCATCGTGGGCGACACGGCAGCCAGTGCCACGGCACCCTATGCCAATGTGGTTTATACCACCCAGCCGTGGGGGTCTCCCCCGTGGTGGTCTGGGCCCAACAAGCTGCCAACAGGCGCTAGCGGCCTGGCCTTGGTGGCTCTGAGCCCTGACTTCCTCACCACCGGCCTGGCCTACTGCGGCACGGGCGGTGGTGTGAGCGATGAGAGCGCCCTTTCCTGGACCCAGGATAGCTGCGTTAGCTGGAACCAGGTGTCCCTCATCGACACCCTGATCAATACGGGCATCATGGACGTGTGGCCTTCGCCCGACTATGCCAACGACAACATGCTCTTCATCGCCACCTGCCAGACCTTTGGTGCAGGCTTTGACAGCCTGTGGCGCAGCGACTACATAATGCATGTCTACTGGGAGCGCATAGACGTGATGGTGACCAACAACAACAACGCCCTGGTCAGGGTCAGCCCCGAGTATGCCACCGATTCTACGATTTACTGGGGCGAGCCTGGCGGTGCCGGCAACCGGATAAGGGTGTCCAACAATGGCGGCGACTTCTTCTTGCAGAAGACCCTTCTCGGTGCGCTTGCGGGGTTCTCGGACATGATTGTTGAGGACGCCACCACGCTCTATGTTTCCAGTGGCACCTCGGTGGGCAGGAGCACCGACGCCGGCAGCACCTGGCCCGTCATCGGCAACTCGGGCGTTGGTGTGATGGAGATGGAGCAGGGTCCCAACGGCGACATCGTCTGCTCGGGCACCGGCGTGCTGATGAAGATCACCGATACCTCCACCATGGCCATAAGCCTGTTTGGTTCCATCAGTGGCGAGGGAGCAGGGAGCGTGCAGTGGATCGCCTTTGACCCCGATTATGCCACCAATGCGACGGTTTACATTGGCGGTGGTGGCGCTGTGGGGCAGGTGTGGCGGTTCGTGGGCACCTCCAAGGCGCACATCTCGGCTGCGCCCGCGCCTGCTATAGGCATAGCGATGAGCGGCGATGGCGCGCTCTATGTGGCTGACCCGGCAGCATGGGTCGTTGCACCGCCTGCAGGTGGTGTGCTGCGCTCCATCGAGCCCGGAATCTCCCCGGTCATCCTGGGCACTCAGCCCGCGTTCTTCCGGGTGACCCAGGGGTTTGCCCCTATAGCCAATGCTCCCACCCTGGCGCTGCTGAGGGGAGTGGAGGGCAGCTCCTACACCCTGTTCACTGTGGACACGGCGAACGTCTATGTGGCGGGCATGATCGTGGACAAGGTGCTGGAGTACACCGATACCCTAACCCCGGGCGTGGTGCCGGCTCCTGATCTGATAGCGCCTGCTGATGGGGCAACGGGCGTTGGTGTAATCACCGGCGTGCCTATTGGCATACCGGCGTACGATGTCACCTTCGAGTGGGAGTCAGTTCCTGCCGCTCTGGGGTATGACCTCGACTGGGACACCGACCCCGGCATGATGAACTTCACGCGGACCACCGTAAACGCCCCCGCCACCAGTTGGACGTTGGCTGCCACATTCCTGTCCGACAAGACCTTCTACTGGCGGATGAGGGTGAACAACACCGTCCTGGGGACGGCATCGGCCGTTGGTCCATGGTCGGAGGTTCAGTCCTTCACCACCGGGCCTGGCGTGGCACCGCCCATGCCTGACCTTACCGGTCCGCCAGGGGGCGCGACCAATCAACCGCTGAAGCCGACCTTTAGCTGGACACCGGTAGAGGGTATGACCGGCTACGACTTCCAGTTGGCTACCGACGCTGGCTTCACCGACAAGGTGGTTGACGCCAGCCTAGGCAATCAGCAGACCTACACGCCTACTGATGACCTGGAGGAGGGCACCCAGTACTTCTGGAGGGTGCGCGCTCATGACGGTTCAACCACGGCGTGGGCCTCTGCTGGCTTCACCACTGGACTGCCGCCGCCGCCGATCCCCTACTGGATCTGGATACTGATCGGCCTTGGCGCGGTACTGGCGGTTGCGGTTATCGTTCTCATCGTGAGGACGAGGCGCGCGGTGTGATCGCCGGTAAGTGACATAAAGAGCGCCCCGAAGGCCAAAAACCTCCGGGGCGCTTTTTTGCCCTGAATGCTTTGGGGGCACAAGCCCCCTGAATAAAACCTATCAGGGTGGGCGGGAAAGAACTAGCTATGGTAGTCCAGCACCACCACCTTTGTCCCCTCGGGCAGCCCTCCCTTGGTTATGGATAGCTTAGGCTGGGCCGAAACCCCCTTCAGCCCCATCTGCTTGAGAAAAGCGCTCACCGGCTCAAAGGGGAAATGCACCGCATCGGTCTTATAGTGCATGGGGATGACGATCCTGGGCTGAAGCAGGCTCACCATCTCGGCGGCCAGTGCGGCATCGATGGTGGAGAGCCCTCCCACAGGAATCATGAGCACCTCCACATTGCTCAGCTCCTCCACCAGCTCCGAGGGGAGGACGTGCCCCAGGTCGCCAAGATGGCAAAGGGCGATCTCATCCATCTCGATGAGGTAGACGGTGTTCTTGCCTCGCCTCTTCCCCCTTTCGCTATCGTGGAAGGCGGCAATGCCGGAGATGAAGACGCCTGAAATCTCGTACTCCCCCGATCCCTGAACCACCTTGGGCAGGCCGCCAATTCCGGCCACGAAGCCATGACCGGGATGAGGATGACTTGAGGTGACGATGTTTGCCTTTGGCTTGCCCAGGGAGTAGCCGATGCTCTCATCATAGGGGTCGGTGATCAGGGTGGCATCCCGCCCCTTGATCCTGAAGCAGGAATGGCCAAGCCAGGTGATCTCCATTTTTTCAAACTACTTGCTGTGGCCGATGACAGGCTTTATCGCTGTCCTTTCCTTTTTCAAGCCTTTGCTGGCCACTTATTACCAACCTCGCCGTTGATTCAGGATTGCCCACCCCGAGGGCAGGGCGATGGTTGCCACAACCAGCTTTGTCAGGTCGCCGGGGATGAAGGGGATGAGCCCTGCGGAAAGGAGCGAGCCCGCAGGCACAAATCGGGCAAGCCAAGAGAGGCCGAACAGGTAAATGACGGCATTTCCAGCCAGCATGGCAAGGGCAATGCTCCAAAGGCGTCGATCCCAACCCCGCTCGGCGAGATAGCCGACAACGAAGGCCGCAGCCACAAACCCTACGAGATATCCCCCGGTGGGGCCCAGGAGCACGGCGGGGCCACCCATCCATCCGGCAAATACAGGAGCACCCATGGCTCCCATCCCTAGGTAGGTAAGCTGGCTCAGCGCGCCACGCTTACTCCCCAAGAGTGCCCCGGCAAGCAGCACGGCAAAGGTCTGCCCCGTAATGGGAACAAGACCGATATAGAAGGCGATCTGGGCGGAGAGAGCGGTCAGGGTACTGAAGCCGAGGACGAGAAGTAGATCGCGCACCAGGGTGGCGTTGGGGAAGATGGCATCCATCATGGTAATTGCTTTCGCTTGCTTCATACTTTCTCCTTGCTAGCTAAGGGCTGCCACCTGAGCACCATGGCGGCCCAGGATAGGCCGGCGCCAAAGGCTACCAGAATAACCAGATCCCCCGCCTTTAGCCTTCCCTGCTCCACCGCCTCACAAAGGGCCACTGCGGGGGATGCCGCAGATAGGTTGCCATAGTGTTCCAGATTGACGAAGACCTTTTCGCTGGGGATGCCCAGCGACCTTGCTGCCGCCTGGATGATGCGGTCGTTTGCCTGGTGGGGAATAAAGAGGTCGATATCGGATATCTGAAGGCCAGCGTCCTTCACCACCTGCCTGGAGGCCTCAGCCATAGTGGTGACCGCGAACTTGAATACCTCTCTCCCTTCCATAATGACGTGGTGCCCATTTGGGGGCGTTCCCGTTGTCCGGTCGCAAACCCCGGGCACGTAGAGGAGATCGGCTCCTCCCCCGTCGCTCCCCAGCAAAAATTGAAGCATATCGCTAGCCACGCCCTTTGCCTGCACCACCACCGCCCCGGCGCCATCGCCGAAGAGGATGCAGGTGCCGCGGTCCTCCCAGTTGATATAGCGGCTTACAGCATCGCTTCCCACCACCAGGATGTTCTCATAAGCCCCTGAGGAGATGAACTGATAGGCGGTTGCCAGGGCGTGGATGAAGCTGCTGCAGCCGGCAGCTATATCGAAGGCAGCCGCCTTGGTGGCGCCGATGGCATGCTGCACCAGGAAGGCTGAGCCCGGGACTAGCCTGTCGGGACTATTGGTGCCCACGATGATCAGGTCCAGGGAGCTGGGCGCAAGATGGGCAACCTCAAGGGCCCGCTTTCCTGCCTCCACCGCCATGGTGGATACCGTCTCATCATCCGCCACGATGCGTCGCTCCCTGATGCCGGTGCGGCTGGCGATCCACTCGTCGGAGGTGTCCACCATTTTCTCCAGTTCTTCATTGGTGAGCACCCTTCGGGGAAGATACTTTCCCCAGCCAGTAATCAGCCCATAAGCTGCCAAGCCTCGCCTCCTTCAGCCTTGTATTTCATCCTTCAGGCTTGACAATATTTGGAAAGTATAACAAAGAGAAGCTGGTCGGTCAACCCCCTTGACAAAGGGAATAACGGGGTATTAAATTAGATTAGCACTCTCATCTTGAGAGTGCTAATTGGGGTTGGCGATGCTCTCGGAAAGGAAGGAGAAAGTCCTCAGCATCATCGTGGGCGAATACATTTCCAGGGCGAGCCCCGTAGCCTCGGAGACCATCGCCCGAAAGGGGCTTGGGGTAAGTGCGGCCACTATCCGAAACGAGATGGCATGGCTTGAGGAGGATGGCTATATCATCCGCCGCCATGCCTCGGGGGGAGGTGTCCCCTCGGACAAGGGCTACCGATATTATGTGCAGTCCCTGGCGGGGGGAGGGGAGGTGCCGCTGGAGGAGCAGCGCATGATCTCCCATCTCTTCCACCAGGTGGAGGCGGAGCTGGAGCAATGGACCCGCCTCGCTGCCTCTTTGCTGGCACGAATGGTTCGCAACATGGCTATCGTTACCTCCCCCAAGGCGGTGGAGTCCAGGCTGAAGCACCTGGAACTGGTGGCGGTACAGGATTTCCTTGCCCTGCTCATCGTCCTCCTCGGCGAGACCAGGCTCAAACAGCAGCTGGTGAGCTTCGATGAGGCGATATCGCAGGAGGGGCTTACCTTTATCGCCAATAGACTTAATGCCATCTTTGGCGGTTTGACCAGGTCGGAGATTGCCTCAAGGGGCGTGGAGCTTTCCCCTGCTGAGGAGAGGGTGAGGAAGGCGGTAGTGCACGTCATGGAAGGGGAGGATGAGCAGAGGTATGAGGAACCCCATATTGAGGGGCTATCCCATATTTTGGTTCAGCCAGAGTTTGCCCAAAGCGAGAAGATGCTGAGCCTTATGGAGGTTTTGGAGAGCAGGAGGCTGGTGAGGTCTATCCTACCTGGGGTTCTTGCTGGGGAAGGGGTCCAGGTTATTATTGGGGCGGAGAATAGGGAGGATGCCATGCGGGAGTGCAGCATGGTTATCACCCGATATGGCGTTCCAGGTGAGGTCGGTGGTGCCCTGGGGGTGGTGGGTCCCACTCGGATGCAATATGAGCGGTCCATCTCTGTGGTGCGCTACATGGGTTCGTTGATGAGCTACCTGGTTGGGGAGCTTTATGGCGAGGGTCAATCCCGCTTCCGGGGGTAGCAATAATTCCTTTTGGGGGTATGATTTGGAAGAAGAGGAGAAGGAGCTTAGCCCTGAGGAGATTCCGGCGGCCCCGGAGGCGGTTGTAGGGGAGGATGTGCCCTCGCTCAAGAAGGCGCTTGAGGAGGAAAGGGCTAAGGCGGAGGACTATCTTGCCAACTGGCAGAGGGCCCAGGCGGATTTCATAAACTACAAGAGGCGCGTTGAGCAGGAGCGAGAGGAGATGGTCAAGTTTGCCAATTCCACGCTGATCTTGAACCTGCTCCCGGTGCTTGATGATTTGGAGCGTGCCCTGGAGAGCGTCTCGGAAAAGCTTGCCGGCCTCACCTGGGTGGATGGCATCCGGCTTATCCAGCGCAAGCTTCAGGCGATACTGGAAGTACATGGGGTGAGCGAGATCAAGGCCCTTGGCGAGCCCTTCGCCCCCAGCCTTCATGAGGCGGTGCTCTATGGTGAGGGGGAGGAAGGGAAGGTCATCGAGGAGCTGCAGAAGGGCTACAAGCTGCATGAGCGGGTGCTTCGCCCCGCCCTGGTAAAGGTGGGCAAGGGCAAGGAAGAAGCCATCAAGGAGAATGAAGCGGGAGGATAGAGATGGCAAAGGCAATAGGCATCGATCTGGGAACCACCAATAGCTGTGTGGCGGTGATAGAGGCGGGGGAGTCGGTGGTGATCCCCAGCGCCGAGGGAGGGCGGGTGACTCCTTCGATGGTGGCGATGAGCAAGTCGGGGGAGCGGCTCACCGGTCAGGTGGCCAAGCGGCAGGCAATAACCAACCCCGATAATACCATATTCAGCATCAAGCGCCTCATGGGGCGAAAGTTCGACGCCCCCGAGGTGGAGCGGGATAAGAAGATCCTCCCCTTTAAGATAGCCCAGGCACCCAATGGCGACGCTAAGGTGGTTATGGGTGATAGGGATTATAGCCCTGCTGAGATATCGGCGATGATCTTGCAGAAGATGAAGACGGATGCTGAGGCCTATCTGGGCGATAAGGTGACCGAGGCGGTGGTCACCGTTCCCGCCTATTTCAACGATAGCCAGCGACAGGCGACCAAGGATGCGGGCAAGATCGCCGGGCTTGAGGTGCTCAGGATAATCAATGAGCCCACCGCTGCCTCTCTGGCCTATGGTGCGGATAAGAAGAAGGAGCAGACCATCGCCGTTTTCGACCTCGGTGGCGGCACCTTCGATATATCCATCCTGGAGTTGGGAGAGGGCACCTTCCAGGTGAAATCCACCAGCGGCGACACCCATCTCGGGGGGGATGACTTCGACCAGAGGGTCATCGAGTGGCTTTGCGACGAGTTCAAGAAGGATCAGGGGATCGATCTGAGGCAGGATCGCATGGCGCTGCAGCGGCTGAAGGAGGGGGCGGAGAAGGCGAAGTGCGAGCTCTCCACCACGCTGCAGACGGATATTAACCTCCCCTTCATCACTGCCGATGCCAGCGGGCCGAAGCACCTCAACATAACCCTGACCCGGGCCAAGCTGGAACAGCTGGTGGGCGACCTGGTGGAGCAGACCATTGGTCCCTGTCATCAGGCGCTGGAGGATGCGGGGTTAACCCCGGCTCAGATCGATGAGGTTATCCTGGTAGGGGGGCAGACCCGCATGCCCCTGGTGCAGCAGAAGGTGAAGGAGCTATTTGGCAGGGAGCCCTCTAAGGGGGTTAACCCTGATGAGGTGGTGGCTATGGGTGCCGCCATCCAGGCTGCCGTGCTCAAGGGGGAGGTGAGGGACGTGCTGTTGCTGGATGTAACCCCGCTTACCCTGGGCATCGAGACCCTGGGTGGGGTGATGACCACGCTCATACCCCGGAATACCACCATCCCCACCTCCAAGGGCCAGCTCTTCAGCACCGCTGCCGATAACCAGACCAGCGTGGATATCCACGTGCTCCAGGGGGAGAGGGCCATGGCTGCGGATAACAAGACATTAGGGCGGTTTATGCTGGATGGTGTCATCCCCGCCCCCCGGGGCGTCCCCCAGATCGAGGTCGCCTTCGACATCGATGCCAATGGCATCGTTAGCGTCAAGGCTCACGATAAAGGGACGGGGAAGGAGCAGAAGATCGTGATCACTGCCTCCAGCGGCCTTTCCAGGGAGGAGGTGGAGCGGATGCAGCGGGATGCGGAGACCTATGCCGAGGAGGACCGGAGGAGGCGGGAGGAGGTGGAGACCAGGAACGCTGCTGATACCCTGGCCTATACGGCGGAGAAGACCCTCCGCGAGCACGGCGATAAGGTGCCCGCCGACCTCAGGCAGCAGGCGGAGGAGAAGATCGCCGCCCTGCGCTCGGCCCTTCAGAGCGGCGATATAAACGAGGTGCGGCGCATCATGCAGGAGCTATCCGAGGCATTGCAGAGGGTGGGCGCTGCCGTCTATCAGGCGCAGCCCCCGCCCAGTGGGGAGGCCCCCGGCGAGGAGCCACCCGGAGAGAAGCCACCGGAGGAGGGGACGGTGGAGGGCGAGTTCCGCGAGGTTTAGGGTAAGGCTTTGGAAAAAGGGCGGGAAGGACCCCGCCCTTTTTTTGTTGGGGATAGATATGAAAGCTTGCCATGTGCTAAAAGCTCGATTATAATAGAATGTTAAGTTGCGCCCGGAATTTGAAGCATGGCTGCCAAAAGAGATTATTATGAGGTTTTAGGCCTAGATCGGTCGGCCTCGGCGGAGGAGATAAAGCGGGCCTTCAGGAAGCTCGCCTTTCAGCACCACCCCGACCGCAATAAGGCGGATGGGGCTGAGGAGAGGTTCAAGGAGCTCAACGAGGCCTATGAGGTGCTCTCCGACCCCGAAAAGAGGGCGAACTACGATCGCTTCAGGCACGTGGGGGAGGGCTTTGGTCGAGGCTTTGAGGACTTCGACATCTTCCGGGGATTTGGCGATATCTTCGATAGCTTCTTCGGTGGCGCCACCACCGCCGCCCGGCGCGGCCCACAGCAGGGTGCTGACCTTCGCTATTCCCTTTCCATCTCCTTTGAGGAGGCGGTTTTCGGCTGCGAAAGGGAGATCGAGGTTGAGCGCATCGAGAACTGCTCCCAGTGTCATGGGGTGGGCAGCGAGCCGGGAAGCCAGCCCTCAAGGTGTCCCCAGTGCAACGGGACGGGGCAGTTGCGCCGGGTGCAGCGCAGCATCTTTGGGCGCTTTGTCAACGTCACCCCCTGCGACCGCTGTGGCGGTGATGGCAGGATCATCACCCATCCCTGTCATCATTGCCGCGGCTCGGGAAAGGAGAGAAGGCAGCGCCGCATCTCGGTTCGCATCCCGGCCGGGGTAGACGATGGCTCCCAGATTCGCCTCAGCGGGGAGGGCAACGCGGGGAGCTGGGGTGCGGGTGCGGGGAACCTTTATATCGCCCTCTCGGTTGAGGAGCATCCCTTCTTCCAGCGCAGGGGGGATGACATCATCTATGACCTGCCCATCAACTTCGCCCAGGCGGCCCTGGGGGCTGAGGTGGAGGTGCCTACGGTAGATAGCCCGGTTACCCTCAAGATTCCGCCGGGAACCCAAATGGGAAAGCTATTTCGCCTCAAGGAGAAGGGGGTACCTCATCTCAGGGGAGGGGGAAGGGGTGATCAGGTCGTAATAGCTCACGTGATCACCCCCACCTCGCTGGATGAGCGCCAGAGAAGGCTTTTCCAGGAGCTGGCAGAAAGCCTGGGAGAGGCCAGTATGCCCGAGGGCGAAAAGGGATTTTTACACCGCATAAGGGATGCCTTCGGCAGCTAAAATAGGCGATGAGGTGGCTTGAATTATCTGCCCAGGTTCAGGCCGGCGATGCTGAGCTGGTGGCGGAGGTATTTGGTGGCTTTGGCCACGGCGGCGTTGCCATAGAGCAGGAGCTCATCCCCGATGCAAAAGCCATAGTCAAGATATTTCTTCCCGTTGATATCTCCCTTCCCAAGAGGAGGCTGGAGCTTGAGCAGGCCCTGGCCTCCTTGGCGCTTAAAGGTCCCGTGGAGCTTTCCCAATGCGAATTCGAGGAGCAGGAATGGGAGACCGCCTGGAGGAAGCACTTCAAGACCTTCAGGGTGGGGGCGCGCCTGGTGATAAAGCCGGCCTGGGAGGATTATAAGGCCAAGCCAGGCGAGGTGGTCATCGAGCTTGACCCGGGGATGGCCTTTGGCAGCGGGGAGCATGCCACCACCAGGCTATGCCTGTTGGCCCTGGAGCGATATCTTCGGCCGGGGATGGCGGTGCTCGACCTGGGGACGGGCTCGGGGATTCTGGCTATAGCGGCGGCAAAGCTGGAGGCATCATCGGTTCAGGCCGTGGACATCAACCCCACGGCGGTGACGGTGGCGAAGGGAAACATCCAGGCCAATGGAGTGGCTCACCTGGTAACCGTTGAGGAGGGGACCCTTCCCCTCGATGCGAGGTTTGACCTCGTGGTGGCCAATATCACTGCCGATGTCATCGAGGAGCTTTCCCATCCCCTGGCGCTCTGCCTCAAGGCAGGGGGCATTCTCATCGCTGGTGGCATCGCTGAAGACCGGCTTCAAGGGGTGGGCGAAAGGCTTGGGGATGCGGGGGCTAAGACAATAGAGGTCCTGGCCGAGGATAGGTGGCGAGCCATAGTGGCCCAGGTTGGGTAAAGTTGAGTTCTGTTATGCACCGCTTTTTCATTCCTGCGGAATGGATAGACCAGGATGGTGTGGTGATCCAGGGAAATCAGGTTCATCAGATACGGGATGTGCTGCGCCTGGGGCAGGGAGAGCGCATCATCGTCCTGGACAATAGTGGCTGGGAATATGAGGTGGAGCTGAAGGAGGTGAAGAGGGGATGGGTGAAAGGGGTGGTAGTGGGGAGGAGGCTGATCGAGGAGCCGCGGATCAAGGTCATCATCTATCAGGCCTTGCTCAAGGGCGATAAATTCGAAGTCGTCCTGCAGAAGGGGGTGGAGCTGGGGGTGATGGGCTTTGTCCCCATGCTCTGTGAGCGCTGTGTGGTGGGGCACCTCAAGGATGTGAGCACGAGGAAGTCTGGCCGGTGGCAGCGGATCATCGCTGAGGCGGCGGAGCAATCGGGGCGGGGGAGGCTTCCCTCGCTGATGCCGGTGCTCCTTTTTCCCCAGGCCTGTGAGTCGGCCGAGGGGCTTTCCCTGCTCGCCTGGGAGGGGGAGGAGGCCATGGGGCTGCGCCCTGCCCTGGCGGGCAAAAGCCCGCTCACGGTGAACATCTTTATCGGTCCTGAAGGGGGTTTTTCCCCGGCGGAGGTGGAGATTGCGCGAAGCTGTGGCCTGGTGCCTATCACCCTGGGCAGACGAGTTCTCAGGGCGGAGACCGCAGGCTTGGTGGCCGCCACTGCGGTATTTTACGAATTTGGGGAACTGGACCCCGCTTAGCCTTGCTCCCCTATCAGCTCTGCCATCGCCCGGGCGGGACTCTCGCCTTCAAAGAGCACGCGGTAGATCTGCTCGGTGATGGGCATCTCCACCCCCAGCTCTCGGGCCATCTGGCGGGCGGCAGCGGTGGTGGCAACCCCCTCGACAACGCTTCCCATAGAGGCCTTTATCTCCTCCAGGGAGCGTCCCTGGGCTAACCCTTCCCCCAGGGTGTGATTTCGGCTCAGCGGGCTGGAGCAAGTGGCCAGCAGGTCCCCCAGGCAAGAAAGCCCAATGAAGGTGATGGGGCTTGCCCCGGCGGCAACCCCGAGGCGGGTGATCTCGGTAAGGCCTTGCGCCATATAGGCAGCCTTGGCATTGTTGCCATAGCCCAGCCCATCGGCCATGCCTGCGCCCAGGGCGATGATGTTCTTAAGCGCTCCCCCCAGTTCAACCCCCACCACGTCGTCGCTGGTATAAACCTGGAAGGTTGGCGAGCTCATTATCCGTTTAACCCTTTCCGCCAGTGACGTATCCTCTGCGGCGACCACCGTTGATGCTGGCAAACCTTGAACGATCTCCCGGGATAGGTTTGGCCCGGAGAGCACACAGATATTTGACCTGTGCGCCGGCCCGAGCTCCTCGGCGATCACCTGGCTCATCCTTTTTGCCGTTCCCAGCTCCAGCCCTTTGGCAGCGCTCAGGATGGGCATCGATTCATCGACGTGCTCCTTCAAAAGCCGGACATTGGCCCTCATCTCCTGGGAGGGCACGGCGAGGATAACCAACGAGGCGCCTTGGAGCGCTTCCGCTATGGAGGCGGTGGGGGATAGGTTTTGGGGAAGGCGAACGCCAGGCAGGCGCTGGGCGTTCTCCCTCTCCCTGTCCAGCCTTTCAGCCTCCTCCCTGGTTCTGGCCCACAGGGCGACCTCCATGTCCCTTCGGCCGAGCATTATCCCCAGGGTTGTCCCCCAGCCGGTGGTGCCGATGATGGCGACCTTCATGGGCTTGTCCTGCCTATCCTTGGCTCTCCTCCGCAAATTAGCCGTTGAATGTTTCCCCGATGGCGAAAGAGCACTATGGGTACCACAACCAATCCATAAACCAGGTAGGCAAAAGGTTCCTCCCCCAGGATAATGAAGGGGATGGTGAACACTATCGCTGCCGAGGCTGCCAGCATGGAGCCTAGGGAGACATAGCGGGATAACCCCAAAACGATGGCGAAGATGGCGAGGCAGATGAGAGCTACCGGCCAGAGCATCGTCATCAGAGCGCCCAGGCCGGTGGTCACGCCGCGCCCGCCCTGGAATTTGACATATATGGGCCAGCTATGCCCGATGACGGCTGCCGCCCCCCCGGCCACCTGACCCCAGGCCACATGGGGCGATGAGGCGAAAATGAGCCAGGCCAGGGCCACCGCCGCTGCCCCCTTTGCCACGTCGGCCACGAAGACCAGGATGCCTGCCCGGGCGCCAATGGTGCGCAATACGTTGGTCGCCCCCATGCTGCCACTGCCATATTGCCTCACATCGATGCCCCGAGTCAGCCTTCCCGCGATGACGCCAAAAGGGATGGCGCCGATGAGATAGCCCAGAAGGACGATGCCGATAAACTTGAGAACGATCACCTTTCACCCCTTCTCTTGAAGATGAGGCGCAGTGGCGTTCCCTTAAAGCCAAAGTCCTGGCGCAGCCTGTTCTCCAGGTAGCGCTGATAGGAGAAGTGCATCAGGGTGGGATCGTTGATGAATAAGACGAATGTGGGGGGATTTATCTCCGCCTGGGTGGCGTAAAGGATTTTAAGCCTTTTGCCCCTCACTGAAGGGGGGGCATGGGTATCCACCGCATCGCGGATGACGCTATTTAGCAGGGCGGTGGCGACGCGCTTCTGTCGCTCCTCGAAGATTTCCCTGGCTGCGTTGAGAACATCGTCTATTCCCCTGCCGTATTTGGCGGAGATGAAAAGGATGGGCACGTAAGGCATGAACCTGAGCCGTTGCCGGGTCTCCCTGGTCCACTGGGAGCGGTCCGCCATCTCCTCTACCAGGTCCCATTTATTAACCACCAGCACCATCCCCTTGAACGCCTCCTGGATGTAGCCGGCGATGTGGGTATCCTGAGCGGTGATGGCCTCGGTGGCCTCGGTGATGAGCAGGGCAACATCGGCTCGGCTGATGGCGCGCAGCGCCCTGGCCACGCTGTAGCGCTCGATGCCCACCTCAACCTTTCCCCTCCTCCGAATGCCAGCGGTATCGATGAGGAGCATACGCTGGCCATTATACTCAAAAATGGTGTCCAGGGCATCCCTGGTGGTGCCCGGGGTATCGGTGACGATGGCCCGCTCCTGCCTCAGGATGGCGTTGAGGAGCATGGACTTTCCCACATTGGGGCGACCCACAATGGCAACCTTCATCATCTCCAGCTCCTCCTCAGGGGGGAAGAAGGGGAGATTTTCCACTACCATATCGAGCAGCTGGTCCACGCCGATGTTGTGATAGGCGCTGATGGGAAGGGGGTCTCCCATGGCAAGCTCGTAGAACTGAAGCGCTTCCTGGCGGCGCTGCTCGTTATCGGCCTTGTTGACGGCAAGCATTACCGGCTTTCCCGAGCGGCGCAGGGTTTCGGCGATCTCCTTGTCCATAACGGTTGCCCCGTCCACTACATCCACCAGGAAGATGATTACATCGGCCTCATCCATGGCTACCTGCACCTGCTCCTTCACCCTGTGGGCCAGCTCCGATGGTGGGGTGGGAAACAGGCCGCCGGTATCGATGAGGGTGAGGCTGGAGTCCCTCCAGACGATGTCGGCATAGAGGCGATCCCTGGTGGTGCCGGGGGTGTGCTCGGTGATGGCCATCGGCTTTCCCACCAGGCGATTGAACAGGGTGGACTTGCCCACGTTTGGCCTGCCCATTATGGCAACGATGGGCTTGGTCATGGCTCTTCCACTTCCCTTAGTATCTTTTCAAGCTTGCGAAATCCTTTGAGTTGTCCCTTAGAAAGCATCCCTTTAAACTCTGCCCTTGCTTGATGGACCACCTGAGCCATGTTATCTTTCTCCGCCTCTTTCCTCAGTTGCGCAAGCTCTGAAGCTCTCTCCTTAGCTTCTTCTATATCATTTGAGGCAACGCTCTCCAGCCCCTCCATCAAAATGAGGAAAGTTAAAGCGTTAAAGACCGACATGCCATTATCTGGAAGTTGATCTCTCAAAGGCAGAGCTTTCTCAAAGCTCTGCTTGGCCTCTTTGTCTTGGTCAAGCTGGAACAGCGCCAGCCCTTTCATGGCCCAGGCGCTACCAAGGTCAGGGTTAAGCCTTGTCGCCTCATCAAAGCAAGGGATAGCTTCCTCTTCTCGCTCAAGCCCAATAAGTGCTGTGCCTTTGTTATACCAAGCCTCGGCATCATCGGGGTCGAGCTTTATCGCCTCATCCAAGCAGGGAATGGCGTCCTTGCATTGCTCAAGCCTGCTAAGCGCCACGCCTTTATTACACCAAGCCATGGCAAAATCAGGGTCAAGCCTTATCGCCTCATCGAAGCAGGAGATGGCTTCCTCATATCGCTCAAGCCCAGCAAGCGCTGTGCCTTTGTTATACCAAGCCTCGGCAAGGTCGGGCTCGAGCCTTATCGCCTCACCAAAGCATGCGATGGCTTCCTCATAGCGCTCAAGCTCAAAAAGCGCTGCCCCTTTGCCATGCCACGCGTCGGCATCGTTAGGCTTGAGCCTTATCACCTTATCAAAGCATACGGTGGCTTTCTCATATCGCTTAAGCCTAAGAAGCGACACCCCTTTGTTATACCAAGCCTCGGCAAGGTCGGATTTGAGCGTTAGCGCTTCCTCGAAGAGAGGCAGCGCTTCTTCATCCCTACGCTGATTACCTATAGCCGTGCCAATAAGATTAAGGCAAATACCCTGAAGGGGTTTGTCATCGAGCTTTTTGGCAAATTCGTAGGCTTCTCGATAGGCATTCTCGGCTTCGCAGAAAGCATCGGAGTGGAAGCTCTTATCTCCATAAGCAACAAAGGCGAAGAGCGTAAATAGCAGCTTTTCCTTGTCGGGCAAGGCTTTGACCTGAGGAGCTTCCACAAGTCTCTCCACATCTTCCCTTTGCTTTATCCTCTTCTCCCTCACCTTGGGCTTTTCTAGTTCCTTCGCCCCGGCTTGGCCAAGCACCTTTGAAATCGCGTCCGCTGTGGCTGGGGAAGTCAGTATCGACTCAACACCACCGTCGACAAGGCTAATTGTTTCCTTACTAAGAGGAACTTCCGTTATCCTCTCAGAATATTTGATGCTTCGTCCTCCAGGGACAGGGATTTCAACTTCGCGGGCAGTAATCTTCACCCTTTTCCCACCCAGGACGGATTTCAGCTTGCCCCAAAGAGTTCTAAACACTCCGCAGGCGATCTTGACTCCTACCTTTTCCCACATCTTTATACCCCTATTTATACCCCTAGAAGTTTCACCAAGATCGCCTTTTGCATGTGGAGCCGGTTCTCCGCCTGGTCGAAGACCACCGACTGGGGTAGTTCCAGGAGCCCCTCCGCTATCTCCTCCCCATGATGTGCCGGCAGCGGGTGCATAAAGATGGCTTCCCCTTTTGCCAGCGACAAAAGCCTGCTATCTACCTGATAGCCCGAAAAAGCCATCCGGCGACGCTCCGCCTCCGCCTCCTGCCCCATGCTGGTCCAGACATCGGTATAGACCACATCGGCATCCCGGGCAGCCTGTTTCGGGTCCTGCGTCAACAGGGTTTTTCGGCCCTGGACCAGGAATTTCTCGGCAGGCCCATAGCCTTGGGGGGAGGCGATCCTGAAATCCATCCCCATTATGGATGCTGCCAGCAGCAGGCTGTTGGCAACGTTATTGGCATCCCCAATATAGGTGACGATCAAACCTTCCAGTGTGCCTTTCTTTTCATAGATGGTCAAGAGATCCGAAAGAACCTGGCAGGGGTGCTCCTCGTCGGAGAGGCCGTTTATCACCGGGACGGAGGCATATTGGGCCAGAAGCTCCACGCTTTGGTGGGAGAAGGTTCGGGCCACGATTCCATCCACGTAGCGGCTGAGCACCCGAGCCACATCGGATATGGGCTCCCGCTGTCCCAGTCCTACCTCAGCTTGGGAGAGGTAGATGGTATCCCCTCCCAGCTGCTTCATGGCAACATCAAAGCTCACCCTGGTGCGCAGGGAGGGCTTCTCGAAGATGAGGGCCAGCATTTTGCCCTCCAGGAGGGCTTTCCTTCCACCCCGCTTCAACGTGATGGCGCTATCGATCAGGCCGTGGATTTCCCCTGAATCCAGATCAGCTATGGAGAGCAGGTCTTTTCCCTTCATCCCCTTCCCCCGATATTAGGTAATGATACATCATAAGGGAGCAAGCTATCAAGTTTTGCTTTTTCCAACAAGTTGCTATAATGGGGAGGAGAGGGATATTGAAGGGGAACGAAGTGGTCGAAAAAAAGCCATTGCTCTTGCTGTTCGATGGCAATGCGCTGGTGCATCGCGCCTTTCATGCCCTGCCCCCGCTGGCGGTAACCAAGACGGGGGAGATGACGGGGGCGGTCTATGGCTTTGCCAGCATGGTGCTAAAGGTGCTCGCCGAGCTCAGGCCTACCCATTATGCCATCGCCTTCGACTATCCGGCACCCACCTTCAGGCATAAGGAGTTCGAGCCCTATAAGGCGCAGCGTCCCCCCGCTCCTGATGAGCTAAGGGATCAGTTTAAGCGGGTGCGCCAGTTGGTGCAGGCATTTCATATCCCCCTCTTTGAGGTGGAGGGCTATGAGGCCGACGATATCCTGGGGACCCTTTGCCGCCAGGCCAGCGCCCAGGGGATCGATACCATTGTCGTCAGCGGGGACCTGGATACCTTGCAGTTAGTTTCCCCCAGGGTGAGGGTGCTTACCCCCAGGCCGGGCAGGCCCTTCAGCGACACCGTGGTCTACGATGAGCAAAGGGTGATGGAGAGATATGGCATCCCTCCCCCCCGAATCGCCGACCTCAAGGGGTTGAAAGGAGATGCCACGGACAACATTCCCGGCGTCTCGGGGATCGGCGAGAAGACGGCGGCGAAGCTGCTTCAGCAGTTTGACACCATCGAGGAAATATACGCCCATATCGATGAGGTAGCCCCGCCAAAGGTGCAGCAGGCACTGAGAGAGGGCGAAAAAAAGGCGCAGCAAAGCAAGAGGCTGGCCACTATCGTCGCCGATGTCCCCATCACCCTGGACCTGGATGCCTGTGCCATCTCCGCCTTCGATCGGGAGAGGGTGGTGGAGTTCTTCCGGGAACTGGAGTTCACCACCCTTCTGCCAAAGCTCCAGGGGCTGGAGATGGAGGGGGAAAGGGTGCCCAAGGAGGTGCTGGAAAGGGATTACCACATTGTGGACACCCCCGAGGCTCTGGAGGGGCTGGTGGAGAAGCTATCCGCCGTCCCATCCTTCGTCATCGACGTTGAGACCACGGGCAGGCATCCTATGCATGCCGGGCTGGTGGGCATCTCCATATCTTGGCAGCAGGGCAGGGCCTGCTATGTGCCTGTAGGGCATAGTATGGGCACCCAGCTCCCCCTGGCCCAGGTTGTGGAAGGGCTAAAGCCCCTCATCCAGGATCCGGGGGTTGCCAAGGTGGCCCACAATGGGAAGTATGACATGATGGTTCTGGCCCAGCATGGCATCGAGCTGAAGAACCTCAGCTTCGACACCATGATCGCCGCCTATCTATTGGGGGAGAAGGCGCTGGGGCTCAAGTCCCTTGCCTTCAGCCGGCTGGGCATCGAGATGACCCCCATCAGCGACCTCATCGGCAAGGGGGCAAAGCAAATCTCCATGGCCTATGTCGATATTGCCACTGCTGCTCGATATGCCTGTGACGATGCTAACATCACCGGGATGCTGGCCGGGCTGCTCGAGGGGGAGCTGAAGGGGGAGGGGCTGTGGGACCTCTTCTCCCGGGTGGAGATGCCCCTGGTTCCGGTGCTCCTGGCCATGGAGAGGAACGGGGTGGCGCTGGATAGGGATTCCCTGTGGGCGATGTCCCAGGGCCTGGGGCAGAGGATGATAGAGCTCGAGGCGGAGATCTATAACCTGGTTGGCCATAGATTTAACATAAATTCAACCCAGCAACTGGGGGCTGTTCTCTTCGAGGAACTGAGGCTGCCCGGCGGGCGTAAGACCAAGAGCGGCTATTCCACCGATGCCTCCGTCCTCGATGGGCTTAGGGGCGTTCACCCCGTAATTGAGCCCCTCCTGGAGTATCGCCAGCTAACAAAGCTGAAGTCCACCTATATCGATGCCCTGCCTGTCCTGACCAATCCCCAGACAGGGAGGGTGCATACCAGTTTCAACCAGACGGGCACCACCACCGGGCGGCTCTCCTCCAGCGACCCCAATCTGCAAAACATCCCCATCAGGGGGGAGCTGGGAAGGCAGGTGAGGCAGGCCTTTATTGCCGGTGACGGCCATCTCCTGCTCGGTGCCGACTATTCCCAGATCGATCTGCGGGTGATGGCCCACCTCTCCCAGGACCCCAATCTCCTTGCCGCCTTCCAGCGGGATGAGGACATCCACGCTGCCACTGCCTCTCAGGTGTTCGGTGTTTCCCCCTCCCAGGTGACCCCTGACATGAGGAGGGTGGCCAAGACAGTGAACTTTGGCGTGATCTACGGGATGAGCGAGTTTGGGCTGGAGCAGGCCACCGAGCTTACCCGGGAGGAGGCCTCCCAGTTCATCAGCACCTATTTCGAGAAGCATCCCGGGGTGAAAACATACATCGAGGCCACCAAGCTCCTCGCTCGGCAGAGGGGCTATGTGGAGACCATATTGGGGAGAAGGCGATACATCCCCGAGATAAACTCCTCCAATGCCCAGGTGAGGGCAGCGGCGGAGCGGATGGCGATAAACATGCCAGTTCAGGGAACCTCCGCCGATATCATCAAGCTGGCGATGGTCTCCCTGCATCAGGAGATGGAAAGGCGGGGACTTGAGAGCGGGATGATCCTTCAGGTTCACGATGAGCTGGTCTTCGAGGTTCCCCAGGGGGAGCTGGAGGAGATGAGGGGGCTGGTGGAGGAGATCATGCCCCGGGCCATGGAGCTCAGCGTTCCCCTCAAGGTGCAGGTGAAGGCGGGAAAGAACTGGGGAGAGCTGGATTAGGCAAAGGCGATTGCAGGAAAGGGCACATCGATAGCCATTGACCATTTCCACCACAGCGTTTAGCTCGAAAAGATGCCTGAGCTGCCCGAGGTAGAGGTCATAAAGAGGGAGCTGGCGCCGGCATTAGCCGGTCGAAGCTTCCGTGGTGTCACCCTAATTTGGCCTAGAACGGTGCAAATTCCTGCAGCAGAGGACTTTTCTCGGCGTTTAATAGGCCAGAGTATAACTGGGCTGGATAGGCGGGGCAAATACCTCATTTTTCGTCTTTCCACTGGTGAGGCGCTGATTTTTCATCTCAGGATGAGCGGCTCGCTGCTGCTCAAGGCTGCTTCCCAGGAGCCCGACCCTCATGCCCGGGCCACATTCCTCTTGGACGATGGCAAGGAGCTTCACTTCTGCGACCGCAGAAAACTGGCCAGGATATGGCTGGTAGCGGACGAAACCACGGTGGTGGGCCGGCTTGGCCCTGAGCCTCTGGAGCCAGGCTTCACCGCTCAGGATTTGGCCCAGCAGCTGGGGAAACGCTCGGCGCCGATTAAGGCCGTTCTTTGCGACCAGCATTTCCTCGCCGGGGTGGGCAATATGTATGCCGATGAAGCCCTGTTTGCTGCCGGCATCCACCCGTTACGGCGGGCGAATAGCCTCTGCTGGGAGGAGGTGGTGCGGCTGCATGGCGCAGTGCGTCAGGTGCTGGAACAGGCTATCGCCAGCTGGGGGGCGAGCATCAGCGATTACCGGCGTCCCGGCGGCGAGCTGGGGGCGGCGCAGTTCGCCTTCCAGGTTGCGCACCGCGGCGGCGAGCCCTGCCCAAAATGCAGTACCCCCATCCAGCGCATCCCCATCAGGGGGCGGGGGACGTACTTCTGTCCTAGATGTCAAAAATAAGACTAATTCGGATAGTAAAAGCCTTCACCATGCTATTGACAATTCCCAGGCTCATATGATAGGCTGATATTCCACCGACCTTTATGGCGGTGAGAACGGAAATCGCGTAAACAATCAAAAAAGTCGCTTGGATCGGTCACGACCGAGACGGCCATAGGGGATGTGATTGAGAGCCTTCTCGGGCAGTGTCCGAGGAGGCTCTTTACATGTACGATGCCATCACCGACGTTGCCGGGATAAAGGTAGGCCATTACACCGATAAGGAGGCGGTGACCGGGTGCACCGTGGTCCTTTGCCCCGAAGGGGTGGTTGCTGGTGTCGATGTTCGGGGCTCGGCGCCGGGCACCAGGGAGACGGATCCGCTTCGCCCGATGAGCCTGGTAGGACGGGCCCACGCCATCCTGCTGAGTGGGGGTAGCGCCTTCGGGCTTGAGGCCGCTGGAGGGGTGATGCGCTATCTGGAGGAGAGGGGCTATGGCTTCGACATGGGCGTGGCGAAGGTGCCCATCGTTCCCGCTGCCATTCTCTTCGACCTCGGTGTGGGCAGCGCCAAGGTAAGGCCAGG